>JBNIDR010000058.1:2334-2477 GCA_050108155.1 Bathyarchaeia archaeon | reverse complement strand
CTTCGTCGCCTTCTTTTATGTCCAGCTCTTCCACGGATTCTTTGGTGATAACTGAGGTTATCGTGGAGGGCACGGCGATTTCAACCTTGACTTTAGCGGTTATGACTCCCTTTTCAACGGAGAGGACTTTTCCTTTTAGGCTG
>JBNIDR010000058.1:0-2202 GCA_050108155.1 Bathyarchaeia archaeon | reverse complement strand
CCCCCGCCTGTTTTTCCGCCCTTGTGGGTTTGGACGATGGGTTCGCCGACGGCTTTCTCAATTTTCTGGATGTAATTCCAAACGTAACGGTAGGACATGCCGACTTTTTCGGCGGCTTTGGTGAGCGATTTTTCGGTGGTTATGCCTTGTAGAATCTCTGCTCCGCCCTTGCCTATCACTGGTTTTCCGTCACATTCAATCCAGACTTTGCATAAGGGCTTATGTTTGTGGTTGAGCATCCATTATGGTATGCGTGGAAAACATTAATAAATCTAATCTGATTAGCCACGATATCGGTTAGAATTCAAGTTCTCCATTTATGAATTTACGTGTGGTTTCACTCTGGGGGCGGTCAAAGAAGTCGTCAGGGTTTGCTCGCTCCACAATTTTTCCCCCATGAATATGAATAACCTCATCTCCTAACCGTCGCGCTTGACTTAGATTATGAGTCGCCATTATGATGATGGTGTCATCTTTTTTGCTGTTTATGATGGCGCGTTCGATAATCATGGCGCTGTTCGGGTCCAAGTTCGCGGTCGGCTCATCCAGCAGCAAAATTTTGGGTTCCAACAGAAACGCCCTTGCCAAGGCAATTCGCTGTTGCTCTCCGCCTGAGGTTTTTTTGGCTTTGCGTTTTTCGAAATTCTTCAAACCAACTGTATGTAGTGCCTGAGCAATTTTATCTTTAATTGCTTCATCATTTTGTCCCCTAATTTTCAGGCCGTACGCCAAATTCGAGTAAACTGACCGGGTTAGCATGGCTGTTCTTTGGAAAACTAACGTCGCGATGTGTCGTAGTTCTCCGTCGGAGATTTTTGTGCCATTAAAATATAATTTACCTTTGTTGGCTTTTTCTAAACCTGCCAAAATCCGCAGCAACGTGGTTTTGCCTGCGCCGTTGACGCCGATAAGTACGATGATTTTGCCGCCATTCATACTGAGGCTTACTTTGTCTAAGGCTTTTACGTCGTTGAATGTTTTCTCTACGTTTTCAAGTTGGAGGTTAGCGTTCATTGACCCCAGTGTCTCCATATGGCTACTCGATTTTTGTTCCAGATGCTTTCTTGTTGCCGCAGTTTTTCAATCAAGTTAAGCGTTAACGTTAATGAAATCACGATTGTCATGAGAATTATCGCGTATGCCATGGCTACGTCAAAGGCGCCATAGTTTATTTCGAGGGCGATGGCGGTGGTTAAAACGCGGGTTTGGCCCAGTATGCTTCCGCCTACAATGGTGGCGATTCCGAGTTCTCCAAAGCCTCGGTTAAAGGCGGCTACAATGGCAAGCACCATGGACCAGATTGTTTCCCGCATAATTGTCAAGTTTGTTTGCAAGTTTGAGGCGCCAAGGGTTCGAGCTAAGTCTCGAACTTGGGCGTCGGAGGTGCTTAATGCGTTGGCGACAAAGCTGACAATTATTGGGGTGACCAGTATGGCCTGACCAATCATAACTCCGTTGACTGTGAAAAGCAAGTGCATGAAGCCAAATGCGCCCTGTCTGGAGAGGAGCAAGTAAAGCAGCAATCCCAAAGCCACGGTGGGTATGCCTATCAAGGCGTTAAATAAGCCCTTGATTACCCATTTTCCCCTAAACGAGTACAGCCCTAAAATAACCGCGATAGGGATGC
The DNA here is from genome assembly GCA_050108155.1 of Bathyarchaeia archaeon. Taxonomy (GTDB): domain Archaea; phylum Thermoproteota; class Bathyarchaeia; order Bathyarchaeales; family Bathycorpusculaceae; genus Bathycorpusculum. Next base: position 575 of record JBNIDR010000058.1, on the reverse strand, counting down.
TCCACACACATGCCAGCAGTGTGCCTGCCCCCGAAACGTAGATTGTTCGGTAGACGGTTGCGTAAAACTCGGGGTTTCCGCTTAAAATTAGTTCCAAGGCTCTCTGAAATGCTTGAAGGATAATATCGGGCATCGCAGTCACAAAGAAATGGGGGAGGGGGTTTTTGAGTCTTTTGAAATTCCGCCTCGAAACAAGATTGCTCTGTTTAAGGCTGCTCTGGTTGCGTGGCTACTGGCGCGTAGGCGGTGACCATTGGCTGTGGGTACAAGTCGTCGGCAACGTTTGCTGCGGGTTGAACTATTGGACTAGGGCTTGGAAGCGCGTCGTAGGGCATTGAGTATAGGTCAGTGGCGTTGTATCGGTATTCAGCGGGGCATTCAGTTACATTGGGTGGAATGTACGCATAGTTCTCTATCCAGCCCAGCAGTGTGGCGTTAGGGGCTTGTCCGTTGACTAAGGGCATGAAGGGGTTGAATAGTGGTTTGCCGTAGTCTGCTACGCCGTAGTTTGCGATGATTTCTTGACCTGCATCAGAGACAATGAATTCTATGAACAGCATGGATGCGTCAAAGTT
>JBNIDR010000057.1:0-2543 GCA_050108155.1 Bathyarchaeia archaeon | reverse complement strand
TCCACACGGTTTTTCTATTCCTTATCTTTGTGGCAGCAGCACTGTTTTGCCACAGCTATGCAGGAAGCCTTTCTAAAGGCGAAACAAAACTGATCCTGTCATATCCAGTGCAGAGAAGCCACTTGTTTTTAGCAAAGTTCATCGCCCTATTCACAGTTCTCTTCGCAGTATATGCAGGTGTATTTGCGTTACAAATATACCTCTTAGCCCTTAGTCCCTTTGAACCGCTATTTTACGCCTCGTTGCTGTTTGTTGCCCTTCAGCTTCTGTTAGTCTGCGCCATATCCACCGCTCTAGCCATAGTCACCAAAAACGAAATGCTCTCAATCTTAGTATCCGCCTTGCTACTTTTTGGAATTGAAAACATAGCTGCCCACATAAGCCTTGTTTCCTTCACTGGCAGATTTACTAATGGCTTTGCTTTCGTCAGTCAGCAAGTCCACGGCGTTCTACCTTCAGGAGCGGGTGTTTCAGTGGCTCCGACAATTGGCGATACACTTCTAAGCCTTTTCGTGACAATTGGACTTTCCGCTTTCCTGTTTGTTTTCTCGTACGTATATTACACTCGTAAAATGGAGATTGATTAAGGAGGCATTAAGTAGGTGAAAAAAAGCTTGAGAATTTTCGTCGTTGTTTTCCTTATAGGGGTCTCGCTTCTCATCGTAACATTGATGAGGACAAATTCGGCCCCGGGGGTTTTGAGCTTTGGAAATGAAGAAGAAGGAGCTACCTCCGGATGGGTCATGTATCCAGATTTTCTTATGTTCCCACGAGATTTCAGAGTAGACATCAGAGCCAACAATACTGTAAACGTGTATATCCTCGACGAAGCCGCAGCAAAGCAATGGAATGCAACCAAGACCCTTGATGCGGCATGGACATACGAAGATGTCAGACAAGACGTCTTTAGTGAACATGCCGATAACAGAGGAGGCTACGCTGTTCTAGTTTATCTGCCGACGGATAGTGTCACTGCGATCAAGGTAACTCTGACTTTCTCCGGTTTTGAGAAGGATTTGTTTGCGGCATCGTTGGCAATAACCGCAGTCAGCATCATAGCTTTTAGTGTGTTATCGCTAATAACCCGGAGAACAAAGAGCGCCCAGAAAAAACTTTAGGTTGCATAAAAAAGGGAAAAGGAAAGTTAGTTTCTCTTTTTCTTACGTCTGATCACAAAGGCCGCAACGAGTAAAACAACCGCTATGGGTAGTATAGAGTACTGCAGGATTTGCGTCCAATTTATCGTCGTGCGTTGAGGCCCAAAATCGATGTTTGTGTCATAAAATGCTGTTTCAGAGCTGCCGGTACCAACAAGGCCGCCGTCGCCAATACCTATAGCTGCAAAGACAGGGTCCCAACTAAAAAGGCCGGCCACAGCAAGCCCCGTATCCAAATCATAAAACAGGAGTATACTTTTGCAACTATTTGGTTCAGTATCATCAGGTATAAAGCCGCTATCAACGAACATGAAGGTGTCTTGTGTGCCCTGAATTGTTTTACAACCTGGATTCATTGTTATGGGCAGAGCAATTGTTTTAGGTTCTGCATCCCAAACAACTATTTCTTGGCCCTCACTTGGATTGGCAGGCAGCCATAAATGAGTAGTCCCCAAAAACGCCCCGTTAGCATTGTACACAGCCCTAGTATACAGATCAACATAAGCATCCCCAGACCGTTGCCAAGACGCGCCATTGAGGGGAGTTCGAATCGGCTCCTCCGTCGGCTCTACCACTCCTGCATATTGTTCTAATTTTTCTCCGATGCAGTCAAAAGTAACCTGCAGCTTTGCCATCGTATCATTAACACTAACGCACCGCCAAGTCAAACTAGCATTCCGATAATATAACCAGTCGAAAGCAACTGGGAAATCCCCTGACTTTTTCCAATACCCGTTAAACATGTACTTGATACCTTCAAACCGGGGGTCAGTTGTATCAAAAACTTGTGCTTGACCGCCTTCCTCGCCGATGCTGACGTAGGTTGCGTATGCTCCTTCTTTTAGCCATGAGGGAGCAAAAGCATCTCTAGCCGTCACTGCTGGAATAAAAGCGCCTAAAATACACAAGCATATCATCGATAATGTGGAGGTAATTATTAGTTTACTTTTTTTCTTCATACATAAGCACCTATCTATGTTAAGCGTTAGTTATGTTGGGTGACAATGGAGATTTAAAATAAAGGTACAATTTGTATACAAGAAAAATCACTTTAGGGCGCCTTATCTGCATCTCAGTCAGCACTTCTGTGAGAGAGTAACATTCATCTCGTCAATTAATCTGAAGCGCTGACATGGAAATAAAAAAATATTTTTTTATACATTCTACCTACCCCTCGAAACATAACACCAGCCGACGTAAAAAAAGAAAGAGGATGGTTTGTTGTGCAGGATAAATTCTTTTGGGGGGTGGCGGGCCCGCTGGGGCTTCAACTTATTCTCAAAAGCACGTCTTGCAATCGACTATTAGGTTGTAGATAAATTCTCCTCTACGAGGGTCGAATCGTTTATCATTGAACTTCCGACCTGTTAATACAAAAAAGAGGGT
>JBNIDR010000056.1:0-2613 GCA_050108155.1 Bathyarchaeia archaeon | reverse complement strand
AGCTCACTTGTCTTCATCCATGCGTTGAGCAATCGGCGGCGCTTCTCGTTGAACGCTTGGTAATCAAGGAGGCTGGAAATCTCGGTTTTGAAGTGCTTATCTAGAAATGCCCTGGCTTCTTGCTGGCTCTTGAAGACGGCTTTGTCGAATAGGAATGCCTGAATTTCCCATCGTTGGCAGCCTCGGAAGCGGCAGAACATCACCTGCACACCCGCCGTTAAGAGCTTGAGTCTACTTCGTTCAAGCTCCCTGCTGCTTTCAAGCACAGTGAATTTTATGGTGTCTTGAGTTTCAGAAAAGCCAATCATTAGGTCAAATCACCTTAAGGATTTTTGATTGTTCTCCATTTTTCCAACTGATTTGCTCTTTCCAATTCGGTAATTAGGGAAATCTATTAGTACAACTTATGCGGAGATGTAAATGCAGTCTTTTATGAACAGATCAGAAGCGGTAGCTGTCCTGCACGAAATTTACGATTTATTAAAGGAATCTGTAACAATGAATCAGGTTTCCTTGGATGACAAGTCTCAATTAGTTAAGAATGGCAACGGTTACGAGATTAAGATGCAATGCATATTCGACGAGGACTGCTGGGATGGAGTTAAGCCCATTTTGGAGAGACATGGGTTAGGAATGAGATTGGCGGATGGTTTTGTGATTATTTACTCTCTCTCTCTCTCTCTCTGCAAAATCGTAAGGTATTCGCTTAGCTTTCTCTTACCACAGTGCATTTGCAGTGGGGATGCATGTTTGGCATGAACATGTCATCGCTGACAAATTCGCCATAAGGAAACATTTCCAGCAGATCGTTGGGGTATTCCACTTCGTAGACTTCGCTGTCGAAGTCATCGCAGTTTTCGCATAGGTTAGGCGATGCTGGGTTTGTGTGATAACGCCAAACTGAGCGACTCGCGGCAAGAGTCTGCTCGAATGCTTTGAAGGCTCTAAACGCTGCAACAGCACACACGATGTTATGGGTTGAGTTCAGCGATGACGTAGGCTTTGCCCCCTGCCTGAATCATAGCCTTGCTCGGGGAGCTATACGGTTTTTTCTGTGCCTGATCCTGGCTTTGAGTAATGGTTGCTGGATCGTCAACGGTGCCAGGTAAATCAATAACCGGAATATCTTTCAAGTCCTTAGGCAGCGCTTCGGCAAACCCAAGTTGAGCTCTCGCTTCACTGCGGGCGATAATGTTTCTGCCCGCCAAGTCAGTGAGCAGTTTTGCTTTCTCTGCAAGGCTCGGCTCCCAAATGGGGCGCCACTTTATGTGTGGAATCTCTTTGCCCTCGCCGAATTTGGCGTCAACCAACTCTTTGAAGAGGCGAGTTTCGGTTGTATCCCCAAAATTCTCTTGCAGCATCCGCAGGCGGGAAACGTATTCTTGCATGACTATGTCGGCTGTGGCTCGGTTGGTGCCTTCGCTTTCGCCTAAGAAGATTTTGGGGACGCCCAATACGGCTTGCCGCTGGTCATGCAGGTACTTGATCCACCAGTCAACGTTGATTTGGCGAGTCATGCTCTGCATGCTGCTAACGTCGATATCGCCCCTAACAACCACATCTGTGGCAGGTCCACGCTTAGCAAAGGTTTCTTGAAGGGCTTCTCGCTGCGGGTCAGTGAAGGGACGTTCGGGCGTGCCTGCCTTGATTACTAACATTGGTTTGGTATATACGGCCATGATGGTTGCCATGTCCCGTTGGAAACTGTCGATGTAAGCTTGAATCAATAGCAATGGACGCAGCAAGCTAGTGCCATAGCTGTATTCATACCACCAGCTTTTCGCTCCGTACTTGTAGTGGACGATGTCTTGGGCTGGGAAAGCTACAGGCGGAAACGTCAGTAGCTGGATGTAGCCGAAGACGTTGCCATACTGATCTCTTCTCACTCTGATGTGAACTGGGTCTAAGCTTTTAAGCCACCAATCCTCAGGCGGCGTCAAAACGTTGCCTTTCTCATCTTTGTCTCGGCAAATCTCAAACTCGCCATTCCCAAACACCAATTCGTCAGTTAGCGTGATTCTTGCGGTCAAAAGGAAATCGTGCTCATCAAGCCAGTCGGAGAGCCATTGCCGAATTTCTGGTGTGCTGCCTTCAAGCTCGAAGCCGTTGCTTAGGGTTAGGTTGACTGTTACGTCGATACTGGCTTTAATGTAGGGCGTGAAATTGTAGAGGTCTTTGTATTTCGGCAAGTCCTCAACGGGGGTTGCGCCCCAGATGCGATCCCAAAACGCCGTGTAAGGCGGCGAGATGAAGCCTGCACCAGAAGCGCTGATTTTGAACTGGTTCATGTAGCCCCAGAGGACGTCGTCGTCTTTCCAGTTGTACGGAATCTCCTGCTGCGTCTGCTTTAGACTGACGTTTGCGGGGACTTCCCGATTTGCCAGCAAAGGGCTACTGCTAACAAGACTTCTGTGAGGCATAAACTAAAACCAACAAAGCTACTGTTTTTTCTCGAAGGTAACTTTCAACTCGCCCCAAACCACGTTCTTGGTTATGTCGACGTCATCCAAGTAGACATGCAAATCAGCAGCCTTGCAGTTCAACGCTAAACCTAACGCCTTTACTTGGGGCATGGTTTGGTCGGTTGCGGTTAGGATTGTTTCTTCAGTCATA
>JBNIDR010000055.1:972-2693 GCA_050108155.1 Bathyarchaeia archaeon | reverse complement strand
GAGCTTGAAAAGTTCCGTTTATCGGGCAAAATCCTGCGCGAGACCCGCGAGGAAATGCGTTCTTTTGTCAAAGAGAACATGCCCATCATAGAGGTTTGCGAGAAAGTCGAAGAGACCATCCGCCAGAAAGGAGGCAAACCAGCATTCCCCTGCAACGTATCCATAAACGATGTCGCAGCCCACTACACCTCCCCGCCCGGCGACAAATGCACCATTCCAGCGGGATCAACAGTCAAGGTTGACCTCGGCGTGCAAATTGACGGTTACGTCACCGACACCGCCTTCACCGCAGCTTTTAGCGCCGAAGGAAAAGCAATGAAATCCGCAGCTGAACACGCACTGCAAACCGTCATCGATAACATCCATGGCGGCATGCAACTCGGCGACATCGGCAAATTAGCAGAAAAAGCCATCATAAACCGCGGCTTCAAACCCATCAGCAACCTCACGGGCCACAGCGTCGGCAGATACCTTATCCACGCCGGCACCTCTATCCCCAGCGTCTCAGGTTTTAACCCCCACAAAGTCGAAACCGGCGGCGTCTACGCAGTGGAGCCATTCGTAACATCACTTGACGCGATTGCTCGAGTGGACGATTACCCACAGCATACGATTTTTCGCTTCCTCAAAGCAAAATCACTAAAAACCAGCCCAGCTAAAAAACTAGCCAAGTACATCGAAACAAACTTCCATACACTGCCATTCGCCGAACGTTGGTTAATCGGCGTATTACCAGAAGAGCAACATAAAGAAGCATTCAAAGAGCTCCAAACCTCAAAATGCGTCATGAAGTATCCAGTTTTCATTGAAGCAAGCAGAAAACCAGTTGCCCAAGCTGAACACACATTATTAATTAAAGAAAACGGTTGCGAAGTCTTAACGTAAAAAAAAGTTAAATTTAAAATTTAAAAAATAGAGTTGGAGCCCAGCCGCTTAGACGGCGTAGGTTTTCTCTTTTTCTTTTACTTCTTTGTAGACGCCTGTTATCATCTGTTTGCCGCCGCATTTTCCGCATGCAACATCAAGGTCTTTAAAGACGTAATCGCCGCGTTGGAATTCGCGAATAGTTTTGTTGCCGCATCCTTTGTTTTGGCATTCAACGGTTGTCATTACTTTGGGTATTTCGATTTTTACTTCTGATGCTTGCTTTCGTGATTGATAGAGCAAGAACAGGCACATTGCCATCGCTATAAAGCCGATGCCGCCAAAGACCAGAGCGGTTAGTTGCCCGTTGGCTGAGGTGTCAGTGAATAAGATTTCCACTGCCACAAACAGTGCAATCACGGCTAGCGACAAGACAATGATAACGATTAAGGTAAGGTAATTGCCGATTTTACCGATTGCTGAGGATTGCTGCTGTGCTTGGTTCTGTGCCATACGGTTTAGCCTCATTATTGACCAACTCCTATGCTGTTTCCAACACCTACAATTAACACGGTGTCGCCTTCCTTAGTGCGTTCCTTGATGACATCACGAACGCGTTCAATTGCTTTGTCTGCTGCGTCATGGATTTCTTTACGCATAGGTGAAACCGCATCACCAATGTCTTCTTTTATGATGACTGCGTAGAGAGGCAGCTTGTATTTGGTTACTTTCTCCTCTATCTTGAAAGCATCGACGCCTGGCCCACCGATGGCTGCACCGATTCCCTCAGATACTTCGCCAACCCCTTCGCCTTCAAGCTTTAGCCCCGCATCGATCATGATAACCATTGCGAGTTT
>JBNIDR010000055.1:0-922 GCA_050108155.1 Bathyarchaeia archaeon | reverse complement strand
CGTTTTCGATGGCTTCGCCGGGTTTACCCACGTTTCCGCCGGGACCTTCAGCTTTAAGCACTAAAGCGTTGCGTCCTTCGAATGGAACAGAAGCGACAACACAGTCCTTCTGCACCTTGCGGACTTCGTAACCATGCATCAATTTTGACGCGATTAGCGGACCAACGCTGTCACCGATGGGTTGACCCCATGCAAAGGCTTTGAGGGCTGAGGCATAAGCTTCAGCTTCCTTCATGACCATTGGCAAGATCATTTGTAGCTGCATGATCACATATAGACTGAGTGTCTTTTTGCCCTGGATGTAGTAGTGGCGCACGACTTTGTAGATGTAGTTAAGCGCCATTGCGGCCTCAAGTGTGTTTTCTAAGTTGTTGATTTGCACTTCGTCATTTGCAACTTGTGGCGCCATGAATTTGACTTCTTCTTTTAGACGTTCGTCTCTTACGTCTAGGATGTGGTCGAGCTTGTTCACTATACCTGCGGGATCCATTGATTGAGGACCGATTGTGAAGTAATCAAGGTACCGATCGACGCGTGCGGAGGGGTCGGTGGTTGGTTTGCCAATTTCTTTTAGAGATTCAATGGCAACTTTTCGGCCCTCTTCTTTAATAACCCGCAACTTATGCAGGCTATTTTCGACTTCTCGGACCATGATGTACATTTGAAGTCGTTGACCGTAAAAGATGAAGACTATAAAGAATGCGTACATTACTAAGCTGATGATTTGAGTTACTGAGTCGCTTCCGGGAATTAAGCTCATGTAGTTACCACGTCTTTCAAAAACTATCTTTGGTCATTTATAAGTATATGCTAAATCTGAGAGTGATTTTCCTAGAAAATTAATGGAAAATAGGTTGCCAGCTTTCCTAGGTTCACGTGGCCTAAGACCACACTACAGCTAGGAACGGAACGCGGTTTAACT
>JBNIDR010000054.1:0-3064 GCA_050108155.1 Bathyarchaeia archaeon | reverse complement strand
GACTCGCGGGACTGCCTGAAGCGTTGGTACTTGTTGTGGGTGTACCACAAAAACCCCTCCACCGCCTTAGGAACCGACACCAAAGCTGAGTTCGCTGCAAACTCATAAACCAAACACTCAAGCAAAAACGAGTTCGGCTTCCACGCGTCAGCCATCGTGTGGTCTCGCCAGCACTTAAGAGCCTTAACAAGCGGCTTGTATAACCCTTTTTTGGACGCGTCCATGGCGTTGCTTAGCTGAATGTGACGATGCGCGTTAGAGTGCACCCAGTTGTGTCCGTCTCGGTTGGAGATTTTTAGGAACTTGTGTTCTTCGGTGATGGCAGGTGTTATGTTCAACTCTACAAGGCTCAGCGGAATGCGGATTGAGCCATTTTGGACCGTTGCCGTTTGGTAGTGGTTTGAGAGGTGCCGTTTTAGTTGAGAGAGGGCAAGGTGTGGTTCCCAGAAGCTTTTGCTGTAATTTGCAGCAATAATGATGTCGGCGGTTTTGGTTTGGCGGATGGCGGTGCATCTTCCGTAAGAGCCAGACAGAAACGAACCTTGAAAGTAAGCTGCATAGTCGCCCTCTTGCAGCCTCAGCCGTAGTGCTGTGTACGCAGTGGATATTTCGTTTTTCTGGTCGATTGTGGGTTCGATGTTGGAGAGGAAGGTTTGGAAGTGGATTGGGAGGTCCATCAGGTCACCGTTTGCGCTTCTGGCAGTGACAGCTCGCTTTGCTTTTCACTGCGTTTCCAGCAAGTTTTAGGAAACACAAAATGGCATATTGAAGTTGTGGTGTGTGGACTGAGCGCGGATTTGACGCCATATCAATCACAAAAACAAGATAGTCCAGCTGGATTAAAAATTTGGCAAGCTAAGTTCGGCAGATTGGTAGTTTAATTTGGAACTTTGTACCCGCCCCTACTTTACTCTCAAAGCTGATGCTGCCGCCTTGAGCCTCAACCAAACGCTTAACCACCGCCAACCCCAACCCTTGACCCTTAGCTTTAGTGGTAAACATGGGCGTGAAAAGTTTATTTTTCACTTCATCAGGTATGCCGACGCCGGTGTCTGCTACGTCAATGTTGATGGTGTCTTTTTCTTGGTATGCTGCTATTTTGAGTTGACCGCCATTTGGCATAGCTTGGATGGCGTTGTTAATTAGGTTAGTTAAGGCTCGTCGGGTAAAGGTTTGTTCTACGCTTATCTCTGGGAGAGGTTTGAGGTTAAGAAGCAGTTTCACGTTGTTAGGAAATGTGATTGTTTTAATTACATATTTTACTAAATTTGCCAAATCTACCTTCTGAAATTCGGGGTTTAATGGTCTAGAATAATCTTGTAAGTCTGCGATTATTTTGTTAATGTACCCAATGCCCTGTTCTATGCTGTCTACGCTTTCGTTAATGTTCTGTGTTGCTTCATTTTGGGGCATGCTATCTACTTCTGTTTTTATAAGGTAAACTTCACTTGCCAGCGATTGCAGTGGATTTCGGATGTCATGTCCAACCATACCTGCAATTTCGCCAATCGCGGCTAACCGTTCTTTTTCTTGAAGCTGCCGCGTACGTTGATCCACTAATTCCTCAAGGTGCCTGCTGTATTGCCGAATTTTGTCTTGATCATGCTTTCGCCGGGTTATATCTCGAATACCGCCGATAAAAAAGACTGTTTTTCCGCTTCTGTTTTTTACGGCTTTGGCAGTGTCTTTTACTATGAGGTACCGTCCACTTTTATGTCGAATACGGTACTCTAACGAGTATCGGTTAACATTTGGGTCGTTTGCTGCTTTATCCCATACGGCTAATACATTCGGGGCGTCGTCTGGGTGAATGCGGCTTAGAACCCAATTAACCGTGCGTTCGCCTCCTTCTTGGGGTTCAAACCCCATCAGTTCCTTTTCGCCTCTAACAACGTAAACTTCACCATTGGCTAAGTCAGATTCGTAGACTAACACGTTGGCTGCTTCAGCAACGGCTCGAAAACGTTCTTCACTGTGACGTAACGCCTCTTCAGCCCGTTTCTGCTCGGTCACATCCTGATCCACACCCACGATTACTTTGAGTTTGCCCTCCTCGGTAGCTTCCTTTATCAAACGCTGAGAATGGATTACCCGAATCGAACCGTCACCACGAATTATGCGGTAATCAACTTCGGATTTTTGATTCACCTTAACATTAGTCATGCTGAGGTCCATTCTTTTGGTTATCTCCGCTAAGTCATCGGGGTGAATGAAGCTTCGGTATTCTTCTAAAGTTAACCCCTCACCTTTCGGTTTGATTCCAAAAATCCGAAACAACTCCGGAGACCAGACCGCTCTGGGATGCGTAACGTCCCATTCCCAACTGCCAAAATGCGCCACCTGCTCCGCTAACGCAAGCAGCTTGGTGTTTTTGTCTGACAACTCGCGGTTTCTCTTTGAAAGGTTTTGCTTTCTTTTGGGCAGAATTAAATCAGAATTAGATGCAGAGGCATACAACATATTTGCCTCATATAAAAGAATCTAAAACGGGTAATTAAGACTTTCAGAAAAAAAATTACTCCTAACAGTCATAATCAGCTGCAACAAAGATGGTGGACCGAGCGGGATTTGAACCCGCGGCTTCCGCGTTGCGAACGCGGCGATCATGCCAGACTGATCTACCGGCCCACTTTTGTGCGTCTTTCTTTAGTGCTGTGCAGACAGAAAATAAAGGGTTTTGGTATTAAGCTTTGCTTAGTGGATGGTTATCCAGATTTTTTTGCCATCCAACTCTGACTGGCTCCACTCTGCTTCCACTTCGTTTTGGCTGTCGTGTAGGTAGATTTTGTTGGTGCGTACCAGCGATGCCATTTCTTCAAGGTATGGGGTGAGCAGGGTTTTGCTTTCTGGGTCAAGCTCGGCGATGTGGGCGGCTTCTAAAACGTCGGTGGGCATGTATCCCAGTTCTTTGCGTAGGGCTTGGACGCGGCGGGCGAGGTCGCGCATAATGCCTTCGCCTAAGAGTTGGTCGTCGCGTTTTCCGTTGATGAGCACCGTTGTGTCGGCTTCGACGGCGGATACCCAGCCTTCGCTGTCGGTGTGTTCCACGGTGGCGGAGGCGTAT
>JBNIDR010000053.1:0-4575 GCA_050108155.1 Bathyarchaeia archaeon | reverse complement strand
ATGCAGGATTGGATGGAGTACCTCTACGAGCAGCAGATATTTCCAAAAGACGCCAAGGGCGTCACGGTACATCTAACGGCAGTTGACCCTAACGGTAACACCCAAGAAATCGGTAACGCATTTAGCGACATTGGCGGAAGCTTTGGAATTGCTTGGGCTCCTCCTGTTGAAGGCACCTACCAAGTCACGGCGACCTTTGAAGGCAGCAAATCCTACGGTAGTTCATATGCAACCACTCACTTCGCAGTTGGTTCTGCAGCCGTATCACCCGTGGTCACCCCCCTGCCTTCTGCGTCAGCACCCGCACCCACTTTAGCGCCAACAAAAACTGCATCTTCGTTGGCTCCTGAATCTCCCTCGCCAAGCATTGCTCCGCAGCCAACCAGTGGTATGCCAACGACAACTTACATCGCGATAGGCGCCGCAGTCGTAATCATAGTTGCCGCAGCCTTAGCGCTTCGGAGACGAAAATAACAACAACCCTTTTTTCTTTGACCGCATCGAGAAGGGGCTGAATGACCTGGAATGATTGTCAACCTGCTGTTGAGTTTTCATTCTTTCTCTCCTATGTTTTGCCCATTTGGGTCCAGCAAACCCTTCTCATAACCGTAAGTGGCGGACCCGCTGGGATTCGATAGCCCTGACACGAATTTATCCTGTTGCCGCTTGATGAATTAACTGCCTTAGGTGGCTGGTAAGCACTGCGAGCTGGTGGTTTTCGAGGTCTTCTTCATTCCTGTAGGTTGTTGCACCTTCAGCTAGTGCCTCTTTTGTCATTAGCTGCTCTGGATTCATTCCTAGCGTCCGTATCATTTCCTTAGCCGTTTGGAGTTTGCTGATTTGCGTCTTTTGTCTGATGCATAGACCGGATACTGAGTAAACAGTGCGTAGCTTGTCTATGCCCAGGCTCTGGATATCATGGTAAGTGTCTATGGTATGACCCATCATGTAGTCAACGTAATCTCCTTGAACGCCGAGTGCTATCATCTGTGTCTTGAAGTATTTGCGTAGGCTAAACGCGCTGTAATTTAGCACGAAATCAGCTTAAAAGGCAAATATTGGGCTTATACGCTAATAAAACCTCCGATTCAACCTTAAAACGCTAATTGACACTAAGGTCTAAGGAATAAAAACTTTATTCCTGGTTATTCCCGGAAGTATACTGCTTATTGGGTTTACCGTGCTGCTATTTATTCGGAAACGAATCTTCAAGAAAGCTTAAATAGTCATGAGCTGAATTATCTCTTCAGGATTTTCACGACCGGAATTTATGATGCCGAAGAAGCAACTCAAGCGGATAAAAAATCTCCAGGTTGGGAGCTTGAAACGCGAAATTTCTAATCTGATAAAAACAGGGCTCTTTCCTAAAATAATCGTGCAAGGTAAACGGGGGATTATAAATAGACTGACAATACCCTCTCTTATACTGACATTCTTTTTAGCAATCCTGGTTTCGGGATCGGCGACCAGCGTCGCATATGCAGATAATAGTTTGATTACGCTCTTTGGCACCGTGACCGATGAGAAGGGCATCCCCATACCCAATAGCACTGTAACCGTCTTCATCAGCAGTGATAGCAGTTTTATAGCTAATACTCTGACCGATATTGGAGGCAATTATGAGTTAAATGTGCCTGCCGATCCCTTATATACTTTTTTTGTTGACGGGAAACAGGGAGGCGATCCTTCGCCCTGCAGATACATTCCAATTTATGGTGAGACAAGATCCTTACTAAAAACGGAAGACGCTCAAATAAATTTCAGATTGAAAGCGGGGGCGAACCTGGTAATTCAGGCCTATGACAATAACGGCATCATGCTGCGTAATAATGAACTTCCCCGGATAGCCAATAACAGTTTATATGCAACCGATTTAAATGAGATACCGAACTATGCCGTACTCAATATAGACGGCATTCAGGAAAACCCCTCTCAACAGGTGAACAGGGATACTTCAACCCCTGCCTTTGTGGTTCTGCCTGAGGCATCCTACGAAATCAAGATTTTATGGGAAATTCCCGGTCTAGGCAAAAGTATATTGACCGCAGATAATGGAGGGCAGGGCTATTCCGTGGGCAAACAAGGCGGGCAGTTAGTCCTGAATTTTAACTACGAGGCAGCCAAATCAAATCTTATTAATTTTCAGCGGGACTATGAGGAACTAAAGAGCGAAATGTATCAATTCTCAGATTCCGTGGCGGACAGCTTGCTTTCAGGTCAAGACCATCTGGCAGCCGCAGAAAAACATCTGACGCAAGCGACACCCGATATGAAAAACGCGGTTACCGAGCTTAACTTAGTGCTAAAGGCGACCATTTCAGCTCATGAACAACTTTTTCTGGATAAAGCTAACGCTGATATTGAAAGATATAGAAAAGGGGAAGTCACAATCAAGGCGGTCGATGCGGCGGGTAAACCCCTTGATGGCTGTGACCTCTCCTTTAAACAGTCAAGCCATGACTTCGATTTCGCAGTTGCCTCAAGCTCTCATGATAGCAATCAACAGTACACAGAATTACTGAAGCAAGCCGGAATTAACACCAAGTACGTCTATTTTTCCTATGGAGAAGTACAACCAGAACCAGGCAAGTTTGATTGGTCCGGGCCTGATAACCAGGTCGATCTACAATTGAAACAAGGTTTTAAACTGATCGGCGATCTGGGGTGGTTCTTTTATCGTGCCAATTGGGGCTCTCCTTCAGCCTGTCCAACTTACTTAGACAATATGAGTTTCGACCAGATCAAAGAAAATGTATTCAGCTACACGTATGCTGTGGCAGAAAGATACACGGGCAAGATCAATATCTGGGAGTCCATATCAGAGCCCTGCATGTTTAACCAGTTCAACTGGACATGGAATCAAAAATTTGAAATATATAATGTTACGGCCTCAGCGATAAAGAAAGCTAATCCCGAGGCCACTATATTGAGCTGGAATCCCAGTTTGTCTTACCAATTACAATCATACTATAAACCGGAAGATATTAATTTGGACGAACCGGCCCCGGGACTACCATGGGAGAGTGTTTCAGACGGACTTCCATACCAGGAATTTATCCGCCTCGCTATGGATTACGGGGTACCGATTGATTTGATTGGTCTTCATCTAGAAAACTCAGGAGTAAATGCCTATACACAACCAATGAACTATAATGTCGCTCTAGATCTGGTTTCTATTTCAAATATGATCGATCAATATTCCAGCTATGGGAAACCCATTTTTTACAGGGAAAACCAGGCACCATCGACACAGGTCGAAGGGGGCAACTGGTGGCATGGTACATGGAACGAGCAGACCCAGGCAGAATATGTGAAAAGCTTCTATACTCTGGCATTCGGAAAGCCTCTGATGTACGGCGCAGGGTGGTCAACCGGTTTTGCTGACGATGATTCCTATGCTGCCGGTGCTATCAACGGTGGTTTACTAAACTCCGACTTAACGCCCAAACAAGCGTATTACACTCTCCAGGAACTGATCAGTTCCTGGACGACATCAGCCAGCGGGAAAACAGACCAGAGCGGAGAATTCAAGCTCCGAGGCTTTGCCGGCGATTATGCCGTTAGCTTGAAGACGGTTGACGGTCAGACCATGGATTATACAATTCACATTAACGAGCAAAAGTCCGCAGCCTTTACTATCACAGTCCCCGCAGCAACAAAAACTACTTCCTCCATTACTCCGAAAACAGAAACATCTTCCCAGATACCCTCCACAACAGCAAACCAACAACCGGCGACTGAACCGGAAAATCAAATATCAGATTCAAAAAACAGCATATTACTAATACTTATTGTTCCAGCGGTTCTAGTCGTCGGCTTTAGTATCTTGTTTTTTACTAAGAGAAAAATTACAGACTGTGTGAAAAAGTAGCAAGCAAGTGATTGAAACCTTTTGTGAGGGAATCCCAAGAAGCCTGATGTCTTCTCTGGTATTTTTCTATGCTTTTCCAATTAAGGCAAAGCTGCCCTTAACCTCTGTGATCCAAGAAGGCTCAAAGCCCGCCTGATATTAAACGCAAGCAAGTAAAACCAACCTCCCCGCCACCTTTCCCAATCCATTAAGTAAAAGATAACCCTCATTGAAAACCCTCTTCACAGCACCAAACAAATACTCCACAATAAATCTCCTAACCTCCACCCCCCAAGGCACATGCCCCATTCCATGAACTCATTTCCTCAACCGCCCCCTCACACACCCACCTAAAAAACATCCCACCTTACCTATTCAACGCACACTAATCAGTAAAAAAAAGAGCCTGAAAAGCAAGCCTTCTGTTTGGTCTCTGTTTAGGCCTTCTATGTGTTCGCTCATTAGTTATCGCCTGTTTTATGGCTTGTTATTTCGGTAGCTTCATTGGTCGTTTCTAGCTATCAAGTTTACCGAATGCACGGCTGAAATAGAAGTTAACATCGGAGAAGTAGTTGACCACAAGAAAAAAATTCTGTTCAACTACTTCTTTTAAGCAAACAAATTAGCCCTGATTTTTCACGCAGTCTGATATTTTTTCATTCTACCTGCTGCTAAAAACTTCCGCCAAATAAAGTTGGAAAAAAGAAAGGGGAAAGTTCGTTTGC
>JBNIDR010000052.1:0-4118 GCA_050108155.1 Bathyarchaeia archaeon | reverse complement strand
TTTTCATGAGAATCATCACAATTGGGGAGTGGTTCCGTTTGAACAACCTATAAACTTTGTCGTATGCGTGTTGGTCACAAATACACTGGCAGCGTCTATTCTGGCAAAAGGTCTTTGGGTGTGAGAAAAATGTGGGTTACATGAATAAACTTAGAACTCTGAATGCTAATCCGCCTACCAGCAGCGCTAGTGCAATGTCGATGGCTGCAATACCTAACGCTTTTTGCCATCCGAACTCTCTTTTGCAGGCTGCAATTGTCGCTAAGCAGGGTATGTATATCATGACTACCAGGGCAAAGACAATCATTTGAACAGCACTAAGTGATGTGATTGCGAGTCCTACTGAAGCTAATGTTGTTGATAGCAGAACCAGTGTGAGTTCTTTGCGCAGTATGCCAAACAGTAGTGGAATTGCTACGACTGCAGGAAGTCCCAGCCAGACGGTCATAATGGGGTCTGCGCCTGCCACAAAGTATGACATCAACCCCGATAATGCAAAGGCTTCCACGATAAGGCTTCCAACTATGATTATCGGGAAGGCTACATAGACGAAGTCTTTGGTTCGGCTCCAAGTTTTGAGAATTACCGTTTTAGCGGAGGGTTTCTTGTAGTTGGGCATTTCCATAATTAACCCGACGGGTTCTCCTGGTAGGACTTTGAAGGCGATTCGACCCATCCCAAACACCAGAATCAAATCAAACAGGTATATTCCAATAACTGCAGGTAACCCAACATATCTGCCAACTAACCCCAAAATGACAACTGTGCGTGCAGCGCAGGGAATCAGCATGACTACAAATGCCGTGAGGAACCGTTCACGTTTGGTTTCCATAATTCGGCATCCGATGCATGCGGGAACCGTACATCCATAACCCAGTATTAAAGGTATGAAGGCTTTGCCGTGCAAGCCAATTTTGTGCATGACATTATCCATTAAGAAGGCTGCACGAGGCAAGTAACCGCTATCTTCCAGCAGAGCCAAAATGATGTAGAACGGAACGATGTAGGGCAACGCGATGGTTATGCCTGCAGCGATGCCGCCTATGACACCGTTAACAATTAAGTCTACCGCTTGCGGTGGCAAAACTGTGCTCAGCAGGTTGGAGGTGTTTTCGGATAACCAGCTAAGCCCAGTGTCAAGTACGCCTGAAAGCAGGTTTCCCCCCTCAAAGATGACTGCGAAGATCGCCACAACAACACCCACCAAAATTAAGTATCCAAAAACTTTGTGGGTTGTTATAGTGGCGAGCTTTTGCTCTAAGCTGATGCGGGGCGAAGTCACAATGGTAACGATATCCTTAGCAATTTTGCTTGACAACGCGTATCTTTCAGCAGCCATAATTACGGGTGGAGTTTTTCCATGTACCGTCTCCAATTCGGCGGTTATTTCATCAACCAACTTCAGCTGTTCTTGCCCTTCAGGGAGCGCAGCTACTTTCGCGATTATGTCGGCGTCTTTCTCAAGCAACTTAATGGCGAGCCATCGGGATGGGTAAATGGAACTTAGTTGAGGAAGTTTAGAAACAACAAGGTTTTCGACGGCTTTGATGTGTTCCTCAATTTCTTTTCCGTAGCTGACTTCGTATGGTACTGTTTTCTTTTCTTTGGTGGCTTGCTTTACCACGGTGTCCAGCAGTTCGCTGATGCCCGAACCAGTAACGGCAACGGTTGGCACGGCTTCAATGCCCAATGTTTCGGACAATTTTTTTGTATCAATATTTAATCCTTTTTTGGCTGCAAAATCCACTTGATTGAGCGCCATCACCATGGGCAGATGGAGTTCAATGAGTTGAAGTGTTAGATACAAGTTCCGCTCTAACGCCGATGCATCAACAACGTTTACGATGATGTCGGGTTTTTCCACCGCTAAATAATCTCGTGAAACTATTTCTTCCATAGAGTACGCTGACAGTGAGTATGTGCCCGGTAAATCAATTACGCGAATGCTGTAACCTTCAAAAAAAAGGGTGCCTTCAGCGCGTTCCACGGTTTTGCCCGGCCAGTTTCCAGTGACTTGGTTCAAACCTGTGAGTTGGTTAAATATCGCGCTTTTGCCGACGTTCGCGTTTCCCGCTAGGGCTATTCGAAGTTCTTTGGCTGTTTTTTTTGGATTAGCTTGTATATTGACGTCTCTGTTGGGGTGACGCGAAGGCGTCTTTTTTGCGTAGCTTGGAGTCAATTGGGTTTGCCTTCTAAAGGCTGCACGAGAATCTGTGCGGACAAGCCATAGCCTAAGGCTAAAGCTACGCCTCTGACTTCGATTTCTATTGGTCCGCGGAAGCTGCATTTGCGTTTCAGAGTGATTTCGCATCCGGGGGTCAGTCCCATTTCGGAGAGTCTGCGTACCACTCCTAAACCTCCTGAAGTGTGAGTGACGACTGCTTTTGTACCTTCAGGTAAACAAGTTAAAGGGACATATCCGTTATCGTTTCCCAAAGGCGTGTTACTTTTTCGTCTTAACCACATCGGTAGTCCTCCTTATTTTTAATCAGTAAGACATTGGCTGCAAGTCTTCGGTTTAGGATCTTTTTTTCTCCTTCCACGCTTAGGACAATCTGTTCCATATTTCGTTCCATGACTTGCACTTGTGTTTTTGGCTTGATTTTCGCCTTAGCTAACTGCTGAAGATTCTTGTGTTCTTCATCAATTATGCTGCAAACATAGTAACTCTCGCCCACATTTGCTTCTGTTAAAGCGACGCATGGGTGCTCTTTGACCTCGCCGTTTTCTGTTGGGATGGGGTTTCCGTGAGGGCAACATTTAGGGTAGCCTAGTTTCTTGTCCACCAGGTTAGCTACGTTTTTGGTTAGGGCATGTTCAAGTTTACAGGCTTCTTCGTGGACGTTGGTCCATTCCGCTTTCAAGACGTCGGTGAGCAAGCATTCAGCCAGTCTATGTCTCCGTATTACGTCCAAGGCAATTTTTTCGCCTTCACGAGTTAACTTGACGCCTCGGTAAGGTTCATGCATTACTAATCCGTGGCTTTCCAAGTGTTCGATGGTGTTTGTTATGGAGCCTGGCACGACATGCATTGTTTGGGCTAACTCTTTGGTTTTTGCTACTCCGTTTCTTTTTTGAAGTTTGTAGATTGTTTCGATGTAGTCTTCGGCTTCGGGTGAGAGTGAGGTTTCCATTTGTTGCACCGTTGGTGGTTGCGATTGCTCGTAACTTTTACGAGCACTCGTAACTTATGTATTTTTGTGCTTATAAGCATTATTCCAAAAAAGCTCCCAAATAATCAAAAACTTCTGCCAGAACCCTATATTGAGTTCTACGTCTAACTCTATAGACTATGGCGCATACACCTAAGTTCGGCCCGAGTTGACTATCCTTAGGTGAACTAAATGTTGTCCCAAACTTGTGACTGCAAACAAAAACGGTGCTGCAAACATCCAGCTCAAACAACAAGAACTGAGAACAGTTGTCTCCCCTGCGAAAATGCCTTGGGCAATGTCAATTATTCGGTAACTGCCATAGACTTCTGCTTTCTACGCAGCTAATTTCTCACTATCTAACATATTTTTACATTACAGCTTCTGTTCCACTCAAAACACGTTTTCATTAGGAAATTAACGCTGATTTACGTCTACCCAATGAAAAAACCGTGTTTTTAGGTAAAAAATACAGATTCTATATAGTGTACTAAGTTCTCAATATATTATCAGGGAACTGCACATAAGCATCTCTAACATAACCCTTTCATGGCGATTGTCATGGAACGAGAGTTAACAAAGGACGCCTCCACACATGCAGGACCCAAACGACAGAATGTGGATGACCTACTGAGTTTCGTTCGAACACAAGCAAATCTAAAAACTGAAAAGAGACGATTGATATGCAAGCATTAGCGATAAAAAGGAACCGACTACAAGTTTTAACCGAAATCCTTCAGACCTGTAAATCCCCCCAGACAAAAAGCCGCATAATGCACAAAGCGAACTTGTCGCACGGTACGCTCCAAGACTGTCTAATGCAACTTCTTGACCTGAGCTTTGTCGAGCATCTGCCTGATTTGAACCGTTACGTGACGACCGAGAAAGGTAGGATTTTCCTAGGTAAGTGGGGGCAACTTCAAGAGCTTCTAAATCCGCGCGAGCAAGTGATGATTAAGCGGGAAC
>JBNIDR010000051.1:29845-39306 GCA_050108155.1 Bathyarchaeia archaeon | reverse complement strand
CCGAGAGCCTGACTCCCGATGTGGGTTCATGGTCTGCTCTTTCAGGTAGCCTTAGCCTTGACTCTGCCTCAAAAGTCAAAGGTTCCTATAGCATCAAAACAACCGCCCAGAACCTCTACTATGCAGCATGCCAAATCACCTTCGACAGCGGCAAAGAAGTAGACGCCGACCAATACCCTACATTGAACTTCTGGGTAAGGCGAGACTCCAACTTTAACGGCAACGCAACCGCAGTTATCCACGACATAAATGACAACCTCGCCTCACATGAGTTCACAGTCGGAGACGACAAATGGTTCCAAACTCAAATTGCTGTCGGCACAAAAAACGCTGACCAATGGCAAATCCCCTCATCGTTTAACTGGAACCAAATCAAGCGGGTCCACGTTACAATGTGGTTTACTGGGGTTGGTTCGGGAAGTTTCTTGATTGACGGCTTATACTTTGGAGGACGCCGCTTCAGTAGCATCCAAGAAGACTCGTCAAGCCAAAGTAGTTTTGGATTAAGAGAACTAGTTGAGGTTAACGAGGAGTTAGGTAGCGACTTGGAATGCGAATCGCATGCTAAAGCGCTTCTCGCCAACCTCAAAGACCCCGTAGAAACCCTGACCCTTAAAAGTTCAGTGCTGGATTATGAGGCTACACCGATTTTGGCAGGCGACAAAATCCACGTTACCCTCCCAAACGAGGGAGTAGACAGCGACTTCAGGGTCCAAAGCGTCGAGTACCACGTTGACGGTAAAACCCAAACCTTAGAGACCACTTTGGAGCTTGGCAAGGAGAAGCCTCTGTTGGCCGATTACGTTTATGCTCTTCGTAGTCGAACTGACCATTTGAGTCGTCACAAAACAGCAAAGTAGGTTTTAGCAGATGAGTAAACGTGTTGTTGTCGAAGTGCGAGCAGACTTGCATAAGGAACTGCGGAAGCTGGCAGTGGTGAACGACTTGCGGCTCTACACGGTGGTTAACGTTCTGCTTGAGGATTGCATGCGGGATGAAGAACGAGTTAAAGCCTTGCTGAGGCAGCAGAACCTAAAGTAGCTACTAGAAATTTGTAATCACCATATCTTTAGCTGTCTTCTTTTGATCTAGGATGATTTCTTGCATCATCAACTAAATCTGTCCACTGCAGGTTTGGGCGTTTTGATGACGGTTTTTGAACATCGCCGACAACTGGTGGAAGTAACTCAACAATTTTGCTTTTTGAGCCTCAAGTCATGAGTTGTTTGTTCTCTCGGCGGGCAGAGGCTATTGTCAGGTGTATTCTTTCATTAGCGGCTTAATTCAGGCTTGTTTCTCCTGTTTTTGCGTAATTTATGTAAGCGGGGTTTTTATACAACTTATGAAGTATTGAGTGGACAAGAAGAGAGCGTGAAGCATTTCAGTTGACTCTTATTGTTGACGACGCTGGCAGCGGCGACTTGCTTTTCGGAGTCGTAGTCGGCGCATACCACGAGGAAACAGGCGAATTCAAGTATGAACTCATTGATGTCAGGTTCTACCAAGACCTCTTTCGAGAGAAAGAGTACCTTCAAGAATCCTCGCGGGTCGTCTCACATTTAGTTTCCCGATTCAACCTCAAAGATGACGAAGCCATCCACATCTGTCAAGGCTGCATTTTCGATGTTGCAGCCGAGGAACTCCAGAAAGTCTACGGCGAGAACCGAGTAAAACGCATTCATGTTGACGGCGAAGCTCAGCGGCTAGTAGAAATCGCCTATCTTGACGAATTACGCAACTTAGGATATGAGCCTTTGGCGGAGCGGGATGAGAAGCGAGGCAAAAACTTCTTCCACATGATGCGATGGCTCAAAGACAACCCCGAAATGTTACGCTATGCTAAAACCGGGTGGCCCAAGCTAAAGAAGTACCAGCTCTTCAAGCCCTTCCATGCTCCACCAACCTTCAAAGCGGTGTGCAGCGAATGCGGCGGAGAATGCGAGGTGCCTTTTCAGCCTAAAGCTGACAAGCCCGTGTTCTGCAAGAAATGCTGGTCAAACCATAAACCCGCCCGTAGATCTCGCGGCGGCAAAAAAAGGAAAACAATAAAACATTAGATAGGTTAGCAAAAGATGAATGTATTTTTAGACTATAATTCTGCATGGTATGTGCTACTGTTCGCTTTTCTTGGCGCATGGGCACTCTTAACTCTCGCAAGACGCAGAGCCCTCTCAAAACACGAAATAAAAGAGCAGCTGTTTCTTGGCTTCGGCGGCATGATTTCGCTGGCGCTTATGGAGTATTTCGCTGTCTCCACTGGACTCTGGAACTACACACCCGGCAACTGGCCCATCATACTTTGGCCAACTTATTTTGCAGCAATACTCTTTGGCTATCAACTTCTACGCTCTGTTGAACGTGTATTGCTGCGCAAAACAATACTTTCGGCTTGAAAACTTAAATCGCCGAATCCCCACTATTTTTGGTGGTCGTGTTTTGCGTTGTCTAATGGCAGCGACGCTTTTTCTCGTGGCGCCCTATGGTGCAGTAAACCCTGGGTGGTTCCCGCAGCCGTATTTCGCACCTTCACAGTTGTGGTATTAGCTATTCTTGCATTGTTTTTGGAAATGGCATTCGGCGTAGCATTAATCATGCTTTTTAACGTGCCCTTGTATCTGTGGACTCTTCTGCTTTTCACTTTAATCTGGATTGCAGCTTTGGTTGATCTCTGGGTTTTTCAGTTATCAAACATCTATATTCTGCGACGTGACGGTTTAGAAGTTAAGCGTGGTATAATTCGGCTGCACTCTTTTGTTGTTACACCTTCTGGCTTTGGTGATTTGATGCTCTATCAGGGGTTGGGTGGCAGAATCTTCGGCTACGGCGATTTGACTGTGAATTCGCAGGGTGGACGCCAAACTCGGTTGTCGTTGGTGCGTGATCCTTATAGAGCGGCTGAGGTTATACGGGGCGTGATGTGGAGATCTGCTTTGCGCCTTGAAGAACGTTGACGGCTTCTATTCGCATTTGAGTTGCATCTGTTGGGACTTATTGTGTTTCACTGCATATTTAACAGCTAATTAGACGTAAAAGTGAACGTTAGACTGTTTTTTCTTAACTTTTATGAATATTTCTCAAAACCGTTTATATTGCTGCCGAGCTCTTTTTGTTTTCAGAGCAAAACCCAAAAGGAAACTGGATGACGGCATGTTGGACTAGCAACACTCATGTATCTGGTGTGCGCTTGCGCTTTGCCCTTCATATTCATGGGGTATGTCCGTTCTCGCGTTCGGCACGCGTTAAATTCACTGGGCAAATAACAAGCCCGGCCAAGAAGTGAGCCTCGCTAATCCAAAACAGCCCATCCCTGCTCCCAATAACAACAACCGCTCGCGCTGGGTATAGCGGTCCATATTACATAGCCTTATAAGCATTTTCTGCTAACGCATGAAGCCCCAACAGGAGGCGAAATCCAGTGTTGAGTCGAGACTGCGACGGATGCGAAATGCTGCATATGTGCAGCGAGAGATACCGCAAAGTCGGGAAAAATGAGAAAGTTTACTGTCCAGATGGAACAGCACATCTAGTAGATCAAAACTAACTTTCTTTTTTGTTTCATCTTTATTTTTTGTGTTTTGATTTTGGGGGGCTGCGTTGTTTTTTGTATGATCTGTTTGTGCAGATTTGTGGTTTGAGTGTTGTTTTTTAGTTTATCTGTGCTGGTGATGTTGTGTGCTTTTGGTGTGTGGTTTTCAATGTTTGGTTTTCTTGTTGATTTTAGTGGCTGTTTTTAACCAAAGTTAATCAACTTAACATTAATTTTGGTTAAACCAAAGTTTATAAGCTGTTCTCTCCGAAAAAAGGCATTAAAAACCATCCCTAAACCATGCAACCATCGGAGTGACACCAACACTTGGATAAACGACAAACCATTCTGCTCAGAGACAAAAGCGAGTTTACAAAATTCCAAATCCTATACGAAGTTATGCGCAATCAGCCTCATGTAAAACAAAAAGACATAGCCGACAAACTTGATATAACGATTCAAGCAGTTTCCAAGTACTTCAAAAAGCTAGCTAGGGAAGGCTTGTTAGAAGTGGGCTCCGAGAGAGCAGACTACAGGTTAACGCCAAAAGGAACAGCTGCCCTTCGTGATAACGTAAAAAACTTGGAAAATTATGTTAGGACAATCAAGCATGAACTGAAAGTGGAGCATGCATGGATAGCATTAGCAACATTTCACGTTGCTGCTGGAGAGCATGTTGGTCTAGTCACAAAAAACGGCATCTTTTACACTGCACCATTAGGTGACTCTTGCGTAGAAGCCACTGGAACAGCGATCAGCGAAGCTAATGCAGGCGAAGACTTGGGCTTAAGAGACCTCAATGGGAAAGTAAAACTAAGGAATGGCCGAATCTTAATTGTAAAGTTGCCTAGCATACGGAAAGGCGGTTCAAGAGCTGCTGACTTTGCAAAAATCCGGATGTACTACAATGAGTTTAAGCCTGATCGTGTAGGTGTTATGGGTGCTGTTGCTAGGGCAGCGGCAAATAAGCTCGAGTTAAAGGTGGATTTTGAGTTTGGCGTTGGTCACTGTGCGGCGATTGCTGCTTTAAGGGGTCTTAATGTTTTTGTGCTTGCTGTGGGTAGAATGGTTAACCGCGTGATAAATGAGGTTGATGTTCAAAATATGCGGTTTGGCGGTGATGTAATTTACGAAGTAAAAGATTCTCAGACGTTATCTTGAGTTTCTCTTTGAAAGAGGTGATTGCTCAGATGGTGAGGGTTAAGGTGTGCTTTGCAGATTTTTAATGTTTGAGGCGTAGTTATTTAAACTGATTTTGATCAACTTTTGATTGATTTTTGTTAAACCAAGGTTTATTAGGTTTTACGGGTTAATTGGTTGGATGATCCATCCATCAAAGGGGATGATTACACCAATTGAATCAAACAAACTGCCAAATAACCTCAATAAAACAAAATAAAACAACAAAAAACTCGATCTTTTACACAACTTATTCCAAGAGGGGAAAAAATTTGAAAAAATCTCTCATAGCAATTGTACTCTCCGTTTTGATTCTTAGCGCCTCCGCCTATGGAGTCTATACATGGTTCAACTCGTCTTCGCCCTCATCACCATTTAATCCCTCACCAGTAGCCACATCATCGCCAACTGCCGAACCAACCTCCACCTACACACCTATAACATCTCCAACAGCAAGTTCAACCGTACCTCCGACAACTACTCCAACGAACAATTCACCAGTAATAATGAGCCTTCCATCAATTCCTTCCACAGTCACTAAAAAAACCGATACATACTTACTTGTGTCGGATTGCTATGGCGGTACAATAAACGTTACATTACCTATAAATCGAATTGCCGTTATTAATAGCGGATTTACAGAAATAATCTACGCCTTAGGCTGTGGCGATAAATTGGTGGGGCGCGATTCATATTCTACTTTCCCCAGCGCAGTGGACAACGTGACTGTCTTTTACGGGTCAAACGGCTTTAGCTTGGAGGTCCTTGCGGAATTACATCCTAACGTGGTGCTATCCGACACTAGGCTAAGCAACGAAACTCGAACTCAGATAGAGCAGACTCTTGGGATTCCAGTGATCATTGACAATCCATCTGACTCTGACCGCGTTGAATCCTTAGTTATGAGTCTCGGTATAATGTTTAACAAAGAAGCCAGAGCTGAAGCCCTACTCGATTACATGAATAACATTACAAACCTCGTTACTACCCGCTTAAGTACCCTCAAAGAGAGCGATAAACCCTTAGTATACTACGAATGGAGTAAGGCTTGGTACAGCTGCAGTAGTGCAGGTTTACCGCATGTAATGATTACCGAAGCAGGCGGAATAAACCTTGCTGCAAACCAGACCGTGACTTATCCCACCCTGAGTCCAGAATACGTTCTGCAATGCAATCCTGACGTCCTAGTTCGTATAATAACCAGCACCGCCCATAATGAAACAGACTTCATAACAATGCGCAATAGCCTCATGACTAGAACCGGATTATCAGAAACAACTGCCGTCAAAGAAGGACACGTATACGTTATGGAGGGTTTACTGCGAACAGGTATGCGGAATCCGCTCGGTTTGCTGACCATGGCAAAATTTTTCCACCCCGCCCTCTTTTCAGACTTGGACCCTGCAGCTATGCAAGAAGACATGTTCATGACTTTCATTGGTGAACATGCCCAAGGTACATATTACTATCCATAAGGTGCCCTCGTTGCCCATAAAAGATTCCCTATTTTTCTTTTTTCCTATTATAACCTCAAAATAATCTAAATAGGCGAGAAAAATGTTGAAAGTCGCTTTTATCATGCTCTCTAACGAGATAGAATCCACCATATTAGCTGCAAAAGCTATACACAAAAAAACTGGCGTATCAATAAATATTTATCCTAGAACAGCTGAAAACTTGGCAAACCCAAATAGCTTAAACGAATTCATCAATTTTGCTAAGAAATCTGATGTACTAATCATGCATCTGATGGGCGGCAAGAAAGGCTTTCCAGGGTTTGACCAAGTCACATTTGCCCTCTGTGATAAACTCGTTCCCATCTTTGCTTCGGATGTTCAATCTGACCCAGAAATTGTTTTGTCCTCAACGGTGGACAAAAAAGATTACCAAACAATTCAGGAGTACATCAAATATGGCGGGGTTGAAAATTATGAAAATCTTCTATGTTTTTTGGCAAACCATTTTGCTGATGGCAACTTCGAAGTTAACCCGCCTAAACAGATGCCGATGGAGGGTATATATCACCCAAAGTTTGGTCATATTTTAACATTAACTGAGTACATAAAAAAAATATATACGCCTGAAAGACCAACCGTCGGTGTTCTTTTCCATCAGGATCCCCTGAAAAGTGGCGACGCTGTTTTCGCAAACAGTTTGATTGAATCAATCGAACGACAAGGTGCAAATGCTCTTCTAGTATTTTTATCTGTGAATAATTCTGCCTCCAAGAGTTTACGGTGGGTTGTTGAGAACTACTTTATGAAAAATGGACAGCCTATAGTTGATGTCGCCATAAGTACACTTGCACATTCCCTGGCAGCGTTCCTTCCCAGTTCTGATTCTGTTAATGCCGTTTTCAAGACGCTCGGCGTACCAGTTCTTAAAGCGATTGCGACTTATAACACCTTTGAGGACTGGCGTGATAGTCCGCTGGGTTTGAATTTCACTGAAGTTGCTTGGAATGTAACTATGCCCGAATTTGACGGCATGCTGATCACTGTACCAGTTGCAGCCAGATGTATATCCGATATTGACCCATCTACAGGCACTCGAATAACTTCAAATAAGCCGATTCCCGAGCGTCTCGACAAGATGGTACGTCTAAGCATAAACTGGGCTAAACTTAGGCACATCCCTGCAAAGGACAAAAAGGTTGCGATTATTCTTCATAATTATCCCCCAAGAAACGACAACATCGGCAGCGCTGCAGGGCTTGACTCCGCCCCTTCCGCCATCAACCTGCTCAAAGCCATGAAAGCACAAGGCTACAAACTTGACTATTTACCTGAAAACGGCCAGAAACTAATGGAGATCATACTCAACGGTCTAACCAATGATCAGCGTTGGCTAAGTCCCGACGAGCTTGCAAACAGAGCTATTGCCACGGTTCCTGCAGCTCAATATCTTCAATGGTTTAACGAGTTGCCCGCTGATGTTAAAAAGAAACTTGAAGAGCAGTGGGGAAAGCCGCCTGGGAACTTATTCAATTACAAGGGCAATCTGCTCATTTCTGGCGTAATGAATGGCAATGTGTTTATTGGTATCCAACCACCACGCGGTTACACCGATGACCCCGAATCGATTTATCATAGTCCAGACTTGTCGATGCCTTACCATTATCATGCCTACTACCGATGGATTCGAGATGTTTTCAAAGCTAACGTCATAATTCATTTCGGCAAACACGGCACGATGGAGTGGCTGCCTGGAAAATCAGTTGGACTCTCTGCATCATGTTTCCCCGATATCGTAATTTCCGATCTACCCAATGTTTACCCCTACCTTATCGATAATCCTGGAGAAGGTACCGGCGCGAAAAGACGCAGTTATGCTTGCTTAGTTGACTATTTGATTCCAGTGATGCATAACGCTGACTCGTATGAGGATCTAGCAAAGATATGCGTTCACCTGCAGGAATATTATCGCGCTAAACTGGCTGATCCTGGCAAGCTCAAAATTCTACAAAAAATGATCTGGGAAACTGTTGTTAAAGCTAACCTCAACAGTGACCTCGAAGTCACAGAAGAAGCGGCGCTTTCTGATTTCGACGTGTTCTTAGAAAAATTGCATGCATACATAAATGAGTTGGCAGATACCCAAATTCGGGATGGCCTGCATATTATGGGTGAACCACCAACAGGCTTCGCTTTGGAAGAGTTTCTGGTTGCATTAACCAGATTAAGTAACGGCACTGTGCCTTCCCTGCGTGAGGCCCTCGCTCAACTGAAAGGCTATAACTATGAGGCTTTACTAGCAAATCGCGGTGCCTTACGCTCAGATGGTAGAACAAATGGCGACGTAATTAACGAGTTGAACGACCTTGCACTTGAGCTAATGGCAAAATTCCACTCTGTCGACTTCACGAAAGAGTGTATTGATGACCTGCTGCTGACTCTGCCTAGAGGCGGCAATGTTAAAATTCGGCAATGCCTAACGTATATCTCTGATTTTCTCGTACCAACTTTAGCCGCCACCACAGATGAAGTAACCAACACCCTCTCTGGCTGCTGCGGTCATTACGTTCCAGCAGGTCCTTCCGGTGCCCCTACGAGAGGAATGGCTGACATTTTGCCTACCGGTCGCAACTTTTACTCTATAGACCCCCGCTGTGTGCCCTCTGTTGCTGCTTGGAAAGTCGGCGTTGATTTAGGTGATGCTTTATTGAAACGGTATGTGGCTGACGAAGGGAAATATCCTGAGACGGTTGCTATAGTGGTGTGGGCAACGGATTGTATGCGAACTAATGGGGATGACGTAGCAGAAATTTTGTATTTGATGGGGATCAAACCTGTATGGGAAGAATCTAGCGGTCGTGTTATCGGCGTCGAACCAATCCCTCTTGAAACCTTGAGGCGGCCCCGCATAGATGTTACTATTCGTATCAGCGGATTGTTCAGAGACAATTTCCCAAATATTGTTCATCTGCTCGACGAAGCAGTGGCTATGGTTGCTGAACTCAAAGAAACCTCTGATAAAAACTACATTAAAAAACACGTAGAAGCCGAAGTAGCTGAAAGTCTAACAAAAGGTATGGATATCTCAAAAGCACGAGAGGAAGCTTGCTACAGAATCTTCGGTGACATACCCGGCGGTTACGGTTCAGGCGTTAATGACGCTATTGAAACAAAAAACTGGAAGACACAAAGCGACCTAGCAAATATCTACGTCACATGGGGCTGCTACGTTTACAGTCGGAAAAACTTTGGCTTAAAATCTCCTGAACTGTATAGGCAGCGACTAGGCAAGGTTGATTTAA
>JBNIDR010000051.1:22783-29795 GCA_050108155.1 Bathyarchaeia archaeon | reverse complement strand
CCGTGAATACGATGCTTTACAAATCGACGATACATACTCGTACCACGCTGGGATGGATGTTGCTATCAAGGAAATTTCGGGAAAAGCGCCCCGTTCATTCTATGGCGATAGCTCTGACCCGAACAGAGTCAAAGTCAGAAGCACCGCTGAAGAAATCAAATACTGTTTTAGAGCTCGTCTCGCCAACCCCAAATGGATTGAAGGCTTGAAGCGTCATGGCTATCACGGTGCCACCGAGTTCTCTCGACAGATGGACCACGTTATAGGCTGGGATGCCACCGAAGAGGTAATTGAGGATTGGATGTATGCGGATTTAGCTAAAAAATTTGTTTTGGACCAGAAAATGCAGGATTGGCTCAAAGAAGTTAATCCGTATGCATTACAGAACATGACCGAGCGTCTATTGGAAGCCATCGAGCGTGGCATGTGGCAGACAAGTGATGAAATGAAGAAGCAGTTACAGCAAGTCTACCTGACTGTTGAGGGTTTGTTGGAAAGCGTTGGTGAAAAGAAGACGGTGTAAGGTGTGGTGCAGTCTTATTTTTAGTAGCATGTTCCTCAGCCAGAGTAAGGTAGTGCTGTTCCTGCATTCCATCGGGCAGAATAATCATGAGTAAACCCTTCACTTTGGCTACAGGCGCAGTTAAAAGTGGCTTTAACCTGTTTTGGGGAGCCGTTGTCTGCACAATAATTTCATCAATAGAAATAATAGTAATCGCTAGGCTACTATTACCCTCAGATTATGGACTATACTCAATTGCCTTGACTGTGCCTAACCTAATTAAAACATTTAGAGACTTAGGAATAGATCAATCCACAATTAGATACACAGCAAGATATAAAGAAGAAAACCAGACCATTGAAGTAAAAACTGTCCTTGCCGCTACGGCAACATTTGAAATACTCTTTGGAACAATTCTGTCCTTAGTCACTTTTCTTCTTTCTGACTTTATAGGGAATAATCTGTTAAACAGGCCTGATATAGTGAATCTAATTCAAATTTCTTCCATCATCATTCTAGCAGATGCGTTATTAAAAACTGCTCAATCAGCATTTATAGGCTACGAAAAAATGCATTATACCAGTCTCATACTCATTACAAACGCTACTCTCGAAATAGTCATTATTCCTCTTTTGCTGATTTTTGGTTTGGCTGCCTATGGAGCTGTGCTCGGATTCACAGTAACTTATTTATTAGCAGGTATAATCGCGTTCCTTCTTTTTTACAAAAAAATCTACAAACAACTACGTATCCAAATGAAAAAAAGAGAGATTGTTCCAAAACTAAAAGCTATGTTACGGTACGGTCTGCCTTTATCAGCATCATCGATTCTCGATGCATTTCTGCTGCGATTCTACTCTTTTCTAATCGCCATCTATACCACTGACGCCTTGATAGGAAACTATCAGGTAGCAGGAAGCTTTGCGGTACTATTCGCATCCCTGTTCTTAACTCCACTCAAAACTAGCCTCTTCCCAACTTTCTCTAAAATTAACGCAAAACAAGAAATAAAAACCCTCGAAGTTATCTTTCAATCCTCAGTAAAATATGCCTCATTCATTATTATACCTGCAACTGTTGCGATTATGGTTCTATCAAAACCCGCCGTATCGACTTTTTTTGGCGATGCTTATCAGTATACGCCACTTTATCTTACGCTCTTTGTAATAACTTACCTGTATACTGCAATAGGGTATTACAATACCGATAATCTCATAAACAGCCAAGGAAAAACAACGGTGAACTTCACGCTTCAACTTGTTAAAACAATGCTGGGAATTAGTTTATGTCTGCTGCTGGTTCCTCCCTACGGTATCTTGGGTTTGATAGCTACCAGTTCAATCTCGATGCTCTCGATGATAGTGCTTAGCTTGTATTGGATAAAGAAAAACTTTGGCGTAACAGTAGACTGGTCTTCATCTGGAAAGATTTTGGCGTCATCTGCGATTGCGGCTGTCCCGACATACTTTATTTCACTACAACTAATCTTACCCAACTGGATAAGCCTACTCATAGGCTTGGCAATTTTTCTCGCGACTTACACGATAGCCGTTTCTTTTATTGGCGCTATAAATAAAAAAGACACTCAAAACCTGAGAGAAGTTTTGAAGGCATTAGGGCCTCTGGGGGCTGTAATTGCTACGCCATTGAATGTCGTCGAATTCATCATCGCTAAGACGATTGCCGGAAAAAAGGAAAACTAAATTGGTAAAACTACCTGCAATTTTTGTCTTTTTTGCTGTTAGTTATTTTCGGATGTAATATCTAAGGCTCGCATGTGTAGCATCGTTTTGTCTGTGCGCAGATAACTCCGCCGCATGTAGGGCATTTCCATTTTTCTTCCTCGCTTTTCAGAAAGTCATTCATACCTTTGGTTTTGATATGCCTGAAGCTCTCGATTATGCTTACTCCATATTTGCCTGCATAGTACCTGTCGATTTCTTTTAGTTTATCACATGGAAAGTTTGGGCATTCAAAGCAATACTCGTTTTTGTCTCTGTTGGCTAAATTCTTGCAGTGCTTTTCGAAGAAGGTGCATGCTTTAAATCTTGTTCGGCATCCTCCACACGGCTCTGTTTTTTCGCCGTTTAGCTTGTAACCCAAAAAACCCACGCATGTTCGACAATTGATTCCGCAGTATGCAAATAGTTCAGCGCTAAACTCTTTAATCATGTTTATCACTCTTTTTTGTCGATTAATGCTTTGGTTATAATAAAGTTTGATTTAGCAGGCGTTAATGTTTGGTTGATTGCTTTTTGTTGATTAGGGTGATTTGGTGGAGCTAATAAACTATTTTTACTCAACTTGGGATTAAATTTAGTTAAACCAAAGTTTATTAGAGTAAGCTGGATAATCCAACCAGTCGGGGAGAATCGTGAATTTGCATAAAACTTCCAACCCGTTGACACCTCAAAAACCGTTCACAAACACGATTGAAAACAAAACTGCGGAGGTGAAACATTGAAGAAAACATCACTCATAGCAGTAGTATTTATCATAGGAATAATTGCAATAGCATCAGTTTACGGTGTATACACCCTATACGCCGGATCGCCATCAACTTCACCCACGCCAACACCAACAGTAACTTCAACGCCAACAGCCTCACCCACCACCACATCGAAACCAACCCCCACCCCAGTCGCCACAATAAACCCCAACTCTTCACCTAGCACTCAACCAGTAACATATCCCACACCGACACCCACACCTAGCCCAACTAGCGTAACTGTAACAGACGGCGCAGGCAACACCATGACCATAGCGCTCCCAGTGACAAAGATCGCAGCCTTGGACAGTGGCGTAGCAGAAATTCTCTGCGCCATGGGCGTTGGAAATATGATCGTTGCACGCTGTGATAGCTGTACAATGCCGCCTTCAATCTTGAACGTAACTTCTGTTGGCCAAAACGATTATGCACCAAACGTTGAAGCGCTTATAGCGCTTAAACCAGATGTTATCTTCGCTAGTTCAATGTTACCATACAATCCCACGTCTTATGCGCAGCTTAAAGACGCAGGCATAGCCGTCTACATCGTTGACACAACCAACCCCGAACCAGTCAACCCTTCCAAGATGACTAAAGACGAACTGTACAATTCTCCGACGCCAATCGACTTCACCTGCGGGTTGATGCAAAACTTCACCGCAATCGTAGGCCACCAGGACATCGTGGCTGAATATGTTACTTGGGCGCAGAATTACAACAAGCTCGTTAAAGACCGCGTATACTCCTTAACGTCTGATCAGCAAGTCAAAGTCTTCTTAGAATGGTACGACTACCCATACCAAACCTTCGTAACTCAGGGCATATACCAAGCAGGCGGAATCAACATCGCTGAAAACCAAACTGTTTACTCGCCTGTGCTGACCCCCGAATTCGTTGTGCAACAGAACCCCTCAGTAATTATCGAATACGTTTCCAGTCCAACACATAACATAAACGATTTCATAGCAGCAAAAAACAATATACTGAGTCGAAATGCTCTCCAAGACGTTGATGCAATAAAGAATGGGCGAGTCTACATCATAGATTGGTCTGCCCGAAGCGGAGTCCGCTCTGTAGTCGGCTACCTATACTGGGCAAAGTGGATTCAACCCAGTCTCTTCTCAGACATAGACCCAGGCACAGTGAATCAGAACCTCAATCAAAAGTTTTTCGGGACCAGCATAGCAGGAACGTTTGGGTATCCATGACTACAAAAGCTGACGTAAAAAAACTCTATGGTAAAGGCAAGAAGCGAAAGATTCTTGCAATTTTCTCTCTTTTTATTGCTTTAGTTATTACTGCTTTATTGTCTATGAGCCTCGGGGCGGCTTCACCTGGGATACTTGAAGCGTTAAATGTCATATCCTCGAGAATTTTTCCCTTCCTGAACCTTAACCCCGGATCTAGTTTGGATCAGATGATAATATGGAATATTCGCTTGCCCCGAATAATCATGGGTGTACTGGCGGGTGCGGGTCTTGCCGCTGCAGGCGTAACAATGCAGGGTGTCCTACGGAATCCGCTTGTTTCATCTTATGTTTTGGGGATTTCTTCCGCTGCTGGGTTTGGTGCGGCGTTAGCAATAGTTTTGGGTGTAAGTATAGTTTCTTTCGGCGGATACTTGGTTATCGGTAACGCTTTCATTTTCTGTTTTATCGCTATGATTATGGTGTATATGATAGCGCGCATCAGAGGTATGACATCAGAAACCGTGATTTTGGCGGGCGTAGCTGTGGTTTTCCTATTTTCTGCTCTTCTATCTTTGTTGCAATACTTTTCAAAAAGCACTCAAGCTGTAAACGCAGTTGTCTTTTGGCTTATGGGCGGTCTCTACACTGCTACATGGGACAGCATTCTGGTTTGCGCGCCAATCGTAGTAGTAGCAATTATTTTGATGTTTTTTCAAGCTTGGAACATCAACATTATGAGTATGGGCGAAGAGGTGGCAACAAGTTTAGGTGTTAACTCAAAACGGGTTTTAACTGTAAACATGATTTTGGAAACGGTGGCGACTGCCAGTATAATCGCGTTTACCGGCGTCATAGGGTTCGTCGATTTGATTTCCCCGCATATCGCTCGTATGCTAATCGGCACTGACCACAGATACCTCATTCCCTGTAGCATTGTCATTGGGTCATTTACGCTTGTAGCTGCCGATACTATGGCGAGATTAGTGCTTTCCCCAGTAGAGCTTCCTGTTGGCATAGTTACGTCTCTGCTTGGTGTACCTTTCTTTATCTATCTGTTGGCAAGCAAACAAAGGAGAAGTTTCCGATAAAACTACACGAGGCACGGACCTTAATGGCCAGCCATAACTTCGCAATTATCGTTTTAAATCACATAACTTTGCAACCGCAAACAGTACCGACCTTTCTTCTTTGCTTAGCCGTCATGTTGTCCCCTGAAAGTGAGTTTGAGCCCCTGTGGTGAAGGCTTGTGATGGGGATACGTCGCCGTTGCTGCGAGGTTTTAAGAAAGGGTTTTGTTTGTGCTGCTTTAGGAACTGGTCGAATCCGAAGCCGTCAACGACTATTAAGACGATTTTTTTTCTATACCTTCGCGGCGGGCTTCTTTTATTCGACTGTCTAGCAGTGGGTGGTATGTTGTTTTGGGTGTGAATTAAGTTCAGTATTGGGTTTGTGTAATTATCCATTTGGGTGGCGGTTTTGGTTTGTGCTTTTTGTTGGATTCTTGTTTGTAATTTAACTTTTTTTGATCAACCTGTAATTAATTTTTGTTAAACCAATGTTTATTAGAATTGTTGGATAATCCAACCAACCAAGGAGCGAGAAGTCGTGGGCAACAAAACAATCTACCCATTCAGCGCCATAGTCGGCCAAGAAAAAATGAAAACAGCCCTAATCCTAAACGTAATCAACCCAAAAATCGGAGGCGTCCTCCTCAGAGGCGAAAAAGGCACAGGAAAATCCCTCACCGTACGCGCCCTAGCAAACCTGCTGCCAGAAGTAGATGCAGTAGCAGATTGTCCTTTCCACTGTGACCCCGCCCGCCCAAAAGACATGTGCGACGCCTGTAGCGCAAAAATCGCAGAGGGCAAAAAGCTCCCAATAACAACTAAGCCCGTGTCTGTTGTAGAGTTGCCAGTCGGCGCAACCGAAGACCGCCTCGTAGGCACAATAGACATAGAAAAAGCAATCAAAACAGGCGAAAAACACTTTGACCCCGGCATTTTAGCACAAGCAAACCGCAACATCCTCTACATAGACGAAGTAAACCTACTCGACGATCATCTCGTAGATGTCTTGTTGGATGCAGCAGCAATGGGTACAAATTTTGTTGAGCGGGAAGGTATCTCTTTTAGTCATCCATCCCAGTTTGTTTTAGTTGGCACAATGAACCCTGAAGAGGGTGAGTTGCGTCCTCAACTGTTAGACCGCTTCGCTCTCTCCGTGGAAATTAAGGGTCTTCCATATCGTGAAGCCAGAGCGGAAATAGTTCGTAGACGAATAGCATTTGAAGCTGACCCCGCCAAGTTTGTCGAAGCTCAAAGAAGCAGCCAAGACGCGCTTCGCCAAAAAATCGCCAATGCCACTCTTCTCTTACCCAAGGTGAATCTTAGCGGTGAAATGCTTGATTTAATCACTCAAATCTGCATTGACTTCGCCGTAGATGGACACCGCGCAGACATAACAATGTACAAAACCGCCTGTACCATAGCCGCTTTTAATGGGCGTA
Organism: Bathyarchaeia archaeon; assembly: GCA_050108155.1. Lineage (GTDB taxonomy): Archaea > Thermoproteota > Bathyarchaeia > Bathyarchaeales > Bathycorpusculaceae > Bathycorpusculum. The sequence goes on along the minus strand of JBNIDR010000051.1, from coordinate 23,109 downwards.
CTGAGGTAACTGAGGAGGACGTCAAAGAAGCCGCTGAACTGGTGCTTCCTCATCGTCACCGCCGCCAGCCCTTCGAAGAGCCCAAGCTTGAGCAGCAGCAAATCCAAGACAGTTTAGAGAAGTGGAATCAAAATAAGCAGCAACCGCAGCAACAAAATTCTCCTCAGGATTCGTCGCCTCAAAACAACGAAAATAACGAGCAAACCCAAGCTTCTGAGCAACCGGATTCTTGGTGCGAGCAAGTTTTTGAAGCTGATGCACCCTACGCTGTGAAGCCTCTTTCAACGCCTGTTTTAGATGAGTTTCAACGGAGCGGAAGCGGAAGA
>JBNIDR010000051.1:20461-22703 GCA_050108155.1 Bathyarchaeia archaeon | reverse complement strand
CTTTGACGCCACATTGCGAGCAGCTGCGCCGTTCCAGCTTCAAAGAAAAAGTGAGTCTGGCATCAGCGGGGGCTTGTTAATTGCGAAGTCCGATTTGCGAGAGAAAGTGCGACAATGTAAAATCGGCAATTTAATCATGTTTGTTGTTGATGCAAGCGGTTCTATGGCTGCAGAGGAGCGCATGAGCGCCACAAAGGGGGCGGTGCTTTCTTTGTTGCTTGATGCTTATCAGCGCCGCGACCGCGTAGGAATGGTTGTTTTCCGAAAAGACACTGCAGAGCTTGTGCTGCCTCCAACCAATAGTGTAGAGTTGGCGCAAAGATTCTTATCTGTCTTGCCTACTGGCGGGCGCACTCCGATGGCTCACGGCTTATCGCTTGGTCTAGAGGCCATTCAAAGTTATATGCGGCGAGATAAAGAAGCAGTTCCTCTTTTAGCTTTGGTTTCTGATGGGCGCTCAAATGTTCCTCTTAGCGGCGGAGACGCGGTAGAGGATGCTAAGTTGGTGGCTCGTGAGATCGCTCATGCAGGTGTTAAAGCGCTTGCGATTGATACTGAGCAGGGGTTTCTTACCTTCGGGCTTGTGAAGCAAATATGCGATGAAATGAAGGGTCGCTATTTACGTCTTGAAGAACTCAGTGCTTCCCCTATCGTTTCAGCTGTTCGCGACGGCTTGTACAGTAATTTTGAGAATTACACAAACCCTGTTTGCTGGAGGTGAATATTTTGAAGAAAACAACTGTTGCAATAATAGCGGTTATACTAATCGTTGTCATAGCTGGCTCATTTTACGGTGTTATCTACGCCCTCAATCAGGGTTCTTCGGGTACTAATAATCCGGAAGGTAACGTACTCACCATTGTTGACCCCAACGGCGATACAGTAAAAATCACCCAACCAGTAAAAACCGTTGTTTGTCTAGACGCTGTAGCTACAGAAATAGTCTGCGCTCTGGGCTGTGAGGACAGAATCATCGGAGTAGATGCTACTTCAGATTTCCCGCCATCAGTCACTCAAAAAACTGTCGTAGGCGAATCCTACAGTCCCAGCATAGAGAAAATCCTCGAGTTAAACCCTGACCTCGTTCTCGGTGGAGCTCCAATTAACTACTTCAACAACCAAACCTCAAAGACGATTGAAGACGCAGGTATACCTGTCTTTATATGCGAAGCAATTAACCCACCGCTGGTCTCAACAGAATCTATGGTTGACGAAACATGCGCTTTGGTTACACAACTCGGTCAGATTCTTGAAACACAAGAAAACGCTGCCCAACTAGTAAACTACATGCAGCAATACGAAACCCTCGTAAATGACCGTCTCTCAACGCTAAAGCTTGAAGATAAGCCATTAGTTTACTATGAATGGTACACTGAATGGCAAACTTCGCTTGTGTCTTCCATTCCACAGGCTGGCGGTGTCAACATAGCTGAAAACCAAACAGAGTATGCACCGATACTTAGCCCCGAATTCGTTACAGAAGCAAATCCCGATGTAATCATCAGGATGATCAGCAGTTCAGGTCACGCATCAACCGATTTCACATCGCAATACAATGAACTCATTGCTCGACCAGCTCTGAAAAACACAAATGCAGTCAAAGAAGGACACGTCTACATATGTGACTATGCAATCACTGGCGGCATCGAATCGGTGGTTGGCTATGTACAGTGGGCAAAGTGGCTTCACCCCGACTTATTCAGCGACGTGAATCCCACAGCTATCCATCAAGAGTTGCTTGGCAAATTCTTTAGCGGCGTTACACTAGAAGGGGTTTATTCGTATCCATGAGTACAGCAGCTTTAGACCTCAAGCGGCAATACAACAAAGGCAAGAAAAGAAAAATTCTTGTCATCTTCTCCCTTTTTGCAGCCCTAATAGTGGGCATCGTAGCTTCCGTAAGTTTAGGAGCAGCTTCCCCTGGCTTCTTAGAAGCATGCCAAGTTATTTTCTACAAAATCTTCCCAATATTTCCCCACAGCCCCATTCCCCAAGTAACTCAGATAATTGTTTTTGATTTGCGTCTCCCCCGAATTATCTTGGCAATTTTGGCCGGTGCCGGTCTAGCTGCGGCTGGAGCGACTATGCAGGGGACTCTGCGAAACCCCCTTGTTTCTTCCTACGTTCTGGGTATCTCTTCTGCAGCCGGCTTCGGCGCAGCTTTGGCCATAGTCTTCGGTATCGGTGTCATAGCATTTGTGGGCGATTACCTTGTAATACTGAATGCTTTCCTTTTCAGCGT
>JBNIDR010000051.1:0-20411 GCA_050108155.1 Bathyarchaeia archaeon | reverse complement strand
TCGCACGCATCCGCGGCATGAGTTCCGAAACTGTGATTCTTGTAGGCGTCGCCGTCGGATTCCTGTTCTCAGCATTGCTGTCTCTAATCCAATACATCGCACCCCAGTATCAAGCGGTTAGCGCTGTGGTTTTCTGGCTTATGGGGAGCCTCACCTCTGCTACTTGGGAAAACATCCTGATTGTTCTCCCAGTTGTTGCGGTGACTATTGTGTTGATGACGCAGCAATCATGGAACATCAACTTGTTAAGTATGGGCGAGGATGTGGCAAAGAGTTTAGGCGTTAACTCCAAACGTGTATTAGCCACAAACATGGTTCTGGAGACGCTGGCAACAGCCTGCATCATAGCTTTCACCGGTGTTATCGGCTTTGTTGATTTGATTGCGCCCCACATTGCGAGGATGGTTATTGGCAACGACCACCGTTTCCTTATACCTTGCAGTGCGCTCGTCGGCGCTTTTCTGCTTCTATGTTCCGATACTGTGGCGCGGCTGGTTATTGCACCCACTGAGCTTCCAGTAGGAATCGTGACCTCTCTGCTCGGCGTTCCATTCTTCATATACATCATGATAAATAAGAGGAGGCAAAGTTTTCGATGAAATTGAAGGTAAATAAACTCTCTTTTGGCTACAATGGACATGAAGTCCTCAAAGAAGTAGAACTTGAACTTGACGTAGGCGAAATGCTTAGTATAGTTGGTCCCAACGGTTCCGGCAAAAGCACCCTGCTCAAGTGCATCAACCGTATACTAAAGACCAAGCAGAACACCGTTTTGATTGACGGCAAAGACGTTGATAGCCTAAATCTTAAGGAGCTATCGAAAGTAATGGGGTATGTTCCTCAAAGCTCCACCAGTACTTTCCCCTTCACCGTTTTTGACGTTGTCTTGATGGGTAGAAAACCCTACATTCACTGGAACATAGGCGACCGCGACAACGAAATTGTTGCTGAAATGCTTGATTTTCTCGGTATCGGGCACCTTGCAATGCGGCATTTTAATGAACTCAGCGGCGGTGAACAGCAAAAAGTCATAATCGCCCGTGCATTAGCGCAGCAGCCCAAACTGTTGCTTCTTGATGAACCAACCAGTTCATTGGACATTAAGCATCAACTCGAGATTCTATGCATGCTTAGAAGTCTGACGCATAGCAAGGAGCGCTCTGTGATTGTGTCGATGCATGACTTGAATTTGGCAAGCAGATTCTCCGACCGCATGTTGATGGTTAAAAAGGGTTGCGTATACGCGGTGGGCACGCCTAGCGAGGTTATTACTGAAAAAAACATAGAAGCGGTCTACGGCATCAAAGCAAGCGTTTCCACATCGACTGTGGGTAAACCGCAGATTACGCCTTTGGTGACTGAGGAAGACCAATTTTTCTATCGGAAATTAACTCAGCTAACGGGGGTACACTAGATGGCAAAAATACGCATAGCAATGGCAACGACCATCCCGACAGATGCTATACCAGCTATTAATGCGAAGAACAAAATCAACAAGCAGTACCCCGACACAGTAGAATTACGTCTGCGTACTGGCGGAGACTTCCGTGACTTCGGTGAACTCGACGATTTTATCTCTTTCTCAAAAACTGCTCACATCGTCATTGTGCATTTGATGGGGGATTTGCCCGAGTTCGATAAACTTGTCGAAGCCATCACGCCCCGAAAGGTGCCGCTTATGGTTTCAGCGTCATTTCACGGCGGCAACAGCCAAACCAAATACACAACCGTCGCGGCCGAAGATAAACAGAAAATCTTCTTTTACCTCAACTACGGCGGCATAAAAAACTTCGAAAACCTCATGTATTACCTCCTAAACCGCTTTGCTGGCGCTAACTTTGACGTTGAAGCCCCAACAAAGCCGCTTTGGGAAGGCATCTACCACCCCGACTTCGACCATCTCCCCACTCTTGAGGAGTACGCAGAAAAGAAGCTTCTTCCTAATCGCGTGACTGTTGGGTTATGGTTCCATCAGAGTCACTGGCAAGGCGGCAACACCAGCTTCATAGACGTTGCAATCCGAGAAATCGAAGCTCAAGGCGCCAACGTGCTGCCGGTATTTTTCAGCGGCTCAAAAAACCCCAAACTGGGCATAAACGGGCTTGAATGGGTAATAGATAACTACTTCTTAAAAGATGGCAAACCGTGCGTCGACGTTGTTTTGAGCATGTTTTCTTTTTCGTTTTCCACTTGCCTCTCAGGTGCTGATGCATCTCCAGTGCTGAAAAAGCTTAATGTTCCAATTATTAAAGCCATTTTGACCTGTAACACCTATGAGGAGTGGCGCGACACCCTGCAGGGGCTTAGCATCATGGATATTCCGGCTAACGTGGCGTTGCCCGAATTTGACGGTGCACTCATAACGGTGCCGGTGGCCGCCATGGACTGCTGCCAAATTAACCCCTCCACTGGAACCCGCCTCGTCAAGTACGAAGCCATAGAGGAGCGCATGCGGAAAGATGTCAGTTTAGCCATTAACTGGGGCAAACTACGGAAGCTACCCAACAAAGACAAGAAAGTAGCCATTATCTTCCACAATTACCCCCCAAGAAACGACACCATCGGGCATGCTTTCGGTTTGGACTCTTCCGCTTCGGTGATTAACATCCTTGAAGGGTTGAAACGTGAGGGGTACACTTTGGGCGAGTTGCCTGAGAGTAGCCAGAAACTCATGGATATAATCATCGAGGGGCTGACTAATGACCGCCGCTGGGCTAGCCCGCAGGAGCTCTACGAGCGTGCTCTGGATAAAATCCCGCTTGACCAGTACGAGCAATGGTTTAACGATTTAGCGCCTGACATCGCTGCTAAAATGGAGAAGGACTGGGGAAAACTTCCCGGTAAACTCTTCACTTACAACGGCAAACTACTCGTTGCAGGTTTCGTCAACGGCAACATCTTCGTGGGGATGCAGCCGCCAAGGGGCTTCATGGAGGATTCAATTAACATCTACCACAGCCCCGACATAGCCATGCCCTACCATTACCACGCTTACTACCGCTGGGTACGCGACGTATTCGGAGCAAACGTCATCATGCACATTGGAACTCATGGCACACAGGAGTGGCTGCCCGGCAAATCTGTGGGGTTGTCCCGCAGTTGCCAATCTGACATTACAATCTCGGATATGCCAAACATTTACCCCTATGTGCAAACCAACCCTGGCGAAGGCACTCAGGCTAAGCGGCGAGGTTACTGCTGCATCATCGAGTACCTAATGCCCGTGATGCACAACGCTGACTCCTACGAAGAACTCGCCAAACTCGAAGTACAACTCCAAGAGTACTACCACGCCAAAACTGTTGACCAAGACAAATTGCCCGTGCTGCGAAACCTGATCTGGGAGAACGTGGTCGCCGCCAAACTCGACAAGGACCTAAACGTCACCCAAGACGCCGCCTACGCAGCCTTCGACGATTTCCTTGAGCAGTTGCACGCATACATTAACGAGTTGTCAGATGCACAAATCCGTGATGGACTCCACACTTTGGGGGAAGCACCCAAAGACCTCCGCCTTGACGAGTTCCTTGTCACCTTGACGAGGCTAAACAACGGCGATGTGCCCTCTCTGCGGCAGTCCCTTGCCGAATTCAAAGGCTACGACTTCGAGGATTTGCTGGCTCATCGGGGCAAACTTGGGGCAGACGGCAAAACCAACGGCGACCACCTAAAAGAAATCGGCGCCATCTCACTTGCGCTTATCCAGAAGTTCCACGCCGCAGACTTCAAACAAGAAAAAATAACCGAAGTGACCCAAGCTGTACTCGGCGGATGTACCCCAAAGATCGAATCTTGCCTCCAGTACATCAGCAGCTTTCTTGTTCCTGCGTTAGCATCTACTACTGACGAGTTAACCTATACACTTTCAGGCAGCAGCGGCGCCTATGTGCCTCCTGGTCCTTCAGGCTCCATCACAAGAGGAATGGCTGATATTTTGCCGACTGGCAGAAACTTTTACTCCGTTGATCCACGCGCTGTGCCCTCTGTGGCGTCGTGGGAAGTCGGCGTCTCGCTAGCCAATGCTTTGCTGGAGAGATACCTAAAGGAGGAAGGCAAATATCCTGAATCCGTCGGCATCGTGATTTGGGCAACTGACACCATGAAAACAAAAGGCGACGACATAGCCGAAATCCTCTACCTGCTTGGTGTAAAACCAGTGTGGCAGCGGTCCAGCGGCAGAGTCGTCGGCATCGAAGCCATCCCCCTCAGCGAACTAAAACGCCCCCGCATCGACGTAACCATGCGCATCAGCGGCATGTTCCGCGACAGTTTCCCCGTAGTCGTAAACCTTCTCGACGCAGCTATAGAATTAGTGGCGGGACTTAAAGAGCCGTTGAGCCAGAATTTTGTGGCTAAACACGTGGAAGCTGAAGTCGCCGAAGAAATCGCCAAAGGTACCGACGCCAAAAAAGCCCGCGAAGAAGCTTGTTACAGGATTTTCGGCGACCGCCCCGGCGCATACGGCTGCGGCGTCAGCGAAGCCATCGACTCTAAAAACTGGAAAACCCAGCAAGACCTCTCTGACATCTACATTAACTGGGGCAGCTTTGCCTATACACGCAAAACCTACGGCGTGCAAGTGCCTGAGCAGTTTAAGCGTTGCCTAAGCAAAATCAATGTGACAGTTAAGAATCAGGATTCTCGCGAATACGACATTCTCGACGGCGACGACTGGTACGACGCCCACGGTGGATTGATAAATGCTGTGAAAATTGTCGGCGGCACAAAACCTCGCTCCTACTGCGGCGACAGCTCCGACCCCAAACGCGTCAAAGTTCGAAGCACAGCCGAAGAAACCTGCCACGTTTTCCGCAGTCGGCTGCTCAACCCTAAATATATTGAGGGTATGAAGCGTCACGGCTACCAAGGCGCAGCGGATCTGTCTAGAACCATGGATACTGTGCTTGGCTGGGATGCCACTGTGGAAGTGGTCGAGAACTGGATGTGGGAGGGTCTAGCTCAGAAGTACGTTTTAGATAAAGCTATGCAGGATTGGCTTAAAGATGTCAACCCGTATGCGTTGCAGAACATGGTTGAGCGGCTTCTGGAAGCCATCAACCGTGACATATGGCAGGCTTCTGAAGATATGAAGAATCAGCTACAGCAACTCTATCTAAACGTAGAGGGGCTGCTTGAAGGCGCTAATGAAAAACCAGCTAAACAGAAAGGAGAAAAACAAAGATGAACCAAAAAACCCTAAAAGAAACACCGCTAAACCTCAAATTCAAAGAGGCAAAAGCACGAGTTATCTACCACAAATACGACGGCGTATGGCTTAATTTGACGCTTGTCTCTTTTAACGAGCGACGCCGAGTTCTCTCCACCTTGGATGGGATGCGTGAAGTCAGAAACGTCGGCAACGTCTACGTTCCAGATCCCCTCTCATCACGTAACATGACTTTGCAGAGTTACGACCATTTCCAGAGGCGTTTGCCCCGCACTTTGGGGCTCCGCCGCCGCGACTTCACCTTCCTCAGTACAGGCGTGGATATGGAGAAAGTGGCGGTCTGCGAGAAAAGCCACGGCGACTTTCATGTTTGCTGTATCGCAACTGGCGGCGCTCGCAACAACGCATTACGCATGGGCGTGGATGCTGGCGATTGGGTTGAAAATCAGACGGAGATGCGGCTGGCGTCGGGAACAATAAACATAATACTCTTAACCAACGTAACCCTGACTTGGGGGGCTATGGCAAGGGCTATCATGACTGCTACCGAAGCAAAAACCGCGGCGCTGCAAGACCTCGACTACAAGAGCACACCTTCGCCTAAGGTGCAAGCTACTGGCACAGGAACCGACAGCATGATTGTTGTTTCGGGAGTAAACCCCAATATAGTGATTAAGCATACTGGTGGGCATACAAAGATGGGTGAATTGATTGGGTTCGCCGCGAAGTCAGCTGTTACAGAGGCGCTTAAAAAGCACGACAATTGACTTGGGAGGAAAATTTTTGGTAGACATTATTTGTACGGAAAATCTTTGTAAAAACTACGGTTCAGTCAAAGCTGTTAACAATTTGAATTTGTGCGTTCACGAAAACGAAATCTTCGGTTTCCTTGGACCCAACGGCGCAGGCAAAACCACAACCATCCGCGTCTTAACCACGCTTACCCGTGCCACTTCAGGTTCTGTTTGCGTGGGCGGCTACAACGTGAAAGAGGAACCTGAAAAAGTAAAGAAAATCATCGGCGTTGTCCAGCAGCATCTTAGCCTGGACCGAGATTTAACCGTTCGAGAAAACATGGAGTTCCATGCGCGCCTTCAACACTTGGATTCTTCAAAACGCAAACAACGTATCGCTGAGTTGTTAGAGTATGTTGAACTTACTGAGTGCGCAGACAAAATGGTTGACACGCTCTCGGGCGGCATGAAAAAGAAGGCGGCTATCGTTTGCAGTTTGCTTCATGAGCCGAAGCTACTGTTTTTGGATGAGCCAACAGTGGGGCTGGATGCGCAGGCGCGGCGTCGTCTGTGGGATTTGATGCGGCGCCTAAACAAAGATGGCACAACCATTTTTCTAACTACCCACTACATTGAGGAGGCAGAAGTGCTGTGTAACCGCGTCGGCATCATGCATCATGGACACTTAATCGCGGTGGACACACCTGATGCGTTACGCAAAAAAGTAGGGTCAATCGTTGTTGAAACCCTTGTTAACGACAAAGAAACCCATTACCAGTTCTTTGCAGATCGCGAAGCAGCAGCAAACTACGTGAAAACTTTGCCTTCTGAAGCGAAAACTGTGATTATCCGCGATTCAAACCTCGAAGACGTGTTTATTGACCAAACAGGTGAAAAAGTAGGTGATGTCTAATGTTTGACGGTTTAAAAGATGTTTACTCGGTTCTCTGGGTTGACCTGCGTAATATGCGGCGTCACTGGAAATCCACCATTGCAACTAGCCTTATGCTTCCTCTTTTGTATTTGGTTGCTTTCGGCTACGGTTTAGGACGAAACATAAACGTAGACGGCGTTAATTACCTATCATTCGTTATTCCAGGCATCGTTGCGTTAACAGCGTTTTCAATCAGTTTCAACGGCGCAGCATCAAAACTGCAGGTGGATAAGTTCTTCTACAAAAGCTTCGACGAACTTTTGATGTCTCCAGTGAGTTCATACGCAATCATCACAGGCAAAGCTCTCATAGGCGTAATTAGGGGCTTAATCAGTGCAGTAGCCATATACGCCGTGGGCTTGATTCTCGCACCGACTATACTTGTCAGTCCGCTGTTCTTTTTGATGCTGCTGTTGTCCTGCTTCGTGTTTGCCCTCTTCGGCGTCCTTATAGCGCTGGTTATAACTTCCCATCAGGGCATGAGCACCTTCAGCACATTAGTCATCCTGCCCATGACTTTCCTCTGCGGCACCTTCTTCTCCTTGAGCCAACTTCCCGACGCAGCAAAAGTAGTCCTATACTTTCTACCGTTAACCCACGCAAGTGAACTATTGCGGGCGACAGTGCTGGGGCAAGCGTTTCCCTGGCTTTCCCTTGTTGGGCTAATAGGGTTTGGAGCAATTTTCTTTGTGGGGTGCATGGTGGCTCTAAAGAGAAGCAGCGTGTAACAATTTGGCCAAGCGCTTCAGAATCCATATTTGGATTTTAAAGCCAGCGGCTGCCCCTTATAGTGACCTTTTTTATTTTGTAATTATCTTTCCAGATTGCATAAGTAGAACTCGGTCACAGATCGATGCAGCTAGTTCCTCATCGTGAGTGATCCAGAGGACACCAACATTTTTCTCCTTAACAATCGATTGGATGCTACGTACTATTTGGGCTTGCGTGGAAAGGTCCAGCATGGATGTCGGCTCATCTAGTAACAGATATTGTGGGTGTATCAATAGTGGTCTAATGATGGCTGCCCTCTGGAGCTCGCCGCCGCTCATCTCATGGGGATATCTATCAAGGAGACGGATGGGGAAATCAAGTATTTTGCAAAGGTCATATTGATAACGCTCGCCTTCATTTTCGAGCATGCTTGTTGTTTTAGCTGCTTCTGCAAGAGACCACTGGATTGTGTGCCTTGGATCAAAAGCACTTACAGGGTCCTGAAACACGATTTGCACGTTTTTCCTAAACACTGCAAGGTCTTTTTTGTTTTTTTGGGTTACATCAATGTCGTCAAGGTAGATGCTTCCAGATGAGGGAGCGATAAGTTTGCATGCAATTAAAGCGGTAGTTGTTTTTCCGCAGCCGCTGTCGCCCATCAAACCGACTATTTCGCCTTTCTTCAAATTGAAATTTATTCCGCTTAAAACCTGGAAACGTTTTCCCTGAGCAGCGCCGAAGAATTTAGAGATGTTTTCAAGTCGCAGCATACCAGCACCTCACAGATCGGTTACCTGATTGTATTAAATCTGGGTGTTTTCGGCATTTTTCACTCATAACCTGGCATCTCCCATAAAACCTGCAACCATTTTCTTCTTCGCACCGAAGTTCACGCGGAATCGGAACAAGCCCTCTGCTAGGCATAGATGCAAGCAATCCCCGAGTATATGGATGAAGTGGGTTCGCTAAAACATCAGTGGTTCTCCCAGTTTCCACTATCTCGCCTTGATACATAATCGCAAGTCTGTCACATAGGGCAGCGGCAGTGACATCGTGGGTAATCATCAATAGTGAAGTTTTCTTGGTCATCGCAATGAGGGTTTTAAGCGTTAGCTCTTTTGTTGCTTTATCAAGCCCTTTTGTTGGTTCATCTGCTATAATCATTGCGGGTTTTGTGCAGGTAGCGCAGGTGATCAATGCTCTTTCTAGCATGCCGCCTGAAAGTCTGTGAGCATAATTATTGTACACATGCATAGGTGGGGTCAAGCCGAGATGTTCCATCTCGATTAGAGTTCTTCTCTTCGCTTCTAAGTTGCTCGCATTGTCGACTTTGCAAATATAATCGCTTATCTGCAGACCAATCTTGCGGAGTGGATCAAAGGCAGTACCGGGGGACTGGGGAATTAGGCAAATACAGTTGCCCCTTAATGTTAGCAGTTGCTCCTTCTTCATAGCATAGACATTTTTACCCTTGAATTCCACCATTCCCTGTATTTCTGCTTCTGTATCTAGCAGCCGTAGTATTGCAAACGCCAGCACTGTTTTTCCGCTTCCAGATTCGCCTATAAGCGCTACTGATTCGCCGCTGTTTAGGTCGAGGTCAACGCTATTGAGCGCCGTTACTCTTTCGTTATTTGTGATAAACGTAACCTTGAGGTTTTGCACCTTCAAAATGGGAAAGGTCATATCTGCCACTTCCTCTCCCGTTCTTTGACAGTACTTATCAGCATGAATGCCGACGCAATGAGGGTTATCATGAGACATGGCGGCAGATACCACCACCAATAATCATTTGCGAATCCCCCACTAGTGAATGCTGCGTTAACCATGCTTCCCCACGTTATGGATAATGGGTCTCCTAGTCCTAAGAAACTGAGTGTAGTTTCAACGAGCATCGCAAGAGCGACGCCCATGGCGAATTTCACTGCAATCACATTGTAACAATTAGGTATGATGTGCTGACGAATTATGTGTCCCCCGTCATAGCCTAAGGCTTGAGCAGAGCGTACGTATGATTGACCACGTATCTGCAAGGTCCTCGCGTGCACAATTCTTGCAGTTGGACACCACCACAACAGAGCGAAAATTGCTACGATGTTCCATTCGCTGGGTGAAAGGTAACTCGCCATAAGAATCATCAGTGGTAAAGTGGGTATGAGCAAAATTACGTCTGTTGTACCCATAAGTAGCTCCTCTATTTTGCCTCCATAGTAGCCTGCGTAGACACCGACGAACACGCCTATCACGAGAGAAAACAGAGCTGCAACAACAGCAATTTCCAACGTATTTAGAATACCATATAACAATCTGGAGAAATTGTCGCGCCCCAACTCGTCTGTACCCAAAAAATGCTGCAAGGACTGCCCTTGGTAAGGAGTACCGATCGTTTCAGGGCTATATGGGGCAATAACTGGTGCAAGCACACCGACAAACGTGACAACAATGAGTATCAAAGCGCCTGCCTTTTGATGCCGTGCAGCGTTCCGCCAAGTTTCAGGCAGCCAAGACAAAGTTTGTTTTGTGAGCTTCATATCGTGGTCTCTCCTTTTTTGAAGTCGTCTATTCTTGGGTCAACTAAACCGTACAGGGCATCAGCAATCAAGTTAGATATCAAAACTGTGACGGTCAAAATCAAGAAGCAACCCTGAATAACAGGGTAGTCCCGAGTAAGCACAGCATTATACAACAGTGTGCCCATGCCATTTAACGAAAAAATAACTTCAATTACTACGGCGCCTTCTACAAGAAAACCAATGTTGAGCGCAACCATTGAGATGAACTGGGGCAATACATTTCGCAAGATGTGCCTACGAACTATTGTCTGCTCGCGGTACCCCTTTGACCTCGCTACTAGAATAAAATCTTCGTTTGAAATTTGGGCGACCGCGTTTCTGACGATTAAGTGCTTTCCCACAAGACCCACAAGCGTCAAAACCATAATCGGCAATGCAAGATGGTAAGCCGTATCCAGTACTGCGATTAACCCTTCTGTGCCTTCTGTAGCTTGGTGCCCCAGCGGAAACCAGCCAAGATGAAACGCAAAAACACTTAACGCAACCATAGCTAAAAGGAACACAGGCATGCAGTAGACAATTAAAGTTAATGGCGTGAGAAATTTATCGGCGTTTTTCCCTCGGTGCAGCCCACACCAAGACCCCGTTATGAGCGCCAATGAAGCGCTGAGTATTAGTGCAGGGATAAGAAGCATCAAAGTGTTAGCCATATTAGCAGAGATTAAGGAAGAGACCGCCATGTGCTTATCAATTGAGTAGCCTAAATCAAAACGAAAGAGAGCGGCAAGGTAGCTGAGGTACTGGTTCCATATTGGTTGATCTAGTCCATACTGCGACTTGAGTTCAGCTAACAAAGCAGGATTTGCGTTGGTAGCGTCCTCTCCGAAGAGATTTACAAGGGGATTACCCGGCATGAGGCGTGGAATACTAAAGTTTATGGCGATAACTATAAAGAAAATAATTACGTACCGTAAGGCTTTCTTGCGGAAAAAACCCCTTATGGCGGGCATCGACATTAAACCTCTGGAGCTTTCCAGGTGATTATGGCTACGCCTTTCCTGCGCTTAAATTCATAATAGCCGTCGTTGCACCAGCTTAAAATGCGATCTTTTATTGCCTGTTCCTTCTCTGTTGTTAACGTAGTGTAAATTCGGAAGTTTCTCAGAGAATTCTCTACAACCATGTCTTCATCAAGCGAGATCTCAACAGTCTCATAGATGAACTTAAGATCAGGATTCCGTTTTTCCTCCAGAAGTATGTTTAGTGGGTTGATTACGTTATAATCAACTTTGCCTTTGAGACAAGCATGAGCTGGGCCAACAGCGAATTCCCAAAGTGCTTTCCAGTCTTTATCTTCCTCTTTTGATACCCCTGCGATAAAACAACAATCCCGCGAACTCATTTCTTCCATCTTTAGCAGACCACAGCGGTCTTTGATTGCAGGGGAACGGGCACAAATAGCCAGATCATACTTAACTTTCGATCTTGCATCCTCCCAGCGGTCAAGCCAGAGGTTGATGTTCATAATCCCCGCTTTGATGGCTTCTTCCTTGACTTTATCGAGCATACCTTCCGACGAGTCAAGGCAAGTAACCCATCTTGCATGCTCAGCTAACAGAAGCGCATATGTGCCAGGGCCACAACCGATGTCGATCACGCTATCCCCTCGTCGAAGCCAGTCTTCTCTTTCAAGGTAAGAAAGTACTTTCAGGTGTAGTTGTCGTTCTGCCTTTACTTCTATGCTGTATTGTTCTGAATATTGATTCCAAAAATCAAGCCATTTATCCTTATTAGAAGAAATCTGCTCGTTTGCTTCAACGGCATCTGCCCACGCTTTATCCCAGTTCATGATGAGCCCTCAAAAATGGGGATTAGAAGGTTTGTTACGCCTTCTCTAGGTTGAAGAATGTGTCATACGACATTATGCCCCACATTGGATCAAATGCATATCCAGTGTACTTTGCGTTGACAGGCTGAACTAGCGAGCCCCAGTATAATGCGATAGCTGGCATGTTATCTGCGTAGTATTCTTGGATTTGTGCTCCGAGCGCGTTCTGTTGTTCGACTGTCGGGGCAGCCATGCGTGAATCAACTAGTTTTTCGAATGTAGTGTCAGAGTATCCGCTCCAGCCAATGTTGCGGTCGTCGAAGTAGCATGAGCCGTATCCTGCCCAATCAAGCATTCCCCAAGGTGTTGTTCTAGACACAGCCATGTCGTAGTCTCTGGTGTCTATGAATTTTGTAACTAGCGTTGAGGCGTCTTCGATTTTGAGTTGAGCATCAATGCCGACATTGTTTAGGTAAGTTTTAATCAGCTGAGCAGCTTGTGGGTATGGGGAGTTGTCACGTGTTTCCAATCCAGGTTGGAATTTACTTCCGTCTGGTTTTTCCCTATAACCGTCATGATTAACATCTACATATCCAAGTGTGTCTAGCATTGCATTAGCTTTTGTGAGGTCTTGTGTTAGTTCTCTTGTTTCAATGTAGCCGTATGTGGATCTGGGAGCAAAGCCAGCGTTGGAGTGGTTACCGTAGCCACCGCCGATTATGTTTAGCAGTTCGTCGTAATCTATGCAATAGCTGATTGCTTGTCTAAATTGTACATCGTTAAATGGTTCTCTTAGCAGGTTAAACCATAAAACCATTGGGACGCCTTGATTATCGATTTGCATTATTTTTATGTTAGAATTCGACAGCAGACCCGCAACGTAGTAATAGTTAATTCCACCGCCATAAATGTAGGTTGTATCGATTTCCCCTTTCTTGAGAGCCATTACCATAAGGTCTTGGTTCTTGTACATCACGTATGTTATACGTTTGATATTTGGGGCGCCGTCTCGGTAGTTCTCGTTTGCAACGAAGCTAACCTTGCCTGCGTCGGGGTCGAAGTAATCGAAAATGTATGGTCCACAACCGATCGTAGCTTCCTTATCGATGTATGTAGATGGGTCTGTTATGTCTTGGAAGATGTGCTTAGGGAGGACTTCCATAGCGACAACAGTTGTCAAGAAGTTGCTGTTGGCGTTGTGGAGAGTGATTACTATTTGGTTGTTTGACGTGACTTCCACGCTTTTAATATTTGACCAAGTTGACGCGTCTGCTACGCTATACTTCGGAAGATATTCAAATGTGAATTTAATGTCTTCAGGGGTTACGGCTTGACCGTCGCTCCATTTAGCTTTAGTGGTGATGTCAAATGTCCAAACAATTGAGTCGTCTGTGCTCCAGCGATCGGCTAGGCAGGGTTCAAAACCACCTTCTGTATTGTATTTTACTAGCCCTTGGTGGCTCACTTGTTCACACATTTGCGGAAATGCATCATCAAGGATGCTTACGCTTGTGACTTCGTATGTTGTGCCTACAATGAATTCATCAATTGTCTTTGAGCCAGCGTTAAACGGGTTGTTTCCTTCGTTGAGTGTATAGAAGCCTATTGTCACTGCTATTGAAGCAATTAAGATTACTGCACAAATTAATGCTAAACTTATTTTTTTGTTTTTCATTTTCATCCCTTGTGTTTGGTGTTCGAATATTTGACAGGTCTCCGATTATAAGTGTTACGTTTCAATGAAAAAGTAATACTGATTGCATCTGTGCGATTAAGAGCCAATCAGACAAAAGCCCAGGCGCAAAAGCTGGGGAAACCCTAGAAAAAATATCAAATTCAAACAAGTGGTCATACCCGTTAACGTGCGAAAAGCGGCAGATTTGGACCGTCAATTACGGCCAGCCTCTCCTGTTCTTTGGTGAGCGCTAAGACTTCAGCGTCCAATGCATGAAGCCGCTCTGCTGCCTCAGTAAAAGTGGCTTTCCCTTTACCTAAGAGTTTGATGGCAGTTTGTTTTCGCCATTCTGTGATTCCTGCTTCAAGTAGGAGTGTTGTTTTTTCAGTTGAATTTTTTGGTAAAAAACAGTATTTTCAACAAGAAATGAAACGGTACAATGGGCAAATTAATTAAATTAAAACAAGCACTGTCTTGATTTTTAGTTTTTAACGTTAACTATTTATAGCGGTAATGCAGAAGAGAGACTTTAGGATAGTTGCCTAATAATGGGCAATGAGGGATAAATTCGGCATAGCCGGCTCTTTTCAGAGTCACCTGAGCCTTTTATCTCCGACCTAGACAGTCTTGCCCCTTTTAGGCAGCTATCACTTTAGCCTTCCTTCTGCCTTCTGGATATTTAAAAATTGTTAACACGAACCTGATTAGCGCTCTTGGTCCAGGCGTTTTAATACAAAGACGTGCACAATCAAAAATGATAGGAAAAACGCAATAGAGCGTTGTTTGAATTATGCTTTTTTTGTTCTGGAAACCTCTCATGCCAGACCGAAACAGACATTGAAGCAAAATGCACCCCAAAAAGCAACACAACCTGCAGCCATTGTGTGGTTTGCGCTACGCCTGCACCTGCATAAAGAGCGCAGACAATTTACTGCCGCCCAAAAGCAGAAATCCAACCCTGCCAAATACTTTTCCCTGTTACGGTGGAAACCTGTGGATAAGCCTGATTATGTTATGTGGAGCCGCAAGTACGATAAAGCGTTTGGCTGGCAAGCCCAGCGTGAACGCGAGTTGGGAGCGAAGTTCCGCAAAAACAAAGCCTTAACCTGCAAGGATCTGGCGGCGGTTGTCGAATGGAAATTCAAAGATGACGAGGAAAAAAAGCAGCGTGCCCTCGAACTTGTCGCCCGAAACGATGAGGAAAAGGTTCAGCGCATTACTAGCCAAAGCTTGAGTCTGCCAAACGCAGACGACGCCTACCGCGTAAACTGCCTAACCACGCTTGAAGGTGTAAGCCCCGTAATTGCCAGCGTAATTCTCGCATTTTTTGACCCCAAAAACTATGGTGTCTTCGAGCAATCCGTTTGGAAAGGACTCTTGGGAAACGCTCCGCCTGGACTTTTCACGCCCCAGAACTATGTGCGGTTGCTGAATTCGCTGCGTAAAACAGCTGCAAAACACAATCTTGACGCCCGAGTCATCGATAAGGCGCTTCAAAAGAAGAGTTTAGATGGCGCTTAGGTGCTGATTTCTTTTATGAGTTCAGCGACTTTTTCGATGACGTAGGCGTTGATTTTTCTTCCCTTCTCCGCCGAGGCTGTTGTGGGGTCGCCGTTGACGCCGCTGCCCATCAGCGCCTCCGGATGCGCAATCACTTCGAAGCGGGGTGTGTGCCATTTGTCGGCGGCGCCCTTGCACTTTACTAGGTTGGGGTTAATCGCCATTATCCGCGAAGTCTCAAGTGTACCTGCATGCCCATCTCCCGGTTTAGCGTACTCTTCTGTTAGTTCCTCGGCGAAGTCAAAGTCTGAGAGAACCATAACCCGCACTTTGCCGTCATTTTTAGATACAACCTCTTGAGCAGCCATCTTAAGCGCCACCATATGCGAACTACCCGCGTGACCACTCATAACGATAATTCGATAAAAGCCGCTGCGCACCAACTCCGAAAGCACGTCAAATGCTATCCTGTAGAGGGTGTCGAATTGGATGGTTAGTGTTCCGGGGTAGTTGCGTGTGGAGTTGCATACGCCGTACCTCAGTGCGGGCGCTATGAGGCAACCTGTTTTTTTGGCGACTTCAACTGCGATGTATTCGGGTTGGATGCTGTCTGTGCCGAGTGGAAGGTGGCTGCCGTGCTCCTCAACGCTTCCAACTGGGAAAATTATTGCTGCGCCGTTTTTGGCGGCTTGAGCGGCTTCTTTGGTGCTTAACTCGTCAAGCCAGAGGCACTGGGGCTTCTTTGAGGCTGTCATAACTGTAATTGGGTGACTGCTGAATTTCTGTTTTGTGCTATCTGCCATGTGAAGTTTGGTGTTTGCTGACTAGGCAACGCACTCGGCAACATGGCGCTATCATAATCAAAAATGCTATTCCAAGAATTGCTCCAGATACTGAGTTACCCGTATGTACGCTTGTTCTTCGTCGGGTCCCACTCGGTTGCCCGATTCGTCGATGGTGATTACTGCTTCGCCCTCGGATTCGGTGACTGGCTCGTTGTATTTTATTCTGAAAACGCAACGGGTTACCGCACCGTTTTGGGCTTGGAAGGTCAGTAGCGGATACTTTACGCCTGGCAGGTTTATGTCGTATTTGCCGTCAGCTTTGGGTTGAATAAGAAAGTCTTTGGTTTCTCCCAGCGCTAAGAGGCTGAGTTTTAGGGAGCCTTCGAACGGTGGAAAGCGGGCTTGAGCTGGAGCGTTCGCTTTCTTTTTGGCTTGAGCAATCTTTTCAAGTAGGCCATCTCGGTCCCATAGTTCTATGTTTGCGTGTTGTGCGGCTTGGGCTGCATGTTCGGTGAAGCTGCCTGTCGATATTATGATTGCTTTGTCGCAACCGTGCATACGCTGTGCCTGCTGAGCCAACAAAACCGCCGCTTCGGTTACCGCATAAGTTTTGGGGCACCTCAAAGCTTGAACAGCAACTTTTTCGTGATCCTTAAACGCCACCAAATCAGCGCCATACCCTGAAGTGGTTTTTTCGGGTTGAACTTCATAGCCCTGCTCTTCAAGAAGCCACACCAAGAACCGCTCAAACTCCCTCTCAGATAGGCATTCAGGGGCGTAAATGCTCTTCTTTACCGTGGGTTCCCCTTCATTTTGCTCAAACAGTTTCCTCTGCTGCTTGCCAGTTACTTGGTCGCTGTTTTGGCAGTACCGCTTCACTATTCTAGATGCAAGCAAGTCTGCTTTGTCTCGGGGAAGCTGCATCTCATCCTGCAGAAACTCCGAAACCTCAATGTTCGGGTACCTCTCCACGATTTCTTTGACTATGCCGTTGAATCTGCGCATTTTACTGCTCCTTCCCCGAGTGTTTAGGGCATAAACGCCGCCTAAACTCGTCAGTGTATGTGAGGTTTGACCTTGAGAAGCCTTTGCCGCAGATGTCGCAGGTGTCATAGTGGAATAGGCATACGCTTGAGTTGTCATGGCTGCATTTGAACTCGAGTAGTTTGCTGTATTTTCTGCCACAGACTGAACAGACGAACCCTGCTCCCTGCTCGATGTACTCGTTTAGTTTTTCATCCAGCGTTAAGGCTGCTTTTTTGGAGTATATTTTGCCTGTGTCCACCGACTGTTTGGTGCAGTTGCCGCAGACGTATAAGCCGTCCTGCGTTGCATATCCTTCAGTGAAGGTTTTTTTACAGATTGGGCAAGCGACTTCTAAGTTTTGGGTAACTCCTAAAACCAGCGAGGTGTCAATTGTGGCTTTGTTTTCAAGTGTGATTTGGCATTTGGTTTTAACGGTGTTGATTACGAGTAGGTTGATGAATTTCACGCTTATGCTGGTGGTATATGATTCTTCTTCTCGTTTTAGCAGCGCTTCGAATGCGTTCTGCCATTTTAGAAAGTCAAAGTCATGTTTTTTTGAAATAACTTGTTCTCGGCGTTCTCGCCTGAGGCGTTTTTCGAAGTTTTTTAGTTTAGCGTTTTTTTCTTCAGTTAGCGGCAAATCAAAGAGAGCAACTTTCTCTTTTAATAGATCGCTAAGTGATTGGTCTGCTTTGCTTTTGAGTTCCATGTAGACTTCTGGTTTTAGTTTGCCCTTAAAATCGGAAACTTCAAGCGTTGGGTTAGTTAAGATTTTTTCTAAATTGAACTCGTTGATTGTGATGTTCCCTTTTTCATCTGCGAGAATTGTGATTGTTTCTTCGTTTTTATCTCTAAGTTTGCTGTGAAATACAACTGAATAATAGAATAGAAAGTATCTGGCGGATTCGGATTTGCCGACGTGGACAGCGGCGATTTTTGCGTTGTTGATTTGATGGAAACATGGATGAGGTTTAACGCAGATGCAGTTTTCCTCTTCCCCCACCATGGCTGTCTCGCAATCTCCACAGCTAACGGGGGCATCTTTAAAGTAGCCTCTAACTACCGCTTCGAAGTCGCCCTTGGGCTTAAGTTGAACTTGGCTTAAAATGCCGTTTGCAAGCGATTCTTTTAGGATCTGCTGGAATGCGGGGCTGCCCGTTGAAAGCAGCGGAATCTTTCTTTCCCGTGCCACAGCCGGCAAATATGTGTACTGCTGAGTTGATTGGTCGGGGTACTTGACTGTAACCACGCCGTCAGTTTGCTCTTCAACTTGCCACTCTTTTGCCTTGAAAAATTCGAGGATGAACTGGTGGATCTTCCTGTCTGTCTGGCTCAATCCAGTATGCCCTCCGTAAACTGTTCAGCCAACTCTTGATTCTTTTTGGAAACATTGATGTCATTGGCGAGCTTCTCCAGTTCCTTCTGAATGTCTAACCTGTTCTTGCTCCGAAGCATAATCTCCATGACTGTCTTCTGGATGTCCTGCGCGCCCTCTTTTAGCTCCGCCAGCACAGTCTCCATCTTTCCAACGGTCATGTTGAACAGGTCGATTTTTTGGTACAGCACATGTAGAACATAGTCGTCTATTGTGTCTTTGACGGCTAAGTTGAAGACGGTTACGTCGCGGTCCTGTTTGAAGCGGTGGATTCTGCCGATGCGCTGCTCGATCTTCATGGGGTTCCAGTGCAGATCATAGTTGAACATGATGCAGCAGTTCTGCAGGTTAAGGCCCTCAGCGGCGGCATCAGTGGCGACGATGTACTTGGTTTGCCCAGTCCTAAAGTTTGCTATTACTTGATCTCTTTGTACTTGATTCATATCACCCAAGAATACTTCTGCCTTGCCGTAGCCTTGGTTGAGCATATCCTTGATTTGGTGCGCCGTTATTTTTCGGAGACAAAAGATTATGGCTTGCTCGTTTGGCACCTCGGCTAAGATGCTTTTCAGCAGTTCCATCTTCGCACTCTTGACCTTTGCGGCCATCTCTATCAGGGCGCTGGTGGCTTGTGCTTCGGAGGGGAATCGTTGCCCTCGCTTCATAAGTGATTGAATCGAGGCAGCTGGCGAACTTGAAAACGACTGCTGCAACGTGATGGCTTGGAAAACCAAAATAGCGTTACTCTGGGACTCGGAGAATTTTCGGTTGGGGTTTTCTGCGATTAGAGCTTCTATGGTTTTGAATTTATTTTCGCTTACCTGCTGCAGGTACTCCGTGGCCTTATCAATGAATATCCGCTCCTCTTCGGTTGGCTCAAGCGTTCGTGACTCCACAAAGCGCTTCGTGAAGGGGATACCCGTTTGCTCACGTCTGGTGCGGCACATTATATCCCGAAGCGTCTGCCTCAGCAAATAGGCTTCCTGTGGTCGCACAACTCGACTCCTCGCATCTTCAGCGAACCTTGAAATAAACGCCCGCTCGCTATCCAAAATCCCCGGCTGAATCAAATCCACGATACTGTAAAGGTCGGTTAGCCTGTTGCAGAGCGGCGTAGCAGTGAGTAAGAGGAGATGGTTTTTTCTAAGGTTCGCCAAGCAGTTTCTGCCTTTGCTGTGCGTATTGCGGAAACCGTGTGCTTCATCAACAATCACAAGATCCCATGTTCTGTTTGCTATAGCGTCATATTTTCTTGCTAAGAGATTGTGTGAACAAATCAGCTTATCTTCCCTTGAGAAAATGGAGTCACGGTGTCCATTGGCGATTACAAATTTCTCGCCGAATTTCTCTGCCATCTCACTACGCCACTGCGAAAGTAAACTCTTCGGGGCAACAACCAAAACAGAGTTCACCTCATTCCGCAGAAGCAACTCTTTTAGAATTAAACCTGCCTCTATGGTTTTGCCAAGCCCCACCTCATCCGCCAAAATACCGTTGCCGTTCATCTCGTTTATGACTTGCAAAGCTGTTTGAAGCTGGAAATTGTACGGAACCAGTTTTGTTCGGATGGCATCTACAGAGATTAGGTGGTCGATTCTGCCTGTCTGCTTAAGCCCAAGAGCTTCAAGATTTAGGCGGAATTGTTGAAACGTGGCGAACTTGTTTGTCTGTAACTGCTTGGTTATGTTATAAGGGTCTGAGTAATTGTAAATGTAGCGATGCTGAACTTTTTTGCCCTCTACAGTTTCCTCTTCAAACTGGTGAACCGCTGTTTTTTCTTCTGCTTTAGCTGTGGCTTTTTTCTTGCCTTTTAGGGTTGAGGTGTCGGGGTTTTCAGGCAAATGTATCGCAGATTACTGTCCTTCTAAATATAAAAACGTGAAATTCAGCTTGGCGCTGTAGGTGTAGGCTTATTCAAGACTCTGTGGGCTGTTTGTCCAAATAACAGGTGATTGTTGGGTCGAAAATATTTCATTTGAAGTCAGACGCAACTTGCCTTCAGGTTTGAGTACACCGAGCATATTTGGAGCATATTAGAGGCTCTATGCAGAAACCTATAGAGGCCCTCCTCCCAGCCTATTTCGGCGACTCTATTGGTGCTATCTTGGAACATACCCCACCGATAAGCCCCCAGATTGCAGCGTACAAAAAAACTGGCAACTC
>JBNIDR010000050.1:2735-2948 GCA_050108155.1 Bathyarchaeia archaeon | reverse complement strand
GGGACGACTCCGCTTGTCAGCGACCGCTACATCGTAACTATGACCGCAGCCGCCGAATTAGCCGTAGGTGACCCAGTAGAAGTCACAGCCGACTGGATCGTAAACAAAGTCGCAACCCAGAACAGCAAGAAATTCTTTGGCATCTGCTTAACTGTCGCTTCAGCAGCTGGCAAAAAAGTCAGCGTTGTCTGCCGAGGAATCTGCCGAGCAAAA
>JBNIDR010000050.1:2246-2685 GCA_050108155.1 Bathyarchaeia archaeon | reverse complement strand
CCACCAGCCCATACGGCACGTTGATGACTGACAACACAAGCAAAGACGTAACCATCATAGGCGTCGCATTGACCTCTTGCACTGACGGCAACACGTTCTACCTGCAAATCTGGTAAACGGTGACCATCAATGAGCATGATTAGAGACGCTTTCACATGGGTAGACACCGGAGCCATTGCATATCCGCAGCTTCACGCCAAAATCTTGGAGCTAACAATGCCCGCCTTGGTGGTCAAAAACCTGTTCCCAGAGTTCCCCCTCGTGCAGGGCAAAACCGCCAGCTTCGTAAAGCAGAAGGGTAGCCGCAGTGCCGCCATAGGGGAAGTTGCGGAAGGAGCAGAAATGCCCCTCGACTTCACACCGTACGACTACGCGACAGTGACGCCCTACAAGAAAGCGCTCAGAGAACGTATCACACGGGAAAACATCGAAGACCTCT
>JBNIDR010000050.1:1868-2155 GCA_050108155.1 Bathyarchaeia archaeon | reverse complement strand
CGCAGGCTTCAGCATAGCAGCCACAGGCAAAACCATGGGCGCCACAGGCACAGAAATAACCATCGCAAACACCATAGGCAGCAAAGACGTCCTAGCAGCAGAAACCAAGATCAAGAGCGCCAACTTCATCCCCGACGGTCTCCTAATGAACCCGATTAACACTCGTGACCTCAAGTACCTACCAACCTTCACACTCTACAGCCAATACGGTGATCCAGTAGTACAGAACGGAGCTATGGGTAAAGTTTACGGCTATGACATCTACGAATCCAACGTTGTTCCAGCAG
>JBNIDR010000050.1:1546-1689 GCA_050108155.1 Bathyarchaeia archaeon | reverse complement strand
CGACTCTGTAGACGTCCTACTCAGCACCAGATATGCGCCAATTGTCTTGAACGGCGAATGCATCTGCGCCATCACAGGCTTAGCCACAAGCTAAAACTATCAATCACCATGACGTTTCAGTTTCCCATTTTTTGCTTCTTTAA
>JBNIDR010000050.1:898-1455 GCA_050108155.1 Bathyarchaeia archaeon | reverse complement strand
AACTATACCATTTTTGGTTTGGCCGTCTCCCAAACTTCACTCCAAGCTCATGTAGACTACGCCAACCTTTATGTTAACTCCGTTGTTGGTCAGGGTCTCACTGAAACTGATGAACGCTTTAGCTGGGCAAAAATGGTTGCTCTTAACCTTGCTTGCCTCCGTGTCTTGGTGGCTGCATCTGGCGGCCTACTCTTTGGCGCCTATGACTACCGACTGGGCGATATGTTCATCACAAAGGGTTCAGCTTCACGGTTGGCTTTTGAGACTGCCCTTCAGGGCTTCAGAAATGAGTTGCTAAGAGTGATCGTGAATTTCACTTGTCCTGTCCAAAGCGTCAATTCGACTAGGCATATACCACATTATCGCGGTCCAGAACTAAACCCATAATGGCTTGCGAGAGATTACTATAGAAAAAAGAGCCTAAACAATTTAGGCTTGTATGATTTTAAAGTTGTTGAACTGTTACTGTTTCGTTTCGTCAACTTTTGGTTTCTCTTCTTTCTTCTTCTTAGGCATCTGCTCTATCCCTCCTACTGGCTTTCAGCGGTAAACGATGA
>JBNIDR010000050.1:0-806 GCA_050108155.1 Bathyarchaeia archaeon | reverse complement strand
ATGCGCTGTGCCGTCTGGACAATACACTTTCTCGCCGACGGTAACTTTGGCGTAACGGCGCTTGCAATCGTAAAGCTGCAGGGCGCATCCGTCACAATCACGAGACAGCATCTTGTCACCTCACTTATCGTTGAACAAATTCCGAGTTGAAAGTCAACTCAGAGAAATAAGCGTTGTTTAAACGGAGATGTCAAAAATGGGCACAGTTCCACAAGCCTACTATGATTTCATTATGCAGTTTGCTCCATATTTGTATGTTATTCCGCCTGATGTTCCCGATCCAGCCTATGGAAAAGGCGTCATGTCTGCTGCCTTCGCCATAAACTTTCTATCCCAAGCCTACTCCGCAAACCAGTATGCCAGCAAGCAAACAGAAATCCGAAGCAAAATCATAGAGCTTGCCGATTGGATTCTAACCCAACAGTGCACCGACCCAGCCAAGAAGGCTTATGGTGGATTCAAAAGCGGCGAAACCAGCACATACTACTACAGTGTGGATGCTGGGCGTTGTATTCCTGCACTCTTAGAAACCTACCAAGTCACAGGTAACACAGCTTACTTGCAGGCGGCTAAGCTATCAGGCGTAACCTTCCTCAAAACAATGCAAGACGAGCAAGCTTTCGGTGGTTTTGCCCGAGCCGTAACCATTGAAGATGCTTGGCTTCTGCAACTGGATGTTGAATGCCTCTACTGCCTAATCGGTCTCAAAAATCTCTCAGACGTTCATTGCGAGAACGCCGAACTATACCAAAGAATTGCATGCAAAGCGGTTGGCTTCTTGAGGAGCGGGTTTGAGATTCTTTGGC
>JBNIDR010000049.1:0-4504 GCA_050108155.1 Bathyarchaeia archaeon | reverse complement strand
CAGAGTCATAGTCAACTTTACTTCGCCTGCTCTAAGCGTCAATTCGGCTAGGCATATTCCGCATTATCGTGGTCCAGAGCTTAATCCATAGTTGCGGATAAGCGGACGAGCAGATAAGTTCCAGAGGTATCAGCGAAGAAAAACAGGAATACCAAATCTGTGGAAACAGCGCTTTTCCCTAAAAGAATGCTGATTTATGCAGTTTAGAACCGATAAAAATTGTGTGGACACACCTCGGGATGTTGTCCGCTTATCCGCTTGTCCGCAAAAAGTGAAGAAGCGTTATAGAAAAAAGAAGAAGGAAGTTAGAACTTCAGACTCTAAACGTTATCGTATTAAACTTTCGTTTCTTCAGGTTTCGGTTTCTCTTCTTTCTTCTTCTTAGGCATCTGCTCTATCCCTCCTACCGGCTTTCAGCAGTAAATGATGAGCCTTGCCTAGCAGTAAGTCGCTTTTCTGCAGGTGGAATATACGCTTTTTGCTGTTAAAACAGTGTTTCTGTTTAGTCAGTATCGACTAGATGTGCTGTGCCGTCTGGACAATACACTTTCTCGCCGACTTGGACTTTGGCGTAACGGCGCTTGCAATCGTAAAGCTGCAGGGCGCATCCGTCACAATCACGAGACAGCATCTTGTCACCTCACTTGTCGTTGAACAAATTTCGACTGGAAAGTTAACTCAGAGAAATAAGCGTTGTTTAAACGGAGATGTCAAAAATGGGCACAGTCCCACAAGCATACTATGATTTTATTATGCAGTTTGCTCCATATTTGTACGTTATTCCGCCTGATGTTCCGGACCCAACGTATGGAAAAGGCGTTATGTCTGGTGCCTTCGCCATAAACTTCCTATCTCAAGCTTACTCCGCAAACCAGTATGCCAGCAAGCAAACGGAAATCCGAAGCAAAATTATAGAGCTTGCCGATTGGATTCTAACCCAACAGTGCACAGACCCAGCTAAGAATGCTTATGGTGGATTCAAAAGCGGAGAAACCAGCACATACTACTACAGCGTGGATGCTGGGCGTTGCATTCCTGCACTCTTAGAAGCCTACCAAGTCACTGGCAACACAGCCTACTTGGATGCGGCTAAGCTATCGGGCGGAATCTTCCTCAAAACAATGCAGGACGCGCAAGCTTTCGGCGGCTTTGCCCGCGCCGTAGCAATTGATGATTCATGGCTGTTAGAACTGGATGTGGAATGCCTCTATTGCCTAATTGGACTCAAAATGCTATTAGACATCGACGCCGAAAATGCCTCGCTTTATCAGGGCATCGCAGACAAAGCCATTGCCTTCTTGCGAGACGGTTTTGAGAATCTTTGGCTTTACTTTGAGCCTGCAGACGGCCAATGGCACCGCGTTGGCTTAAGCGAGAACGAAATTTACGATGACTCGTTTAGCTTCGCCTTGCTTGGACTTTTCACTTACGAGGGCTGGAGCGACACATGCAAAACCGTTTACGCCAACCTTCAAGGCATTAAGGCGCCTGCTGAATACCCCGCCTATAACCCTGCAATCTGCTGGCCCGGATACATTGACGTTAAAAACCGCTATCCAGCATGCACATACTACGATGACATAACAAGCGGAATCCTCTGGCGAATCCGAGCAGCCCATGACAAACCAAGCCTCGCATTCAGTATGCAAATCGTAGAGAAGCACCAGAACGAGTTCATGAACTGGGGACCAATCTTTACCGATTACAGCCCAATCACGCCCGCTAAAGCAATGGCGAACGTTACTTGGCTTGCCCAGCTATTCCTAAACTACACTGACCCAGTAACAGACTTCACTCGGGTTTTAGCCCTCAACGGAGAAAACCTAACGCTCTATCCTCTGCTGGATGTTGGAGACAGAACTACTTATGCTGGCGGTTTATTCGTTAAGGCAATAGTCGCCATGGGGAATGCTGGAGAACTCATGTTCGAAGTCGGCTACGCCATGCAGGATTACATCACGGTTTACAGCTTTGTGCCGTTGCGAATGCATGACAAGATCAGGCGTTCAGGCGTTGATTATGAGGTGCAGACTGTGCAGCCTTTCGCCATCAACGGCGACGTAGAGTATTTCAAGAGTGTCTGCAGGAGGCTTCTAAGCGGATGAGCAACGTAGACACTGTCGAGGTACTGGTGGCTTTTTTGCAGACCAATATTCGGCTAGTGAAAGCTGACGAATCATTGGGTAAGGTCTCGGTGACCAGGGAGTGGGTTGATCGGGAGCTCCTCAAAACCTATGATGCACAGGTTACGGTTGGCTTGGGCAGTGTTGTGGATCGCAAATTGGGGCTTTCGGCGTCTCAACGTCTTATTGTGGGCTCCCCAAAAGTTAACGTTTGGGTAACTGAGAAAGGCAGCGGGGAGTCGGGGCAGAGCATTCGCCAAAAGATGCGTTTGGAAATCAACCGCGTTATCCGAGAAAACCGCACAAAGGTTCCAAGCTTAGCGTATGTCGATGTGGCATCCTTCCGTGACATCGACAAAGTGGATGTGAAGCCGTTTGTTTGGCGAACCGAGTTTACCCTGAAAACCTGGGTTTTCGAGTATGTCGCAGTCACTTAAGTGACATAGAGGTGAAAAATAGAAATGTCGTATGGAGCGCATGAAACAAAAATCTACTATGTACAAGAATCAAACTATGGAGTAACTCCAACAAATCCCCTTATGCTGGGACTGGCTACGGCAGATAATGTTGAGCCATCCTTAGACCCGGGACTGATTAAGGTTCGAGGCGTTGGCTCAAGAGACCCTGCTTCACTACGCAAGGGCTTGCGGAAAGTTGGCCTAAAAGTATCCTACGCCCTCCCCGCCGATGCTCCCATAAACTTTTTGCAGTTAATCTCCACGCTGAACTCCGCCAGCATCGAAATCATCTACTACAAAGGCGTCTTCTCTTCCCCGACTAGCGTCATTGACTTGCTGCATACCGGCTGCAGAATGGACAAAATAACCGTTGAATGCTCAATCGAAGACGTCATAAAAGCTACCGTTGACTTAATCGGGCAGAACGTGACCCCTGGCACTGCCAAAATAAGCGGTGCATCATACGCCGACTATGCGAGCGCTGTGCCCTTCTACGAAAGCTATGTACAGAAAGGTACGGGGGATGGTTCCAGCCTTGTCGCTGTGGATCGCGTGACTGACTGGAAGTTTACAATCGAAAACAACCTCAAAGCTTTTCCCGTCATCGGAACCACAGGTTACCTGCTAAAATATCTACAGGAAAAGCACCGAGGACTTTTAGGAGAGCTAACCTTCGAATTTGAAAGCAAACAAGAATACGACGACATCGTAAACGATAGCGAATTTAGCCTCAAATTTGGTTTAGGCGGAAGCAACAGTGCCCTCTTCAAATACTGCAAATGGGACAAAGCTAACATTCCTGCAAAAGTCGAGGACCTTGTGAGCTTGAAAGCCAGCTTTACCGCCCGTGACTTAATCATAAGCTAAACGGAGAGGTGAAAAACTTGAAAACCGAAGTTTTAGACGTTGACGAACGCTTTGGCAAAGAATATGCTGGAAAATACCTCTTCACAGAGCTAACGTGGGCTAAGCGTAGCCGCATTATCCAGAAGCACACCAAATATCACCCCTTGACAGGGCAAGTCGTTAGCAGCGACTTTATTGCCATCCAAGCAGAAACGATCTGGGCAAGCCTCAAAGAGCAGCCGCAAACCAACCCACTTTCGCTTGAGAAGCTCCTTAGCGAACGTGAAGACGGAATCCCCATCTCACTTGGGGAACTACTAAGCAAGGTCGTGAACAGGCTTAACGTTGTCTCGCTTGAAGAAACAAAAAATTGTTAAGGGCGGTGAGACGTGGCAAGCCGCACCCTTCCATCACGGATTTTCGTTTTTGCAAGGAGTTCGGCTGGACTCCTCGTCAACTCGCCCAGCAACCAGCCAAGAAACTGCAGGAGTTCCTTGTTATCCTCGGCGAAGTAGATAAGCAATCAAAAGAAGAGTTAGAGAAGGCCAAGCGTCAGGGCAGTTTTAAGTGAGTTGCGGCTTAAAATTGGTTCCCAAGACGCATCCTATCTATTGCTCGATAATTTCTTGATTTTTGTTTTCTGAATCTCTGAGGAGATTTATCGTTTCGTATTGCGGAAATCTTTGCTGTTGGCTCCTTAAGCTGGTTTATGGTTGCACCGCATTGAGGGCAGTGGACGTCTAAACCATAGGCGCTGTCCTCGTAATCGAGGTCGATGGCCTCTTGTTTGTCTTGTTTTGGGAAAGCGTACCCACATTGTTTACAAATGTAGTAGGCACCCAAGAAGAGTTCCCTCCATTTTTTCCACTTTGTTAATTTCACTCATAAATTTTACTGTGAAGGCGTTTTGTTTGAGCCTTGATTTTACCATAGAAATTGACGTCGAAGACTTCTGTGCCAGTATAGAAAAGGTGGACAAGGCTACGCAAGATTATGTCCAAGACGCTTTGGCGCAGGCAGCCCAAGCAATCGCCGCTCGTGCTCGCCAGCTAGCACCCGTTCGCACGGGGCAGTTGA
>JBNIDR010000048.1:0-3307 GCA_050108155.1 Bathyarchaeia archaeon | reverse complement strand
CGTCAATACCTTCTTCTTGGATTTCCCTACAAAGCCTGCCAGATACTTCCTCGAAGGATAAGTCTGTGGTCTTTATCTTTTTCGGCGTCATGCTTTAAGTCCACTTAGCCTTTCGTTGAGTGAGTCAAAGATTAGTTGTTTTTTCTCTTTGCTCAAATGAAAGAGAACCTTTGAAATCATCTCTTCTGAGACTGTGAAGATGTAGTTTAGTTTTATGACGCTGTCTTTTATGGCGCCTTCACTTTTGGTGAGCGGTATCCCCTTCATCTTTAGGTTGCTGG
The DNA here is from genome assembly GCA_050108155.1 of Bathyarchaeia archaeon. Lineage (GTDB taxonomy): Archaea > Thermoproteota > Bathyarchaeia > Bathyarchaeales > Bathycorpusculaceae > Bathycorpusculum. Next base: position 3,026 of record JBNIDR010000048.1, on the reverse strand, counting down.
TTACACCAGCTATTACGACGTTACCTAACTCTTCGAACAGAACTACTGCTGGTCTCGTCTTGATTTCAGAGCTGTCCGCAAATTGGACACTTGTGAGGACGACGTCTCCGGGTTTAGGCGTGTTCCCAAGCCTCGTCTTCTTGATTATCCCATAGTTCTTTCATTTTTGCCTGTTGAACTGTGTGGAGAAACTCGTCGTACTGTCTTCGGCTTTTGTGTTCCTTTGCAAGTTTTATGAGGTTGGAGATGGTTTCGTTGTAGGTTTCTCTTGGATACCGTCTAATGCTTTTTAATTCTTTGACGATGGATTTTTTGAGTTGTATGGTTGTTGATTCTTCTTCAGCCATTATACATCAACTATAACAATTGTATAACTGCCTATAATATTTTGCTTGTGGAAGGGAATTTTATCAGCCTTGGATTCTCAATAGTGCAGAACCTCGATGATTTCAACGCCAGAAGCACAAAACTAGACAAGGCTACGCAAAACTATATCCAAGACGTTTTAGTGCAGGCAGCCCAAGCAATCGTCCTTCGACTCCCAGTTAGAACATCCAAGCGTTTTCTAAGCAATTAAGAGGGGCACTATTTCAAACGGAGAAGCACTCTGGCTATGGCTTTCTCTTAGTTATGTCTAAAAACATCAGTTTCTGTTCTTCTTTCTCTTGCTTCGGAGCTAAAATGAAGCCATAATTTTCATAGAACTTAACTGCCGATTCCAAAGCATCTACAACTAGAAACCTGCAGCCCACTCTTTGTGACAACTTGATAGCTCTATCAAAACAGAAGTCGCAAATGTAGGTGCCTATACCGTTGCCTTGATGTGCGCCGCACACGCCTAACTGGCCGATTAATAGAGCAGGGTAACTAGCGATAGGCTCTGATAATCGATTTTCTGATGCCATTTTTTGCCTGTTAATATGCGCCGTGCATAGGGTTGCAAACCCGATTACGTCTGTACCATGCTTGAAAAGGTATGTGACGCCAAGGAGTTGCTCTTGAAAACCAAGAGCCTGTTTCTGAATAAACTCATCGATTTCTTTCTTGCCGCAAGTAAACTTGCTAGTGTCATCATTTCTATCTAAAATTTTGGGGAAAGATAGTTCCTGAGGCTTTAACGATGGCTTAGCAGGCATGAAACAGGTTAATTATAGTGGACAATTCTTAAAAGTTTCCGTTGCCCGTCTGTATCGCAGCTCATCTGCTTTCGTTGGCTTCCGCTTGATTTCTTTCTGAACAGCTTTCCACTGTTCCGAATCAAGCGCTGGAATTGGTTTAGGCAACATTTGAACTCACCTTTTCTGGAAATACTACTTTCAATACCCGAAACTTGGGACACTTACTACTAAGGCAGGTCTTCTAATAAAATTTGTGCAGTGTATACGCATATTATGTGTATATCTGCAAGCGGATAAGGGGGATGTCAACCTCTTTTTCTGCGGTGCTTTCCGATTAGCTTTCAGTCTTTATTTAAACAGGTGGTTTGTGTGAGCCTTGACTTTACCATAGAATTTGACGACCTAGACTTCATTTATAGACTCGAAAAGATAGATCAGGCTACGCAAGACAGTGTCCAAGACGCCCTAGTGCAAGCGGCAAATGCGGTTGTGTTTCGTGCCCGACAATTGGCTCCAGTTAAAACGGGGCAACTTATGCAGAGCATCTACGCCGTCGATGCAGGAGTGTGGGCCGTCGAAGTCGGCGCTTACGCTGGCTACGCTCTTTTTCAGGAATTCGGCACCAGCCACATCCAACCACGCTACTTTTTGACCCGGACACTGCATGAATGCACACCGCAACTTCTCATAGCCATCAGCGTAGCGGTTCAACGTGCCGTTGAGGAGGCGTCCCAATGAGTTTAGGCGAGATAAGCGGAACCATCCGCATGGTCAACGAGGCATCCCCAACCTTCGAGGCGATTAGCGCTGACGCAGTCAGCATGGGCGAAAGCATCAGGGCAACCTCCACGGGAGCACAGGTGAGTTTTAACCAGGTTTGTGTAGCCGCGACTGAAATGGGCGCTAACCTGCGCAGTGCAAGTTCCAGTTTTAACACGATGCAGACCGAAGCAGAGGCAACAACCGTTAGCTTAACCAAAGTGGCGGGTGGTATTCGGGAAACTGCCCTTATGGGTAGTCAGTTGACTTCTCTTGCTCAGGACTTCGGCGTGCTTGATTCGCAGTCTAGCAAGTACATTCGCACGGTTCTGCTTATGGTTCAAGTTGTCTCTAGCTGCGCTAGGATGTACAATTTCTTAACGGTTATGACTACTGGGCAGACTGCGGCAGTTGCAGTTCAAGGCGCAACCGAGACCGCTACCGCTGGCGCCGTAGCAGCTTCAGGCAACGCACTCGGCGTCAAATCAGCCATAACCTCGGTGGCAACGGGAATCCAAAACGCCCTAAACATCAGCCAAGCAACCTTTCTCGCCTTGACAGGGGTGGGTATAGGCGTGATTATTGCCGCTGCTGCCGCCATGGCCTACTTTGCCTCACAAATGAATAAGGCAACTGATAGCGTCAACGCCTACAATTCCGCTGCTTCCCAAACCCCAACCCAAACCAAGAGCATCATCCGCGCGGGGGAGCAATCATTGTATCGCAGGGGTGTTGAGTAGATGGCTGCTCCAAGTGTTGGCATCCCCAAGATGACTATTGCGCTGGGCAGCGTCGGAGTTCCTCAGGCTGATGTGGTCGATTGCACGGTGCATCTTGGCGCTACTAAAGAGGTTAGCAGCTGGGAGCTTACACTGCAGAATTTTGACGGCAAATACAGCCCCGGCGGCGCTTACCCGCTTAGCGTGGGGCAGGACGGCTACATCTGCATCGGCAGAGGCGTCAACGTTCCTCAAATCATAACAACGCGGACGGAGAGCGTTTCCTATCAGGTCACACCCACCGAGAGCTACGTTAAAGTTTCGGGCAGATGCTGGGGTGAACGGCTTTTCCGTCGAGTCGTCACCAAAACCTACAGCACCCAAAAAGGAGAAGCCATAGTCAAGGACCTGCTGGATTATTTTGCAGGGA
>JBNIDR010000047.1:11136-39694 GCA_050108155.1 Bathyarchaeia archaeon | reverse complement strand
GGGTTCAATGGGCGCAGACATTTCTGATGTTGACCTTGAGCAGGTTCAGGCTTTGGCTAAAGATGTTTTGGCATTCTACGAACTGCGCAAGGGAATGGAGGAATATGTTGACCGCACCATGGAGGAAATGGCGCCCAACGTACGAGCCGTCGCAGGAGCACTCCTCGGCGCACGCATGATCTCCATCGCAGGCAGCCTACAGAACCTCGCCATGAGACCCGCAAGCACCATCCAAGTCCTCGGCGCAGAAAAAGCCCTATTCCGCTCACTAAAAACAGGCGCCCGCCCACCAAAACACGGCTTAATCTTCCAACACACACTTCTCCACGACGCCAAACGCTGGCAAAGAGGAAAGATCGCCCGCGTCATCGCAGGCAAACTCGCCATTGCAGCCAGAGCAGACGCCTTCGGAGAGGGACACTACATCGGCGAAGAACTCAAAGCGGAAATCAATCAGCGCATAGAAGAAATCCGCGAGAAATACAAAGAGCCACCGCCGCCAAAGGAACCTAAGCCGAAAGAGAAACGGGAAGGTTTCGAGCGCAGAGAAGGCGGCTTTGGCTACCGAGAAGGAGGCGAACGCCAACGTTTCCAGCAGCCCAGAGAAGGCGAACGCCGCTTTGACCGAGGCAACCGACCCCCAAGACGCGAAGGCGGAGGCTTCAGACCTCATGGTCACGGCTCAAAACGTCATGGCGGCAAGAAACAGTTCGGTGGAAGAGATAGAAGCGATCGGCATGGCGGAAGCGGTGGCGGTCAAAACCGGGGACAAGACAGAAGTGGGCAGTAGAGTAAAACCTCACCCAAAATTCAAAGAAATCTACAACATAACCCTTGAAGACGGCGCCAAACGGCTGGGCACCAAAAACTTTACCCCCGGCTTAAACGTCTACGGCGAGCGGCTTCTGAAATTCCAGGGTGTCGAATACAGGGTTTGGGATGCTTTTCGCAGCAAACTCGCAGGCGCCATAATCAAGGGTTTGCAGAACGTTCCCATCGAGCCCGGCTCCAAAGTTCTGTATCTGGGTGCAGCATCCGGAACCACGCCTAGCCACGTTTCGGACATTGTCGGCGAGTCGGGGCATGTTTATTGTGTAGAATTTGCTCAGCGCTCACTCAGAGACTTAGTTAACAACGTAGCCGCTTTTCGCCCGAACATTTCCCCCATGCTCGAAGATGCACGCATGCCAGAGCGTTATGCTATGTTCATCAGCGGCAAAGTCGATGTGGTCTACTGTGACGTGGCACAGCCGGAGCAGGCTAAGTTGTTGGCTGACAACGCCGACTACTTCCTAAAGCCAGCGGGCTGGGTTATGTTGGCTTGTAAATCGCAGAGCATCGACGTGACCATGGCTCCTCAAGAGGTCTACAAGCAGGAAGCTCGAGTGCTACTCAAAAGAGGCTACGAAGTGAAGGAAATCGTTGAACTCGACCCCTACGATAAGCTTCATGCAATGATTGTTGCACAAAAAATCTAGTTTTCTTAAAACAAAAAAAGATAATGCCTGCGCTGTTTTAGCGTTTGGCGTTTTTCTCTGCTTTCTTTTGCTGCTTCTTGGACAGCACCTGCTTCGACGCAACCGCTGTTTTGGGTTTGTGCATCCGCAGAGCTAAGACCGCTCCTAAAACTACAACCACCACGACGACGGCTATGATTATCCACGTGTTATTTGAAGCGTCGCCGCCTGTGGAGCCAGAGTTTGACTCTATCGGCGTTGGTGCTGGACCTGAATTTATCGTCGGCTCCGAGACAGCTGGTATTGCGCCCGTCTCGAGTGGACCTAAAACTTGTACTGAGAGACTGTACGATTCAATTCGCCTATTAGGCGATGTGGTTGTTGTGTTTAGGTCAATGGCGTTTAGTTTGAATGTGGTTGTTGCGCCTGCCGGTAATGTGCTGGAGTCAGCTTCTAGTTCGCATGCCGCCACTATTATGCCTGAGGCGTTGTAGAATGAGGCAACCACCACCACTCCAGTAGCTGTTTCGCTACCCGTGTTCTGGAGTTGTCCGCTTACCCAGTATGTGCCGTAGGGGTCGACTGAGTAGGTGCTGTTAGTAACTTTTACGTCGCCGTACTGGTAGAGGGGTGTGGCGTCAGCTTGAGTTACACTTATGTCAATGCTCTTTATCGGAATCCCCGTCCATGTGCCTGCTGCCGTGTTGGTGTTATCAATTGGGAACGCGAACGGAGCTTTTTGGTTTGGAAGAAGATACTTGGCCCATGCTTGCCCAGTTGCGGGGTCAACTACTGTGCCGTCTCCTTGTGTTGCAGTCGCGCTAAGCAGGACATAGCGGATTATTTGTTGCCCCTGATTTTGCACTTCACCCACAACCCAAAGAATGCCGCTATCGTCAAGGTAATAGCTGAAATCTAGAATTTTTATGTCTGAAGTAGCGCTTTCCGCGCTCGGAATTAACGCTAAACTAAACGATAATATTGTGAGCAGGAAAATTGAGGATAGGATTGTTTTTTTCATCGTTGCATTTCTCTCGTAACGGTTTGTCTAGGGAACACTGTGAGCGCTATAAAAGACTTTTTCAAAATTGCGCCCCAAAGCTGGACTGTGCATATTGGCTATTTAGTTTGTAGGGGATAATCTTAAATGTAAAATCGGCGCCTATGAAATCAACGGTGGCGCCTATGACTGAAAAATTACATCCTTATGTAGTATTTCTTCCATTAGAGAAGAAGGATAAGATTCTAAGCGCCATATTCGGCTCCAAAGCAGGCGTCGACATCCTGCGCTTCTCACTCAAACAGGGCATATCCAAAAACATCTACCAAAAAGACCTCGTCAAAAAACTCAACTACTCCAACAAAACCATCATCGAGAACCTAAAATCCCTAACCTCATTAGGCGTCCTCAACGAGAGCATGGAGAAAAACGATAAAGAAGGCAGAATTATCTGGATAAAAGCCTATCAACTCACAAACTTGGGCAGATGGTTTGCGCTCCTCTTAGCTGAAGAGCAAGAGTTGACAGAAGGCGAAAAAACAGAGATACTTCAAAGCCTATTCCGCACCTATGTCAAGCAGGTTAAAAATTTGGCAGAGGAAATCGGTATCAACAAACGCATGCTAGAGGAAACCTTCCGAGAAGAAATGAAAAGAACTTCCTAGTAGCTTTCCCATCCCGCATTTTGTTTTTGGGGGCTAAATTTGGAAAAACTGTTTTATATAACAAGGCTGCATTGATGCCTTTAAAGTCACTTGGAGATCACTTAATGAAAAAAATTGTTGCCTGTTTAGTTATTCTTTTGGCATTTTCCCCTCTTGTCACCTTTATTGCCCCCGAAGTTCACGCCGAAACAAGTGACGTGAAAATCCTAAGCTACAACTACTACTTTGACTCGATCGGTTACCTAGACATCGTGGGCGAAATCCAAAACATAGGCAGCAATACAATCGCTAACGTAACAATAAACTCGGTGGTAACAGGTTCATCTGGAGTACAAGTACAGCAAAGTGACCTGTCTTTTGGCGACAATTTACTTCCAGGCCAAAAAGCACCCTTCTACATCGAGATTCACTCTCAAAGCGGATACATAGGAACCTGGGACGGTGGAGACATCACAGATATATCATTAAGCATCGCCAATGCGCCTGCCACCTCCAATTACTTGTATCAGGACATTTCTATTTCAAATCAGGTTCACGGAAACGTTAACGGCGTCTACTGGGCAAACGGAACAATCACCAACACAGGAAGCCAAACCGCAACTAGAGTGCTCGTCTACGGAACATTTTATAACTCCAAAGGCGAAGTGGTAGCCGTCGGCTGGTCAGGTGTCACTCAAACATTGGCTCCAGGCGCCTCCGCACAATTCACCACTCCCGCCTACGACCGAAACCAAACCGAAGTTTCTTCAGAAGACAAAGTTGCGTCATACAGTCTGCTAGTACAGTTGCTTTCTCCTGTCCTTACTGGCGCAGCCCCAACAATATACCCAACCTCAAATCCAACCACAAGCAATCCCACAGGCACGACATCCAGCAGCCCAACACCAAACAATAACTCAGCAAACGACCAACTACTCTATGCAGCCATCATCGTAGCCGTCGTTATTGCTGCTATAATCGCCGCTTTTGTAGTGCTCAGAAAACGCAAGTCCAAAAAAGAACCGCAGACCCCTGCTAAACCAGTTAAGCAGCAGAAAAGTAAACGGAAAAACAGAAAATAATCCTCAAATTGCATGTGGACTGTTTTAGTTGGCTGCCTCTGATTTCCTTATTCTTTAAATATTTCTTACAACCACTGGGTTGATATGAGTTTCAGACCACAAACAACCCGCAAGAGTGGCAATAGACCAAAGACGACGCATGATAAGAAGTCCAAAGAGAAAAAGCCACGCAAAGCCGCCAAATACCTCCAAGAAGAAACCGCCCAAGCAACCTTCCAAGAAGTCGCTGAACGAGCATTGGGCGGAATCAGCAGGTTGGGAAGCCAAGTTTTTGCTCTCTCCCCCTTTAGTCAGTACTTTGACGATTGGCTAATAAACCTCCGCCAAATCGTCTCGGAATTCGAATCCAACCCCGCAGTTAAGGTGGATGAGCAATTCCAAAAGGAGCGAGCACAGATTTTCCTAGATGTCGAAGGCGCACTTGCGCAGAACAGAATTGAGGAGTCAAACTTAACCGCGGAAGCAAAAGCCTTAGCGGACAACAATCACAAAATAGTCGAAGCGGACAAAGAGTACGCTGAGAAAACTCGTGAATTAAGTAACCGACGTAACACGGAAATCCAGCGCCTAACAACTCAGGTGCATCAACTGGAAGAATATTTGGCAGCTCAAAAAGACGTAAAAATCAGCTTTTTTAAGTTCGGTGAGAGGAAGCGTGCTGCAGAAAAACTGGCACAAACTGAAAAAGACCTTACCGCAGCCAAAAACGCGTTGGAAGTTAATGTGCAGAGTTTCGCTGCTGAACAGGATAAACTACATGACAGCTACGAACTACGCAAGCAGGAGCTAAGTGCAGAATCGGACCGTCTACATAAAGAATTAGAGAAGTTGGAGACCGATACGTCAGCTGCTTCACGGTTAACTGCCTGCAACGCATTATCTGAAGCAATCAACAGCTTAATAAAGCGGACTTCGACGACGAGCGAAGCGACTTCATAGGCTTTTTTCTCTCATCATCCCTTTTTTGGGGCGAAGCAACGATTAATAGGATAAAGAGGTTCACAATGCCGTCGGCTTGATGCCCTTTTTTGTTTTTTTACATTTTGTTAGGTGTAGGCGGGTTAGAGCTTGGGCTATGTTCGGATGAGCCAATCAGCAGCTTGAGTGATTTAACATCATCGCGGAGTGCACCAACTTCAGTTTCAAGCATGTTGGCTCTTGCATCAGCCAACTTTTTGAGTTCCTCAATCTCTAAAATAAGATTCTTTTTTTCTGCTTCAAGCGCTTTGATTTTGTCGATGGTGCTTTTTAGGCTGCTCATGCTTTTCTGCTCCTTAAATTTGTTTTTCCTAAACAGTTAGAATGGCGGTTTTTGCACTTAAGACTTTTGCATTAACCGTACAAATTACCGATAAGTATACCTGCTTTTAAGTTACTGTATATATCCAAGATTGATAGATGCAGTTTTATATAGGAAATAGCAAATTAAACATAACTAATTTGCCCGTATTGTTGGATTGTGTCTAAATGAGGAAGACCATATTCAAAAAGCTTGAAGCGCAGGGGCTGATAGCAAATTACAACCGGTTACGAAAGAACCTGCCGCCAAAGCTTCCCGATCGCGTGTTCATTTGGGATGAAACCTTCCGAGAAGGAATTAAAGCTCCCACTGTTTACTTAACTTACGTTGAGCAGGTTAGACTTGCCAAGTTAATGGATGAAGCAGGCGTTGAAGTAATAAACGTAGGCTTCCCGGCAATCTCCGAAGACGAGAAACGCACCGTTAAGCGCATTGTCAACGAAAGTTTTAGCCATGCTAAACTTTGCGCTTCGGCTGAACCTACAAAAAACAGTTTAAACGCCTGTATAGAATGCGGCATCAAAGATGTTGTGCTTGAGGCGCCTATCAACGGACTTAACCTTCAGTACAAACTAAAACTTACAAAAGAACAAGGCCTTCAGCGCATAATTGATGGTATCGAGTATGCCCGAAAGCATGGTATAACCGTCAACTTTAACCTGATGGATGGCACAAGAACCCCGCTTGAAGATATTATCCAAGTTTTTGAGGCCGCAGCCGAAGCAGGCGCTGCCCGACTAGGCATTGCCGACAGCGTAGGCTTCATACGTCCATTGTCAATGCGTTACCTTGTTTCTCATGTACGCGACGGCTTATCAGAGGCAACCAAGAAAAAAGCGGATCTCTCGATTCACTGCCACAACGACTTCGGCTTAGCTTCAGCCAACACCTTAGCCGCTATGGAAGAAGGCGTATCCTACCTCCACACATGTATCGCTGGATTTGGCGAACGTGCAGGCATAGCACCCTTCGAGGAAGTCGTAACCACTGCTGAACTATTATATAACATTGACACTGGGATCGATATGGGCAAGATCTACCGTATAGCCCAATCTGCAGAGAAAGCCTTCGCAATGCCAATACAGTTCCACAAACCCATAATCGGCGAAAACATCTTTACCCACGAAGTCGAAGAAGAAGTCGAAGAAATGATGTCTCAACCGCTGGTTTTCGAGCCTTTCCCACCCGAAATCGTCGGCAGAGAAACCATGATTTTTATCGGTAGAAACACAGGGCAAACTCTTATCCAGAAGTTGCTTGAGAATGCAGGTATCCGAGCATCCCCGCGTCAAATGGATGAGTTATTCCGCCGCATAAAAGGTCCGCAGGAAAGCCTCGACAAAGGAGAAGCACAAATGACCTATTACCAAGTCAAGAAGCTCATGAAGGATCTGCTCAAAGGATACACGATGGATGAATTCTGGCGGTTAGTTGAACAAGTGACTCGTCAGCGCCCCAAGCTGCCTAAAATCAGCAAGAAACCCAACCAAACCGCTGACCAGCTACTCTAAATCCGCTTTTATTTTCTTTATTTCCTGTTTGTTTAGCTTTCTTGGATAGTTATAGATGGGTCCGCTTGGTTTTTCATTATAGTATGGTCTGTTGCAGCCAGAACAACCCGAGGTCTGAAAGGCAACGCCATCACTGATCAGGTCTTGGAGGGCTTCTTTGGGTAATCCGAAATCCACAATTTTTTCCTCTCCATCAAAACCCATGCATTGCGCTTTTGCTTTACCTATGGCAATTAGGTATCGGGCAAGTTGAACACGCCTGTAAGAATCCAGTTTAGGCGGTGAATTGCCCTCTAATGCTGTGCCCCTAACAGGTGTAAATGCAAAAAGCGCAGGTAAAACACCCAAATCTACACATCGCTGGATAATTTCCGCAGCTTCTTTTTCCGATTCACCCAACCCAACAATAACATGCGTACTAACATTTCCCTCTCCAAAAACATCCAACGCATCCACAAACAACTCAAACTGGCGCGCCCAGCGGTAGCAGTCCCCTTTTACATTATTAAAAACGGCTTCAGTTGCCCCATCCAAAGCAATGCCTAATCTGTCAACCCCGGCAGCTTTGAGCAGCCTTATGTTTGTTTTGTTGAGCGGCTGGCAAGAAACCGAAACGGGTATGTCACAGTGCTGCTTAATTTTTTTTACTATAGCCTGCAAATGGGCAAACACCTCTGGATAGTTGAGGGCTTGTATGCAAACCCGCTTAATTTTTCCCTGCTCAAAAGCGATGGTCAGCGCTGAGGTAACGTTTTCTGTAGCAAAACTGGGCCAGGTGACTCGTGAGAGCAACTCGGCTTTGCTGCTGCTTAGTCTAGCTTGGGGGCAGAAGCTGCAGTTCGCTGTGCATTTTCCATTGTGATAAGTCATCAGGTACGCAGTAGTCGGAGCAGCGTCCAGCTTTGTTTTTTGGAGCCCCAATACGGCTGCGGTGCCGATTGATACTCGAATCTGCTCGGGTATATTCTGCGTCAAAGCTGTTCCATCCATGCACGTTGAGGTTTGGGCGCTGAGGTAGATAAATGTTGGATTTCGCAGGGGTGTTCCAGTTTAGAACAGTGTGTTCCAGCATTAGAGTAAAATCAATCGTTGGCGTTTAGAGGTTAAGGAGAATGTTACATACGAAGAGAGCCACCCAAACCCTGTTAGCCGCTTTAGTGTTAGCACTTTTGATTCTGTCCTTTGTACTGATGACCTTTGCAAATGCAGGAACTCAAAACTTCAGCGAATTATCCTTGCCAGTCGAGTTGAACACTGCTTTGCCCGGAGATACAGGCTACAACGTTTACCAGCTTGCAGACGGCAGCTTAATTCTAAACAGCGCCAACCAAACAGGAACCTACCTTACAAAACTTGACCAAAACAACCAAATCCTCTGGACACAAAAAATCCACATTGGCTCCGAAGCCCTCACCCGCATGATTGTTCTTAATGAAGGCGGTTTTCTCTTAGCGGGCATCGTCAACAACCTCTATGTTCTAGCCAAAACAGACTCAGCGGGAAACGTGGAGTGGACTAAAACTTTTGATTCAGGTGCAAACGTCAACTACTTGATGGATATTGTTGAATCAGATGATGGTGGATTTGTTTGGGCGGGTTTCGGTGAGCCGCAAATGGATGGCTTGGGGTGGATTTGGCTTACTAAAACCGACAGCTTCGGCAATTTGCTTTGGAGCCGAAACATTTCTGGACCGATAAGCGACTGCCCCTCTCGCATCTTAAAAACTTCTGATGGCGGCTATGTTTTGTCTGATACTTCTTACTCGTTTGTTCCAGATCAAGCATTCTTCCGCTTGATCACCTTAGACCATGAAGGTAATGTTCTGGGAAATACAAGTTACGGTGGATACGGCTATTATTACCAGCCTGAATGCAACAGCGTCATAGCCACCGACGATGGTGGATACCTTTTGGTGGGGTACCTGTGGCTTAAGGCGGCTTGGATAGTAAAAGTCAGCTCAGACGGTGCTATGCAGTGGAACCAAACATACGGCGGATCAAGATACGCCATAACGGGGGCCCTCCAAACGCCACAGGGCTTTTTACTGCAAGAATACTTAGATGGCAACGGGACAGGCGTCATCTTAACCGACACGCTGGGCAACTTGGTTTGGAACACAACATTTGCCAACGTGACAATGCCAGTGGGTATGGAAGCCAATTTCCACTCACTCATAGAAGCTCAAGAAGGCGGCTACATTATGGTGGCATCGAAAAACAACTCGACATGGCTTGTCAAATTCGATTACCCCAAGGAGCCCGCGGTTTGGCTGTGGGCTGTTTCCGCTATACTGCTGGGGTCTGCTGTTTCCCTCATTATTTGGCCGCTATATAACAGAAAAAATGGGCAGAACCGCTAATTTGCGCTTTTTCTGCTTAGACTTATGATGCGGCTTGACAACGAAGCCAAGAAGAACACCAAAAACGCATACTCTACAAACAGGTAAATTGCCTGCGCTGGCACCAACAACGTTAATACGATTCCTATGTAGAGGGCGCTACCCATGTATCTGCCGATTGGGTCATAGAGTTTCTTAGCGAAGATGCTTGTGATAACGAATTGCCCAAAATGTGCCACAATGAGGAGAATAAGCCAGATTGGGTAGGTACCGTTGATAGTGAATAGGGTGAATATGCCTGCGGTTAATGCGAAGTCGCTTGTTGCGTCGAAGTAGGCGCCGAATTTTGAGGTCGCCTCCAGTTTCCTTGCATAGTAACCGTCGAAGTAGTCGGTGGCTGCTGAGAACGCAAGCAGAATTAAGCATGCCGCGATGTTTTGTAGACTAAACAATACAAGAAAAATGGGTAAAGTCGCAACTCTCATTGAACTAATGAAATTGGGGATGAAGAGTTGAGGGTTCATTTTGGTGCTCCTACGGCTGCAGCTCCGTAGCTTTTTGGATTAACTCTGCTTGATTGTGCTGACTTCGGTAAGATGTTAGCGACTGCACGACTGTGCCGTTGGCGTCTTGTACAATCCTGTTCATAGCGAGAGGTGCGTTGAGTGGATCTAAGCCGCCTGCGATTGCGATTATGACGGTGTTGGTTCCGTTTAGATCTCCGAGGCGATTAATCTGACCGGTTATGGTTGGTGCGGGGTTAAAGTCGTATATCGCCCAGACTAGCGTTAGTAGTGAATACTTGGAGATGTCGGTTGGTGCTTGCGGGCTTGCGGTTGCGACTTCTACTCGCCAGCCGTTAGCGGCCAAAGCTTGGGCGTAGGTGTAGGTTATGTTGCGTGCGTAGTCTGTTAATCCAGGATGATATATTACTAGGGCTGTCTTTGCGCCGTTGGCGTTTAGAACCTGCGTTTCCGTCGGAGTTTCGTGGTAAACACTGTATTCGAGGTAGCCGAAGATAATCACAAAAACCACCAGCAAAAATAGTAGAGCTGTTAGCATAATTTTCTTCCACTTTTTCTGCGGCCAAAGCCTCATTTTTCTATTCCTCTTCCCGTAGTAATTTTGAGTTCTTTTTTAATTCTGATTTTATGATTGTGTTGTTTTTTCATTTTTACCAATTCCTTTTATAGAAAACGCGGAGGCGCTTCTTGGTATAAACGGTAACGCACTTGAGCTATACACCAATGGTGAACTCTGAAAACGAGAGCGCTAACTTTCTGTTTCTTCAGGCATCAACTTCGCTTCGAGAGCGCTTAGTTGGTTTAATCGGTTTTCCCATTTTTTGAAGAAGCGGTACTGGAAGCTCATGAGGTAAATGCTGTAAACAAGAAAACACGCCAAAACCAGTTCCAAGATAAGGCCGCTTGTGGTGAATCCTCGCGGAAGCAATTCATATGAGACAACTGCCAACAGGACCAGCATTAAAGCTGAGATTAGGATGCTGATTACTGCGCCGCGTTTGAACCTGTTGGTTTCCCGTTCCACTTGGTATATGAATTCATGGATGGTCCTTAGGGGATATACTTCTGGGTTGTCTTTTTCGGTCATTGCCTTTTTCATCCTTTTTGGTTGTTATATAGTTGATTCACCAGTGGTGAAGTATCTATAGGAGTGAGGGAAGGGCGTCTCTTAGGCTTATGTAGATTTTGCGGCCATCAGCTGTAATGAGGATTTGTCCTTCAGCGGTTTCGTCCACGAAGCCTTTGTCTTTGAGGTAGCTTAGGTGTTTTAGGAAGTCATCGTAGGAGGCATCTGTTGCTTTTCGCCAAACATGTGTGCGTAGCTGATTTTTTGTTGAGAAAAAGAGGTACTCTAAGATTTCGAATCGAATCTGCACTGAACCTTTGCGTTTATCCGCCATGTATGCTGCCCATTACCTGTGGATATTGGAGTGTGTAGGTTGCGTTTAAAAGGTTAAGGGTTAAGTGATTTTAAGTACACACGGAAAAGTCTGCGTCATACTGCTAAACAAAGAAAACCCCAAAACACATGGTGCTCCTAAAAGTGCTAAAAACGCTGGACCAAGAAAACAACCCAAAAAACCAGTTCAAAAAGACGTAGCTCTACTTGCCATCTGATTTAAGAGTCTTGATTTTTCTCTTTTTACAAGCATAAGCAACAGCTATTAAAAGCACCACAGAAGTTGGTACTCCCACCAATAAAAAAATGTACAAAGTTTGTGTTTGATTATTATTTTCATATTGGATTTCATTTATGCTCGCATATTTTAAATAGCCAGCGAAAGAGCCATATTGCTTAAATTGACCAAGATAGGCTAAATGGGGATTTCTATTATGATCCAAAACTACCGGACCTGCATTTAATACGCTGCTTGAGTCTACAGTCTGAGTATTCCATGATGTCCCAGTCCATTCCGAATAAAGCAAGGTTCCTGTATTATTAGTAAACGATGAGTTGCAGTAGACGATGTGCGGGTAATCAGATGAGTCCAAAATAAGGTAACCCGCGAAAGACCCCCAATTAAGGTTTGAAGCCACTATTTGTGTGTTCCAAACTAAACCGTCCGATTTAATGTAAATTAACGTTGAGTTAAAAACAGTGTAGCCAAAAGAGGGATTGATTCCTGGCAAAATGTATGTAAACTGAGGAAGGTCTTTAGAATCTAAAACTAGGTTTCCAAGACCACCTGAAATTGCGTCTGAATTGACTGTTTGAATGTCCCAGCCTGAGTTATTATAAGTCGCATATTTTACAATCATTAAGGTATTTTGCGATCCTGTCTTGTCATAACCATAAAGGATGTGCGGTTGGTTGTTTGAATCCAACGCTAAAGAAACCAAATTATCACTAAAAAGTTGAGAGTTGTCCACTGTTCGGATGTCCCAACCTGTAGATATTAAACTTGCAAACTTCAATACTCTTGCAGTGGTTAGATACGCTATATGAGGTTTACCCATAGAATCCAACGCTATAGCGCCTGACGTGCCGTCGCCACTTACTGTCTGGATATCCCAACCAGTAACGTTCCTCTTTGCGTAAAATAAACGGCCCTCAACATCGCTAAAAACTACATGTGGGGTGTTGTTCGAGTCCAATGCAAGACCGATTCTTCCTCCTCCCTGTGCTATGTTTTCGATTTTCCAACTATTCCAATTAAGGCTTGCATACTTAACATCCTGAGAACCACCATAAGCCACATGAGGAATGTTATTTGAGTCTATGGCAATAGCGCTTGACCAGCCTACTGATTCGCTTGCATCCACGGTTTGAATATTCCACACATTAGTTATTTCAAGAGACAGCACGGAAGGAAAAAATGACATTGCCATTATTATCACAAGTAGACTGATAAACGCACGATTTCCGTTATTTTGGCGTTTTCTCATTCTCGCATCACTATAAAAAAATTTTCTGTTATTAATATAAAATTAACTAATAGAGGTATTTTTAAAATAATTCTGAATAAGGACCTATTTTCCGAAATATTCCGTCTTTTCTTACAGTAAAGAATCACATCAAAGAAGTCGAGCGTAAGGCTCAGACAAAAAGGAGACATTAAAAAATGACAAATTGTTGGAATTGTGCCTCACGAGACATGGAATTGTAATTCAAACCAAACATATTGCAATTGGCAGTGTTGCACAAATCCGAGTTATGGTATTGGAGGTCGAGGTATAACTTATTGGGGGTATCATTCTGGTGGGATGGGTGCTATCATCCAACCTGGGCAATATGCGGAGTTTAGCTTTACTTGCACAGAACCGAAATGCTATAACAGCGCATACAGTTGTAACATTTCTTTTTACGCATATCCGAACGGAAATAGCAATAATTCACATGTCCCGTTAGGATATATTATTTAAACGGTGTAGGTGGCACTGGGAATGACGCCTTCCTTAGTAAAGTTGCTGGAAATGGAGCTTGGCAAGCTACAGAACTAGTCAATATTCCCAACACCCCTTATCATGATAGAGGCTTGAATATTTTCCGTATTTATAATCATGGCGATGTGGCTGTAACTATTGAGCATCTGCAAGTGTTGAGGATTTACCAAATGTGTAACCTTGAGATAGAAATGGCAGAGGGATGCTCGACACCACATGGAAGCGTTGGGGGATGTTCAGAAGGAAATGAGTACAGTTTATTAGGTAACTTAGACCCGACTTCAGGTCCATATATTGGGCGGCAAGATTTTCCTTGTAATGCCGAAACATGCGGTGGACGAAGCTTCACTGGTTTTACATTCGCAAAAGTAGGTTATACGGGATATAATATGGGAACAGATCAGAGCGGCAACCGTGTAATTGGCGCTAATGGCGGTTATTTGGATGTCTATTTTAACTTCTCTTCGTGCAGTCATGATAACTACCTACAGGGTGATGTTTGTCTTTTCAATTTTAATCCAATGTACGCTTCATCAACATCAGGTTATGATGATATTAAGCTTGAAGCATATTTGAATGATAGTATAACACCCTTCGCTACTTATTACCTTAGCAACCAAGGGGGATGTGGCTCTGCGCCAAGTTACAATTTAATGAATGTTGCTGGCTATAATGATAGTGGACCAAATCATGTGAGATTAGTGAATAGAAGTCTTGATGTTTCTGTCACGATGGTAGATCCCTTCATCAATATTTATCGTACTTACGTCTCAAATGTGATTTGTGGCCCTGGCTGCTCAGCATGCCAGATGGGTCAAGGTGGCGGTGGCCAATGTAGCCCTTGTTATCTTTGCTATAATGTCTATTGTTGTCAAACCTGCTATGGCTGTGAAAGTTGCAATGCTGGGTGTACTACTTGCGTTGAATGTCAGGATTGCCAAAGTTATACCTGCCAAGAGCCGTGCCAAATAGCTTGCCAAGGCTGTAATACTGGCTGTCAAACTTGTGTTGAATGCCAAACAATTCAGGTCTGTACTGACGGTTGGTATGTATGTCAGGGTTGTGAAACATGTCAACCTTGCTACGGTTGTCAAAATTGTCAAACTACATGCGAAGTTGCTTGTCAGGGATGCCAAATTGCCTGCCAAGGCTGTCAGATGTGCGTCACATGCGAAATAATCCAGATTTGCAATGACGGATGGTATGTCTGTCAGCATTGCGAAACATGTCAACCAGCATACGCCTAAACTCAATAATGCACGATGGTGACAAAAATGACTCAACAAAGTGTAACCCCTCAAACAGTCAATAAACCAATTACTCCGGCATTCAACCAAGCAGCTCAGCCATTCCCCCTCAAGCAACCAATAACAGAAGAACGCGTAAAAGAACTAGTCGTCGAAACACTCATCACCCTTGACTTAATTCCAAAAACACAAAAGAACAAGGCGATAACACTTGGATAATCCTTCCACTAAAATAAAGGAACTGACTGTCTGGACAAACAACAAATGCAATCTCAAATGCAAATATTGCTTCGTCTACAAGCTCAACGAAGAACAACCATACAAGGTAATGACCGAGGAAACAGCTGATCACTTGATTGACTTTGCCGTAAAAAACCTTGAGCCAAATGGAAAAATATGGTTCTTCGGTGCAGAACCCCTATGCAACTTTGACATCATAAAATACATTGTTGCAAAGAGTTGCGAGAAAGGGTACAAGTGGCAATTCGGCGCAACCACAAACGCTACATTAATTGATCAGGAGAAAGTTCAGTGGATGAAGCAAATCAACTTTGGCTTGCTGCTCTCAATCGATGGTCCAAAAGAAAGCCATAATACAAATAGAATCTACGCTGATGGCACTGGCAGTTGGGATGACGCTTGGAAGGGACTAGAACTTGTCCGAAAAGCTTACAACCCCAACCCGCAGTTACGCTGGACAGTAACCCCCTCAACCGTTAAAGATCTCGCTGAAAAAATAAAGACAATTGTTGAAGAGCACAACTTAACAAATTTAGCGGTGGATTTCACCTATGAAGTAGACTGGAACCAAGACGACCTTGCGGTACTCAAGAAGGAGCTAGAAATCTTCGGTGGCTACTATAAGACATGGATGGCAGGGGGTAAACCCGTATTCAGCATGTTCATTCGCGATGCCAACTCTGCAGTCACCCAAACCAATCGTCAATGGTGCGCAAGATGCGGCTTAGGAAACGGTTCCGTGGGAGTTGACTACGATGGAACACTATATCCCTGTCACAGATTTATTGACTCACATAAAATCAAAATCGGCGATGTTTACAACGGCTTTAACGCAACACACAAACAATGGATCGAGGAATGGCAAAAAGTCGCACCATACTGCGAGATACCCAAAAAATGCTTGACCTGCAACTTCAAGAAAGCCTGTAGCGGCGGATGTATCGCGATGAACTATGACCTCTTCGGAACACCCCACATCAATGCCGAGGCGTTTTGCACAATAAAACAGTTGATAGTGAGCGTTCTTGGTGAACTGTGTAAATCGCTCCAAGCTAACCCTACCTTTCAAAAGCAATATGGAAAAAACACTCCAACTGGGCAGCAGCAAAACCGCAACACGCAACCGCATAAACCCTGCGGCTGCTCTGGAAAAGTTAAACGAACAAGCATAGGAGGTGAAACAATGAGTAAAGAAAACGGCCCCACCCCGACAGAAAACTCAGCCATTACCCTTTCAGCGGAGATTCAGCAGCAGCTCGCTACAGTCAATGCGCAGGCTAAAGCCGCCAGCACTGCAAACAGTACTTTAGAGCTGGAAATGAAAAAAATGGTCAGCGCTCTAATTACAGAAAACCTCAGTTTCAAACAGGAAAATGCACAGCTAAAAGCTGCAACAACAAGCAAGTCCTAAAGAAACTTGCTTTTCCCCTTTTCTATTTTTATTTTAGAATATTTGCCCTATAGGTTCGTTTTTTGTCATATTCTTGTTGTAGAAACACCCATTAAATACCAATTTCTGCGTATTCTCTCTTGAGAAAGGACAAAGGAGAAGGCTAGCCATGCACACTGCCATTGAGCAGATAGAAGCACAGATTAGAGAATATGCAGCGAATTTCGTAGGAAGCCAATATGGAGAACAATCGCTAAGCAAGCTCTCCATGATTCGTATATGCGCAGTAGATGCCTACGAGACGGGCGGAATCTCGGAAGCCACAGGCGAAGAAGTCAGGTTAGCCGCCAGAAGAGACATCGAATCAGGCAGATTAACCTGCACCACAAAACTGATTCTACGCCACGAATTAGGTCATATCTTTGACGAGTCGCTGCCTGATTTCCCAGAGTTTGAGGATGTGATAAAGCACGAAAAAATCGCTTGGGACAAAGCGAAAGTTAAGAATGCGGCAGAAAAGTGGTACGAGAACCTCTCCATTAGGACGCATTTGGACCCGTTAAAGATGCTGGTTAAGGGGTTTCCGCGGCCAGAAACAAAAATTTCCCCCCAGAAGCTCCGACGTGGCATCAAAGCTGAGATTGAGCGGATGAAAAAGGGCAGCCGCTGGGTGGACAAAGTTTTGGCAGAACGATATGCCATGGCAAGGCTGGTTGAAAACCCAAACTACTATGATTCAACCCAATAGCCATCTGAATCTGCTTCTGGCTTGTTCAACCGTTTTTTAGCTAAACAGTTAAAGCATCCACGCATCGGTATTTAGAATAGAATGCCAAACCCAGATTCCTGCTTTAATTTACTGGCGAAACCTGTTCAGAAAGCCCTCACCGAACAGGGGTTCACAGAGCCCACGCTGCCCCAACTCAGAGCCTTCCCGCCGATTCTGGCTGGCGAAAACATCTTGCTTATTGCGCCGACGGGCACGGGCAAAACTGAAGCAGTGCTCCTCCCCATTTTTTCTCGGCTAGTCGAGCAGAAAAGCCAGAATCCCCAGCAAAGCGGAATACAGCTCCTCTACATTACGCCGCTTAGGGCGCTGAACCGTGACATGCTTAAGCGGCTGATGTGGTGGGGCGAACGGCTGGGCGTGACCGTGGAAGTGCGGCATGGGGACACAGAAATGAAAACCCGAAGGTTGCAGGCGAAGAAGCCTCCGCAGGTGCTGGTTACGACTCCTGAGACTTTGCAGGCAATTTTGCCTGGTTCGCAGATGCGGCGGCACCTCAAGTCGGTGCAGTGGGTGGTTGTGGACGAGGTTCATGATTTGGCAGGCAGCAAACGGGGCGCACAGCTTTCGCTTGGACTGGAGAGGCTACGGCTGGTGACTGAGAGGGAGTTTCAGCGCATCGGATTGTCGGCGACGATCGGCAACCCACAGGAAATCGCATGTTACCTCGCAGGAAGCCGCCGAAAAATCGCCATTGTCGAGGCTTCGACGGAGAAGGGCTACCGCTATAACGTAGAAACCCCATCGCCCACTGAGAAGGATTACGAGTTGGCGGGGAAACTGGAGACTTCGCCTGAGGGAGCCGCAAGAATCAGGCGCATCCTCGAACTTGTTGATTCGCATAAATCCACTTTGATTTTTGTTAACAGCCGCACCATCGCAGAAGTTCTGGGGCACAAGATAGCCCAGTTGGGCAGAGACGACATCGCAGTGCACCACGGCTCAATCTCTAAAGAGGAGCGCATCGCTATCGAAGACGCCTTCAAAGCTGGGCAGCTTAAAGCCATTATCTGCACCAGCACTTTGGAGTTAGGCATCGATGTGGGGCAGGTGGATTTGGTTATACAATACAGGTCGCCTCGCCAAGTCAACAGTCTCATCCAACGGGTCGGCAGAAGCGGGCACAGACTCGGAGGGGAGTCCGAGGGAGTCATAATCACCGTTTACCCCGACGACACTCTGGAGGCGCTGGCTTCAACGAAAAATGCGTTGGCGCATCTGTTGGAGCCTGTTGGGATGCATGTGGGTGCGTTGGATGTTTTGGCGCATCAAATTGCAGGCTGCTTGATGGATGCGCAGGAGCCGCTAAGCGTCGAAGAGTTGGTGCGACTTATCCATCGAAGCTACCTTTACCGCAACATCCAAAAAATCGAGCTTCTGGACCTACTACGCTTTTTAGACAGCCTCAACCAAATAAGACTAAAAGAAGACGAAACAGTTTTGACCAAAACCAGAAAAACCCGCCCCTACTACTACGAAAACCTATCCATGATCCCAGACGAGCGCCGCTACCCAGTCATCAACGTGATAAGCGACCGCAAAATCGGCAGCTTAGGCGACGAATTCATGGCGCTCCACGCCCGCATCGGATTGAGTTTTATCATGAGGGGTAAGGTTTGGCGTATTGTGCAGATTGAGGAAGAAGCGGGGACCGTGCATGTTGTGCCCTCCGAGGACCCGATGGCGTCGGTTCCAGGCTGGGATGGGGAAATTTTGCCCGTGCCCTATGAACTTGCGCAGCAGACGGGTCAAAACAGAGAACGAATCGCCACTGTGCTAAAACAGACGGCCAGTGTGGAGGTTGCGACTGAGGTTTTGGCGAAAGAGTTAGGTTCAGACAAAGCCAGTATGACCGAAGCCATCAGCGAAGTCTACGAACACCTAAAAATCGGCGCACCCCTCCCCACGCAGGACCATATCGTTTTGGAGGCTTATGACCGCTTCATCGTTGTGCACGCATGCTTCGGCGAACTCGTTAACAAGACCTTGGGCGGCATCTTCGACAACGTCCTTTCGGAGCGGGAAATCATTAGCGGCTGGTGGACCGATGGCTACCGCATATTAATCGAGGCACCCCGAAAACTCAACAAGCTGGAACTCGCAGAGCTACCCAAAACCCTCTTCGGCTTAGATGAGAAAGCCGTGGACTATGCTTTTCAGAAGTACTTGGATGCCAAGTTCCCCTTCGGCTACAAAATGAAGTTTGTGGCGGAGCGCTTCGGCGTGTTGCCGAGGGGTAAAACGATGAGTTACCAGCGCCAAGCCGAGTTAAAATCGCATTTTGATAATACTCCGATTTACCGTGAAACCATTAGGGAAGCCATGATGGAAAAAGTCGACTTGGAAAGAGCTAAACAGATCATGAGGGACGTGCAGACGGGAAAAATCAAAGTCACAACCTGCCAGAGCTACGAGAAACCCTCGCCGTTGGCATTTCATATTCTCCAGCAGTTCGGCGACGTAACCGAACTCATGGCGCCCGAACGGGTTCTCGTAAATAACATCGACAAACTCAAAATGTCCATAGATGCCCGCGAAGTTAAGTTGCTATGCATGAAATGTGGCGAATGGACCACCCAGCAGAAGATCAAGGATCTATCCGAGGCGCCCCGATGTGGTAACTGCGGCTCAGGACTTCTGGCACCGCTCTACCGAAGCCAAGACCTCGCTCAGCTTCAAGATGCATTGAAGCGGCGGCGTGAGGGTAAAGAGCTTTCACCCGAAGAGCTAAAAGAGCTCAGTCAAGCGCGGCGCAAGGCAGATTTGATTCTAAGCTACGGAAAAGCAGCTGCGCAGGCGCTTCAGGTTAAAGGTGTTGGACCCGGAACAGCATCGCGAATACTGGGCAAGATGCATCCCAAAGAAGAAACGTTCTATCTGGACCTGCTCAAAGCCAAAATCCAGTTTCTGCGTACCAGAGAATACTGGAACAAATAGCAAAAAGGTGCAATAAGGATTTTAAGGTTACATGCCGATATGTGTTAAGTGAAATTCTATGCCCATCAAAGCAGTTCTCTTTGACATGTTCGACACATTGATGCTCATCGAAAAAGACCATGAGTTCTATCAGCCAGCACTTCAGCGAATGTACAATTACCTCAACACGCGCGGCATTGATGTGCCTTTTGAAAAGTTCGAATCGACATACATTGAAGAGCGGGACAAGCTCTATGCCAAAGCCGACATAAACTTGGAAGAACCCCATTTTAATGTGCGAGTGTACCAGACGCTCAAAAAGCTGGGCTACAATTACCCACTCTCAAGTCCACTGGTGGCGGAGGCAACAGGGGAGTTTTGCGGAGAATTCATGAAATACGTACGAATCGACCCTGACGCAGCTGTCATGCTTAACAACTTATGCGGCAAGTACAAGCTAGGTATAATCTCTAACTTCGCAGTTCCCGAATGCGTTCAAACACTATTGCATGACGCCAAAGTAGACTGCTACTTCAGCATGATCGTAGTTTCCGGCGCAGTAAACAAACGCAAACCTAGCCCCGACATTTTCTACAACGCCCTCAAGTTGATGGATGTTTCCCCAGCGGAGGCGGTTTTTGTCGGTGACACTGTAGACGCTGACGTCGAAGGCTCAAAAGCTGTGGGTATGAAGGCAATCTACCTCGAAAGAAGACCTCAGAAGATATCAGAGGAGTTTATCCCTGACCAAACCATAAAGAGCCTCGCCGAGTTGCCTCAAGTGCTTGCTAAATTCTAGATGTTTTTAACATGGGGTTCTGATGCTCGTTGCATGTTTTGTGGATTTCCAGCATCTGTTCGAGTTCTCGGTGCCGCTTAAGGAAGCCTAAACCTTTGGGGGTAACTTTGTAGACTTCTTTGCCCTCGACGATGGTTTGGCTTATTAACTCGTTTTTCTGTAGAAAGGTTAGATATTCGTTTAGTTGCCAGAAGCTCAAGTTGGCGCGGTACATGATTTGTGTTTTTCGGAGCCCCAGCTGAGTTATATCTAGGATATTGGCGATTATGCTTAGCTGATCGCGTCTTTTCTGTTTGGCTATATGCATTGTTGTACGCATCGACATGAAACTTATGTCTTGTTTCTCCTTATAAAATTTTACACCCATATTTCAAATTATTAATTAAATGAACAAATTTAAGCTACATTTTAGTATAATCGTTAACCTAGCCAGCTAAATCGTTACAGAGAAAACATTTATTCAGTAAAGAGAAATAGCCATGTGAACGAGCATGCTAATCGGTATAATCTCAGATTCACACGACAACTTGCCACTAATCGATACCGCAGTAAAAACCCTTAACCAGCAGCAGGTTGAACTGGTGCTCCACGCAGGTGACTTCGTAGCCCCTTTCACAATACCCCGATTTGCCAAGCTTAACTGCAGATTCATCGGCGTATTTGGCAACAACGACGGCGACCATGAACTCCTCAAAAAACGGTTCAGTGAAACAAAAAACTGCGCCGTACATGAACGATTCACCCAAATCGTTGTTGAAGACTATAGAATCGCGCTTCTACATGGACATGAAAATGAACTTCTCGACGCCGTAATCGATAGCGGCTACTTCGACGCAGTCGTATACGGCCACAGCCACACTCATAGCATCAAGCGCAAAGGGAAAACACTGGAGGTTAACCCCGGTGAACTCTGCGGGTACTTAACCGGAACACACACAATCGCCATTTTGGATACAGCCAAAAACGAAGCAAAACTAATTGAACTCTAACCACGTCTTATTTAAAAAATATTAGGATTTGCCCGTTTATTCTAAGTGGCTCTACGTGAAGAACCAGCTAGCAATCCAACCTATAACAGAAGCAGAACACATCACCCCCCAAAATCCATTATACACAAGGGAAAATAAGCGAAAAAGCGGTTTGGGCAACTTTTATACGCATACACCAACATAGCCTACTCGCTGAATTCGACATGGCTGACAGAAACGAAGAAGAGATCTACTCCATCATGTTTAAGTCGCTTAAACATCCTGTCCGCCGCAGAATCCTAAAACTGCTAAACGACAAACCGCTCTCTTTTATGGAGTTGGCGGAGTTGGTTGGCATCTCCAGTTCCCACTTAACCTATCACCTTGAAAGTCTCGGTGAACTTGTCTGTAAACAAGATGAAACCCAATACAGGCTATCGAACTTCGGAAAAGCAACAGTCTGCGCTATGAAAGGCGTTGAGGAAGCTCCAGAGCTGGAAAACCGCAGACCTAAAAAGATGGCTAAAAAGTGGAAAGCCGTTTTCGCAGTGTTAATGGTTACTGTATTGTTGCTGTCGAGTTTTGGCGTCTACCAATACGTGATGCTAACTCAGCTAGCAGCTGACCAGAGTAGCCTCGAAGCCGAAAACCAGCTGCTTCTTTCGTGGGGAATCGGCACAAGCAAAGTCGCTGATTACCTAAGAAACGTCACCCAAATCGACACCAAACAATACAGGATAACCCTGCTTGGCAACACTTTGGAGTATCGGGGCGATTTTGATGTGGCAGAGGAAGTACTCCATTATTCGTTAACTAGCGCCTCAAGCGCTTTGGACATTACTTTCCGTTTTAGGGAAAACCACCTCAGCCGTTACCAACTCGCTTCCACCGCGGGAAGCCCGCTGTTAACTGAAAACCCGTCTAGTAGTATTCTTGAAAATGCTAAAGCAGCCCTTAACCGATACAAAACATATTCTGGGGATGCGTACCTTGACGAAATGAGCAGCCTACTTGAAAGTGTGCCAGCGATAGATGAAAACCAGACCGTTGTAACCGAAGGGGACCTGAAACTGCAAATTACCCTCCAAGGCGGCAGTGCAGAGTTCCTCTGGATGTACAGCCAAAACGGGGTGGATTACTCAGCAAAAAGTTTGCGCATGACGTTTAGTAATGGTGTTTTAACTGCGATGACCGATGGCTACTTCCTTTTTACTATAGCCGACGCAGAATTAAATGTGAATCAGGACCAAGCGGTTGCTGTTGCCCAAGGCTACATCAAAGGAATCTCTTGGGTTATTAACGGAACCAAAACCGGCAACTTCACCGTACAAGATACCCTTTCAGTGGAGCTTCTGCCTCATCCCCGTAGTGACTCCGTAGCGCTTGTTCCGTATTGGTACGTTGTACTACGATTAGACAAAGTCTATTCAGGGGGAATCAACGCTGCCGCAGTGGGCGTTTGGGCTGATACTGGCGAAGTTGCGGATGTTCAGATGTTAAGCCGTTAAAGCTGCGATGTAGCAGTTGATGGCTTCTTCGTCTACGAACTCGTCTAGCCGCATTACGCTAGCTTCTAAAAGATCCATGAATCTGTCTAATGCGAAGGCTCGCTTTAGCCCAGTTACAACAACCCTGCCGCCAACAGATGTAACCCGCTTTAGCTCTGCAAGCGTATCCTGTGGTGCGGGGAGATTCTGTAAAACTGTGAAAGCAAAAACAGCCCCGAAAAATCCGCTGCGCAGAGGTAAATGGTCGGCATCTGCCAAAATGACGTTGACGTTTCCGAAGCCTCGACCATGTTCCTTGGCTTTTGTAAGCAGGTTACGTGAGTCATCGACGCCAACGACCAATTCAGCTTGCCCTGCTACTTGACTAAAAAACAAGCCGCTTCCGCAGCCTACATCTAAAACCGTTTTTCTTTTCGTTTCGACGTTTTGGAGTGCTCTTTGGTATTTGCGGCGTTGCTCTTCTCCGTAGAGTTCATTGTATCCGGCGGCGGTTGCGTCGTAGCAGTCTTTTACTCTGCGCTTATCCGTCCAAGCAGACATGCTTTTTGAGCCTCAGAAGTCTTATGTACCTCTACTCTGCCTAAAATACGTTAGCTGAACTGGTTTGGCGGCAAACAACAAAATTCAAATGCTAACTCATCCCACATTGGCAGAAGCTGCAGTGCTTTTCGAAAAGGCATTTTTGCAGCGGAGAACACTGGTGGTTGCGGGTAACTGCCATGTGCATTATGCTGGGAGAGCTAACTCAACATTAGAAAACGGCGAACGGCTCCTGATCATAAAATCTGATGGTTCACTGCTTGTGCATCGCCCCACGGGTTATGAACCTGTGAATTGGCAGCCCAGCGGCGGTGTATTCCACGTTGAGGTAAAAGATGGCAAACTCGAAGTTCACGGCGTGAGACAGAAACCTCGAGAAACCGTCAAAGTAATTTTCACTGAAGTGCTAATGGTTTCAGCACTGAGCTTGGCGGATTCGGGCGAGTTTCTGTTGCATGCAAGCGAAGACGACATGCACCGAGCAATTCTTCTCAAGCCAGAGCTGCTTGAGGAAGGCTTCAAACCGATTAGTTGGGAAAAGAAGGTTGAGCCTGGCTTTGTGGATATCTATGGCGAAGACCGAGACGGCAAACTCGTAATAGTCGAAGTTAAACGCAGAACCGCCACAAAAGAAGCTGCCTTGCAACTCGCAAAGTACATCGAGCCGATCAAGGCGAAGGTGAACCGCCCCGTCCGCGCCGTCTTAGCTGCGCCTGCATTGGCTAAGGATGTGCAGCGGTTGCTTGAATCGATGGGGCTTGAGTTTAAGGCGTTGGATCCCAAAGTCTGCGCGGAGGTTCTTAAAAAAGCGGAAACCACCAAACTCGAAGCCTTCTTTACATATCAATAATTCGGCGGCTGGTCATTAGCTCGGCCAGTTGTTTTTCTTTAGTTGTTGTTGCAGTAAAGCCCCTATACACAACAACAACCAGCTGACTGAGTTACGCTTTGTGTTTTGTATTCTGCGTTGGGCGCAGGTTGCAGGTTGGTTGTGGCGTAATCCGCAAGCTGTCATGCACGGAGCGGCCGCCAGCTCCCTCCTCCCTCTATAGGTTCCTGCATAGAACCGCTAATAGGCCCCAAATATGATTACTAAAACGAAGTTTTGCATCTCCTAAGCAAAAACACAACCACACAAACCAACAAAATAACAACCAACACAACAGCTAACAACACAACCTGCCACCAACCTAAACCAAACAAAACTGACTCGCCAGTAACAGGTGTAACTGTTGGATTCTGCGAAGACGACGGCGTTGGGGTGGGCTGCGATGATGGTGACGTCGAAGTTGAACTATTAGCAGCAATAACAATTGTTTGTGTGTTGCTCCAATCGCTTGCTTGACCAATAAAATCGATAATAGTGCCACGATTTGCCTCATCGCCAATAAAAGCCTGAACTTGGAAATCCATCTGACCGCCAAATATTGAATTGCGGTCTGAAAACGGATAGTCTTTCAATAGGTCTGTAACCAACAAATCGATGACTGTTTCATTGAGATTTGAAGAGAAAAAGCGGTAATTATTGTAGTTACCATTGTCTGGTATGTAATGCCAGTTTTCTTCAAAGTGCCCTTTAAATCGAATATTATAGTACAGCGCAGCGTTTGAGTCTCCACTAGCAACGAATTGTTGATTCGTAATTTTGAACTCTATCAGCCTTCTGTCTTCATAATAACCGCCCGTGATAGTATCAGCTTGTTTTCCAGTAAATGGGTCTGTTGTGGTAGTTGTAGTCGGCGGTACATTAACAGAACGATCCACATAGTTTAAACTAAATTCTGGGACAGATGGTTCAGGAATATCAGCGGATATAGTTTGTATAAGGAGCGGACCTGAAGCCACGGGAATCAGCAAGATCAACAAACAGATGCACTTGTAATTCGCTGTCATAAGAAGGGTGGGGTTTATTTTTATTTAAAAAGGTTCTTGTACAGGTTTCTTGACAAAGCTTATCCACATTTCTTAACAAACCGCCCGCCTACACAAAACCACAACCACAGGGTCCTTGCTTTTTGTTCGCTCACCCCACAGGATGGGTCTCAGGTGGGCCATCGGGTGGGTCCACAGGCGGTACAACACAGCCTATCAACCCAACCCACGTATAGGGCATATGTGATAAAGATGAGTCAAGAAACTCAAAAACAAACCGAATCCACCCCCATCATGCAGCAGATCGGCATGCTAAACCTACGCATAAACGACATGATGACACAATTAAACGCCACCCTCAAAGCAATGATGGAAGAAAACCAGACGCTAAAACAAGAAAACAGCGAACTAAAAGAAAAAACCGCCAAAACCCAATAGCCACCCACCTAACTTTTTCTTTTTTTATCTTAACGGGGACGCAGGCGTGGCTAGAAAGCTCGTGGTAAAAGTGGTGCTCAGCACACAACAAAAAGAAATGCTCACCGAGCTCTCAACCCGCTTGGGCACAAGCGAAAGCGAAACAATGCGGATGGCACTGATGGATTACGTAAAAGAACTGAGCTTAATGTCCGACATGCTTCATCAAAAGAAGCGGGCAGAAATCGAATCCTAAAAACTCTTCAGGCTTCATCTCACCATTCAACCCAAAGTGGCTACCTCAACGCCCTCCTATGCAAAAACACAACCACAAAAACCAACAACACAACAACCAACACAACAAGCAACACCACAGCGACGCCAACCCAACCCAGACCGAAGAAAACTATTGTTTGAGCAGCAGTAGGGGATTGGTACTATACTTGCATCTTGGGTCGTTGTTGGCGATGAAGATGCACTTGGGAACAAGGTTGGCGCTGTCTCAGTGATGGTTAAGGTTTGTGTGTCACCCCAACCGCTTGTTTCACCATTAAAGACCCAGCCAATTGCTAAAGGATCTCTGCTAACATATCCCACCATTGCCTCCACCTGAAAATCTACTTGACCCTCAGGAGGGAACCTTGCTATCAGACCTTGATAATACAAATCCAACCCATCCGAGGAATATTTCCCTTCGTATGAAACCACTAAATATTCTCCTTCTATTTCTCCTCCAGCATAGCCATTTGTAGCTGTATAAATCTCATGCCAGTCTTGCTGAAAATGCCCTTTCCAACGAATGTTATATTGAAGACCAGCTGTCCAATTCCCAGTCGAGGTTTCGACTATAAAAGGCTCGATAGATTCACGTTTAATATAAAGTTTGATGGTTCTTGACTCAATATGACTTCCTGCTTGAGTTACAGTCTTCCCTGTATAGGGATCTACCGCTGTAGTTGCAGGAATATCGTAGGATGAATCGACTAGTTTCACAGTGAATTGGGGAACGGATGGTTTGGGTATAGATGGAGAGGCAAATGAAGGCTCTATTACTATAGAACTTGTTAGTGCCAAGATCAGAAAGGGGTAAACGAATAGTATAACGTATTTATGCATATATCCTATTTGGTTAATTAAAGATTATTAAGTTTACGCAATTCCCCAGGGTTACAGAAAATGTAACTTTACTTTTTGTTAAATGACCCATAAGGATGACCAACAGGCTGACCCCCACCTGGTCCAACACAGGGTACAATTCGACTTTTCATTTTGTTTACCATTGGTTCTTTGAGGATAAAGCAAATGTCAAAAAAACTCTTTGAGCGTAACCCAAAAAATATAACGATAATACCAAAAAAAAATAACTAATTGGAGGTGAAAAAGTGGAAAATCTAACTATTTCTGACTATTTAGATATGCAAGAGACGTACTTACAAAATTGGGTTAGATTAAAAACTCATCTGTTTTTCATTCCCAACCCATTGCTGCCAGCGCCTATTCTTCGAATTGATCAGGGCATATTAGCATTTAAAGATTTAAGTTCCTTAGGCTATCTAGCAACGAACAGCAAAACTGAAATTGCGTTCACGTCAACATATACCGCCTGCGACCCCTCTGACATCGGCAAGCAAGTAAAAATAAATGGAGCCCCCATTCCAAATTTAGTGTTGGCAGGCTATAACAATACCGCCGATGCGAATGGCAGAAAAAAATGGTGGCTCTCAGGATCAACCTCAGTACCGAGCGGTTCGCAAATGACAATTGATGGCGGAACAGGAGCTGGCACTTCAAGCCTTGACTCTATGGTCTATGGCGGCGGCGCAATAAAAATAGGACATGGCTTAACCGGGCCGACAGACCCGCCTAAAATAAGCCTGATGGACTCAGAGCAAGGTTACGACACTCTCAACATCAGAAAAACTGACGGTAATACACCTGCTCATTTGGATTTGGGTAACTTAACTGCGCATGGCAACTTGACCGTTGAAGGCGACACTGTAATGGGAAATGTGTCTGTTCAGAACGGTTGCTCAGTTGCGCCAGTCAACGACAATAATTCGTTCATAGGTACTTCGCAGAAGATGTGGCAAAACGTTTGGACGCGCAATTTACAGTTTGGTGTATCTGGTAGCAACAACATCTCATTTAACATTGATGCCACAGGTTTAGTTTTGAGCTTTGATACTTCTAGTGATACTGGCGGTATTGTTCCTCAGTATGGCACAGCAAACCCCGCCAAAACGTTTGCTTTGGGTTCTTCAACGAATCGGTGTTGAATCTGCGCATTAACGATATGATGACTCAGCTTAACGATGTTATGAAGGCGTTGATGGATGAGAATGCAGCGCTGAAAAAAGAGAACACCAAACTAAAAGAGAAGCAAGAGAAAACAGGCAAGCCCTAAACGACTTGCGTGTCCCTTCTAATTTTATTCTTTTGTGCTATCGCCGTTTTCTGCTGGCACAAGAACTGCTGCTGCTACGGTGGTTGTCCAGAGGCCGTTTTTGTCGCCTGCTGCGGATTGGGTGGTGTTGTCGGTTTTGATGATTAGGCCTGTGGTTTTGAAGATTTTTTTGCGTTCATCCCACGCGGTTTCGGGGTCAAACTGGATGCCCATGGTGGTTGCAAGCATG
>JBNIDR010000047.1:10978-11126 GCA_050108155.1 Bathyarchaeia archaeon | reverse complement strand
GCAAGCATGGTTGCTGCGAGGTCTTCTGCGTAGTCACCAGCAGTTTCGTCTGTTTGCCCGAAGCTGTGATGCTCTGAGAGGTAGCCGTACTGGTTTTTCCCCGAGGGGATGGCGACGCCCACTGAAGATGCTACGAGGCGGTGAGGTT
>JBNIDR010000047.1:0-10872 GCA_050108155.1 Bathyarchaeia archaeon | reverse complement strand
GGATACGCTGACGAGGTTGCACATTTGGATGCCTGCGTCTCGGAGTGCTAATTCAAATGATTGGAGCTGTTCTTTGTGTTTGCCAACTCCTTTTGTGAAAAAGAAGTATTTTGGTATCATTTTATGTGTCGGAAAATATGGATTGTAGAATGCATTTATTAGTGTTTTGTTTGCAAACTCTATTCTCTGGATTCATTTTCCCCATAATTAGCCACAAAATCACGGCGGAAGTTGATTCATCAGCTTTTGTGTTCGTCCCGCATCTTATTCATCACAAGCGAGAGAACCTCTGGGAACCCGATTAGCAGTAGCACAACTAGGCCCTCGGTGGTTTCGCCGATGTAGAACAACACAGTACCCACAACGACCAGAGCCCAGATGGGCACGTAGAGGAAGCAGAACTTCGCCTTAGAGACGACTTTCTGGTTGTAGCCCAGCACTAGCACTCCGAAGGTGAGCAGGTAGACGGAGAAGAGGCTGACGGCTACGGCAATCGAAAAGCTAACCGTGCTCGTCAAGTATGCGATGCCGACTAAACCTAAACCCAGCGCGGGCAACAGAACCGCCAGAAACCGTGTGCTAACGTAGACGCTGTTCTGCCGCCTAAAGGGCAAAACAATCGGCAGCGACTTAAGCATGCCTACTTTTTCGATGATGGCGACTTTGCTGCCCATAACCGCAACGTAATCGTCAAGGTGCTCCTGCAGATACTGCTCCGCCTCCACGAGCCCGCGCAGGTACTGCACGGAAGCCCACGGGCGAATGTCAAGGTTGCCCACTGAGATGTCGGTGACTTCCCTGTTCTGGAAGAGTGCGTCGAATTTCTTGAGTGATTCGGCGCCGTCGATGATTTTTTTGATGTCGACGCTGCGTGGCACGTTTTTTGCGTAGATGGCTAGCATCATCACCATGTAGGGTGCGTTGAACCATGATAGGCGCTGGTCTAAGCCTTCACCGAAGTACTTTAGCGTGTAGGTTTCGTTTATGGTGCGCCATTTGCCTTCTCGTTCGAATTCGGCGTTGAAGGCTTTGAGTGCATCCATGTACTGGCTGAGGTCTTCGCCCAGTGCATAAAGCGCGTAGACTGCTTGGCGGGTACTTGCGTTATTAGTCTCAGATGCCTCTGAGTGTCCGTTGGGAGTGAAACCCCACAGGCCGTTGCTGGTGTTCTGCGCGAGCTTTAACCATGCGAGTCCCTTCTGCATCGCCTCTTTCGAGCATTCATCATCTGGAAACAGTTCGGTGATTTGCTTGAGCGCCAAAAGAGTGTAGGTGGTCGCTGAGACTAAGCTGTCCTCGTACTTCCATATACTCCAGCCCCCGTCGTCGTTCTGGTTCTCGATAAGCCAGTCCTTGGCTTTCTTGATGGCTTCGACTGCTTCCGGGTCATCTGGGAAGAAGGACAGTGCAAGAATCGCCCGTGTGGTGGTGTCTACGAAGCTGTTGCCTCTGTTGATTAGGGGCCAGCCGTCGCCGTAGTCGCCGCCTAAGTTGCGGTGTCTAATCAGCCAGTTTTTGGCGCGTATGATTCGGCTGTCTGTGGCTGGGAGAAGCTTGTATTTAAGTAGTGTGAAGACTGTTTCAGCTGTGGTCCAGACGCCGCCGATGTCGTTGGGTTTCTCCGCGCAGAAGCCGCCGTCGTCATCGTCGCCTGGCTTGTTGATTTGCCAACTCAAGGCTTCGGCTTGTTTCTGCTTCACCCACTCGGAGTAAACCAAACAGTATCACAGCTAACTAGTTGAAAGTGTCTGCCAACAGATTCTGTGGGTTGGAGTTATAAAGGTTACAGCTTAACAGTAAACATTCACTCCCCACGTGTTTCCAAGATTTTGCTTCAAAAACATAATATTGGGGCAAAAAACATTAACAGCTATACCGAAGGACCAGAACGTGGCGGAGCATCAAAGCGTATTCAAAGACGAATCCAAGCTAGACATAAACTACATTCCGCAGACACTAATTCACAGGGATAAAGAACAGCGTCTGCTCTTTGAATTCTTCAGCTTCATTTTACGTTGCCCCGACCGGATGGCTCAACGGGTGATTTTAACAGGCGATGTAGGCACGGGTAAAACTGCGCTTGCACAGCACTTTGGCGCAGACATCACTTCCCAAGCTAACAGGCGCGGCTTAAAATTTCGTTATGTGCACGTTAACTGCCGCGAGTTCCGCGGTGCACTGCAGCCGATTCTGCATAAGGCTGTCACGGCTTATCGCCCCAATTTTCCAGCACGAGGATACGGTGCAGAAGAAATTCTCGTTGCACTGATGCAGGTGCTTGACGAAGAGGAGGCCACGATGGTTCTAGCGCTTGATGAATTCGATAGCCTCATTGAGAAGGAAGGCTCCGACGCCGTCTATAAGCTCACGCGACTGCAGGAGATGCGGCAGGGTAAGCCTCAGCGGCTCTCATTCATTTTTATCATGCGGGATCTTAAAGCCACTGAGCAGCTTGACGAAAGTGCAAAGAGCACTCTGCAACGCAGTATCATCCGTTTGGAGCGTTACGGCAAACCGCAGCTTATCGATATTTTAAATGCTCGTGTAGCGCTGGCTTTCGAGTCAGGCGCGGTTGATGAGGATGTGGTTGATTTGGTTGCGGAGTTGGCGTATTCTGAAACGGGTAACGCTCGCTTCGGCATTGAACTTCTCTGGCGGGCAGGCAAGTATGCCGATGCCTCCGAATTCAACTCGGTAAGAGCCGAGTGTGTCCGCAGCGCAGTTTCAGCTATTGTTCCAACTTTGCGTCGCAGCGAATTAGCTTCTTTGGGTCTCCATGAAAAACTGTTCCTTCTTGCAGTCGCACGTTACTTCAAAGAGAACGAAGATGCATACGTTTCAATCGGTGAAGCGGAGAAAGCATACGCTGTAGTCTGCGAGGAATACAATGAACCACCGAAGAGTCACACTCAGATCTGGACTTACGTGCAGTATCTGTCAAAGCTGGGTGCTCTTCATGCGGAAGTCGGTACCGCGGAAAACCGTGGGAGAACCAACAGGATTTCTTTACCTTCGATTCCCGCTACAGAGTTGGAAGAGGAAATGTGTGCTAGTTTGCAAGCGGAGAAGAGTGATCTGTAATGGAGTTAGAAGAGGTTTTCTCGTCTAAGCCGCGAATGAAAATTTTGAAACTAATCTATCAGCTAGGTCAACTTAACGTGTCAGATTTAGCTAGGCGAATAAACATGAATTACACCGCAACCTCGGGTCATCTGAAAATCCTAGAACAGGAAAAAATAATAGCTGC
The DNA here is from genome assembly GCA_050108155.1 of Bathyarchaeia archaeon. Lineage (GTDB taxonomy): Archaea > Thermoproteota > Bathyarchaeia > Bathyarchaeales > Bathycorpusculaceae > Bathycorpusculum. The sequence goes on along the minus strand of JBNIDR010000047.1, from coordinate 7,625 downwards.
TCGAGTTTATGGCCGCGTGCATATGTATCGAATCAGCGAATCTGAACGTGCAAAGGCTGTTGTGGCTCTAATTGAGGCATGGGAGAAGCTGTGAACTGGCTGAAAGCGCAGGTTTTTTCTGTGGGTATCTGATTCTTCTGAACCCGCTGCCGGTTAATGTAGAGTAGCCAATTCTAGATGACAAATAAAGTCTAAACAGTAACTTTGGCAAATAAGCCTATAAAACTAAAAGAGAACGGTGGCTAGAGTCTATCTATGCATCAAAGCCCTGCTGGAAACCAGTCAATCGAATGACACAGTTACATTTACCGCAGGAAATAACCAGCTCCGCGAGTTCGTCCTTGACGACTTTAGTGTCTAGGATCTGATAGTTTTCTTCAGTTTCATCATCTGGTGAAATCGACATGCCGCAGTTTGGACACTGGAAAGAACCATCGCCTGCAACGCTAGCTAAGTTTATGGTGTGTTCGCAGCCTTTTTTGCCTTGTTCTGGCTTCTTCATCATCATTCTTCCTTCACTTCTTCTTTTGGTTACCATGGTTTTTGATGCCCTTTTTTATTAATTAACGATTATGAATTACTAGTCAGTAAACTATATCTATTTAAAAATTTGACCCATAAAAAAGGGAAAAAGAACATGCATTTTCCCAAATTTATGCGCCTGTTTCCTTTTCAAAACATTCTGGAGAAATGTAGTCGCCGTATTTCTCTTTAGCTTCTATAAGCCGTTGGCGCTGCAGGTATAGTATGCCGAAGAGTTCCAGTGGTGTGTCTGTGACGTTTTCTTGGTAGAATCGCTGTACACGCTCGATTTTGGCGAGGTTTTCTGGGACGCGGATAGTGAATTGTTTGATGTAGTCTTCTCTAGCGTAGTCTTTGTTGAGCACTTGCTTGAATAGCTTCTTTAGGTCTTCATATTTGGGTATGTAGCCTGTGGGTGTTTTGATGGCGCCGGCTTCATTGTGCACTCTGAGCTCCATCCATTTTACCCAGACATGTTTATCGTGGGGCGTGTTGAGGTATTTGCCGCTCTCTATGTCTCTTAGGAAGTAGTTGACGCCGAATATGATGGGTTGCTTTTGGAGTTTAGCTCCAAAGTCGAGGTTGTTCTGGACGTTTCTGCCCATCGGGATGCTGATGAAGTCTTGGATGCTCATCATGTTAATTTCTGGAACACCCTCTTTGCCGATGGTAGCGAATGTTGTTTCCGTTTCCAGCGAAGCACCATAGGCGATTATGCCGTGTTCCCAGCTGAAGCTTTGCTGGACTGGTACGTATGCTTTCGCGTCTCTTCCACCATACATGATACCGCCTAGTTCGACTCCGTCGGGGTTGTCTAGTTCAGGATCAACGTTTTCGAGAGCTTTTAGCGCAACTGCATAGCGGGCGTTCTTATTTGCTGCGGGAACCTCTTTGCCTTCTTCGTCTTTTTTACCCTCAAACCATGCACCTGTATAGTTGTAGCCATCTTTAGGCAGCTCCTCACCCATGCCTAGCCAGTAGGGTCTGCCGTCTTTGACTAGAATGTTGCTAAATATGATTTCGCCGGGGTTGGTTAGGACTTTCCAGATTAGAGCGTCATCTTTGGCTTTTACATCTTGGATGATTCCGAATATACCTGATTCCACGTTGACTGCGCGGGCGGTTGAGCCAATTTCCCGGATGTAAGCAATGTCATCGCCTAGAATTGTTTCGCCTGGCAGCATAGCTGTCGAGGTTTTACCGCATGCACTTGGGAAGGCACCTGCAAAGTAGGTTTTGCGTCCTTTGGGTCCAAACACGCCCATGAGCAACATGTGCTCTGCTAGCCAGCCTTCACTACTAGCTTTGCGTATTGCCAAGCGGAAAGCGAGCTTCTTGAAGCCAACGCTGTTTCCGGCATATTGTGTGTTAACACTGTAGATGGTTTCATCCATATAGTCGATGTAGATTCTCTTCTGTTTATAGTCAACACTGACCATATCGCTGTTTAATTTCCCTGCTGAGTGGAGAACCTTCAGGAAGTCGGTTACGTTTCCAGCTTTCACAAACTGCTCATAGCCTGGCCTGTAGAGCAGAGACTCTGAATGAGCAACATACCATGAATCAGTGCATTGAAGCCCCAGAATTGTGAAAACGGAGTTGGCGGGGCCAAGAGAAATGAATCGGACGATCATGGTTTTGCCCACCATACTGTTTCGCAGTGAACCCATAACTTCGATAAGTCCCTCTTGGCGATCCATCTGATTGAGGGCTTTGCTTAAGGTGACTCCTTTGGCAACTAGATATTTGGTTGCTTGGCGGTCTCTGCCCTGGTCGTGTTCGCCATCGAAGTGGACTGTGTGGCCCTCCAGTTTGAACACGGCTGATTCTTCGCCTGTAGCGATGGCTTGTTTACGTACATGTTCAAGATCTTCTACTGAGTCGCTGCAGATGAAGATTTTTTCTGGGTGGCAAAGGTCATTTGCCTTAGCGATAAATTCGTGTATGTTGGGGTTGTCGATTGCGCTGAGTTTTTTGAAGTCCTCAGTACTTAATTTTGGTTGTAATGCTTCGAGATAGGGATTCATACGTATGGTCAGTCCTTTTAAAGTTCATTAACGTTTCCGGGTACTCTTGGGAAAGGTTGACATTCCGCAATGTGTTTGACGCCTGCTATCCAGCCGACGAGGCGCTCCATGCCTATGCCTGCACCTGCCGTTGGCTTGAGACGTTTTGCCTTTGCCATCTTCAGTATGAGTGCATAGTTTTCTTTCTTAACTTGGTCACGTTCGATTTTCTGCATAATCTTCTTGTACTCATATTCGCGTTTCGCACCTGAGAGCACCTCTCCGAATTGAGGCATAAACAAGTCATAGTTATCCCATTTACCTGTCTTGAAGTCCTCAAAATCGTAGAATTCACGGGGAATGTTTGTAATCCATACAGGTTCAGTTATGTCCTCGGTTATACCTGCTTCCCAGCCGTCTGCGCCGTATTTAGCTTCTAAGTCAGCACGGTCATATATCTTAAATGGCGCCTTTGGACTTTGGAGGCTGTCACACCGGCACAGAGTGGTTAACTCGTCTTTCATATCCTTCTTTAAGTCTTTAACAAGTGTGCAGATTGCTTCCTCAACCAATGCGAAGACATCTTTGGAGCCTGAATCCACCATTTCGAAGTCCAACTGGGTGAACTCGTAGATGTGTTTGCCGGTTTTGGCGCGTTCTGCTTTTTCGATGCGGATGTTAGGTGACAGAATGAAGAGTTTTGGGTACGCTGTGGATGAGGCGACGAGTTTATGGATAATCATGCTAGCTGTTGTGCGGACTGGTTTGCCGTAGATGTCAACTTCTATGCGTTTCTCGATGGATGCTCCTGGATCTGGCCAGAGGGGGTCTGTGCTTTGGCTCAGCGCTACTGGGAGAAGCCATTGGAAGCCTTTTTTGATGTATGTGTTTGTGAGGCTTTGGAGGGTGTAAGTCATAATTTTGCCTATGCAGGCTTTTCGTTCTATTTCGGCTGCCGTTAGTTGATCTAGCGGCTTTGGGATTTTGATTACTTCTTGTTTGGTCAAGGTTACCACTGATGAGGTATGTTTGATGTTACACAACGTTTTGGCGGTAATAAATTTTTTATAATAAAACATGAAATAATTACAATTACTACAGATTTTTAAGGAAGAAAGCTGTAATATTTGCAGGGAACTCGTTTGAGTGTTAAACTGGACGAAAAAGACTTAGCTATACTGCTGCTCATTCAAGAAAACAGTAAACTCACAGCAAACCAAATAGCAAAAAAAATAAACACACCCATAACCACCGTGTTCGCCAAAATCAAACGCATGGAAGAACAAGGAATCATAAAACAATACCGTGCTATACTCTCACCCGAAAAGCTCAACCTTGGAACAGTCGCCTTTATCTTAGCTGCAGTGTCTTATGGCACAAAAGATACCGAAACCCCAATCACCCAGCGCGATGTAGCGGAGGAGATTGCAAGGTTTCCTGAAGTACAGGAAGTTCACATAATCACTGGCGACTGGGACCTACTAGTGAAGCTGCGGGCAGAAAACGTCGAGGCTGTAGGCAAATTCGTGGTTGATAAACTGCGGCGAATCAAGGGCTTAGAGAAAACACTGACATGCATGGTTTTCGAGACTATTAAAGAGTCAACAAGCTTACCTCAGGGCTTAAAGAGAAATCAACAGTAGAGGACGATGATTCTATCGCTGTCGCAGATTTCTGGAAGTAAAGCATAGTGATGCCTTTCGAAAGTGTTACTGGTTCACGGGCCATTTCAAAGCCCGATACTTCAAACTTGTGGGTGACCGCTTCTTTGATCTCAGGTGTATGAGTTTCTATAAAATAGAAATCAATCAATCTAAGAATTTTTTCTGACACGTTGATTAAGCAGATTTCAGCACCTTCACAATCAATTTTTGCCACGTCTGCTCTGCTTTGTTGTAATACCGAGGAAATGTTTCTTGTGCGGATTTCCTCCACGTTTTGTCCCTTGTTATATAAACCAAAGGATGTGTTAAAATCATCATAATTAACGATTACTGTTTCGTCTTTTTCTCCAACGCCTTCAACAAATATTTCAGCGTTAATATTGTTAAGCACTGTATTTTTCTGAATAAATTTATGGTGTGCTGATACTGGCTCATAAACGAGGACTTTCTTTGCGCCTTTACTTGAAAAGAAAGCGGCTGTTTCACCGCAAAAACCGCCAATGTCCAGAACTGTTTTGTTATTGTAATTGTAATCGTAGAGACCATTTTCACATTCAAAGAAGAAGACGTTCATCGCTTCTTTTGGACCAACGATTTCTAGGTTTTCTGTTTGGAGGTGATATAAATCTTGGTTTACCTGTGTAACCGTATATATTGTGCTGCCTTTTGATACTTTATAGTTATAGCTGTCACGTTTAATCTGCCATCCATGAGCGATCAGTAATAGGAGAAACTCGAAGAAAGGTCTCGCTGTAAGGATAGATTGTGTCTTAAAGGTGAATGAAGGAGTCTCTATGAGGTAGCTGTCGTCTTTAACTTTTTCTACAGAAAAAGAGTGCGCACGTAAGTGTTCAAGCCAATCCCTCATTTGTGCGTATTGGCGATAATCCGACTCGATCTCTACACCGTTTCTGAACTTTATAGTCTTAGGTGCTTTTGAAAATCTTAGCAGAAAAGCATCCCAGAAGTTGTCTGTCGATTTCACAACGCTAAGCAGGCTACTCAAAGTAGGCATACTTTTTTCCTCTTACTGACTGTGGGATACAGTTTGGGATAATTACCAAAAAATGATGTGTATGTCAAATATGTAACACACAAAAGAGGTAACGTCGCTATGCAGAACTTGAATAGTAGAGAAGAGGCAACGCTAGAAGAACCGTGTCTTTTCCCTTAGAGGTCAAAGCGTACTCCACACGCAAAGGTGGACCTGAGGTGACGTTTCTGGTTATGTAGCCGTGGTTCTGCAGCATCTTCAGTTTGTCGCTGAGTGTACGTGAGTTTACGCCGAGGGTTTTTTTGAGTTCACCGAAGCCTATGGAGTCTTTTAGTATGAGGGTATAGAGGATTTCGAGGCCCCATTTTTGGAAGAGGATGTTGAATGTTTCTTGTAGGCTTTCGACTTCGTCTTTGAGTTCTTTTGGGGTGATTTTCTGTTTTTCTATGATTTGGTTGAATGTGGCTTCTACGCCGCGGAGGACTTGGTTCATTTGGGATTCGACGATTTTTCGGAATTCTGCGCTTAAGGTGAGGGGTGCGCTCATGCAGTTTACACTCGGTGTGGTTTAGCTCACTTCACAGTTTATAAGCGTTTACTTACACAACAAGGTGTAAATAGTAAAGTTAACTCGGAGGAGAACACATGGAAAAATATGACGTAGTAGTTGTAGGCGCAGGAACAGCAGGCTGCCTCGCAGCAAAAACCGTAGCTGAAAAAGGCCTCAAAGTCTGCATAGTAGAAAAGAAACCCAAAGCCGAAATCGGAGAAAAAATCTGTGGAGACGCACTCGGAGACCACCACCTAAAAACCTTGGGGCTCGAGAAACCCACAGGCGGCGAATTAGAAGCCAAAATCGACGGCATAAAAATTTACTCGCCAGACGAAAACACCATCTTCACCATCGCAGACAAAGACTTCGTCGGCCACATCCTTAACCGACGCCTCTTTGGCCAGTGGCTACTAAAAAAAGCCACCGACGCAGGCGCACAGCTACAGGACAACATGAACTTCCGTGGTCCAATCATTGAAAAAGGCGCAGTCGTCGGCATAAACGCCAAGAATATGAAAACCGGAAAAGTCTCCGAAATACGCGCAAAAGTCACAGTTGACGCCACCGGCTACTTTGCCATGGTACGCAAGCAACTCCCAGCGGAAATGGGCATTGACCGCGAATTAGACAATGCAGACGTAGAAGCCTGCTACCGAGAAATCCGCCAACTTAAACAAGAAACAGAAGACACACGCTTCTGCGGAATCTACCTCAACCAGAAAGCTTCACCGGGCGGTTACGTATGGATTTTCCCCAAAGGCAACGCACGCGTAAACGTTGGCATCGGCACTTGCATGCGCCCAACCGGTTACCCGAACCCCAAAGAGCAACTCTACAAAACAGCATTCAGTAAACCAATGTTTAACGGCTCAACAGTCATCACCGGCGGCGCATGGTTTGACCCCGTCCGCAGACCACTGGATAACATGGTCAGCAACGGCGTTGTCTTAGTAGGCGACGCAGCCTCGTTGGTTAACCCGATTCACGGCGGAGGCATTGGGCCCTCCATGCTAAGCGGCTTTTACGCAGGTCAGCAAATCGTCGAGGCACTCGGCAAAGGCGAACCTACCAAAGAAGCACTCTGGGGCTACAACAAAAAATACATCAACACCTACGGCAAAAAGCAGGGAACACTCGACATCTTCAAGATCTTCCTGCTCAGCTGCAGTGACGAAGACTTAAACTACGGCATGAATCAGAAACTCATGACTGAAGACGACGTACTTAAAGCAGGCATGGGCGACGACTTCCACCTAAACATCACCGAAACAGCCAAAAGAGTCTTTAGAGGCATCCGAAAAGTCGGCTTCCTAAATAAACTCCACAACACCGTCGCCATGATGAAGGAACTGGGCGCACACTACAACACTTACCCTGAAACGCCAGTTGGCTTCGAAGAGTGGCGTGCCAAAACTGTGCGCTTAATCGAAGAAGGCCACAAGAAACTGGTAGATTAAACTACAAACCGGCGGATTTTTTCCACCCCCATTTTATCTTTTTTACTGCGAGAAAGCGGTTTTGGGCTTTTTATAAAGGCTAAAGCGGTGGCAGTGCAAAACTTTTTTTGCTCAAGTGGAAAAGAGAGGGAGGTGGGGGATCCTCCCCGAGAGGCAGCTTCTAAGCTGGTTCTCTCTAAACTATTCGGGGGATAAACCATTCGTGCCCCCAGATAGACGATGGATGAGTTCGAAGTCGATGTGATAGAATACTTTTTTTGCCTATGTTTGAATTAAAAGGAAAAGAAAAGAGAGGGTTGTTGGCGTCTAAAAGTGGAAGCGTCCGATGTGTTTCTCGCCTTTTCTGAGGAAGGCGCTTTCTACACCGGTTACGACTGCCATGACTGAGACTGCACCCTTTAGTTCTGGGTCAACGCGTGCGCCCCAAAT
>JBNIDR010000046.1:0-15335 GCA_050108155.1 Bathyarchaeia archaeon | reverse complement strand
GTATCTGCAACCGCGAAGGCAACATCTTCGGATTGATGCCGCATCCTGAACGGGCGATGTATTGGTGGCAGCAACCTGACTGGTCAAGCCAACAGAGCAACCTCAAATACGGCGACGGCAAACTCATCTTCCAAAGCATCATCGACAAACTAACTAGACAATGAAAACGTCTGTGCTCATTATGTGAATTTGGGGACATGACTTAGCTTGATTCTAAAGTAATCATTCATCAGCGAAGTCAAGTTGACAAATAACATGACGGGGTTTGCCTGTGAGCCAAGCCAAACTCCGAAGCGCAAACACAACTCCGCCAAATATAGCCTACCCTCTATAGGTTCCAACATAGAACCTCTAATAGCATCCAAATATGTCCAATCGCATTCTCTATTAGGCGTCAACATACAGCGACTAAAAGACGCCGAATATGCTGTTTTTATGCGCTGATTTTTGGTGGCGGACGCACCCGCTTCTTCCCCAACTTCACCCTTAACGCTATTCTGTAGAGTTTTCGCAGTGACTTTACAAGCTGCTCCAGTGTTGGGGCAGATGAGTAAATTAGGGGAATTTGTTCGTATTCAGCAATACGTATGGCTTCTGCGTCAGGTACTGTTTTGTGGAAGACGACGATTCGGGGTTTGAGGCTGCTGACTCGCACAATCATCATGGGGAGGCTGCATTCGTCCACGTTGGTGAATATGAGTGCTCGTTCGGTGGATGCCCCGAACAGTTGGGCGTAATCTGAGCCGCTGTAAGCTTCAACAGCTCTGCGGCTATCCACGACCGTGTAGCCCATGACTTCTTTAACATATTTTTCCTTGCAGGCGACCACTTCGCCTCCGATGGCCTTGCACAAGTATTCCACCCGTACGGGAATGGGAAATTCACGAAGGTCTACAACTGCCATGCTGGGGCTGCTGGTGAGTTTGGCGAATTCGCGGATGAAGCGGCTGCCACGTGTCTCGTCAATGTGTAAAAGTGAGAGTACGAATCGACGGGTGAATTTGGCTCCGGGGCTTTGGCGTCTGCCGCTCTCGTAGTCACTAATCACCGAGGAGGATACATGCATGACTTCGCTTAGGCTTGTCTGGGAAACTGCGAAGAGCTCGCGCCATTTGCGCATTGTAGCGCCGGGTCTGCTTGAAAGGATGATTTCTCCCGCGATTCTTCTAGCCAAGATTTCCCGTAGAGCCGGCGACACTGACATAGATGCTTCTCCGCTTTTACTGTTCCCTTCAGGCTACGAGTATAAATCGTTAACGCTTTTCCCAGAGCAGCCCTTAAACGAAGAAAATCAGGGCGATTCCAACCACGATTGCCACTGCGCCGAGAACTGTTCTGATGTTTGCCTTCTCATGAAGAAACAAAAAACCTGCTGCTGTAGCGAACAGCGGTGAGGTTGAGGATATGGGAACTGCTTGGGCTTCAACGATGTTTTGGAAGCTGATATTCATTAGTACCCAGCCTAAGCCGTTGGCTATTAAGCCGCCAAGGCAAAGTAGCAGGACTGTTCGGGGCTTTATCTTTAGGAGTTCCTGCTTGCGGTCTATGAGGGGAGCCAGTAGCAAAAGGAATAGAGCAATGGAGGCAACTCGGAGAGTTACTATCGCGTAGTTGCCGCTCAAGCTAGTGATGCTTGAGTTGGTTATCGCCAAATCCATAAGGCTGATACTTACTGACCAGGTCACTGCTGCGGATAAGCAGACAGCTACGCCACGCCATGTAGCTCTTCCTGAAAAGTCTGTTTCTTGAGAGTTCTTTTGGTTGCTGAGCAACCAGATGCCCCCCAGAATCACCACTGCGCCGACAACAGCCTCAAGTGATATGGGTTGACCGAGCAGTATTACTGCCCAAATCAAGCTGAACAAGGGATAAGACGCCGCCAGAGGAACAGCCCTAGAAACTCCGACAGTTTTCAGCCCTATCATATAGAAGGTGTCGCCTATGCCTAGACCTAAAACCCCGCTGGCTACAACCGCGACGATTACCCAGAGGGGCAACCCCGCCACGGTGCCTGCCAAACCAGCCCCAAAAAGAATCGCTACAAGCACGACGGCGTTGGTGGCGCTCCGTACGATGTTGGCGATGATGGGTTTAGTGCTCGATAGTGCCTTTCGATACATTAGGGGTGCAATTGCCCAGCTTAACGCGGCGCCCAAGGCCGCCAGTTCCCCAATCATCCATCCACGTAGCCGTAGATGCTCATATAATGAAATCTGATTTATAAGGAAGTTTAGCGTAACTAAACTGTAACGTTTGCAGTCTAAAAATGGAGAGACAGCCAACGTTAAACCATCGCAAAAAACCAATCAAAATAGGAGTTGAAAAATACATGTCTGAAAAAGCTAGTGACGTAATTTTCGTAGGAAACAAACCACCAATGAGCTATGTTCTCGCCATCATAACGGCATTCTCAAGTGGTGCCCAAAAAGAAATAACCCTAAAAGCACGAGGCCAAGCAATCACCACCGCAGTTGACGTTGCAGAAATCACCAGAAGCCGCTTCATTAAAGACCTCAAAGTCTCTAAAATCGCAATCGGTACAGCCGAGATGCCACCACGTGAAGGCGAAAACAGGTCCAGAATGGTTTCCACGATAGAGATTACTCTAACTAAAGCGTAACCAATCTGGCCTAAAAAAGAAAGTAGCTCTCCATCCTCTTTTTACATCTTTATTTTTTGTTTTCTATGAACGCTTCGACTTTCTCGACAATTTCGTTGAAAGCTTTAGAGGCAGCGGAGTCTTTGTTGGAAACCACAAACGGTGCACCCTTATCTGCGTCTACGCCGACTTTGGGGTCAATGGGGATGCTGCCGAGGAAGGGTACGCCGACGTCTGTGGACATTTTTTCGCCTCCGCCTGAACCGAAAATCTCTGTTTTCTCTCCGCAGTGGGGACAGATAAAGCCGCTCATGTTTTCCACTACTCCGATGGTTTTCATGTTTAGCCGTTCGGCAAAGGTGACGGCTTTCTTCACGATGCCGCTTGATAGTTGGCTGGGCATGGTTACGATGACTACTCCATCCATTTCTGGTAATAGCTGTGCCACACTCAGAGGTTCGTCTCCTGTTCCAGGCGGTAAATCGATAAATAGGTAATCGAGTTCGCCCCAAACCACTTCCGTTAGGAACTGTTTGATGGCACGCATTTTTAGGGGTCCACGCCAAATCGTCGGAGACTCCTCGGTTAGGAAGAAGTCAATCGACATTACCTTGATGCCTAAGGGGCCTTCGATTGGGAATGCACCCACTGGGCTTGCTTTAACCTGTTTGCCCTCTAAGCCGAGCAGCCTTGGCACACTGGGACCATGGATGTCAGCGTCTAACACAGCTACTTTTTTGCCTTTCAAAGCGAAGGCGGCTGCAAGGTTGACTGTTACCGTGCTTTTGCCTACTCCGCCTTTGCCGCTTATGACGGCGATTTTATGTTTGATTTTGCCCATGCGCTCTTTTAGTTCTGCGTCTTCTTGGGCTTGCTGTTCTTTGTAGGCTTTAAGTTGAGCCATATTTCTTTCATAAGCTGCAGATGCTGCCGCCATAAAAATCAACCAAGTAGAATGTTTTATAGGGTAAAAGCTGGCGTAAACTAAAAAAGTTTATGGTGAAGGCGCTGACAAGTCAGCCAAGCTTGTAACCGATTTTGCGCAGAAACCCACGCCGCTCCGCAATATCCGCTGAGCTTTCAATTCCTTTGCTCTTGTAGCCATCAACCACGCCTATTATGCCTCTGCCCTGCTCCGTCTCCGCCACCAAAACCTCCAGAGCGTTAGCCGTAGCAGCAAATACGCCGCAGACTTCGGGGACAGCTTTGATTTTTTCCAGCACATTTAGCGGATAAGCATTTTTTATGTAGATTAAGAAACTGTGTCCGCATCCGAGTTCCAAGGCTTTCTCAGCGGCTAAACGGCGTAGTTCCTCATCGTTGCCTTCATGGCGTACAAGGCAGGGTCCTGATGCTTCGCAGAATCCCAAGCCGAATTTGCCGCTGGGGGTGGAGTTGACGAGGGCTTCGTAGAGATCCTCCGCGGTTTTGATGAAGTGCGCCTGGCCTAATATGATGTTGCAGTCTTGGGGTGCTTGGATTTTCACGGTTTTGAATTCCAAATGTAAACCTCCGCTAGAGCTGTTTGCTAATCAATGAATATAACGTTTTAAAGTTTCTGCGGGTGTCGTGGAGACCTCATTGTTGGCGGCGGCTTATTTGGGAGTGTAACAGTGAAGATGGTGCCTTTGCCGATTTGACTTTGAACAGAGATTTTGCCGCCGTGTGCTTCCACAATGCGTTTGCTGATGGACAGGCCTAAGCCCATACCCTGAGCTTTAGTTGTGTAGAGGGGCGTGAAGAGTCTAGTTAGCTCTTCTTGAGGGATACCGTTTCCAGTGTCAGCGAATTCAATTGTTGTAAAAATTTCAGTCTGGTTACTTCTAACCTCTATGGTTCCGCCCTCTGGCATTGCATCAACTGCGTTCTTTATCAGGTTAGCAAAGACCCGTATGGTTTTGCTATAATCAACGTTTATTTTATCTTCGCTTGTTGAATTCACAAGTTTAATGTTATTTGGAAGTTTAACCAATGATAATGTTTCACATAAGAGGTTATGGGGTGAAGTTTCAACATATATCAAATGGATTTTTTTGGAGTATTCAAGCAAATCGTTCACGATTTTGTTGGCGTGGTCGATTGACTTGTCAATAACCTCAAGCATGGTGGCGACTTTGGGGTTATGGTCTTCAGCGCAGTGCTTTTTTAGGACGTAGCCTGCGTTGCGTATTGCAGCTAATGGATTGCGGATGTCATGTCCAACCATTCCAGCTAATTCGCCGATGGCGGCAAGACGCTGGGCCTTTAGAAGCTGAGCCTGCAACTGCTTCATCTCAGACAAGTCACGGATTACTGCAACTGCCCCCACTGGCTGATCGTGTTCGTCTCGAAGCAAATTAACGGATAACTCAACTGGAAACTCGGTGCCGTCTTTTCTCATCAGAGCAGCTTCAAAACGCATTGGTCCCCTGTTTCCCCTGAATAACGCCGCCATTTTCTCTGACATAATTTCTCGTGATTTTTCGGCGATGTAATCTGTACCCCGCTTTCCTACAAGGTAACTTCTATCAAACCCGCTAAGTTCAATTATTCTACTGTTGCATTCTGTGATTACTCCATTCGCATCAAACGCTACAATCACGTCTGGAGATGCTGAGAAGATGCTTTCGAGTTTCTTTTTGTTTTCAGCCAAATCAACTGTACGTTCTCTAACAGTATTCTCTAGGGCCCCAGTGTTGTTTTCGATGACTTCTAGCATGCTGTTTATGTTTCGCTCCAAACTTGCCAACTCATCGTTTCCCTCAGCTTTGACTCTAACAGAGTTATCCCCGTTTCTTTTTATGCCCATTACGGCTGAATTGAGACTGCTTAATCTAGAAATAACTACTTTATCAAGCAACAAAGCAAGACACAAAAACATAGCTCCGACTAGCGCTATCAAAAAGACGCCCATATACTTTAAAGCGACAATGCCTTGAGTGTATTCTGTTCTAAAATCAGTAAACCGAGCCACAAACATGGGTTGATCCGCAACATCACTGAGTAGCATGTAGCCGGCAATTATGGTTTCATTTAGGGGGCTGATGAAGAGCGGCTGTTCTTTGGAAAGTTTTTGTGTAGCTACTTCAAAATCTGAGCTAACGCTTGAACTACCTATGGGAACCATTGTAACTGGTAAACCGGTTTCGGAAGAAAGAACTTCCAACTGTGACCCATCAAGGAACCTGCCGATAATCATGGTTCCACGTGATGGGCCTTCTTTTAGGCTAGTGAGAATGGGTTGAGCAGCCACCAACATGGGTTCGCCATCCACTAGTATTATGCCTCTTTGTTGAGCGTTTTCTCCATCACTAAACAAGCTACTATAGCCTTTCACTTCAGCAACAGTTTCGTCTTTGAGGGCAACAGAGGCTTGAGTTGTTAAGTTAAACATTTCACCGTAAACCAAGTTGCCTTGTGTATCATAGAACAGGATAATGTTCAACTTCAGATTGTCAAACACGTCATCTATCAGGTTGTTTGTGATGTATTGGGTGTTATTGGTTTCTACGAAGTTGTATGTGTCATCCCAGTTTGCCCAGTCGTTAACGAAGTTGTTTAGGGAGTCGATTGTACTGTTGAGGTTATTGATGAATCTTTCAGCGCCTTCCGTGGCAAGATGCTCTTCTGCGGCGGTTATGCCGTTTAGCATAAGCGTTTCTGCCACACCGTAGAGAACAGCCATTAAAGCTATGCTGACTAACCCAAGAATCAACAATATCTTGTAACGGATACGCATAGGGCATAATCACCTCTAAATGTTAAATTTGTTGTGAATCCCAAATCAAAATCTACACTATTCAATTTCTGAATACATTTTGTTGCGCAAGCGAAAAGACTCTGATACAAAATCTTATATCCACCCTCAAACTGCATAGAAATACACCGTGCAAAACCGTCGTTTGCGCCAAACCGTTGGAAAGGAGTGAAAAGTAGAGTGTCAGGAAAAGAAATGTTCAAGGCAGTCTGTTCTGAATGCGGCAGAGAATGCGAAGTTCCATTCAAACCCGACCCGAACAGGCCAGTTTACTGCCGAGAATGCTGGGCAAAGAAGCGACCCCCGAGACCGAGAAACCGCTACTAACCCCGTTCTGCGTGACTAAAAATAGTTTGTTTATTCTATTTTTTGTTTGTTTTTCCGGAAATTTTTGTTGGATTCCTGCTTAGCTGGCAAAACCTAAATATCAAAGAACCGCATCAATTTGGGCTACCTAACGGGCCGGTAGTTCAGCTGGTATGAACGCTTGACTTGCACTCAAGAGGTCGGGGGTTCAAATCCCCCCCGGTCCACTTTTATTTAACTGATGCCATTTTTTTTTACGGTTGCATGCTTGACAAACGAGGTTTCAAGGGGGCGAGGCAGTACATAGCCCAACCCATACTTTGACTTTGATACTGTAAATAATCATCCTGATCCGCACGGAAGAACCTGAAAACCTGCTCATAATCAGGGTGGTCGGGGTTTTCTTCAAGCCAACGTATCAGGCCATACCAGCTATCCGAAATGTACCTGTCCCAGTCATCGCGGCTGGCACGGATAATATATTCGAGTTCAAAGCCTTCGCTTCGGCTAAACTGAGCCAGTTCTGGTTCCGTGTGTGTTGTTGTCTGTTTTTGGGCATATTGCGGCGGTACTTGGTTGCTAAGCCAGTAGGTTTCGCCGATGCCGAGGCGTCCATTCTGATGAATTGCCCGTTTCATCGCTTGGATTGTCTGTTGGAAGCCGCCAAAAGCAAAAGTTGCCCCGATGCATGTTGCGGCGTCGAAAGCTCCCTCTTCGAACACGTAGTCAGTTACGGGGGCGCATACGATTTCGATTTGGTCTGCTAATCCTCTTTTGGATAGTTTTTCTTTGGCTCGGTTGCAGAAGTCTTTGGATATGTCTATGCCGATGCCGGTGATGCCGAATTCTTCAGCCCAGAGTGTGAGCGGTTCGGCGCAGCCGCAACCGAAGTCGATAACTCGGCTTCCTTTTTTTAATTTGAGCAGTTTGCCGAGTTGGATGATCTTTTCAGATGTGGTGGGGTCGAGTATCTCCATGAAGTGGTGTGAAATGTTCATAAGGTCAAAGAATTCCATGGTTCAGGTCTCCTACGGAAGAGGTCACTTCACCATAACAGGTCATTAATGACATTTAACAGTATTTGTGGGAAGAGCACAAATCTGCCGTTTCGCTTGCAGATACTTTAGCGAAACGATTAGTTTTACTTCTATTGCCGATTCGCGAGAGAAAGCATTTACTGAGTCTGTTACATGTCCCGTCCGATTACCCGTATAGTGTCGGTGCATGCATCCATTATACAGCCGCATTCAGGGCATACACGACGGTTAATGCCTGCATCCATCTTAAACACTGGATCAATAAGTTTCCCACAGTTCTTACATTCAACAGACATTTGACATCCCCTTGAATGATATGTATGCGGTAACTAAAAAACATCTTCTATAAGTCAAACGTTACAAATCCCCCCTTTTCAACTAAGAGTTAACTAAAAAAAGGGAAGGGAAAAAAGTTCCCCAGTTAGATTATGGTCGCTTTCGGGTAACAAGCAATCCCAAAACTAACCCCACTATCACGATTGCTACGATTATTCCGATTATGCCTGGCAAAATGTATTGGTCAGCCAAAGAAACTGGCGCCTGCGAAGGTTCAGAGGTAGGTGCGGGTTCCTGTGCAACGTTTATGGCGGTTTCTGCGGAAGAGCCATAGTATGCAGCTGACCCTGGAAAGCTGGCTATAACAGTGTATTTGCCTGGAACTTCAGGTGTGAAGGCAAAGCTGTAGAAGCCTGCTGAATCGCTTGTAGTTGTGCCGACTTCGTAGATGTTGTTGTTAGGGTCAAACACTGAAATTACAACTGGAACTCCGGTAGCGTTTGTTGGGCGGGCGAACTGCTTGTAGGTGTATAGCATCCAGTCGCTCTGGCACTCATCAGACACTGCGGGGACGCCATTGGGGAAGCGTTCGACCATGCCGTCTTCTTTTGTACCTGGCGAAATATCCATAACGGTGCCTTTTACGAGAACCTCAGCGCCGAATTCTTGGGTATTCTCTGGTGCTGACACTGTCATTGCGGTTGGTCCTTTGCCCACAGCGTATAATCGCATATCATAGGTATCCATAGTAGCCATAATGCTGTCGCCGATAATTGCAAGTCCACCCCAGCCTGTCTGTCGGAACAATCCGTTAACTCGCCATACAACGTCACCATTTGTGGCGTTGAGGCATAGGAACGGTGCACCTCTTGGCAAGGGCTGGTTTGGTGAGTGTTCTCCTGAACCGATGTAGAGTTTTCCATCTGTGATGAAAGTGATGCCTATCCACCAGTTGCTTGAGAACATGCTTTCAGTGTAGGGATCTTTTGCAGAGTAATTCCAGAGTAAATCTCCAGTTTTGACGTCGTAGCAGTATAATATACCTGCGACTCCGCAAGCGTAGAGTTTGTCGTAGGCCACCAAGTGAGATGTCAACACTGAGCCTTCGTAGATGTCGAGGTAGTACTGCGATGGAGTTGGACCCCAGATTAAGTCTCCTGTTTCTAAGCTGACGCCATAGTGTTGCCGTAGCTCTTTTGACCACAGAATACCAATTTTAGATTGCTCGCTAAAGGTTGCCCAGCTTATAGTTTCGTTGCCTGAAACCCAATGCGAAGGCGACGCCCACTGCTTATTGAACAGTACTTGTCCTTCTTGTCCATCCTTGAGGCTTATGCCCCACATCGATACAGTGCTTGGTGCTGCGCTGGCTCCGAATCCTCCACCTAGATTTGAACCTACAACTCGGTCGTTGAAGTAGGCTGCTTGAACGCTGCCAGGTAGGTTCTTGGGTATGGTGACGTTCCAGCTGTAGGCTTCTTTAGCTGCTTGTGTGTTTGCTCCTGCGTCAAATGTCATTCCGTTAACAACGTTGCCCCAGCTTCCGCCGCCGACGTAGTAGCCTGTGGCTGACGCTTCAATAAACGCTGTCATGTTCCAATCTGCCATCCAGCCGTTGGTTTGGTCAATTACTAATATGTGAAGTGCTCCGTTTTCATCGCGCATTAACGTGCCTGAGGGTGGGTTCTTAATTGTGAATGCCCAGTTTCCCGTGTAGGCGTCGAACGCGTACCATGTTGCTGGTCCAGCGTAGCCGAAAAGACTATAGCCGCCTGTGGTAACCCACAGATACGAAAAAGCGCCCATGTAGTTGAATCCTTGGTAGTAGAGTTCTTGTCCGAAAGCTATCGATTGATTGTTTAGGAAGGTTTTAGCCCATAATTCTTTGCCTGTGTGCAAATCGACACAGTGGTAAATGACTGGTTGAGCTGTGGTGCTGCTTAACATGCCCTGAGCGTAGGTTGCATAGTAGAGTTTTCCAGCAAGTATTAACCGGCTAGACCATACGCCTTCATATGCGTCTCCTGTTCCGAATCCAACGGGTCCCTGATTACTTGAGGTAGTTATTCCCACGTCTCCTCCAACGAGTCCACCCATCGTCAGCGGTGTTGTCCATAATATGTGCGCTGTGTCTGGTGCGTCGTCGTTGTTGAAAATTAGCCTGTTGGGGACATCTGAACCGCTTAAGCCGCCGGATGCATATAGCCAGCTTCCTGAGATGGTGTACCATGCTCTATTCTGTGAATCTATAGGTCGTGTCCAATATTCGGTAGGAAGTGGAACGGCTGGGTACTGAGGTATTGGGTCCTCCTGCACGATAAGGGTGAGTTTTTCGCTGTCACTGGCCGAGTAGTATGTTCTGCTGTTGACTGGACCGAAAGTTCCAGTGCCGCTGAAATTGTACCATTGCGCGGGGAAATGAGTTTGCAGAGTGTATTCGCCGACTGTTTCAGGTATGTATATTGTGCCTGAACCGCCGGTTGAATCTGTGGTGAATGGTCCAAGGGTAACTGTTGTGTTGTCGGGTTTTGTGATGGTTACAGTTATTCCTTTGTAGCTTTCTGTTGCATTTTGGGTTGGTGCCGTGATGCCGAAGTGAATTAGGACTTCTTGACCTACGCCTACGGGGTTTGGTCTTGCACCGACGAAGGCATAAGCTGTCATTGTGTTGACTTGTGTTCCAAATTGTGCTAGACTTGTTGGAATAAGGGAAACAGTCATTGTTAGCATCGTGAATAACGCAATCAAAATAGCGGTTTTTCTATTCGCCATATTATTTTTTCTCCTAACTTATAGTACACAATTATGTGTACAAGTGTCGATTTTGATCCAATTTATATATAAAATTTTGGGCGACAGTGAACAAGCGTCAGAGGCATTAAGCAAAAAATATAAAATTAATCAACATGGTCAAAACCTTATTTACGAGGCAAAAGCAGTTTCCGAAAATTACAGGTTAACACCTATATTAAACGGGCTAGAACTCCCGCCAAACATCAAAATCACAAAGTCTAGAAAAGCGACGATTGTTGATGAAAGGTTTTTGTTGCTTTGGCGGGTTGCATTGTGGTTTACCGCAAAACCCACACCCACAAAAGAGTAGCCAGAAACGGAAAGCTTGAAACAAACCCGAGATTTGCTAGTTATCGGTAAAAACTTAAAACGCTTCTTGCCCACTCTTTACTGAAGAGGGCGAGCGACCGCTTGGAAATTTTCGTAACCAAAGCTGATGGTTCCAAACAGCTCTACAACAAACAAAAAATCGTACAGACGTCTCTTAGACTTGGTGCTAACAGCGAAGAGGCTGAACGGATTGCCCAGCAGCTAGAATTGAAACTCTACGATGGCATATCTACCCGAAAAATCCTTCAGTTAATTTTTGTTTTACTGCGTAAACCCAAACCTGCAGTCAGGAACCTCTTTGATCTCAGACGCGGAATAAGCTTAATGGAGCCTAAACCCGAATTTGAAATGTTCATTCGAGCGCTTCTATCCCACAGCGGCTACACAGTTACGCCTAACACAATTCTGCGGGGTTTATGCGGAGAGCATGAAGTAGACGCCATAGCCTCTAAAGATGGCGTAACCTATTTTGTTGAGGTAAAGCATCACGCAAGTTATCATGCGTTGACCGGATTAGACGAAAGCCGTATTGCCCGAGCAATCGTTGAGGATGTTACAGAAGGCTACATCCGAGGCTTAAGTGAAATCAAAATTGACGGCGCAATGATCGTAACCAACACCCGGTACTCAGAGCACGCAATAAATTATGGTCGATGCCGGGGTATCATTATGGTGGGTTGGGCTTCCCCTGAGATTGGACTGCGAGATTTGGTGGAGTCGCAGAAGCTGTATCCTCTTAGTTGCCTAAGAGGCATAAGCCGACAAGTGAGGCTGCGTTTGGTTGACGAAGGTATTGTGCTCATTAAACAGTTGCTGATGCAGGATGTGGGCTATCTTGAGCGGAAATTGGGTTTAACACGGCAAACTGCCCTGTCGATTATGGAGAAAGCTAAGCATACAACAGAAACCCTGTGGGCATAAGCGTTTTTCAACCGTATTTTTCCAGAACCTGCCGTCCAAAATCAGTTATCTCAACCCAGTAAAAATCGTACGGCGGCGACTTTCTCGAAATACTTGGGTTATTTACCAACAATGACTTCTCCAATACTTTTACCGCCTGGTTAATGGTTTCAGGCAGCAACCCTGTCTTCATATGTATTTCTTCACCGTGGACAAACTCGCCACGCTTAAATTCGGCAAGAGCCTCCAGAACTCTCTTAGCGTCCATGTCGATCATGTTAAAATCTTCAAGTTCAAAGTTCTCCAAAAAAACACCTCATAATAAACTAAAGCAAATTTGAAGATAAAAACCATTTGAAACATCGCAAAAATTCTGGCCAAAAAATATCCTGCAAATCTGCTAACATCCAAGCGGAACAGGAAATATTTTTTTAAGCAAAAAAGAAGTCAAACTTGTGTAATTTTGAATGTTTTATTCTATTGTTGAACAGATAACACGCACAGTGTAGTGAGTAGCAAGATTTAATTATTTCAGGCGTCTCGAATAAAACATCTGGTAGTGAGTAATACCGAGATTGCCCTAAGGAAAGTCGAAAAATGAAGAAACGTGCCTTATCTTTGTTTTTGGTTATTCTCCTAGTTGCGTCGGCTTTTCTTTTTTTTCAGGTTTCTACCGTTGAGGCTTTTGACAGCGAAGAGTGGCCTATGTTTCATGGCGACGAAGGCCACACTGGGTATTCTCCTGTTGCAGCTGGTCCCTTAACTGCGCCAAGTCATGATACATGGAATTACACGATCGATTCTCAAGTTAACTGGTGTCAACCCACCATAGTTAATGGTGTCCTCTATGCTGGTGGGTACTACGGCAACATCTACGCACTCTACGCAGTCACTGGCGAGAGCTTGTGGACATATAACCCTAACACGAACTATGAAATCCGAGGCTCTCCTGTTGTTCACAACGGTGTAGTTTATGTTGGTTCAAACGGCGGCCTCTTCTACGCGTTAAATGCTTCGGATGGCAACAGACTTTGGATGTACACGCAATCCGACGGCAACTCTTTCGTAGCTTCTCCAACCATTGCTGACGGGAAACTCTACGCCTGTGACGACGGCGGAATCGTCTACTGCTTTGATCCTTCTTCCGAAGGCCCTGTTTGGGAATCGCATGTTGCCACCGACGCAATCTATTCTTCGCCAGCTGTTGTTAACGGCGTAGTTTACGTGGGGTCGTACGACCACAACGTTTACGCCCTTGATGCATCCACAGGTGACCCTGTTTGGGCGACGCCCTTCTCTACTGGAGACGCAATTTATAGTTCTCCCGCAGTGGCAGATGGCATCGTTTACATTGGCTCTCAAGATCACAACCTCTATGCCCTCAACGCTGTTACGGGAGAGGAAATTTGGTTTTACCCAACCGGCGGAGCAGTCCAAAGTACCCCCGCCTTAGCTGGGGGCTTGGTGTACTTTGCGTCTGACGACGGAAAGGTTTATGCCTGCAACACCCAAACACATGCACTAGAGTGGACATTTACAGCTGTTCCCAATGGCTCCTCTAACACTGGTATTTGGGCATCCCCCATCGTGGCTGGTAACACCCTCTACATAGGAACAATGGAAAACCGGTTCTATGCAATCGATGCAACCTCAGGCAGCGAGCAGTGGGTCTCCTATCTAAGCGATCCCGTGTATGGGTCAGCTGCAGTTGCATACGGCATGGTTTACTATATCAGCGGTGGAGAAATCGCCGCTTTCGGCAGCCCAGCAGTTCCGCCAACAGCTTTTATCACGCCCTACGTTTGGAAGATGGATATCAATCAGTCTAAAACTTTCACAGCCAATCCGCTTGGTGGGTCTGGAAACTATACGGGGTACCAATGGTACGTGGATGGGTTACTGCAAACAGGCGAAACATTATCCACATATATTTTTACTCCTCAAGTCACAGGTTCCCACTTAATCACGGTAACAGTGACTGACGATACAAACACAACCTCGGCGCCTTCCAACGCCGCAACTATTTCGGTAGATTTAGATCCCACAATCAGCATTGCGCCCTCAATCACCAACTTGGAGGCGGGGCAAACCCAGACCTTCACAGCCTTAGCCATAGACGGCACAGCCCCCTTAACATATACTTGGTACATAAATGACACTGCAGTACCCAACTCCAACCGCGCAGCATACTCTTACACGCCCGCATCCTCAGGCTCCGTCACAATCCACTGCACAGTAACTGACAGCGCCTCGGAACCCGTAACCGCCCAATCGAACACTATACAAATTACAATTGCAGTTGGGCCATCGGTCTCCATAACGCCGACATCCTGGGAAATGAATGTCTGGCAAACCAAAGTTTTCACGGCTAATGCGGTTGGCGGCTCGGGGAGCTACTCAAGTTACCAGTGGTACGTAGACGGGTCAGTCCAAAATGGGCAGACAGCATCAACTTTTAGCTATACTCCAAGCGTTGCTGGTCAACCGACTATCACAGTAAAGGTCACAGACAGCATAGGTGTAACTTCCCCCCTATCGAACTCTGCATCAGTAAGTGTTAATGAACCGCTTTTGCCTCTAACGCCAACATCGTCATCGTCATCAGTGACGCAAGGTCAAACTACCACCTTAACCGCTTCAGTTGACACTGGAACAGCACCATACACTTACCAATGGTTCAGCAAAGCACCCGACAAAGCAGCATACTCAATCATAGATGGCGCTACCTCAAACAGCTATAACTTCGTAACATCGGCAGAAACAGTTGCTGGAACTTGGCACTTTATGGTCCAAGTTACTGACGGCACCGGCGAAGTCATAAACTCAACCGCGGCTAAAATTGTAGTAGCTGCCTTACTAACGCCTTCTGCATCTCCCACGCCCACTTCACCGTCAGCATCTAATCCAACCCCAACACCTTCTTCCATTTCCACAGTTACCCCAACACCTGACGCATCAAATGTGAATTCATCATCGCCTACCCCAACAGGGACAACAGAGCCACCTATAACAATTCAGGAAAGCGGCTCACCGATCTGGAATAACGCAGACTTGAGCGTAATCATAGCCGCTGCTGTAATTGTGGCGGTTATTTCGCTGCTGCTGGTTCGCTTTAAACGCAATAAAGTTCCACCCATTTCTAACGGACCCCCAGCCACTAATGTCCCCAACTAAGCTAAAATAAGGGTTTTTTCTTCGCTCTTTTCAACAGGTTCGGGTGTGTTTCTTTTTGTGATTCGTTGTGGATGTGGAGGCATGTTGAATAAAACAAAAAAATAAGGATAAAAAAGCTGAAAACTGAATTTCGCAGCAAATTCAAACGAGACAACTAAGCTCACGGTTTATTTTTGAAAAACAG
>JBNIDR010000045.1:0-28307 GCA_050108155.1 Bathyarchaeia archaeon | reverse complement strand
TAAAAAAGTAGACGAATACATAACAAAACAAGAATCTCCCCAAAAAGAAATATGCATAAAATTAAGAGAAATCATCTTCAAAACATTTCCTGATATCAAAGAAGAAATGAAATGGGGAGTTCCAGCCTATGGCGCTGGAAAATACTATTTGCTTGCACTTAAAACTCAGGTCAACATAGGCTTCTCCATAAAAGGCTTTACAAAGGAACAAGTTGCCTTATTCCAAGGCAGTGGAAAAACAATGAGAACCCTTGAAATTAAATCCGAAGAGGAAATCGATGAGGAACAAATAGCAAAGTGCCTAAGAATGGTTCAATAACAATGTTAAAGACACACTATAGCAAAGCCGCGATGACATTGCAACTATGATAGTGTTCACACCAAATATTTCCTTCTCAAAAATAGCGGAAGACCTCCGAACTAAAATAATGAACTGAATTTTTCGTCTATTCTAAGTCGAGAAAAATGCTGTCGGCTGAGTTGTCTGATAATGTTAGCATAATAATTTTTAAAATACTGTAAGGGCTCGCCAGGATTTGAGCCCCGAGTATTTTAAGCGGCAGTGGTGGCGGGGGTGGGACTTGAACTCCCCGTACCATGGCGATATCACCATACCATCAGGGTTTCTTTTCGCTAAATCTTCCCTTTTTTCTTTCTCTAGTAATCAGTTAAACAGCTTTAGTGCAAACCCTGACGCTACAGGCTCATTCAATGTTCTCCACTGTATGGACTGCGTTTTTTGGTGTGGACGTTGCTCTGAACCGACGATGCAGGGCAGACGATCAGTAGGCCGTGTGGCTTCTTCTGACGCTTGCGACAGCTTTAGGGAATCCAGGAGGCGCTAAGTTTTTGGCAGAGCAATCTGATAGAAGTCAAAATTTTGGCGTTTCAAAGTCCAAAGTCAAATTTGACTTCTCTACCGTACGTTCCCGCGTCATTCCCATCCTCAAAGGCATTGAAGTCAAAATGTATCCTGCCAAGATAGGGCGTGCCCGTGGATGGAGCAAACAGCACGTCGATTACTATGTTAAAAAGATGGAAAAAGCAGGTTTAATCCGCCGCTTGAAGCGGAGCAACTTTGTCGATTATGAGTTAACGGAGAAAGGTCAAAACTTTCTCATATCATGTGAGGGCGTCCTCTTTAGCAGCGGCGTCTTTCGGTTGCACCGATGTTTTTTCAAATATCCAGTTTTACGAGAGGGGGTTTATCCAATGGGCGATTTTAAGCGGATTGAAATGGTGAACTGGACCGCTCTTTTAGGCTTGGAACAGGGCGTTAAGGTTAGGCATACGACGACGTCTTGGATTGTTCATGTGGAGACGCTGTACGGTCGCAGTCCGGGAGAGCTTGTGACTTTAGCTAAAAACTTGGCTGACCGAGTAGCGAAGGGTCTGTCCAGTAAGTATGGCTGCGTTTTGGGTGAGGGGCAGATTAACAAGCGTCATGAGTTGGGTATCGATGACCCAGTCGCAAATTTGCTGAATCGCTATTTTACTGTGAGTTCGCCAAAGCGGGTTATTGATGATAGCCCGGGAGAAGACGAGGGTGAGCTTGATCATCTTGGCCGTGACGCTGCAGTCGAGTATTTGCTGATGCCGGAGCGCGTTAAAAAGTTGGAGGGGCAAATGGGCAATGTCCTCTATGACTTGGAGAAAATCTCAGGCAGCCTAAGTAAGCTAGACAAGATGGGCTATGACATAGCAAAGGTTGCTGAGGTCCTGTGTAAGCTTGCGAGTTCTGAATGTAGCGTAGGGCAGACGCCGATTGAGGAGGGCAGAAGATATGTCAGCTGAGAAAAAATATGAGTTAACTCCTTTTGGCAGGTGGGCAACCCAAGAGGAAAGAGTAGAGCGATACAAGGAAAAGCTCACGCAAGAAGAACAGCGTTTTGTTCTTCAGCAGGTGCCTAAAGAGCTTTCAAAGAAAGATGCGATTCAGCTTTTGAAACTAATGGTTAAGGCTGGCATCTTAGTGGAGGCATAACAAAATGGCTGTGGAAACCTGTTCAAAAGCCTTTTCAGCAGTATGCCGAGGGCATGGGAAAAGTCCATGCTTTTCAGAAGTTGCTTTTCTACGGTTGCTTGGTGTAGATTGCCGAGTGCTAAAAGTCACGTGCGTTTATGGAGCGAGAACCTTGGAGTGTGCATTTTGACATGGAAATAAGCGATAAACCTGTTCAAAACATGCCAATTTCAGCCCAAAAAGCGCCAAAAACTAAGCGTAGCCAAGCCGACAAGGTGGGGAAACTCAAGTACCTATTGGCCAAGGACAAGAAACTCGACCGCGACGTCGCCGAGATAAAGCTACTGCTCAGGGTTATTTTTGCTGGCCTGAAGGATTCCTTGCACTTTGAGAAGTCGCTTATCGAAGAGGCAGCCTGTGAAGACGAGGTTGACAAAGCCATTCTTCAGTTGCTGTTTGAAGCAGGCGCTTCCGGATTGCTACCTAAAGATATAGCCGCCAAACTAACTGAATTCAAGATTACACGCCATCAAGTGACTCGCCGGATTGTTCGCATGAATAAGCGACTATCTAAGGAATTGGATTCGGCGGTTGTTGAGCGGCGCGGTTGGTGTTGGGCTATGACAAGTTTTGGCGTAGACGCCTACAAAGCATCAGAGAAAGACCTGCTAGCAGTAGGCGTGAACTTACACAGAGCTTCTGGGAGGAATCTTAACTCGTGGCTTTGACAGAGCGTGAGAAAGCAATCTTGCGTCTAAAAGCTATTGGCGCCACAGATTACCAGATTGCGCGTAAACTGAAGATGGAAACACCAAATGTCACTCGTTCAAGAAAAAATGCGCTAAAAAAAATTGAATGGGCAAGGGCTGATTTAGCGTTCTTTAACAGTCTCAACTACAAGGATTTCAGTGATCAAATTATGTAAAAATTCGATTGAATACATCTTGAAGTTCTGAGTTTTTTGGGGTAGTAAAGTCTGTTATGGTGGCATGTCTTTTTAGCATCAATGCAATTTTCGGTTTTGTTAGTGAAAAGCTCTTGAATGCAGCTACTAATTCTGAAGTGATTGTGGGCGAGTCTAGGTTAAGCGCTAAGATTTTGAGTTTTGCATTAATAACATCGAAGATAAAGGCACGATCATCGGGATCTAAATCAGCAATACTTCCAATTGTTTGTTTTAACTCGATCTCTTTTGTCGGGTCATTAAATTGTTTCACTAATGGTACTGATTGATCTAAGAATTCTTGGGGTATACCTGAAGTTATCAGTAGATCGTATAACATTTCGAGTAGCCATTCTTTATGGTAATAGTTTTCAATTGCTCCAAAATTGAGCACATGAATATTTTTTGCATCAAATTTACGTTCAATATCTTGGCGAGAATCATTTGTGAAGTCAACGCCGATATTTAGCGCAATATTCAATCGTTTAAGCGCTCTAAACGTTTGAGAGGTATCAGAGAAGTCTTTATCAACAATTGCAAGCCATTGTATGTTAAAAGCATTACATAAATTAATGAATACGTCCAGATTTGTTTTTCCATCAACTTCGATTAATGAAATGTTTTTCTTGTCAAAGTCATATTCATTATTTATCGAACGAGCTATATTAGGGAAAAGAAGCTTTTCTGATGGTCCCTCAACTAATACTACTTTTTCTGAGAAAAAGAGTTCAAGATTGGAGTCTGTTAATTCTCGCTTAAGCTTGACCTCATCCGTGACTTGCCTAACTTGCTGGACTTTCGTCTCCTTACCTGACTTGCTGATAAGTGCAATGTTAGAAATTTTTTGATCAAGCAAGTATTGAGGAGAATGCGTTGTAATTATTACTTGTACACCTTGTTGT
Organism: Bathyarchaeia archaeon; assembly: GCA_050108155.1. Lineage (GTDB taxonomy): Archaea > Thermoproteota > Bathyarchaeia > Bathyarchaeales > Bathycorpusculaceae > Bathycorpusculum. The sequence goes on along the minus strand of JBNIDR010000045.1, from coordinate 24,499 downwards.
CCACAAAAACCTCTCAAAATGCTTGCCATATGTCTATTTGCGTGCGGGTGTAAGAATGACTCAGGTTCTTCAACAAGTAACAAAGCATTGCCTTCTACCCTGAGCTCACTATAAAGTTTAAACAATGCTATTATTATCACGCTCTGTATTCCTGAACCCTTTAAATTCAGATCAGTTTCCATTCCGTCATTCAACAAAATTTCAAGTTTTTTATAAGTGTCCTTAGGGTTGCCAGGCGTTACGGAAAATACTACTCCATCATGATCGATGATTTCCTTACTGATCTCATTTAGCCTTTCTTCATGTTCTAAATAAAGGTCTTTACAGGCGACATTTATCTCCTTTAACTTGTTATCAAATATCTGTTTTTTTGTTGGATCAGCGATAGCATAAAGTCTACTCAAAAGTTTGCTGAAGAAATTGTTATCATATGTTGTTTTCAACATTTGACTATGATCTCTAATTGCTGGAATTAGCACTGAGTTTACAACTAGGTCCTTCACTTTAGGGGATAAGTAGTTGTATTCACTGTTACCATAATAGATTCTTTTTGATATCTGATGGTCAGCAGATACTTCTAATTCCATAAGCAGTTTAGCAGATGCTCTAAATTCATCTTGGTACCTCTCTGCAGAACACCAAATTCCATCAACTTTACAACCCTTTATTTCTGGTATTATACTATCAATTTCTGTAGCACTAAAGTCGTCAAAATGAAGATGTACTTTAATGTTTTGAGTTTCATCGTTATCAAAGAAATCCTCTTTTGTAAATTTTAGCCATTTTTCACCGATGATCAGATCGATTGCATGAATAATATTGGATTTTCCAGAATTATTTTTACCTACGATAATAGTGCAATCGCCTAAGTCTAAACTTATATGTTTGATACTGCGATAGTTCCAAATTTCAACTTTTGACAGCCGCATAAGACGCTACTACGATTGTCTAAAGTAATAAGCTTTGGCAAAAAAACGACGTTGCTTGTATGTCATGTTAACGATATTATCCTATTTAGGCTCTCAAGCCATTAAAGCGTAGCCTCGCTTTGTTTTTGCGATTGTGTTATGTCACAGGATGACGTTGGTTGTAAAGAGTGCAAGCGGCTTAGGGAGCATGTAGCTTCGCTCTTGCCTTTCAAAGTTCTCGAAGCTGTAACGGGTAAACCCTTGAGTATTCGAGGCGTAGCCATGTGTAGTGGCATGAGCCGAAATCACAACATCTACACCGCCGAGGAACTAGAAGCCTTCACCGATAAACTGGCGAATGCACCTGTTTACATTGAGCACGTTGCCGTCCCTAATGCAATCGGCAAAGTGACAAAGACTGATTGGGATGGTTACAATCTGTGGTATGAAGCGGAAATCTACGATGAGGCAACCGCTGAGAAAATCCGCAAAGGCCTAATCCAGCACGTCAGCGTCGGCGCAGACTACGAAGCCGTCGATCTGGTCGATGGCAAAGTCCCGCATGGCTTGCATAATGCCGAGTTAAGCCTCGTTGCAGTGCCAGGTATTCCCGAGACAAACGTGCAAGTTTTAGAAAAACTCACCTTAACCGAAGGCAAATTAACTGAAGCTCAGAAAACCATTGAGGAGCTGCGCAAACAAGTCCCGGGTGGCGGCTTGCTAAAGAACCCACCTAAAATGATAGCTGTTTCTGAAGCTACCAAAATGGTTGAAGCCGTTTTGCCCTCGACTATGGTTCAGAGAAGTTGGAGTTTAGGTCCACAACGCATGTGCCAAGAACTGCGACGAGTAGTCCAACAGCTAGAACAGAAAGCGGGAGCAAGCTAGCCGTGTTTATGCTCATTTCTATGAGGGAGAGTACCAAAGGACGAACTTTGGGAAATTCAACAAAAATCGATTTGACTTTTTATGGCGGATAAAACAGGCAAAGCTTGGATGGCTGTTGGAGAAACCGACGACCCAAACGCCGTCATCGAATCTTTTGAAGCCGCCGCCGGTATCACCAAAGGCTCACCCGTCTACTTGAGCGCCGATGACAAGGTTTCGGCTAGCCCAGGCGGAGACGACGCTATAGGCGTGGCAACTAAAACGGTGCTGGCAGCGGAAATGTGTCCGGTGCTTAAACGTGGAAGAGTAAAAGTCACAGCAAACGGAGCCATAACAAGGGGAAAAGCTGTTTGCGCGGCTGGAAGCAACAAAGTAGCTCCACTGGTTGACCAAGCAGTCAACGAAGGCGGCGCAGCAACCTACACCATCTTCTACAACCGCAAACTCGGCACAGCCCTTGAATCAACCACAACCGACGGCGATCTACTATTCATCGACGTGGAGAAGTGATAGCAATGAAACCTCGACTTTTTGAAGTCCTAATGGCAAAGCAAAACGACCAACGCGAAGTCTACGAGAAGCTCAAGCAGAAAGCCGACCACCCATTCCTAAAACGCTATGCGCAGATGGGTGTCAAAGAAGGCTTTTTCAGTGACATGGCGAGCGCTCTCGGACGAATGCACGATACCATGGTTGATGCTGCATGGCCTGAGCTGATTGGCAGAAACATAATCACCGTTATGCCAACAACTGAGGCGATGGAGCGTTTTCCACTTGATGCAGGCGCAGTTGGCTACCGCTATGCAGAAGGCGCAGTAACAAGGCTAAGCTCAAAGAAACCCTCCACAGTAGACATCTACACTAACCAGCTAGCTGAATCCTCAGATGAGTGGAGCCGCGAATACCTCGAAGATGCCACTTGGAACGTTATGAGCAAAGCCGTCGACAACGTAGGCAGAGCACTTGGACAAAACGAAACCGAAGTAATCTTGGCATTGTACGCTGCAGTACAAGCCGCTGACTTAGCAACTGGTGCAGAGTTAGCTGGTGGCGGTCTTGTCGCTAGCTGGGCGTCACTATTGAGCTTGCATGAAGCGGTCCGAAGAGAACACTGGCGACCCAACGTCTTAGCCGTCAACGAAATGCAATTACACCAGCTGCTAAACGATGACAAATTCGTAAAATCCGTCTACCTGCCAAGCAGCGAAACCGACATCGCACAAGGCACCATCGGCAGCGTACTTGGCATGACAGTACAATCAAGCACTCTGGTACCCAACGGAACCATGTATGCAATTGACACCCGAGTAGCAGCTGTTATGCTTCTACGCCGAGACGTCACCGTTGAAGATTGGGAAGACGTCCAAACAGGCAAATACGGCGTACGTGGAACCACACGGTTTGGCGCCGGCATCCTCCGTTCCAAAGCTATTGCCCGAATGACCAACGTAAAGCAGACCATGACCTAAACTGCCCAAACAACAGTTTTTTATCCCTCTTTTTTGGGAAACAAAAAATCCTTAGAAGGTTAACCCTGCATGAGTAGTGTCTTAAGAAAAATCCGTGAAGTACTCTCCTATTCGCCTGCTTCGGGCGTGGCATCCCCAAAGGACAGAGTGTTCTTTGACACCTCATGCATCCCACTAGCCGACGTCATGAAGCTCTACGACAGAGACCCAACATGCAAGAGCAGCGTTGACCTGTTGGCGGCTTCAACGGTTGGCATGGGCTTCTATACTACAGTTGACGAGAAATACGACAAAGCAGCCGAATCTAAAGCAGCAGTGGACAGGTTTTGCGAAGACGTCAACCTTGACGGCTTACTAAACGACATGGCTAAGCCACTGATTGCCTGTGGCAATGATTTCTGGCTAAAACTTGCACCTGATCGGCTAGCCGATGTGTTGCGTATGCCGATTGATTCAGTCCAACGCATTGGGCTAAGCTCTGTTTCTACCTTAAAAATTCCCTATAAGGTCACAGGATACCAGCTTGAAGCCACCTACAGTGGGAACGCTGGAAACGAGCTAAAGCCCGAAGCTGTCATCCACTGGCGCCTAAACGGAGATGTTCCATCTGGGTTCGGCGTGGGCTTGCTGCAGGTTCTACTTCACACGTTGACGGTTGACACCGATAAGCGCCCCTCGTATGCTTGGATGAAAGCCAAGATAGAGAAGATTCTGCCAAACATATTTGTCAAGTACGCTGGACCTGACGTAGTAGTGCAGCTGGAAGGGCAAAAAGAGGACACAATCAAAAAGTATGAGAGCGCAATAAAGAATCGCCCAGAAGAGGGGCAATGGCTTTTCAGCGGCGCAAAATCCGTCGGCGTCTACCCGGTATCCATCGACCCGAGGGCACGGTTCGAGTATTACATCGACCACATGGTAAACCAGTTCTATCTAGGATGCGAAACACCATTGCCCCGTCTGTTTAGCACCCCAGGATTCACTGAAGCATCGGCAAGGGCAGCACTGGATTTACAGGACATGCTCATAAAACCCGTTCAGCGATACATCAAACGCCAAGTTGAGAAAGAAATCTTCGCTGTCACAGTGACACAGGCTGGCTTAGATGCTGCTAAAGCGAAAGTTCGATTAAATTTTGGCAGCCCCGAAACGCCTGAGCTGGTGCCCTCCGATCTGATTAAGGCTGCTGAACTTGGGCTGGTAAGAGCGGAAGAATTCCGAAAGAACGCCATCAAGTTTGGTTGGGAACTCTGGGAAGAGGAACAAACTACCACGTCTAAATAAAGGTTCTCTAAAAGGGCATATGATAGCTGTGAAGACGCCCAAATTCTCGAAAATTTAAAAAACAAAATATTTAATCTATGATTTAATGCCTGAGGTTCAACCAACTACCAAGTTGCAAAAAAACAAAGAGCTATTGTCTATAGCCACAGCTTTTCATTATAGACAGATCGATAAAATCTATGTGTACATTAAGAATTTTGGAGGATTATACGCAGGTCGTACGAAAGATGGCATGACAATAGGCTATCTAGATAAGTTGAATAAAATTGGGAAAGAAGACCATGTAACCGTATTCTATAACACAGAAGTGGGCTTTTCGGGGCTTCACAGGACTATAATTGACTCTGAAAACGTTGTTTACTTAAGATATTCAATTGATTACATTACTAGAAATAACGGGTTAAAACTACTATTACTCGATATTCTTAATGACGAGCAAACTCCAAGTTATATGAAGGCCATGCTTTTGTTCGTTTTTTATGAGATAAGGCTTTTTTATAAAAGAGGGGTGAAGAAAACAGTGCTATTAAGTAATTCAAAAGCAAAAGCTCTGAAGATGAAGAGCCCATGCATATTTATTGAAACTGGGGTTATAGGCAAAATACAGTTGACAATTTTTTCCAAGCTACTTCCTTTCCTTCATTACTATTCTGAGCAAAAATTTGCTAATAACCCGAGCAGGGGATTTCAGGAAAAGAAATTGCCCGGTGCTATTATTTCTAAGAAGAGCAAACTATGAACGTTAGTAGCTTCTGTCATTCCATCTGCAACCTCCCTTAAAGTTAGTGCACCCTCTATAGCGTTCTCCTGTTTTTTGAGCAACACGCCAAACAAGTGCAGACCCACAAGCAGGGCAGTTGCCAGCAGATTCAGTCGAACGAGAGACCTTTGTTCGACGTCGTTCTATAATAATTGGGAGTACTTTTTCCTTATGTGCAAAGAATAGGGGCAAGTCATACAACTCATATTCTTCATTGCAGAACATGCCTGCTACGGTTTGGCTTGCAACTATTAAGCTACCTAAATCAGAACCTATGTTTTGGGCGAATCCGAGGTCTTGTAGAGCTTCCCGTACATGGCTATCAGACACACAGCATATGGCTGGATGAAACTGGAATTGTCCAGTTTGTTTAAATTGGATTCTTAGCTCTCGAAATACCAAAAAGAGTTTTACCTTAAGGTAAGCATCGCCAGAATATTTTTTTCCATCGTTGAAGAGGCTGTTGAGTTGCATGAGTCTGTTGATGTCATTATTTAGTGTTCCTGCCCCCGAAAGGTGCATAACGTGGATTATTTCATTCCAGACTGATCCCGAGACTGCATCGCCGTTTGCAATATACTCAAGAAGATTAAAGATTGCTGGATTTCCGATTTCTTGGTCTGCGAGTATTCTTAATTCGCTCTTGAGCTTTGGCTCATTTTGTGCTTGCTTAAAGTTTTCAAGCGTGTACTTCGCCTTCGTAGCTTTGAAAGCGTCAATTCCTCTATTTGTGCGGAAAGTGGGATGGTTGTTCCATAGTGAAGCCAAAACAAAGAGTTGAAAGAGTCCGTCTTCATCAAGTTGGCCATTTTTTTCTAATTTTATTCCAAGTATGTCAGCCCAGGACTTTAGGCTGTTTTGATTAACGAATTCGCTGTGTTCTTTGACGAACCAGTTTGTTATTTCTCTACAGATTTCTTCAGAGTTCATAGTTTTTTCCTCTGTTACGAGATATAACCAGCAGAATAGTTAAATGCTTGGACTTTAACACATTTAACAGGTTGATTATCATCCAATCCAATAAAGAGTTCGGCGAAGACATAGTACACATTATCCCACTAGGTCATGAAATAGATAGAGCAACAAAAATATTTGAAAGCAAAAAGGCAAACCGTGCCTACATACTAGCCACTATGGACACGTTTGGAAAACACTCCCCAAGTCTAGTTGAAGAACAGAAGGAATTCACCGACAAAGTTGTTCAGAAGTTAAATGAACATGATATAGAAACTATCGTCAAAACCGTTGATATGTTTGAACCCTCAGAAGTAATCAGACATATTTCATCTATAATCATCAAGGAAAAAGCAAGAGCAAGCAACATTTACATTAACATTTCAAGCGCAGGCAGATTAACCGCAGCCGCAGCAACACTTGCTGCCATGGCTCACAAAATAAAAGCCTACTACATAGAGGCAAGCGGCTATTCAGATAACCCAAAAGACAAAAAAGAGCACGGACTCAGCATCTGTGACGGCACTAACGCTAAATGGGTCGAAGGACTTCCAGTCGAGCTTCCATCAACACAAGAAATGGCTGTTCTGAAAGCTCTAAGCCAAAAATCACCGATGAAACCTTATGATATCATCCTTTTCCTAGCACGCAATAATTTTCCAGGGTTTAGAGAGCATTTACATGTATTAGAGAAGGGCGTACGCCGAAGAGATGACAATTATGACGGCATTCTAATTCCCTGTATGATGAAATTAAATAAGGGAATTTTAGAGAAGCTGAAAACAAAAGGGTTTGTTACAAGAGAAAAACTTGGGAACCATAACTTGGTCGTACTACAGGAATCCGGAAGGTTCGTATCCTACTTTGCAGGCGAACTCTAAACCCTCAAACTGATTGACCTTAGCGTGCGCTACTTAGACTATTGTAGATACATTGTCACGTTTGCGATATTATCGTGTTTTGGCTCTCAAGCTATTTGAACTCTCAGCTGCAAGGGTTCATGGGATTGTAGCTTGGCCGCTGTCTCCATTGAGGATATTCGGGATGTTCTCCATGTAAGTGAATCTGATATTCCTAACGCTAAGGTTCTGAAGATGATTAAGCGTGCAGAGGTCACTTTAGAGCTTGAACTATCCGCTGATATAGACTACCAAAACTGCAGCGACGCCCAAAAAGAAGCCATCACTGTTTTGGCAGCCATTTACGCGGTCTGTTATTTGACTGGTGGCTCAGCAATCGGCTTAAACTTTAGCGTTGGCGATTTGAGCAGTTCCAACTCTTCTCTACCTAGCTTAGCGGTGCTGCAGGGAGAGTTTGAGCGCCTTCTTACTGCCCTAAAAACGCCTTATGTGGGGAGCGCTTAGCCATGGGAACGGTACCTGAAGCCTACTACCAATTTATCATGGACTACGCACCCAATGTCTATGTTATGCCACCCACCACACCCGACCCAGCCTACGGTAAGGGCGTTTTAGCGGCTAGCTTCGCCATCGATTTCTTATATGAAGCCTACACTGCCCCACAATTCGAGAATAGAAAAGCTGAAATCTACGCCAAAATCGTGACTTTGGCTAATTGGGCTTTAACCCAGCAGTGTCTGGACCTAGCACGTAAGGCTTATGGTGGATTCAAAAGCGCAGAGGACAGCACTTACTATTACAGTGTAGACACCTGCAGAGCCATTCCGTCACTTTTGAGAGCCTATGAACTTACCGGCAATTCAAGCTACTTGGACGCTACAAAACTAGCTGGAGGAACTTTCCTCAAAACCATGCAGGACCAGCAGGCCTACGGCGGCTTTGCAAGAGCAGTAACAATTGGAGATGCGTGGCTTCTGCAACTCGACGTGGAGTGCCTCTATGGTTTGATTGGCTTAAGAATGCTAGCCGAAAAGTACGACATCCCAAACGCTTCTGTCTACCAAAGCATAATGAGCAAAGCAATAGGCTTTCTCCGATTTGGTTTTGAGAATCTCTGGTTAGATTTTGATCCTGCCGATGGCAAGTGGCACCGAGTGGGCTTAAGCGAGAACGAGGTTTACGATGACCCATTCGCCTACGCCTTGCTGGGGATGTATGCAGTTGAGAGTTGGAGTGTTAGCTGCCAAAAAGTCTACAACAGCCTAAACAACATTCGAGCTAGCGCCAAGTATCCAGCTTATGACCCTGCAGTCTGTTGGGCAGGCTACATAGACGTAGTTAGTCGATTCTCAGCCTGCGACTACTACGATGCGGTGACAAGTGGGATCCTTTGGAGAATCCGTAGCAACCATGACAAGCCAAGCCTAAAACTCAGTGTAGACGTCATCGGCAAACATCCAGCGGAATTCATGTTTTGGGGCGCCAAACACACAGACTACCGCTACGTTGAAAACAAGCAGGCCATGGTTACGGTTTGTTGGCTAGCCGAGCTTTTCCTCCATTACGAGGAGCCAGTAACCCAGTTCACCAAGATTCTAAAGAGCAAAGGTGAGGCGGTGACGCTTTATCCTGTGCGAGAAGCCGCTGCCACAGTGACTTATGGCGAATCTTTGGATTTGCTTGCCGTTGTTTCCTCTCTCAAGGCTGAGCAGGTGATGTTGGAAGCGGGTTATTACCTTAATGACTATTTGGCCTTCTACACGTTCCTTCCCGTCCGAGTGCACGACAAGATAAGGCGCCAGGGCGAAGACTACGAAATCCAAACAGTGACGCCCTTCACGTTTGCCAATCAGCGGTTCTACTTCAAAAGCATAGCAAGGAGGGTAATCGCGAGTTGAGCGAAGCAGAAAACCCAGTCATAACCATTCTGCGCTTAATCGAATCCCGAATAAGAGTAGTCAAGGATGACGGCGGCTTAGCCCGTATCCTCTGCTCACAGGCGAATTATGACCGAGAACTGCTAAAAGACCACGACGCCCAAATCACCGTATCCAAAACCTCGGAGCCCTGCCAAGCCCAGAAACACACCTTAGACGGCAAACTAAGACGCCGCATTTACTCCCTCCGAGCAACCATTACAACCGTTGACAAGCCATTCCCAAGCTCTGACGCTGGCAGAGTTATGCGCGACAAAGTCCTTGAGCAGCTGCTGCTGATTATTGCTGAAAACCGCAATTTACCGAATAGAACTATCTTCTCTTTTAATTTTCTATATGATTCTTCAGTATTAGGCAAAGCCTTTGACGCCGCCGCTTCAACTGACCCTGAACCTTCAAGTGTCTCATGGAGCGAACTCAATAACGAGGGGTATCCGAAGCTTTGGGCAAGCGACGACTTAAGGCACTCAAAAAGCGCAACTGGCAGTGGCGAGTTTGCGTTTATGCTTTTCCGCTTCAAAATAGGCGCCAAAACGGGAGAGAGCCGAAACGAGCCCCGAAAGCAGTGCTTAAAGCGGGTAGTTTTGGCTTTTGAGGGTTTTGGGCTATCTCCATCGGGAAACGGCGTTACCCTAAAAGTGTGGGATAACTTAGCAGGCGCTTGGAACAACACGCAAACCAGCGTTTTAGGAACAGATGAAAAAATGACTATCGATCTAACAGCAAACCTCGCCAACTACGTCAACGATGACGGTTTCCTGTACCTGATGGCGCGGACAACCAACCCATCAAATGGAGTATCGCCTGCCGTTCTGAACTGCGATTTTATCCAAGCAACCGTTGACGTGCATGGCATAACGTTTTGCGATGTGCACAGTTACCGAGACGTCGATGTAGTTGACGTTAAGCCGTTCCTCTACACTGAAGAAATCGTAATCGTGGCTTGGCTGTTTGAGTCAGTTGCCACTTCCTAGTTACAGGTGAAAAAACATGGTGGATACCTATCACTCAGATCAAGAAAAGTTCTATTACGTGCCAGAAGGCACCTTTGGCGTGGTTCCGGCTAGCCCTGCCATGCTTGGGCACTCCTGCAGCAGCCTAGACCCGGACATTAACCCAAACAACATTAAAGTCTCAGGCACCGGTTCGATTGATTTAGTCGCATTAAAACGTGGCTTAAGGCAGCCGCTTCTGAAAATCAAGTACCCCATTCCATCGGATTCGCCCATCAACTTTCTCCAGTATGTCAAGCAGGAACTCAACGTTAGCCTTTCCCTTCAAGTGCTCTACTACAAAGACCAATTCGCCTTTGCCACAGACATCATAAGCCTACTCTACAAAGGCGCCCGATTCGACAAAGCCACCCTAACATGCGACATAGACGGTATCTTAGAATGCGAAGCCGAGTTTCCAGCCCAAGACGTCGAAGTGGGCACAGCAAAAATCACAGGCGCTTCTTACACTGATTATGCGGGCGCTGTTTCTGGCAGCGCGAGTTATGTTAAAATTGGCGGCACGACTTGCGAGCGGGTTACTTCTTGGAAGCTTCAGATTGACAACAGCTGCAAACCTGTCCCGGTCATTAGGTCAGTTAACGGACATATCGCCAAGTACCTCACTTGGGGCAAACGGCTGCTAACTGGCGAACTGACTTTTGAGTTTGAAAGCAAACAAGAAGCCGACGACATCTTAGCGGATACTGAACAGTCCAGCCTTGAATTTGGGCTTGGCGGCACCAACAAAGTGAGCGTAGAGCACACCAAATGGGATGATTTCTCTTTGAGCGGCAAAGCCGAGGCCCTAATCTACGCTAAGGTTCCCTTCACGGCCAGAGGACCGCTCACGATTTCATAGTAACAGGAGGAGTGAAGAATGGAAGAGATGAAAGTTAAGGAAGAATTCCTTCGAGAAGCTGCCTTACGCAGCGAATGGCTCAAAGTGTGGGAAACTATTGGCGTTCGAATTCTCAAGCTGCCCGAGTGGATGCAAGGCATCGTGCTCGAAGACATCAACACAGCCGTCAGAAACAGGGTTGCAACCATGGAGATGATTGGAAATGCGCACCGAAAAAATAGAACTTGATGAGCGCTTCGGCGAAGAATACAGGGGCACCTACACGTTTGCCGAAATAACTTGGGCTAAACGTAACCGCATCATCCAGAAGCACACCAAGTACAACAAGCTGTCCGGTGACGTGGAGAGCAGCGATTTCATCTCCATACAAGCTGAAACCATCCTGGCAAGCATGCATGGACAACCCCAAACCCACCCCATAACGCTGGAAAAGCTGCTGGGCGAAGAAGACGGCATCCCAATCGAACTTGGGGAACTTTTCTCTAAAGTAGCCAACAAGCTAAACGGCATGTCAAGGGAGGATTTGCGTTTTTTACTAGAGCAATTAGACGAGGAAAGCCGCACAGCGCTCTTGTCGAGTTTAGGCTATGCCAAACCTTCCACTGGACACCAACCGAGCTTGCCAAGCAGCCAGCCCGAACAGTGCAGGAGTTCTGCCACATCCTGAACGTAATGGACGAAATCGCTGAGGAAGAAAAGAAAAAGGCGGAGCGTGAAGCAAAACGGCACTAGAAATAACCTGCAACATCAGCGGCGTAGAAGAATTCAAAGCAGCATTGCAAAAGTTAGATTCGGGCATGCAGCATGAGGTCCACAGTTTCTTGGCTAGCTGGGCTGCAGACGTTAAAGCTCAAGCGGTCAAGAATGCGCCGATGGTTACGGGTTACCTTCGCAGCACAATTTATGCTAAAATCAAAGACTGGGTTATAGAGTTCGGGGCAGATGCAACTTACGCCTTGTTCGTTGAACTGGGCACCAGGTACATGCGGGCACAACCCTATCTTTACCCAGCAATCCAGCAGTACCTGCCAGAACTGGAAGCCGTCATAATCTCAGCCATTGAGCAAGCTAAAGCGGAGGCGGGGCTATGAGTTTCCGCGAAATCGCCGTAACTATTCGGGCGGTTAATCGTGCCAGCAACGAGTTTAGCAGAATTAAAACTGACGCTGAAGCATTGAGTGCCCGCGTTAAGAGTCTGGGAGCTGCTATCGCTGGCATAGGCGCTTCGGGCATGGCTATTGGCTACATCGCCAACCAGTTCGGCTTGCTCGATGACGCCCAAGCTAAAGTGTTCAACAGCGCCATGATGGTTGTCTCGGTCATGGGCACGTTCATGACTACCAGTGTAGGCGTGGCTGTTGCTCAGAAGGTGTATTCTGCCGCTTGTTGGGTTGCCACGGCTGCACAGAATGCCCTAAACATCAGTTATGGAACTTTCTTGGCGTTAACTGGGGTGGGTATTGCTGTTATTGCGGCTGCTGCAGTTGCAATGTACAGCTTTGCCAACAGCATGAATACGGCAACTTCAAACATGCAGAACTTCAACGCCGTAGCAAGCCAAACCACCACCGCCACACGGGGCATCGTGCGATCAGGCGACATGGCGATCTATCGCCAAGGAGTGGAGGACACTTGAGCGAACCCGTAGCGCCCACCGTCACCCTCTACTCAGGCGTAACAGGCGGCCCAATCGATCAAGCCGACATTTTGGAGCTAGCCGTGCATTTAGGCGGAACCGAGGAAGTCAGCAGCTTCGCCTATCGCCTACAGAACTGGAATGGCAAATACAGCACAAACGGCTCTCCAATTGCGCTTGGCGAAGACGGCTACATCATGCTGGGCAGAGGCGCAAACTGTCCCCAGCTAATCACCACAAGAAACGAGAACATGAAGTTCCAATCAAACGCAACGGAGCATTATGTTACTGTTTCGGGCCGTGACTGGGGCGAGCGGCTATTCCGCGAATACGTCACCGAAGGCTACGCTTTCATGAAGGGTGAGGAAATCGTTAAGCATCTGCTGGATTATCATTCGGGTTTGCCTCATGTTAGAGGCGCGGCGGAGTTGGTGGAGGACACCGATACCACTTTCACTCGCTTGGATTTTGAGAATAAGCAGGCTTGGGAAATCCTAAAGCAAATCGCTCAGGACAGCGACAAAGCAGGCGCTATTGGGTACGATTTTAGGGTTGCACCAGATGGCCGCTTCGAATTTTTCCACAGAGGCGCCAAAACAAGCTCTGTCAGCTTATTGGAGCGGACTGAGGAGGCGGAGACGGAGTCGGATATTCTTTCGGTCAGAAACAAAGTTACCATTTACGGCGCCGCAACCAAAAGCACACCAGTTGACGTTGATGAGACGGTTGAAAGCCTTAACCCGGCGAGTGGGTACTGGACTGGGTACGGCGGGACTCTTTCCTTAGACGCCGCTTTAAAGTATGGTTCGGCTGCCTCAAGCGTCAAGAACACGACGGGCACCGCTTACAACGCCGTGTCCATATTCTATTTTAATGCAACCGTTAACGGCAACAAGTACCCCAAACTGTTTTTGGCGTTGCTGCGAGATGACCTTGTCAAGTCGGATGGGTTCTTGGTTATTCTGCATGATTCTTCGTCGCGGGTTTGTGGCCGCACCCTTCCAGCCGTCAATAGCGTATCGTCAAGTAATGATTGGTCAACATTCCAGTTAGACGTAGGCGTCAAGTACGCAATAGATTGGGCTGCACCTGCCGATTTCGACTGGGAAAACATCCGCACCGTAACCGTCACAGCCTACCTCATCACTCCGGGCGTGAGCGGTCAAGTTTGGCATGGCCAACTCTACTTCACCGGCGCCAGATACAGCAACGTACAAACCGACGCCGCAAGCATCGCCACCTACGGCGAGCGTCAATACGTGGACATCGTCGAGGACCTCTACAGCGACAACGAATGCATGCTAAGAGCCAAATCCATTTTGGCCTACAAGAAACAAGCCAAAACCTCACTTGTCGTAAAAAGCACCCTAATCGATTACGGGGACTCGCCCATTTTGCCCGGTGACATGATTTCGGTGACTCTGCCAAACGAAAGCATCTCCTCTGTTAGTTTTCTTGTCAAAAGCGTGGACTATCACTTGCTGGCAGAAAACAACACCCTAGATGTTACGCTTAATCTTGGTTATCAGAAGCAGTTGATGGCTGACTGGATTTATGCGCTAAGGGCTAGAACGGATGCCCTAAAGGCGAGACGGTGACTTAGAAATGAGTAAGCAAATCCTAAAACTCTTTGAAAACATCAAACCCGGCGACTTAATCGCTGTTGACTGGTGCGATGCATCGGTCGGGAAAAGCAGCGGCTCAGGCATGACCATCGACGTCCCCGTAAAAAGCTGGGGCATATTTGTCGGGCTAATCGGTGACAAAATCAAGCACATCGTGATTGCACAGAACAGCTTCCGATATGCCGATGGACTGTTCGATTTAGACTACACCGCCATACCCATCGGCTGGGCACTCGGCGTTACAGTTCTGGTTAAGGAGCATATCCCGACGGATTCGGCTAGCAGGCTTGTTAACAGTTTCATGATGGGCGGGCACCGCTCCATGAATCGCCCAAGAACTTTCCGAAGAGCACTCGCGCAGCGGAGGTTGAGCATCGATGGCAGACCCAATTAAACGCGCTCTGACCCGCAGACGCTTTGAGCGAGGGCGCTACATCGTTGAAGAGCCTCCTGCTAAGCTGGTTTTGGGCGTCAAATTCGCCATAGGCATGACAGCGTTCATGTCCGCTCTTGAGCTAGCCCATTTAGCTATATTGCACACTTGGAACGCCGAGATTTTCGCTTCCATCACTGGACTAAGCGGTACCGTGATTGGCTTGTTTGTGGGGCAGAAGACATGACTAAGGGTAAACCATGGGAGATTGATGAAATTCGCCAGCTTCGGGAACTAGTTGACGAGGGTAAGAGTGTTGATGAGATTTCTCGAATAATGGTCAAAACTCTCGATTCTATCAAGCAAAAAATGTTTGATCTTAAACTGAAAGAAAAAAGAGTTGGCGGTGGCACCACTGTTTTTTCTTCTTCTCTTGAGTTACCCAAAGACTTGCCCAGCGTAGAGGATTCGCTGCGAACACTTAGCGCTGCTTTGAAGGCATTGGAGACTCCTGGGCTTGATCAATCTGAAGTGCTTAGGCTGCGGGGGATTATTTCAGGGGTTAAAATCTACAAGGAAATTTTCGCTGATTTTCTTAACTACAGTGAACTTGAAAGACGGCTAGCTGAATTGGAGGGAAAATATGCGGAACTCGCCAAGAGCAAGAAGCCCAAGACGGATGCACCTGCCTGACTATCGTCAGCTACGTGACTCTCTTGAGAACCTGGCTAGCGTGCAGCAGGCTGAAGAAGTCGCAGCCGTTAACGAGGTATCTAAGGATACGGTAAGGTTTCTTGAGGAGTACTGCAAGCTTAAGCCCTACTGGTACCTACTTGAACTCGTTACGTCTTACGAGAAGTTCCAGTTTAACGCTGTCCGGTGGCCACGCCAAACAGGGAAAAGCACAGGTATTGGAGCGCTGCATCTAGCCGATGCCTGGAATAACCCTGATTTGAACATAGGGTTCGTTGGTCCAAGCTGGCGCCAAACCAAACTCAACATCAGAAGGATAGCGAGCTTTTGCCGCAATCTTCCTCAGCAAGGATTGCATGTGCAGAAAACCAAGATTACCTTTCCGAACGGCAGCGTGATTGAGGCTTTCCCAAACAACCCCGATACAATTAGAGGCAACACGTTTCATCGGATTTGGTGGGATGAAGTCAACTTCACCGCAAACGATGAGGATTTGTATGATGCGATTCTTTTCACGCTTGGCACAACTAACGGCAAGCTGACAGCTAGCAGTACACCGTTTAACACTGATGCTCTTTTTTGGAAGATGTGCAACCATAAAGATTACGCTGACTTTGGGCGTCTGCATTTTGGCTGGCAGAAGGCGCTGGAACCTAATGGTCCGCTTAAGCCTGCTATTATTGAGAAGATTAAGCGGCAATTTGGGGATGACCCTGCGCGGTGGCGTCGGGAGATGGAGGCGGAATGGGCTGAGGATGAAGATGTTTGGCTTGCTCAGAGCCTGATAGTGGCATGTGTGGGTACGGTGAAGAATTGTGGTTTTGACCTGCAAGAATTCAATCCTGAGGCTGAGTGTGAAGGGGACTTCTTTGCCGGATTGGATTTGGCGCAAACCCGAGATTACTGCGTGCTCTCGGTAGTTGAGCGGCTTAACGATAAGTTGTTTCTTCGGCATCTAAAGATTTTCCAGCAGCCCACACTTTACGCCCAAGTCCTCGGTTACCTCAAAGCGCTGCAGGATCGTTGGGGCGGATTCCAAAAAATCAGGGTTGACTTCACACGGGAAGGCCCCAGCATTATAGCAGACATGCAAACTGCAGGCATTGAGAATGCTGAGGGCGTCAACTTTAGCGTACCCCGAAAAAGCGAAATGGCTTCACTTTTGAAGCAGCGTATGATGAACAAACAGTTCTACTATCCATTGCTCCACTGGGAACGACCATACAGAGGCGATCTTTGCACCGAGCTAAACGTGGAACGCTATGACTTGCGCAAGGACGGCGCCATAGGCTACTCGCACCCAAACGGCACCCACGACGACGTGTTTTGGAGTATCGCACTAGCCGTGTTCGCGACCGTGCAGATGGAACCCGAACCATTCCTAACAGTCATACCGAGGTAATCAAGAAATGAGACGACAAAGAGACTTCCGAATAAGGCAATTCCGTCGAATCTACGACCGAACGGAAGGCAAATTCACGTTCAACATAAGCTACGAAACCCACACCAAACCAACACCTAGAAGCCTTGTTGTTGCTGAAGCTTTTGGGTTAGGCATCGACGACGCCCAGCGCTTCAAGGTGCTGGATGCTGAGCTAAAAATTGGGCCTCAAGACATCGTCTATATCACTGGGGATAGCGGCAGCGGCAAAAGCGTATTGCTGCGTGCAATCAAGGCGGATTTGGGCGAGGATGCCATTGACCTATCAGACGTGGCGGTGGACGCCGAGAAGCCGTTGATTGAGACCGTCGGTGCAACAGTGGAAGAAGGCTTGGAGCTGCTAAGTAAAGTCGGCTTAAACGATGCTTTCCTTTTCTTGCGCACATACAGCCAACTCAGCGACGGCCAACGGTATCGCTACAGAATAGCCAAACTAATCGAATCCGGCAAGCAATGGTGGCTCATGGACGAATTCGCCGCATGCCTAGACCGAGATACAGCAAAAATAATCGCCTACAACCTGCAGAAAATCGCCCGGCAACAAGGCAAAGCAGTCATCGCAGCAACAACCCACAGCGACCTCCAAGAGGACCTCAAACCCAGCGTACTTGTCCGCAAGCGGTTTGGTGAAGAAATCAAAATCGACTACTACCCAAACGCTCCGGCAGCCGAATGTAGCCTAATCCGCGAAATGAGGGTTGAAGAAGGCAGCCGAAAAGACTGGGAAAAACTAAGCCGTTTCCATTACCGAGGGCATAAGGTTGCGGTTCCAAGAAAAATCTTCCGACTAGTAAGAGGAGAGGAGCTCTGCGGTGTCATAGTCTACAGTTACCCGCCACCAGCATGCTACGGAAGACGTTTGGTACTGCCGAGAATGAATATTCGGGAAATGAACAAGCAACTTAGCATAATCAACCGAGTGGTTATTCACCCAAAATATCGAACAATCGGTTTAGGTGCAAAATTGATTCATGACACGTTACCGATAGCAGGAACGCCTTATATTGAATTGATCGCTGTCATGCCAAAGTATTCTCCCTTCGCCGAGAAAGCAGGCATGAAAAAAATTGTAGAACAACAAACCGTCGAAAGTATCTCGCCAATTACAAGAAGCCTTCAGGAGCTAGACTTCGACTTTCAGCTTCTGGGCAGCGAAAGGTACGTTCAAGAAAAACTCCAGCGCCTGAACGACCAGCAAATAAGACAGCTCAAAACTGCTTTCATAAAAAACAAGCATCCACGCTTCAAGAAAGAATTTGCTAGTAGTCGCCATCAACCGTTTGGTAAAACATCAGACTATGAAAGATGTGTTCAAAAAGCTGATTCGGCAAAAATTGTTAAATTGGTTAAACTTGTAGCAATGTTGCTCCAGACAAAAACTTACCTGTTTTGGAAAGAAAAAAGATAGTTATGTATCGAGTGGATTAGCTCGGGGACATGTTTAGTTAGTTGTTGATTTATTGCGTCATTTCAAGGGGTAGTTTTTAGCGAGGTCTAATAGCCGGGGATCGTTCGAACGGGTCGCTAAGATATCCAAGAAATCCTTCCAGGCTGCAATAGCGTCTCCGATGGTTTGGTTCCAATCTTTAGCAAACATGCTGTAATATTTAAGTGACTCAATCTTATCGAGCACGGGACCCTTAGAAATATTGTCGGCTATAAGATATCCTGTGACTGTCTTGTATTGGCATGCCGTGTTGCCCTTCAAGTAGCTAGAGATTTCAATACAATACCGCTCAAATCGCTGGATATGATCCCAATCAATAGTTAGGCCAGGACGCATGAACTCTAAAACAAGCAATTGACTTCCGCTTGATAATATTAGGTCAACCCTACCTTGATATACCTCATCATCCGCCAGCGTCTTTTTTGCAATTTCTTGGATCACCTTTGTCATAGACAGCTCTTTCTTAAATGTCTCCCAGATAGGTGAAATTATCCATGGGTTGTCAGCAATATAATCTCGCACTGCAAGCTCCAATTCTTTGTGATCCAGCCGCTCCTTCAAACCAGAGAGCGTAAGCAATTTTGTTTTTGCCACCTCAGCGATGTTAAGAGCCGATAGGGTATCTGCTTCAATAAGAACTTTAAGTAGCTCGCCTTCATCCATTTTATCAACGTCGGCGATAGTAGCTATAAGTTCATGCAGTCTACCCTGTTCCCACGAGATTAACACAGCCTCTCCAAGCTCTTGGAATTGCTTTTTTGAAAGAGTAGATAACCCGCCCAGCTTTAATAGTACTTGACGGACTGTTTTAGCTTCATGCGGCGGTAACTTATTTAATCGCTCACCGAAGCCTGAAACCTTCTGCTCTAACTCTAATCTATTAGCTTCTCCCCTTTTTTCTTTCCAAATGTTTAACAACTCTTTAATTCTTTCTTGCCCCCATAACAAAAGTGGTTGGGTTTCTGGATTTTCCCAGTTAATCCGCTGCCTCTCTGCCGAAATGGGGTCTATTGGTAGTTTGTCTACAAAGTCTG
This sequence comes from Bathyarchaeia archaeon, assembly GCA_050108155.1. Taxonomy (GTDB): domain Archaea; phylum Thermoproteota; class Bathyarchaeia; order Bathyarchaeales; family Bathycorpusculaceae; genus Bathycorpusculum. The sequence goes on along the minus strand of JBNIDR010000045.1, from coordinate 5,336 downwards.
CCTGGACTTGACCGCTCATATACGCTTGGCCATGCTGTCCGCCAAGACCTCCCGAAAGATCAAAGAAAAATGGTCGCTGAGATAATTTGCCATTGGAAAATATTGAAATCCCTTGCAGTTCAGCCTCATCTATAGTATCTTCGTAAAACACTATTTGCCACCTAATCAAAAAACCGTTAGGTAGCTTTTCTTCGCCCCATTCTTGGAAAGCTTGCTCTCTGTCTTCTGTTACCGCTATTATCTGCTTACCCTGTTCATCGACGATTTTCAACCCTTCAGGTAAACTTTGTTTTCCATAGTCATGAGGGAAGACAAACTCAATTTTTTGATGATCTTCCTCAGTGGGAATCGGTGAATTATTTACCAATACCAGAAAGCCCTCAGCGCGGTTGTGTAAAAGAAAGCGCCTAGACATGCTTCTCGCAAATTGGGCGGGCGATATTGCTTTTGCAAGCTTAAGAGACCTTAAAGTAATCGTAGTTCCATGTTCGCTCTTTCTTGTTTCATCTGGTGGCAAGTAAGTAGCTTTTATCCTTCCGCCTTCTATAACGAATTCGTCACCACGCAGATCGCGAATATTCATTTCAAATGTTGTCTTTTCACCAGTTTCCTCGCTTATCGTTTCAACATATATCTTCTCGGCGATTCCAAACCCCGCAAACTTTCCTATACCTTTCCTGCCAAGGATAATTCGACCTTTTTTAGAGAAGCACTCAGTTTTATCTCCACGCCTATTCCATCCTACATTTAAGTACTTGTCCTCGCATTCTGCAAAGGTCATTCCAGTTCCATTGTCTGCTATTGATATTTCCGCGTGTTCATCCAGAACGCTCGGTAGGCTGATATCTACCTTTGGTGCGTCAGCATCCCAACTATTGGATACTAGTTCCGCTAGTGAGGCTACGGGACTTTGGTAGGTTTGGAACCCAAGTTGGTCGAGAATCTTACCGTGGAATTTCAGGTGTAGGTCTCTTTGTTTTTCACTCATTATATCGCCATCTAATTTGAACTTTTATTCAGTTAAGTCTAGCAAGGTCGGGTCTTAGCTGCCCAGTAAGCTTTAGCTTCTCTTATCAGAAGCTCCATGAAGTCATTTTTGTATTCTGAGGCTATGAGTTTTGCTGAGTCATGTGCCTCGCAAACGGGTTTAGGCGCTAGGAAGAACTCTGGAGAATGGTGTTCAAAATAGTACAGTTGGTCTGGGTAATCAACAAGAACTCCTGGATTGAATAAAGCTTGCAGTATTTTGCTTATGTATTTATTTTGTAAGGAATATCCTCTCTCTGCTTTAGCTAAGGTTTCTTTGAAGTCCGGGTATGGTAAAAGGAATTCGATGCGCGGGATTTGAGCACGTGGTTCGAACTTGGGGTCTCCGCCTAGACTGCAGAAAAACTCAACAACTGCAGCACGAGCGCATAAGTCCGCTATGATTCTGGCTCCTGATTCTTCTGAGCTTTTACCGAAAAACTGTTGGTTAAAGCGGGATAAGCGGTCGTTCCATATGTCTCTGTCAGTTGTAGGCGGGTGGCTTTGAACAGGCGCTTCTTCCATTGATTGAAAACGTCTGAGTAACCTAAAGGTCAAGAATACTTCGTTACCTTTACTGCTTAGATTGCTTCTTGCTGCGCTGAAAAGTTGATTCACGATGTAGTTGTCACTATAAGGAATACGTACAAAATCCTCTAACGTCATTTCAGAGTCGATTGCTGAACTAGCGGAATTAGCAGATCCAAAACCAATGTACCACATGATTATTGGTGAAAGGAATCTAGTGCCTGGTCGTTTGACAAAACCGCAGTATATTGTCTCTCCGCTCTCTGCGCCTATCATGTGAACAATGTTCCTGAATGCCTTTAGGGATGTTCTCACCATATCTCCATGAGCAGTCACTTGAAGAGCGTCGGAGAGTCTATGCTCATAAGGAAAAATCCTGCCGTCTCTGAAATGAATATTGACTGCAGGCTCGCTTCGAAACATAAGATCGAAATCTTTTATATATTGTCTTAGGTCCATGGCCGCTTCCTTAAGTCGGTTTTCCATATCTGACTCATAACCGAGTGAGCCTGAGGGAGGAATTAGCAGGCCTTCTTCTATTGCTTGTGTTCTTTCGTATTGTGCCAAAACCTTGGGTTCTGGCTGTCTGTCGATCTCTGTGGAATCTCTGAATATATCGTATTTTACTCCAACGGCGGTAATGATGTTCATTTCACAGCGCTCGACCATCCAGGGAAGTAACCCGGATAGACTAATGGGTTGTATAGAAGCATCTGACCCACCAATTCTCAGAGGGAGTTTACCAGTACCTATTGTAAATTTCTCAAGAACCGCTGTGCCATGGATGGAGTACTTCACAAAACGTGTTAAGTCTTGAAGGTCTGGGTTTAAGACTGATTCGTCCTCCATATTTCTCTTATTTAACTTTAACAAGAATATGCCTGGTTGAGGGCCGTCTTGCGATGTCAACTGTTCAGGAACACCTATCATTTGGCAAAAAACCTGGTGTGATATCTTTTCCAAGATTTCTATCATCCGGAGATGCTTATCGGCCTCCTGTTTGCTGCCCTGAGAGTCGTACTTTTTGTACATCTTTATTTCGAGAGCATGCTTTTCATGCAGCCATACCGCAAAATTGACAATAAGCTTGCATGGGTCTTCATTTATCAATCGTTCGGCAGCAGTTCTAAAGATGCGTTGCACTTTTTCAATAGGCATTACTGAGTATCGGCCCGCTGAATCGTTTACGAGGTCTCTGAGAAGATTCTGTCGTTCAAACTCTTCTCTGGTAACTGACCTGACGGCAGACTCCTTCTCAATTGACACATACATTTTCTTAGGTCTACCGACCTTTCTCTCAGGCTCAATAAAGGAGACGATCTTCTTTTCTTCCTCTAATGTTCTTAGCGCTTGCTGAATACTCGATATCTTTTCGTCAAATTCCAAGCTATCGAGTATATCGCCTACAGTAAGCGGTCTGTTAGAGGCTTTTAGTATGTTCAAGAGGTTATCTTTAAGGTCTGCCATCAAAGCGCACTCACGTGTTATACTTTGAGCATCGGTGGCGTAGTACCGCCGTCTTTTGTAGATCGATTACCGACTTGTACTACAAGTGAATGTTTCACAGTTTCTCGGCTTCCAGCCAGCAAGCAAGACCCGACACGAAGCCTAGGCAGATTATCCATCAAATCGCGAGGAGTATCGCCTAGTAACCCACTTACTGATGCCAATTCAGATGGCTCTATTGCAAAAACAAAGCGTGTATTAGTGATTTTTGTTATTCGTCGGTCAATGTCTCCAGGGCTCTGCGAAGCGATAATTATACCTACGCCATAGTGCCTCCCCATTCTGATAAGTTCCGATAAAACCTGCGAAGAAGTTACGTTCTCGCTCGATGGTAGAAATAGGTGTGCTTCATCCATGCTTATTACAAGGGGCTCGATGTCACCTCGTTTCCTTAGATACATAAGCTCACGCGCAATTGCGCCGACAACGGTTCTGAGTTCCCAGTGACCTAGGTTTCTACAATCGACGTTAATCAGTGCACTTTTTTCCTTTAGCGCTTTAATCCAATCGAAGCCAGAACCCAAAAATGAAACGTTACTTAATGTCTGAATTCTTGCGCTTATTATTGCGTGAGTGCTTTTACCAGACCCGAATTGCTCGGCAGTGTTTGTAGCTTCTTCCTCAAATGCATCGACATCAAATTGGCGTCCTGTTTTCTTTAGGTTCAGGAATGCTCGTGAGACTATATCAATATGTAGTTGATTTTGAATTGGGATCATACCGAGGACTTCTGGTTCTTCGAGCGAGGATAGACGCACTGTGAGGTTTTCCCCAGGAATCAAGATTTTTCCGTTTAACTGCTTAGTTGCGTCGCACAACTCTCCATGCACATCTATATTGACGTGCCTTATTCCTATGCGATGAAGCTCTTCTGTTAATTTGCCTAGGAGATAAGACTTTCCAGTCCCAGTGCTGCCTACAATGAGCATATGCCGAGGCAGGGCTTTATTGGCATCTAAAGTAACCTTGATATTTTCGTTTCCGATTGCAGCTCCAATGGATATTGCTGTTGGAGTATTTTCTTCAGGGAATCCTAGAACGGCGCTGTTCATCTCGGTAAGCGTTTCAAAGACTTCTGCGCCAGCTGGTATGATAACTGAAGGCTCCTCAAAAACGAACTGGCCCTCGTTACCGATGTTTACTATTTCTATTACTTCCGAGGATACTACGGTATACTTTCTCAGAAGATCTTCCCGGTTTCTGGACGATTCGATGTTAAAGGTATCTCGTACCTGAGAACTTAGGGGGTTTTCATATGGATTTACTTCCATAGCTGTCGAGACTCTTAATATCGCAAAACGGTGATGGGGTTCGTCTTTGCCGATGTCAACGAACATTAATTGACCTGGCCTTATGGTGTTGCCTGGGTCCAATCGGACATCTACGTCAACGAAAGATGGGCTTTTTTCTGTTGAAACCACTCGACCAATTTTACGTTCTGACATGTTATCCCTGCCATGCTTACGCTCCGGTTATATTTAAATATAGCGAATTTTTATGCATAAAAATTCTAAAAATAGGCTAATTAATATGAAAAGATGCCGCATAAGACTTACGAAATTAACGTATCAAAACAAAAGTTAAGCTATGCCGGAACTAGAATCTGTGAATTGCATTTAACCGTTTGAATAATCTGCATTGCAATTACTTTTGAAGACAATGGCGGAACAGCATTTCCGATGTGCTTGGCGGCTAGACTTTTTGGCTCTAAAAATATAAAGTCATCGCTGAAAGTTTGTAAAGCTGCAGCTTCCCTGACAGAAATACCTCTATTCTGAGTTGGATGCGCAAATCGTCCATTTGATACACTAATGCACCGGCATGTTAATGTAGGCGCTACATCATTCCAGCGCATCCGACCATAAACATCTGAGTGACCCTTTTGTGATTGGTGACATTTGAGGACAAGTTCGCTTGGCCAGCTACTTCTGCTTCCCCCGTTTTTTGGGGTGTTTTTTAAACGTTGAAGCGTAACGCTAGTAAGCTTATAACAAGTGTGATTCGGAATTTTACTACTTTCGCTGCCAGCCCTTAATTGAGGGTACTTTTTAATTGCATCTTTCACCGTAACATATGGAAGTAAACCTTTTCCATGAGTTATCGGAGGGAGCTTGATCGGATAGTCCTTTGACGCCAGAAATAAATATCGGCTTCTATTTTGTGGGACTCCGTACTTTTTGAGATTTACTACGTTACAGTCATAGTTATAACTCAATGCCTTGAATGGCTTAAGGAATTCTTCATAGTTAGCAGGATAACATTTCCAAAAACCAGGC
>JBNIDR010000044.1:0-6828 GCA_050108155.1 Bathyarchaeia archaeon | reverse complement strand
AGACAACGACTGGTTTGACCTCTAACTGGCAAGTGTTGAAGACCATTTGCAGTCAGCAGGTTGAGTTCGCCAATTTTTGGTGACTCTCTTTTTTCTATCTAAACTATTTATGAAGACATCAAAGTGCAGTTGCTCTTGGTGTCAAACGTGACTCCTTTCTGACCGTGATTTCTGAGTGAAGACCTCGTTCGCCTCACCTTTGATTATCGTTGACCCACGTATATCGCTTAAACCTAAAAACTAACACAAACAATAAGCATTACACAGATAGCTTTTTTTGCATGAAAATAAATGTCCTTTTTCCAAGAATTAATCTGGTAATTATGCTCCTTTTTTTCTTCACTTCTAAGAACCCTGTACTTTTGTAGAGCTGAAGTGCAGCTTCATTATCGGAGGCTACAAAGAGCGAATAGGCTGTTTTCTTTTTTTCTCTCGCAACTTCCTCTCCCAAACCCAAAAGACGCTTCCCTATGCCTCTGCCTCTAAACGCTGAAGCAACTGCCAAATGCTCCACATAACACTCGTTATTTTCGACTTTATGTTCAAACGCCATAAACGCAAAAACAGCTCGGACTGCACCAAAAACGCCAAGCCCCCAAAGTAATCCTAACGACCCCCTGTAATTGTTGGGCGTATTAGTCGTAACTATTTGTATTATTCCAGCCGTTTCTGAGTTTACTTCTGCGACAAACACGCCACTTAACGCATTCGGCTGCTGATAGTACCGCACCAACGCTTCTTTGACACGGTTTATCCTTCTACCAAAAATGGCGTTAAACTTGTCTAAAAAAGAGTCAACTAAAACATCCACGATAGCCTTAGCATCTGAAGGTTGCGCTTGCCTAAGCATAATGAAACAAAAACATTGCCTGACATTTATAACTGATAGCAAAATCTGCCAGTCGCCAAGAAATTTGTGCTGTTTAAGGTGTTTGAAGCTTTAGTTGTCTTTCAATTTTTTCGAACAATCAGTATCAATGAAGTGGCAGCTATGCATATCAAGACTGTAATGATTAACAGAACAGTTGTCAGGGGTGCTGCGCTTTGTGTTGTGTCTTTTTCTTGTTGTCGGTTATTCTCGCTTGGTGAAGGCGAAGATGTTGTTGGTGTTGTTGTGGGGTTGTAAGTTGTAGTGGTAGGTGTAGGTGAGGTTGTTGGTGACGTTGGATTTGGGTTTGGTGTAACTGGAGTATAGGACGCGTTTGGGAGGGTCACTGTTTGGATGCTGCTCCAGTCGCTTGTTTCACCCACATACGCCGTGCGTAGGTCACTTGACCTAATAACGGGACTCCCTGAGTAAACGTACGTAACATTCATATATCCAATGAATGCTTTAACCTGAAAATCCAATGTGCCGTCCGGTCGGAAGTTATTATAGCCCCCGCTGGTTTGAAAGCAGTTGCCTGAATACCCGATAACGAACTGGGTGTATGTGGAGTTAGTGGCTGGAAAATAAGCCTCGTAATCTGGAAAGTAGTTCCAGTAACCCGTATCAATTCCTCTGACTCGAACACAATAATACAGCTTAACTGGGTACCCCTCAGAATTGTAGTAGGGCATGAATGACTGGTTTTTTATGCGCAGCGTTATGCTTCCGTTTACCCTGTGATAGCCCGACGTTGTTGTGTTGCTTATCCCGTCGTCGTATGGGTCAACCGTGGTTGCGGTGGTTGCTTCAACTTCATAGGAGTGGTCTGCCACCGAAAACGTGAATTCTGGCACTGCAGGTTTAGGTGTTACCTGTGCAAAAGCAGATTCAACCATTAACATGCTTAAACACATTAAGACGGCAATACCCAGTACAGTGGTAAGTTTATCGAGGTTGCTCATGTCATTCACCTACCACATAATGGTTCTTTTGATTAAAGGGTTCTTGTAAAGACTTCTTTACCATGCTAAGTCAAGATTTATTGACCAAATGGCTCTGGCGGTTTTTTGGGATCTGAAAAGTCAATTTATAGTAGGTTTGTAACCTCTGCAACTGTTGGTAAAATCCAAGACTTCTGTTGTTACTCGTACTCGTTTTTATAAAAAACGTGTTATCAGATGATACCACTGAAGCCAAAGCAAAAAATCTTCAAGAAAACAGCTCTAAGCCGCAAAAAGCCTCGAGGGTGTCGATAGCGGGACCTTAAACTGTTTAGTTATGTGTGGTGCAGGGGGTGGGATTCGGACCTCCCGAACTTGGCTATGTATCGCCACTCGTTTCCTACGCAGTTTCCCTCTCTTTTTTCTTCTCCGTAAATACGCTAGGCAGCACCAAGACTTGGAAGGATTCAAAACGGTATACCCCTCACGGGGCAGTTCAGCGTTACTGCTGTCGAAATTGTGGATACCATTTTTCAAAGAAGCGACATAGGTGTTGGCCTGATTAGCCAGGCTAAACGCATAAGTCCCAACGGGCCCGCCAACCACTTGCGAACACTTATACGCTTTTTTCCTCCTTTTATGTACCGTTTTCAGGGCTTTTTTATCAAAAATCGAGCTATTTTTTTAAACCTCTAATCTGTCTAATTAGAAGCATTTCATAGTTGAGTTATAAAATAAAGAAGACTGAAGGAGGAATCTGTTCCTATGTCGAGTGAAAAGCAGAAAGCCGATAAAGGAAACAAGTTTAGATTCTCAAAAATTCTGCTCCGCAACCGAAAGCGAAATGAAGACAATCTCGCAAACCTTGCCATACAATTGGCAGAGACTAACAGGAAACTAGAGGAAGAAATAGCAGAGCGCAAAAAGGTTGAAGAGGAATTGGTCAGAAATGAGCAACGTTGGATAACTACTTTGCGGAGCATCGGAGATGCGGTAATTGCTACAGACACAGCTGGCAACGTTACATTCATGAACAAAGTAGCTGAAGACTTAACAGGCTGGTCTATAACGGAGGCACAGCAGAAACCTCTGGCTAAAGTTTTCAATATTGTTAATGAGCAATCCCGACAGCAGGTAGAGAGCCCTATAAGCAGAGTTCTAAAAGAGGGCACAATAGTTGGTCTAGCTAACCATACTGTTCTCATAAGAAAAGACGGCTCAGAAGTCCCAATTGACGATAGCGGCGCACCCATAAAAGATGACAATGGTAGAATGGTTGGCGTTATTCTTGTATTTCGAGACATAACGGAGCGCAAGAAGACTGAAGAGCATCTACGAAGGCTTGCAACTGTTATCGCAGACTCCAATGATGCAATCACGGTTCAGGCTTTTTCAGGCAAAATTCTTGCTTGGAATAAGGGTGCTGAAAAGATGTATGGCTGGACTGAAGCTGAAGCATTGTCTGCAAGCACTCTGGACCTTGTTCCCCAAGAAAAACGAGAAGAGATGGCGGTCTTTATGGATAAACTGAAGGCAGGAGAGAATGTGGAGTCATTTGAAACCAAGCGGTTAACAAAGGATGGTAGATGCTTGGATGTTTGGCTTACGGTCACAAAGTTAGTTGACGATTCAGGTAAGCCAATTGCTATTGCTACTACTGAGCGGGATATAACTGAACGAAAGAGAACCCAGCATGAATTGTGGCAGGCTAAGAATGATTGGGAGCGCACTTTTGATAGCATCCCTGATTGCATCGCTATTTTGGATGCCAAACACCAGATTGTTCGCGTTAATCGTGCAATGGCACAGCAATTAGGAGTTACCCTGCAGGAGGCGACAGGTTTGTCATGTTATAAGGTGGTTCATGGTACTAGTTTGCCGCCAGCGTTCTGTCCACATTCTAAAGTGATACAAGATGGGAAAGAGCATGTTGCCGAAGTACATGAGCCACGTCTTGGCGGCGACTTTATAGTGAGTGCCACCCCCTTATTCGACGAGAAAGGTAACTATGTTGGGTCAGTTCATGTCGCCAGAAACATTACTGAACGTAAAAAAGCCGAAGAAGCGCTGAGAAAATCTGAGCGTGTTGCTCGCCGTCATGCTAAAGCACTTGAGGGGATGAAAGTAAAGCTGGAGGAGAAAGCTGCCAAGGTTGAAGAATATGCTAATCAAATGGAACAGCTTGCACAAGAAAGGCTTGATAAGTTAAAGGACGCTGAAAGACTTGCCACTATCGGCCAAGTAGCAGGTATGGTGGGACATGACATACGGAATCCTTTGCAGGCAATAACTAGCAGCCTATACTTGGTAGAGTCCGACATACAGCAGTTATCAGCGAGCGCTGAAAAAACAAGCGCTCTTGAAAGCTTAAAGGAAATACAGCAGAACGTAGAGTACATCAATAAGATAGTAGCCGACTTGCAGGATTACGCTAAGGTGATTAAACCTATTATTAAAGAGACAGATTTGCAGGCTCTCTGTAATCAAGTGTTGCTCAAAAACGGAGTTCCAAAAAGTATTGCAGCTAATTGTACAGTTGAAAGTGAGGTAAAAACGCTACTAGCTGACCCGGACATGCTTAAACGTATTCTCGGTAATTTGGTATCTAACGCTGTCCATGCAATGCCAAACGGCGGGAAATTAATGATACACGCGTTCAAAGAGAAAAAAGAAGTAGTGATTACGGTTGAAGATACAGGTATAGGCATCCCAGATGACATTAAACCTAAACTCTTCACGCCCTTGTTCACCACGCGATCAAAGGGACAAGGTTTCGGTTTACCTGTAGTTAAACGTATGGCTGAAGCGATGGGTGGAACCGTAACCTTTGAAAGCCAAATTGGCAAAGGCACAAAGTTCATCGTGCGTTTCCCTTCTCCACAAAGTTAGGCGGTAAATGCGGCTTTCAAGCGATAGAATATAGCAAGAATACAAGACAAGGCTTTTTCCATGTAGTTATTTGTAGTTTCGCACATGTAACAACATATCTTTAACAGGGATGTTTTGAAAAACGTATGTCTCAAGGAGGACTGATACATAATATCTGCTGTAGTGTTAGTAAATACAGAAGTTGGTGAAGAATCTAAAGTGCTCGAACGTATCAAAAAGATCGAAGAAGTGGAAGAAGCACACACCCTATGGGGCGTCTATGACATAATGGTCAAGATAAAAGCCGACTCCATCGACAAACTGAAGGAAACCATCAAGTCGTACCTACGGCGAATGGACAACGTCAATGCCCTTCTTACTTTGATGATAGTTGAAGCAACTCACAAATAACAAAACCTATTTTCTTCAAAGTTAGAGGTGTTTAGGTTGGAGTTTTGCCCAAACTGTGGCACCCGTTTGGCGACCAAGAAAGCGCAGGCAAAGAAAGTAGCATTATGGCTCGTTTGCCATAAATGCGGATACGAGAAGCCTCAGCAAGCTGGAGAAGAACCAGTGCTGGTGAATAGAGTAATTCAGCATTCGGCACAGCAGATGGTGGCAGTAATCGGCGAGCAAGAGGCGCAGCTTAACACGCTGCCAACTATAGACATTGAATGCCCACGGTGTGGAAACAACAGAGCTTACGTTTGGCTTGTGCAAACTCGGGGCGCGGACGAATCCTCTACCCAATTCATGCGTTGTTCAAAATGTAACTTCACATTCAGAGAATATAGTTAACACTGTTAACACTCTACAAAGCGGGGATATGCCGCATGATTTATGTATTGTATGAATGCCCGATATGTAAGGCAGAGTTCTCTAATCCTAATGAATTAAGAGAGCACAGGCTAAAGGAGCACAAGAATATTGTTAAGGAAATTAGGCTCTGAAACTTAGTTGTGTGTGGTTGCATATAGTAGCCAACAAATCTTTTTATCTCACGTTCGATTGAACGTTTGGTCAAAAACGTGCGCTCGGATGGTCAACTGTTCCAACTGCGGAAAAACCCTCACAAGACCCACAAAGAAACTGTCGAACCATTTCTTTAGTTTAGAGGAGTATACCTGTGATAGGTGCGGCAAAACATTTAAAATAGGCTGCTAACGGCTGCTTGAGGGGGAAGATGGCCTGAAAATCGTTAATCCATCATTATTCTTGTCTTACCGTTAAATTATGTTTTTTCGCCACTGTTTCCACAATTTCCCTATCTGACTGTTGAACGATACCTTTAATGTGTAGCATGTAGCCTAGAGAGTTTTTGTTTTCTTGAAAAGTGATGGCTTGCGGTGAGAGGTTGCTATCTGCATGCAGAAGTTCCTTTAAACAGGTGATCACCTCATTTCTTTCCATTCAGCGCCCCAATAATTTCTAGTACATTTCGGTATAAAAGGCTTGGCAGCGCACATTTTCAGCCCAGAATATGAACGATAGATAGTCTTAAGTTTGAAGCTACATCCTACTCCGCTGAAAAATTGGGCGTCCGATAGCTCCAAGCTATCGCCGGAAACCTAAAACCAGTGTGGCCAGAACTTGAGCTCGATTCGTTCTAAAATGACGGACAATAATTCTCATTACTAGCCAAAAGTTGATTCTCCCCCTATTTCGATAGCCATAAATGCTAGTTTTCTAGTCCCTGTAAAATAAAGGAATTATGATATGATGCCCGTTGAGATTCTAATTGCAGAGCACCGGCTAATTGAAAAGATGGTGACTTTCATAGGCGAAAAAATAAAAACTATGACGGAGAGCCGACAAATTGATTCTAACTTTATTGTTTTAACTGTGGACTTTTTTAGAACATATGCTGACAGGTATCACCACGGCAAAGAAGAGGGCATTTTATTCAAAGAGCTTTCAACCAGAAAATTATCCGAGGAAGATTACAAGCTGATGTTTGAGTTAATTATGGAGCATGCTCTCGCAAGAAAAACGGTAACCAGCTTGGTAACTTGCAACAATGATTATCTTTCGGGGAAAACACAAGCAATAACTGATATTCTCGCGAAATTGAAAGTACTGGTCGATCTTTACCCCAGACACATCCAAAAAGAGGACCAGCACTTCTTCTATCCAGTTATGAAGTATTTTACC
>JBNIDR010000043.1:0-12973 GCA_050108155.1 Bathyarchaeia archaeon | reverse complement strand
TCCTGTTCCCACGTGGACCCGCAGGCGCAGCCCACACAAAAGTCTTCATTAACGGCAGCAACTTTGAGGAAGTCGAAAAAGTTGTGGCAGCAACCCAGAAAGCCATGAAGTCCGCTCCATGGGGAAACAGCATCATCGTTGACCCCAGAGGCGGGTACAGCACAGCCGCAGCCGCAGTAGCAAAAACCTTCGGTGCGTCCATGGAGAAAGGCCTTGGAAGCCTAGAAGGCAAAAAAGTTACAGTTCTAGCAGGCACAGGTCCAGTTGGCCAAACCGCAGCCCGCATCTACGCAGCCGAAAAAGCAGACGTAACCATCAGCAGCCGCAGCCTAGCAAAAGGCCAAGCCGTCGCAGATAAAATCAATGCTGAATGCGGTGCCACTCGCGTCAAAGTCGTTGAGGTATCTAAGCCTGAGCAGACAGTTGCAGCCGTTAAAGATGCCGAGATTATCCTTGCCGCAGGCGCAGGCGGAGTTCAGTTGCTTACAGCAGCAGATTTAGCCGCAGCACCTAACTGCAAAATCGTCGGAGACATCAACGCGATTAAACCTCTCGGTGTAGAAGGACTCGGCCCGAACGATGATAAAGAAATGAAGCCTGGCGTTTGGGGCATCGGCGCATTAGCCATTGGCAAACTGAAAATCAAAACCGAAGTCGAAATGATTAAACGCGCCACCGCTGAACCACAGGGACTCTTTGACTACGCAATCGCATACACAATTGCTAAAGACCAAATCCTAAAGAAACTAGCCAAAGCAGCTGCCAAATAGTGTGCAGCGGCAACCGTTTCTTTTCTTTCCATTTTAGCCTTTTTTGTTTAGGTAAATCTGTTTTTCCAGTGATAGAAGAAGGTGGTGACCCGTTATACCCTTCTTCTTCCAGCAGACTCTAGGGGCGGCTGTGTTTTGGCGTCAGCGTATGAGAATCATTGCAGGCTGGTTGTGGCGTTTTCCGCAAGCAGAGCAAGCTGCGGTTAGGCGCGATTTTTTTCTATGCCCCTTTATTTAAAGGCGGACTGAAGCGGCATTGTTGCGTTCACGCGACTCCCCTTCCCTGCCTGTTAGGAAGAACAACACAATGCGTTAAAATTAGAAAAAACCAATAATGTATTTGCTTCTCAGTTCAATATAAAGAAAAGGGTTTAGAAACTTTACAGACATATGCCTCCTTTTTTATGGCTTAATGTCTTGGTTGAGAGTCATATCCATGGTTAAATGCATTGCATAGTTAAGTTCCGTCAAATGGAAGGTTGATTGGGTAGAAACGTTTTCTTGCATTGTGGACTTGATAAGACGCATTGTACCGGATTCGAGATATGCCGTGTAGCGCATACTTAGTTTGCTTGACACGTTTATCTCTGGGTTACTGGTATCTAAATGCATGGTTATGTTTTCGCTTGTCATTTCCACTTTAAAGACCCTGAAGGTACCTGCTGGTGTCGATACGTCTTCATATCCTTTGAAGGATATTTTCAAGTCTCCATTTGTTGTAATGCCGCTGAAAGCTGGATATGGAACTGTTATTGTATCGCCGACTTTAACCTCTGGTTTACTCAGTAATTGCGCTAAGTAGGAGCTGCTGGTGATGCCATTATTTGGAGCTTCTTGAGTTCTATTTCCTATATTAAAGATGTATGAGGAGTAGCCCGTTTTATTCATTTTTTCAAGCATCGAAAAAGCCGTCGCTATATTATTCAATGTCATCGTATGGTTGAGCGTGTAGCATTCATTATCAAAGTCAACTACCTCAATAGAGTCTGTTGCAGAGGCGGTGTAATTTTTCGGCGATGGAGACTTCGATGAACTTGTCTCATTGAACGATTCAAATGTTCCACTCATTATGGTGACATAAACCATTTTTTCTCCAACAGCGTAATTGACGTTTAGTTGTATCGATGCCTCTCCTTGTGGAATTAAAAGCGCACACGCAATAACGGCTACGGCAACTACGGCTGCACCTATGACATATGGCTTTTTTCCAAGCCGTTTAAAGCTACTGTGGTGTAATTCTCGCTGATTTGGGGCTTCAGAAGCAAACATTCGAATTTTTTTAAACATATTCTTTACCTCCAAGCATATGCTCCGCAAACGTTGATTTAAGACGTTTTGACTAACAAAATTGTCAAAAAACCTAAAATCGGTTAGTACGGCTATTCAATATCATGAGCTATGGATTGGAATCGTTACATAAGATACTTAAGGATGAAACAAGAAGACGGATTCTACGCTTAATCGATGAGCGAGAATTAACTTATACGGACTTGCTGAACGAACTAGAAAGCGTTAGTACTGGCCTATTGAATTATCACTTGAAAGTTATAAATGACCTTCTGACAAAGAATGACGAGGGCAAGTATACTCTAACGGATAAAGGCAAGCTCGCAGTCCAATTATTAAAACAATTTCCTTTGGATAATAACGGTGTAAGAGCGAAGAGGCAAAAGCAGCTTTGGGTTTTTGCTGCATCGATTCAAGTTGTTTACTTGATCAGCGTTATAGCGCTTTATTATCTAAATTACTTCAACCTTGGAAGACTTATTCTCTATATTTTATGGTTTGCCGGGGGAATGGGCTTGGCATATTTAGCTTATAGGGTGCAGGATAAAGCGCCCCTACCAGGTTCTACTGAAGAGAAAAAGAGAATTAGAAGGGCTTACCCGATGATCGGAGGACTAATAGGACTAATTATCGGTTTTATAGGCCCAATAATCCTTATCTTACTTGTTATGCTGACGGGTGGTCCGAACTTAGCATATTATGCGGGGAGTGGAGATTTAGCGATTAGTCTTTTGGTATTTGGAACGATTATCGGTGCAATTATCGGCTACTGGATTGGAAAAAGAAGGAATTTTAGGAGGCCAGATTGGTTTTAATATTATCGAGAAATTTAAAAGAAAAGTTCTTGAAAAAAGAGGGGCTGAGAGTTTTTATTCTCTAATGCTTTACCCGTTTAAGGGACAACTGAAACTGCGTCGATGAATAGATTAGCGCTTAAACCCCAGTCATCATAGGCAACAATAGCGATGTATCTGAAGGTGGATGAGTAGTAGCCACAGTTGATCGAGTATGCTGAAGATGGATCAATTTCCGTCGAGGTTACTTGGTACCAATTCGAGTTATTGGGCGACACGTAGACATAGAGGTGACTATAGTAGCCGCTGGCAGAGTATCCATAAAGGTATATGTTTCCATACGCGTTCTCGTTCATGTATCCAACGATCATTGCTTGGTCACCGTAATTTCCAGCGTATATTTGTGCATAATTGCCGTCAGAGTTGGCACCATTCAAGTTGTCTGGGTTCCAGACGTGGCATGCTGCGCTTCCATACCAACTGTAGGCTTGTATGGAAGAGACCCAATAGGGTGATTGCGAGGAGCCTTGACTGCAGATGTACGCGCATATGGCTAGGCATCCGCTATCCATCAGCCACTGCATTACGTCGAAGTACTCAACGCAGAAGGTACATACCGGTGCAACACCAAAGAAGCACAATGCCCAGCAACCAACATCTACAGCAACTATGGCAAGCGGGCAAAGAATAGCGCAGGCATCGCAATAGGTGAGGTCGACAAGAGTCGCTGTACTGGTTAGGATTTGATAGTTATACTGTGAGATGTTTGTTTCAACTAGTGATGATAAACTGACTGCTTCGACAGCTATTGTTTGGTACCTTGCATCAAATATGTGAAGGTTTTGGTCCAAGTCGGCTCCATATAATGTGGCCAATTGGGCCGTGGCATTGCCGATACTTGCATATAACTGCGACAGAGTAACTGGCGTGTTAAAATCGTACTGTTCGGTTGAAATTATCTGTTTACCTTCGGCGGGAGTGTATTCAATTGAGGTGTAAGAGCTATTGTAAGTTCCAGAATCTAGTGGTCTTAGCACTGTGAGTATAGTTAAATTATATGCGGTGTTTTGTATGCTATCAATTAAGCCGAATGTCTGAATTGAAGTGTTGCCCATAGTTAGAAGAGCAGATGTGAATGTAACCGTTTTGTTATAGTCAACTCCGGTTTCATTGTAGTTCCATAGAATGGTTTTATCGATTGTGTACTGAGCGCTTGTACCGTTTACTGTACCATCAATCTGAATAACTGAGTGGTTTCCATCCTGTTCTATTGTTGTCACATTCTCAGTTGTTGATGTAGTAGCACCTGAGCAAGGTTGACTTTGGCATGTTGAACAATTAGGCATGTAAAGAAGTAATGGTTCTATTTGGGCAATAGTTTGTTGATCAATGACATCTACATTAACATGGTGATAACTCGTATAAATGGGGTAATTAGCCTCCATCCACGCTGTTATTCCTCCTGCCATGTTGTAGACTTGGGTAAAGTTGTTCTCGGCGAGAATTTCGCATGCAGATGCACTTCTGGATCCCGCTTTACAATAGACGATTATCTTATCGTTAACGTGATCCTGCAGTTGGATTGTTCTGTTTTCAAGCTGATAAAGCGGAATTAGTTGAGCACCATACAAATGGCCGTAGATATACTCGCTTCGGTTTCTAACATCAATGATAATTATGCTTGGGTCTTGTTGAATCATTTGGTTTGCTTCTTGAACTGAAATTGTTTGGTAACCTGGTTCTTCTGCTGTGGCAGGCTTAATTAAAACGACGGGTGTGATCAATAGCGCAATGAGCACTAGGCAAATTACAGGTTTTTCCTTTTGCAAGTTTTCACCTCCTTTGCCAAGTTACGTCTTGCTAACAAAGAGTACTTAATCCTACACTTTAGCATAAACTTTGATAATATTTTTTGTCAAAAGCCTTTAAATCTTGATAAAATTACGAAAATCCAGATGGCTGATTCGGCATTTTCCTATTTTCCTTTATTCGAAGGGAGCAGGTGTGCCTCTACTTCAAAGAAGTGCAAACGTACCTCTTTCTACCCATAAAAAATGACAAAAGATAGCGTCGTTTTTCGTTTATTCGCTTTTTAACTAATGCTTATTTACTAACCATGTCAAGAGGGTGAGGGGCTGAACCTCCCCTCTAAAAAGCAGACATAGCACAGCAACCCTTAATTCTGGACTGCAAGCGCAAGAAATTAACGCCTCAACCCACACACAACACAGAGATAACCCATAATACGAGTAATAGACGACATACTCGACTCCCGTTGCATCTGGGACGGGCGACACAACGAGTACCGTTACACGCTGCTGCGCATATGGGACAGGACTAAACCGAAAATCGCTTTCATCGGACTCAACCCCAGCGTAGCCGACGAACGCCAAGACGACAACACCGTACGCAAATGCATAAACATAGCCCGACGCGACGGCTACGGCTCCATGGTCATGCTAAACGCCTACGCATACCGCTCCACCGACCCCCAAGCATTAACAACCCAGCCCAATGTGGTGGGCGCCCACAACGATCACTACATAGCCAAAGAATGCGAAACAGCAGACAAAATAGTGGTAGCATGGGGGAACCACGCCACAGACGATAGAAATGCGACGTTACTTAAGGTGCTTGAGGGGCATAAGCTGTATTGTTTCGCGAAGAACAACAACGGCAAACCTTAACATCCATTGTATGTGTCGCTAGGGGCACCCTTGACGCCTTACATCTAAACGCAGGCAAACCGCTTCGCTCTTCTTTTTTTGCTCGGAAAGTTTATGCTCCATGCTTCACATATACCCACAACTCATCATTACGAGGAGCGCAAATGCATACCAAACTAATCGGCAAGAACCTCTACCAAGTAGAACTCAACACTGGCGGCTTCAAACAGCTTATCTGCAGCTACATCGTAGCAGGCAAAAAGCCAGTGCTCATCGAGTCAGGTCCAACAAACTCCGTTCCAAACTTGCTTGCGGGCATCGACGAATTACATATAGCGCGAGAAGCCATAGAATACGTCGCTGTAACCCACATTCACCTTGATCATGGAGGCGGCGCAGGCACCCTGCTCAAGTCGCTGCCAAACGCCAAAGTCATCGTGCACCCACGCGGCGCACCGCACCTCGTTGACCCCGAGCGCCTCTGGCCCTCGAGCCAATCCGTCTTGGGCTATGTAAGTGAGGTCTTCGGCAAACCCGAACCTGTACCAAATGACCGAATAGTCTCCATGACCGAGGGCAGCATCGACTTGGGTGAAGGCGCCAAACTTGAAGTGCTCGAAACTCTGGGGCATGCTTCCCATAACTTGAGCTTCAAGGAACCTTTCAACGGTGGAGTTTTTCCCGGCGACGCAGCAGGCACCTTCCTGCCTGAATGCAACGTTGTGGTTCCCACTACACCTCCACCATTCTATCTAGAATCTGCTTTGGCATCGTTGGATAAACTTATTGCTCTAAGCCCAACGGCGCTGTACTTCAGCCACTTCGGCATAGCAGACGACGCCGTCAACCGCTTAAAAGCCTACAAGGTGCAGTTACAACTTTGGGCTTCGGTGACAGAGGCAGGCGTAAAATCCGACAAAACGCTCGAGCAAATCCGAGACGACATAATCACAGCTGACCCAGTCATGACCCAGATACAGGGCTTCGTTAAAGACCACTACATCTACAAGAAGACGGTATTGGAAAACTGCGTCCGCGGTTTCGTCGAATACTCCAAAAGCAAGTTGGCTAAGCAGTCGTAAGTTTTTATAATCCCCCTGTGGCTTTCTGTGGTTGGTGAAGGCTGATGGGTGAAAGTGAAAGCAGAGCCGCTCCCGAACGAGTTCCCTTAGAGAAAATTAACGATTACATATGGCAGATTCCCAAGTATAAGCCTGGCATGCAGGTTCCAGGCATGATTTTTGCCAATCAGGCATTGCTGGAGAAGATGCAGACTGACCGCACGCTGTGGCAATGTAGCAACGTAGCGCATCTACCAGGCATCTACAAACACGCCATAACCCTGCCCGACGGACACGAAGGCTACGGGTTCCCAATCGGCGGCGTAGCAGCAACCGACTACGAAACAGGAGTCATCAGCCCTGGCGGAGTCGGCTACGACATAAACTGCGGTGTCAGGCTTCTGGCAACTAATATCTCCGAAAAAGACGTTAGACCCAAACTGGGGCCACTCGCAGAATCCATATTCCAAAATGTGCCCTCGGGTTTGGGCAGCAAACGCAAAGACTTCACCGTATCCACCCGTGACCTCGAATCGCTCGCACTCGAAGGCGTCCAGTGGCTCATCGACAGAGGATTGGGATGGGCAGAAGACGCAAAGCACTGCGAAGAAAACGGGCACATGCCAAACGCCAACCCCGACAAAGTCTCAAACACCGCCAAAAACCGCGGACTCAGCCAATTGGGCACTTTGGGTTCTGGCAACCACTTTTTGGAAATCCAGAAAGTCGACAAAATTTACAATGCTAAAACCGCCAAAACCTTCGGGCTCGACCACGAAGGGCAAGTCACCGTTATGATTCACTGCGGAAGCCGAGGCTACGGTCACCAAGTCTGCAGTGACTACCTACGAATTATGGAACATGCAACCCAAAAATACAAAATCTCCCTCCCAGACCGCGAGTTAGCATGCGCCCCTGGAAGCAGTCAAGAAGCCAAAGACTACGTTGAAGCGATGGCCTGCGCAGTCAACTACGCCTTCTGCAACCGCCAAGCCATCATGCATTGGGTTAGGCAGAGCTTCCAGCAGGTCTACGGTACCGACGCTGAAAAATTCGGTTTAAAACTCGTTTACGACGTCGCTCACAACATCGCCAAGGTAGAAACCCATGATGTCGGTGACGGAGTCAAGAAGAAGGTTTGGGTGCACCGGAAAGGCGCTACCAGAGCTTTCCCAGCGGGGCACGAAGCGGTCCCCGAAGATTACCGCAGCGAAGGTCAACCAGTGCTTATCCCGGGCAGCATGGGTACAAGCTCGTGGGTTCTGGTCGGGACACAGAAGGCGATGGAGTTAACCTTCGGTTCGACGGCGCACGGAGCGGGCAGGATGATGAGTCGGGCAGCGGCTAAGCGGCAGTTCTGGGGCGGAGACATCAAAACTTCACTTGAGAAACGCGGCATCGCTGTCCGCGCAGCCAGCGCATCAGTGCTCGCTGAGGAAGCGGATCCAGCCTACAAGAACGTCGACATGGTTGCCGACGTCAGCGACAAAATCGGCATAGCCACCAAAGTTGCGCGGTTGGTTCCCCTAGCAGTCGTAAAAGGCTAATTTACGCCCCAAAAAAGGCGCTGTTGCCTCTTTCTTATTTTTATTTTATCTGATTTGGGCAATGATTTTTAAACAGCAAAAGAAAGGACTATATCAAAACTTGCTTTAGTGACGGTAGGACAGCTGTTTGGATAATAAACCCCCGATTAGGCTTCGATACAGCGGCTTCATAGTCTTCGTTAACCAGTTACTAGGCGTAGTTACCGGCTTAATCTTCACGTTGCTGCTTACGCGCAGTATGACTTCTACTGAATACGGCACATGGACTAACATGTTCGACTATACGCCCTACTTCATCATACTCGGCGGCGTTTTGCCTTTTTGGGTGCTCCGGTTTGTAGCGAGGGGTAAAGAGGGCGCAGCAAAAACCGCCGCAGTAACCCAACTGCTCATTGCAGTGGTTGCAACCATTGCCTATTTGCCAGCGATCTACTTCATTTCAAACGCCATCGGAAACAGCCAATACCTGCTAATTTACTTGATCGCGGGCGGCTATGTTTTAACTTACTATTTAATCACCGTTTTTGAGGGTATACTCCAAGCCGTTAAGCCTCAGACGACTGGCTACGGCTTTATGATTCAGGAAATAGCGAAAGTGGCTGTTGCCCTTCTGGTAATTTTGGTTTTTAAGCAGGTGTTTCTCGGTGCGATGTTAGCGTTGGTTATCGCTCCAACTGTCCAATCAATCTACTACGCTGTACTGTTAAGGGGCTTTTTTAAAGAAAAACTGAATTTGAGTTACCTGAAGCAATGGCTGAAAGGCTCGCCGGTGCAGCTGTACAGCGCCGTCGGCTCAACCCTGTTGTCATTTGCTTTCATCATCCTCTACACCTACAGCCACGACGCCCGAGGCTACTACCAAGCCGCATTAAGCTTCACGACCATCGTGGGTTACGCTGCCTCGCTTTCGGTTTCGCTTTACCCTAAGCTTCTAGCAAACTCTTGCTCGCGGGAAGAAGTCGGCTTATCATTCAAAACTGTGATGATGATGGCTATTCCCCTAGCCGCCTTATGCATGGTGATGTCCTATTCCTTCTTAACTGTCCTCCACCCTCCAGATTTACCTGGCGGCTCATATGGCGTTGCTTGGCCAGTTCTTATTGCATTGACGGTGGATACCCTAGTTATCTTGGTCACTAACTTTTATGCTTCCTGCCTCCTAGGGGTAGAAGCCTTTGATGCTGAAGGAAAGATTTCTTTCCGTGATCTAGTAAAAAGTAAAATCTTCAAGGTTTACAGCATTCCCTACGTTCAAGCGGCATTTATCATACCGCTCACCTACTACGTGCTGACCCAGCTTGCTGTGGATGGCCCAGTCTGGACTGCTGTAGCCTTCGTCGGCATCTTAATCGCTGTCCACTCGGCCACTTTTGCGGGGCTTTATGTTTTCATGAGGCAATCTGTTTGCATACCTGTAGCTTGGAGCAGCATCGCCAAGTATTTGCTGTCCGCTGTTCTCATGGGTGTTGTGCTCTACCTTCTGCCCACGACAATGACACTTATGGCTACCGTAGCTAAGACCCTCGGTGGCTTCTTACTCTACATCGGGTTACTGCTGCTCATCGATTCAGGCGCCAGAGAACTCGTACGATTGATTTGGCTCGAAATCACCGTTTCCTTAAAACAGCTGCTCCACAAAAACTCAGGGCAAAACGACGCTGTGGCAACTGAAAATTAATATTCACAAAAACATCAATCTAGCCTAAGCGATTCTCTTAACTCGCTTTTAGGCTGGGTTCAATCTTGAAGGATGAATGCGGAATCTGCGGCAGAGTTTTGCGGACCACCTACATGCGGCAATGTCAACGCTGCAAGAAATTGTTCTGCCGAGACTGCATGACCCCCGACGTAGCTACAGGCGACCCAAACGCCATGCTCTGCCTCCACTGCGCCAGACGCATCGTCGCCCCCCGAACAGTCAGCAAATACGCCGGGTTGGAGAGCCACCTCAAATTCCGCGCATCCTTCACCGACATAGTTACCCTCAAATTTGCCCGAATAGACGGCTTAATCGGCGCCAACTTGCCCATGAGCGCCTACCGGGACCCCCTGTGGTGGAGTAACGCCTCCTCAAGCGAGCACGCCAAAGCTTGGTTGAACGCTGGTTGGGAAGTGCAGGAGGTTAACTTCAAGGAGGGCACGGTTAGCTTCAAAAAGGTCCGCCAGCTCCCCCGTAAACCCAAGAGGGATAAGTTGGAAATCACTCAGCCTTTCACTCCGGTTCCAGTGCGTCCCTTACGCTCAAAGATTCCCTCGAAGACTAAAGCATCGAAGCTCTACGCCCGAATCAAAAACCTTGAGCGCCAAAGGAACACGCAGCAACCTATCCGCGGTCTAAAAGGCAGACCGCCAAACCGTAGCCGCTTAACCGATAACAAACCACAATAACCACTAAGCACTAAATGATTAGAGACCTCTCTTGAGCCAGCACATAGTTAACCTAACAGTAGAGGATGCATACGCCAAACTGAAAGCTCAGTTGCTTGCTAAGGGCTGTAAAATCGTTTCTGAGGTGCCGCCTAATCAGCTTTCTGTGCGTCAGGGTTCGCTTTGGGGGGTTGCTCCTAGAACAGCTAAAAAAACAGTCAACATGACCCTTGAGGCATCAGAAGAAAAAACCCTCATAAAGTACTCTTCAAAGCTGACTTCGGACTGGAAAAACATCACAGTAATCGGCTGCATCTTGGCGTTTATCCTCGCCGCGGTCTGCCTATGGCTGGCAACAGATTTAGGCGCTTTTCTGAATACCGGCAACCCGAGCTTTTGGCGCTGGCTAGTCTCAGCGCGGGGGCAGGTGGCGTTTCAGGCGGGAGAAGCTTTCGTCAACTTAGCTTGGGGCTTAGCCGTTTTCCTCTTCATCATAATCGCTGCTGAAGCGATCGTATACTTTTACTGTGGTTCAAGAGTAGAGACGTTTGCTACGGAAGTCGTAGGCGAGTTGGCTTAGCCTATGTGTTTGCCGCATTTCTCACAGAACACTGCATAACCCTTGTTGTTTTCTCCGCAGTGAACGCAGAACTTATCCGCTTGCGCCTCCGAGCTACCGGCAGCCTCTGAAGATCCAATCTGAGGAGCTACGTCCGCTGGGTGCCTTCTTCTAACCGACCAGAGCGTGAAAGCGAACGAAACAACAATCGCCGCAATTATCACTGCAAAAAGCGCTGGATTATCGGCAATTACTATCCCGAGCGGCCTGACTTGCTGGACATCTGGGTTTGTTACTGTCGGCGAAGCGCCATCAGGGGTAACCGTTGGAGGGGGGGTGGAATATCCCGTCACAGGAGAATCCGTTGGCTGAGCACTCGGAGTTACGGCGACTGCCGGAATAAACTGCGTGGTCTGGTCGATCGGATAGATGTATGCACTTTGACCAGCAAACTCTTCGGGTAACTGCCCGATTTTGAATCCGTCGCCTGTGGTTTCGCAGTAATAGTAGGTTTTGTTTGAGCCCTGCGGGTACTCCCAAGAGGTTCCATGTAAACCGTTCCCAAGGATGCCCACAGCGTAGTGATCCGGCGGGTTAATGTAAACTGTACCGTAACCCATGATCAGGGTTATCGTAGCGAACAGAATCGACGTGTCTTCGCAGTCTCCGCCGTCGTCAACCAGCGTCTCGATTGGGAAACGGGGGTACTCGTTGTATCCCTCAGTCACGTTATCCGAAGTGTAGGGTAAACTCTGCACGAACGCCAAAGCAAAGCTGACCTTGTCATAGGAGCCATAACCCATCTCAGTTGCCGTCTGGTTAAGTTTATCAGCTAAACTCCGAACATAGTAATCCTGAGTTGTAGTCATGTAGCCATAGCCGCCGGGTCCGTTGCGGGTGCGGGGCGATACAGGGACTTCCTTGTAGGCTTCGTAGAGGGTCTTGGGTATACTGAGGTTCCAGGTCCAATGCTTACCATCGTAGTTCCAAGCGAAACATTTCTGGTAAAACTCGCCCGATTGATCCGTCTGCGCTGCAGCAGGATGCACCAGAAACATAGGAGTCGAAATTGTGGATATCAACGCAGCGATTAGTAGAATCGTGAAGGCTCGATGTTTAGGGTTTGAGGCGTTCATTATTCGACCATTCAGTAACCGTATCGTTGGAGCCCTCATGTTTAAAACTTATCCCAAATTTCCATTTTGTGGCTACCAAACTGTTAAACCAGAATTATTTTGAATTACTTTTGTTTGATGATGCCGTAGCTCTGCTTTTTCCAGGCATCTCGGAACTTGTTGTAGTAGTCTACGGCTTGAAAAACGGGCGCGTAAGTCAGTTCCCATTCTAAGCCGCATTTGCATATGGCGTAGGCTTTTTTGTTTTTTGTGTCGGCGTAGATTTGCAGGAGTTCTTTTCGGCATTTGGGGCAGTAGTAAGGTCCGTTGACCATTTGCTTGGCGTCTTTGGTTAGGATTTTCATGCGGCTGGCGGCGATCTTGTGCAGGTCCTTCTGTGATTTGTCGGAACTCATTCAAATCATCTATTGAGTTGGCGCATCACAAAGATATACTATTCCGTGTCTGAATACGAAAACTGTTGTCCAAACAGACTTTTGCGGCATTAGGCTGTTGCATGCCAGATAAGCTTAAATTTCGCTGGGAATATGGACTATCCAGCGCGGCCGTCGTCTAGTCTGGTTTAGGACTTTAGCCTTCCAAGCTAATGATCCCGGGTTCAAATCCCGGCGACCGCACCAAATATTTACTCTCGTCGATGATTCCGTCAGCATACAATTTGAAGCGAAAAGGTGAAAAGGAACTAGCCCTCATATCACAAGACAGGTGACTCTAATGAGTGATCAACCAAACATGGCAACAATCCAACTTAACGGTGTCAAACAGCCGTTTATCATAAACCCCAAG
>JBNIDR010000042.1:15756-21768 GCA_050108155.1 Bathyarchaeia archaeon | reverse complement strand
TAGCAGCATGCCTATGGAGGACGTGAGCCGTCAGGGCGTGAGCAGATGGATTCGCAACTTTATGCATCGGGAACACCGCAAAAAACACATGCTCATACCCAACGCGGAAGACATCCTTACCAAAAAAGGCCAAACTAGCACCACCGCAGTCATCAAGGGCAAAAAATACAAAGGCGCAATCGTTGTCGAACCCACTCCAGGCGTACACTTTAACGTAGCTGTTATGGACTTTCCCAGCCTGTATCCATCTATCATTAAGGTCTGGAACCTCGGCTACCAATCCATCAGATGCAACCACCCCGAGTGCCGCATTAAAAAGCCTATTCCTGACACCCAGCACTGGGTCTGCACCGAACACCGCGCACTCGAAAGCCTCCTAATTGGGGCGCTACGTGATTTGCGTGTTCGCTGGTACAAAAGCCGAGCCAAAGACAAAACGCTGCCGCCTGAACTGCGCAGTTGGTACGGCATCGCTCAGGGAGCGCTCAAAGTCATCTTAAACGCCAGCTACGGCGTATTCGGAGCAGACAGCTTCGACCTCTACTGCCCCCCAGTCGCAGAAGCCACCGCCGCCATCGGACGCTACAGCATCACCCAAATCCTCAACCACTGCCGCAGCGTAGGCATCCAAGTGCTCTACGGCGACACAGACAGCTTATTCCTCAAAAACCCAACCAAAGAGCAAATCGAAGACGTCATGCACTACACAGAACACGAGTTGGGCATGGGCATCGACGTAGACAAAACCTACCGCTACGCAGTCTTCAGCAGCCGCAAAAAGAACTACCTCGGCGTGCTGGATAACGGCAACGTGGACGTGAAGGGTTTAACGGGCAAGAAGAAGCATATCCCAGTTTTCATAAAAGATGCTTTTAACCAGATGAAAGAGCGCTTAGCTCAGGTAAAGAACCCTGAGGACTTCGAGAAAGCCCGAAAAGACATAGCGGCAATTGTGCGGGAACGCTACAATGTGCTTAAACGCAGAGAGTGGAAGGATAACAGCGAATTGGCTTTCCACATGGTGCTTGGCGACGAGTTGGCAAGTTACACTAAAACTACGCCTCAGCATGTTAAAGCCGCCAGAATTTTGCAGAAGAACGGCAAAGAAATCCGCGCTGGCGACCTCATCAGCTTCGTAAAAGTCATCAAGCCATCTTCGTCACGTGCCAATTCAGGGGAAGAAGACAACTCGGGTGTAAAACCTGTCGAGCTAGCTTCACGGAATGAGATTGATGTGGAAAAATACGTCGCTTACCTACAAGCCACTTTTGAGCAGGTGTTGGACGCGTTGAACCTGAATTTCGAAGAAACTATTGGGTTGACGCGGCTAGCAAACTTCTTTGCTTAAGCGCGAATGCGTTTTTGGTTTTTTGTATTTGAGAAGAAGAGCAGATTGCGGGAGGGCTGAGACTTAATCCAAAAACGGATACATAGATACGTTTTGTTGTTCTCGCTGATTCAATTTTTCTATTTTAGTTGTTGCTGTGGACCCCTCTTTTTTCAACAACAACCAACGGACTTTGATGCATCGAGCTTATAATGTTCTGCGACTGCTTTGGATTGCAAGCTGGTTGTGGCGTAAACCTCAAGCAGAAAAAACAACAACATAGCCAAGCACTTGTTGCTCTCACAGAGTCCCCCCCCTATTTAAAGGGTCGATAGTGTACCCTTCAAATAGTACAGGCTGGTGCCCTATCTTTTGTGCTTTTTAAGGTAGATAGCAATTGCTGCAATCACAACTGCAACAACGAGCAACGCAATCAGTACTGTCCAGAAAAACTCAGAACTATGCGGCGACGCTGTCGGTGTTGGGGTGCCGTAGCAAAGTGGCGTGTACTGCTCATTTATAGCACTTGGCTCATGCGTCACATGAATTCCTGAAGATTCATAAGTATACCCCCCAATTGCATATAATTTATCCTCAATTACTGCAACCGCCATGCCCAACCGGTTTATGGCAGGAGAAGTTCCGACACTCCAACTATCGTTTTCGGGGTCAAATACTTGATTGATGACGACGGGAACCTGCTCCCCCAAGTTTGTACCTATACCAATGTATTCTGTAACGCCGAGAACATAGATTCTTTCTGGGGCTAGCGCATCTGATGTTACTCCGGCAGTTGCTGAGATTACTTTTTGGGGTGCTGGTTGTCCATAACTCCAAGAATCGTTTTCTGGGTCATAGATTTGGACCCCATTAGTGAACATCCCGCCGCCTTCATGGCCCCCGATTATGTAGACCTTGTTGTCAAGCACGGCTGAAGCATAATCGTCGATTGGAGTAAGTGGGGACGCTTTTGTGCTCCATGAATCGGTTGCTGGATCATAAACTTCAGTGACATTTCTGCCTCCAATGCCCCCAATTAGATAGATTTTATCATTCAATGCATTTGCTTCAAGTAACCATCTGGGTGTCGGCATCGATGTCTTTTTTCCCCAAGTATCGGTTGCTGGATCATAAACCTCGTTGACTCCAGTACCTGAATTATCGCCTATTAAACCGCCAATCACGAATATTTCATTCCCAATAACAGCTATTCCAAAGTTACTCCTCGGTGTCGGCATAGGCGTTTTGGCAACCCACGCATCCGTGGATGGAGTATACTCATAATTAACGTCAGCGGCGATAACGTATATCTTACCATCCAACGCTACTGCGCCCAAGCCGCCTTTACCTTGTGGCATTGAAGTCTTAGTTGCCCAAAAATCATCAGCTGCAGCCGAGATAGGCTCAATCAAATGTATATTGAATAAAATTATTAAAAATAAGGATGCAACGTTTTTTCGATTCATTTTATTTCAAACTCATTAACCATTGTGCCCTTTTTTAAGTTTTGCATGCCTTCTGAACTGAATAGTAAAATATGCAGTTTTTTTCCGATAAATTTAAAAACCAACTGATTGAACCTACAATTCGCCCCAAGTTTGTTTGTAATACAAACAGGAAGGCAAAAATGATGTTAAAATTTAAAAGAACCCTCCTGCTATTATCAATAATCATATTTCTATTTTCTAGCGTTTATACTGTTCAAGCAGCAGACGTATCCGTTCAACAAGACGGAGCAGTAATTGCCCAAGACGTAATTGGCGTTGACCTGACAAAATACGCAGCTAATTCAGAGTACAAACAGGATCTATATTTAGGGGCCCTTCCGCAAGAAAACATTCGCTGTACGCTTGAAGCACAGGGAAGCAAATTAGATCTATACTACACGTTTGTAGACGGCAAGCTTGAAAAGATACGTGTGCTTGAAGCCCAAGGAAATCTGCAAATGCAAAAGAGGCTCTGCTAATTCGGTTGATAACGCTAAAGATTTCCTAAAGAGCTATCAAAACTATACTAAAAATGCCTTTTACGCAGACTTGGAATCTATGCTGGATAACATAGATACAGTTAAGAATACAACGGTAACATCTGAGAATGTCAAGTTAGCTGTAACTACTCAGGAGAGCTCAACAACTTTTAAATGGACCTATACATTCAATGGCATTGAAGCACCTGACAAATGCGTCGCTTTACGTTATGAGACTGGCTTTCTTAGTTATTTCATTGATAACTGGGACATCTATAAAATTGGGAGTACAGAGGTAAACGTTTCTCAGCAAAAAGCCATAGAAATAGCGATGGACAAAGCTAAGAGCTTCACATGGGGGACGACGTTAGATAACAAGACCTGTGAAGACCTGAAGTATAATGTGACGAACGCAATGGTTTGGGAAACTGTTTTCGCAAATTCCCTGTATATGAATAACCCACGAGGCCAAGACCTATTGACTCTTTATCCGGTGCGGCACATTTGGGTTAGCTTTGATAAGTTTTATCCATGTAACGTCTATGGAATGAACGTTTATGTTTGGGCTGATACAGGAGAAATCGGTCAAATTCAAGAACGGTTTACCACTATGGATCCTCCTAAAGATTTAATGGCTACCGCCGATGACATTGCTGCACTAACCAAAAATAGTCAGTTAACTAACGACGACTTAATACATTCAAACGCGCTGTCGACTGCATTTATAGTGCTTCTAATGTTTACGGTATTTATGCTAGTAACAATTACGATTTATTGGTGTTTTAAAAATGATTTACTTGAGTTGTTTAAGCCACTTACTCTTAAGGTCGGCGGACTGCTGTTATGCTTTTTGATTGCTTCAACGATGTTATTTGTAGCTACAACTGCAACCGCTACTGCACTCCCGCCTAATGGGCGTGCCACTATTTGGGGTTCGGAAAGCAGCGATGCATGGAATAGCCAGTTACAGCTTAGCTGGCGCAAACATCCAAATGAAGTCACGAGGCAACAACTTACATCTGCGTTCATTCAAAGTGAATTCTATCAAAACGGTTATTCCGCTAGCAATTATCAAGGTACTACCGGTTTAAGCTCCCTTAAAAGTAACATTCTATCTCAAGTCCAAAATGATCAAGCAAATTATGCACGCTCAGTCGCAGTTGATTTCGATCACGGAAATGGGCTCACTGGGATTCCCGGGTTACCATCAAATGAGTTTCATTTTATGTTTGAAGACCAACGTGGCACCATGTACGGGCCCACTTATCACGGAACCCCCGCAGATCATCCTGAATACGCCGTGTATGATTATGAAATTTACGATAGAACCAGCGTGGGAAAATACCTCTTTGTACTTATTAATGCATGCAACTCAGCATATATCGGGGATACATTTGGTAGTGACGATTCTAGTCAAGGTATGGTAAATGGAAGAGCCCGCGGTATGCCCTACGCTTGGAGCCACGGCACTAAAGTTCTTAGCTATGGTAGAACCGATCCGCCCAGTGGCTGGATGAGCGGTGATGGCTATGCATTTCCAGATAACGGTAAATTTTGCTATATGGGCTTTTATATGGGATCCGCATCTTTGAATCAGACAATACAAGGAACAACCCCGTATTGGTTGTGGCTCGAGCATTTCTTTGCTTATGCTTTGACGAATAATTGGTCAGTAAAACAAGCGTTAGACGAAGCTTCTCAACAGTTCTTCGACTGCGATTTCGATGAAACAACGTTTGGTGGAAGTCAAGGGTTTATCGCTAGCTGGCCAATGTATAAAGATGGGACTTGGCAAGAGGTTTTTCCACCTGAGCAACGCAGAGGATGGCTAAAAGTGTATGGCGACTCAAACGTAAAACTTCACCAGCCATCGATAACTTTTGCCGCACGTGACGAAAATAATAACCCCGTTTCATGTTATTTCAAAATCAACGGTGAAAACGTTGGTACATCTGCGAGGGTTATCAACGGGATC
This sequence comes from Bathyarchaeia archaeon, assembly GCA_050108155.1. Taxonomy (GTDB): domain Archaea; phylum Thermoproteota; class Bathyarchaeia; order Bathyarchaeales; family Bathycorpusculaceae; genus Bathycorpusculum. The sequence continues at coordinate 16,500 of JBNIDR010000042.1, read as the reverse complement.
TCTTCCGTGGAAGTTACGGGTTATGCGCTAGAATATTTCGCTTACAACGGGAATAACTATTACGGCAATCCTGCACAGATTCCGTTAACTTCTGATGGGACGATAACAGCACACGTCAAACCGTATTGCGTAGTGACAATTCAAAGCAACAACAATAATTATGGTAGTGTTGATTTTGCTGGAACAAATTATTGGTCAAATAATTACTATCCTATGCATGCATATCCAAACGCTGGTTATGTTTTTGACCACTGGGAGTCTTCTAACTACAATAACATCTGGTTTGAGAATGCTTACAGTCCTACGTCACTAGCTACGGTAGTTGGTAGTGGGACAATTACAGGTGTTTTTGCTCCTGCTGTTACACATACTGCGACATTCGCTTTTTGGAATCCTTGGAATGTTGATGGGTCTCTGCAAATCAGTGTTGACGGCGGAGCGAACTACTATGCATCACTTGGTGGCACTCCATATACACTAACTGAGGGGTGGCATACTGTGTCCTATCCATCTCAATGCGCATGGTGGACATACAGTGCAACGTACCAAGATGGCAATCAAATCACTTCAAGTTTCTATGTCGGCGCAGACACAACAATTGTCGGTGTTTACGTCTGGTAACAAAAGCAGCATTGAAGCTTCCTTTCTCTTTTTTGTAAGAAGAAGAGGGTGTCGCCCTATTTTTCATCTTCCAAGGGACTTTGCAGGTGATTGTGTTTTGGCGTCTGGCTGCGGGATGGATTG
>JBNIDR010000042.1:0-15746 GCA_050108155.1 Bathyarchaeia archaeon | reverse complement strand
CCATTAAGCCAGCAATTACTATTGCGGGGCAAACAGATTCTAGACCATTTAAGCCGCCGAGCTGGTTCACGGTGTTTGTGACTATCATCACGATTAAGGGTATTATGATGTAGAAGTATGAGGCTCCGAAGTCAATGATGCCTATGAAGGGCAGTGTAATTGAGGTTCTCGCATGCATGAACTGCGCGTAATAAATCAGCGGCAACGCCGCGATCAGCGGCATGAAAGCTTTATAGCGCCACTTCAGGTCAATCCAGTCATCCATCATCCCCATGAAGCCACCGAACAAAACACAAGCAGCTAAGGTGAATGCTGCCGAAACAGGCTCAGGATGGGAACTCTGCTGCAGAAAATAAACTAAGAAAAGATAAACTGTGGTGAATAGGACGTAAAAAACGCCTATACCCCAAGGAACTAAGGGGCGACCAACTTTGTGCTGGTCGGGAACCTTCGGGAACACTTCTTTGCGCTTCCTATGGTGGGGTTATTCCGTGGTCTGCGTCGTATGCTGCCCAGTTAACTTCGTAGATTGCGACGAGTGGGATATAGCCGCCGTATTGGAGAGGAGCTGCATCTTGTCCTGCGAGTTCGACCAAGGTGAAGTATTTCGGTGTTGTTGCAGTGTGGTCTGGTGTAACAGTGTATGTTCCGAGGGCGGTGATGTGGTTGCAGTATGATGTTTCAGCGTAGCTTAAGAGTTCCTCAACTGTACAGTTTAAGCCTCTATCGTTCCATTGCCAGAGACCATTAGAGCCTGACTCGCCGAAAGAGGTTTCGTCTGTCCACATCTCAGCTTCACTTATGAAGCCTGAGTCAATGAAGCGCTGTCTGTCCTGTCCTGAGATTCTGGCCATCCACATCCATTTGCCTTCGTCGCCGTATCCGTACGGAAAAGCTATGAAGTCTGTTGTACTGCTCGAGGTGGAGCCACTTGACGAAGTCAGACCTAAGACTATGAAGACTGCGATGTATTTGATGTTCTTCTGGCCGTAGGTTGAAAGCATAGCCATTGATTGGTTCTCGTTAGCCATGAATGTGAAGCCCACGTTCTCAATCTGTGTAGAGTTCACGGTGGTGTTATCCGCTAAGCTAGTTACGTTTCCCAAGTCGCTTAGCCAGTTGCCATAGTCCCACCACATAACAGCAACGTCAGTTGGCTTGGCGTTATCGTTGAACCATTTGATAGCGTCGAGCCATGCGCCGACGTTTGTGGTTAATCCCGATCCGCCAACTGGCAGACTGGAACCGCTAATTGCAGTTGGCGCGAAAGATTGAGATATCTGGCGTGGTACACCGCCGGTTTGGGGTGAGAACGCCAAGCTCGAAATCAATATTATGAAGATAACGAACACTGCAAGGCCACTATATTCTTTGCTGACCCGCGCCATTCGCTTCTTAGCTTTCGCAAACGACTTTGAAGAGTCTTTAAGCAGAGCATAGAACGGTTTAACCATGCCCAATATGCCGATTCCAGCTAATATAGCAAATGCTGGAGCGAAGAGCACAAGCAGACGAACCATTGAAGTTGCGAAGTACAGGGATGTTACTGCGAAGAGCAAGAGGAAGATGTTTCTGTTTGTTGGGTTTTTCAGTGTGAAGTATAAGCCGATTAGGAAGAACAGTATGCTTATGCCCATTTCAATGTAGAGGTTGCCCCATGCGGAGATTCTTTGTTCAGCTACTGAATCAACCAGCGGCGAGGACGATCTGATGAAGGGGTCAATTACTGTGATGAATTTGCCGGCAAGATTTCCTAATACGCCAGTTAGGCCCAGCGCAACAAAGCCGCCGATTATCACGACCAATGCAGCGATTAGCAGGTAGAGTTTGGATTTTGCAGATATATTATTGCGTAAAAGTTCGGCTACTAGAAGCACTATGAATACTGCAGCTACAGGCAAGATTGCACCGGAAGTCAAGTAGCCTAATCCAATGTAGGGAACTTTGGTTCCGATCATTAGGGCTAAGCCAAACGTGATGCTGTAGTTGATGAGCATCCTTGTGCTGTAACGTTTAAGGAGCACAAGAACGAATACGAAGAGGACGGATAATCCGATTACGAAGTATGCAGCGCCCCAGCCCGAGATAAAGTAGGCTAAGGAGAGACCTGCGCCCAGCGAGTAAAGCAGCGAGGCGCGAAGAGAACGGTTACCATCAAGGGACCGCATAAAGAAGAATATGAAGAGAACTAAGCCGAGGACACCGGGAACTTCTGTGTCGAAGAAACCAAGAGAGCTTCTCTGCACAAAAGAAGGCGCCAAAGCCAAGAATAAAGCTGCAAATAATCCAACTGTTCTGCCGCCCATGTCTTTACCGACCAAATAGAGGATAAAGCATGAGACCGCAGCCATGAATGCTGGCAGAATTGAGCAGAAAGTCATCAAGTCAATTTTACCGAAGATTGAGGCGATGCTGTAGAGTACTGCGGCTGTCATTGGAAGGGCAGGCAGCGAATTAGACATATCTAATCCATCAGGGAACCATTTCATCGTGTCAATCCAGTGGGTTGGATAATATGGAGAGAGTAAACCGTTGTTTACCATATGCTGAGTAATGCTAAACTGGTAGTAGGGGTCGAACTCGTTGAGGTATGCTGTACCAGCGGAAAGGTTCTCCCAGCGAAGTGGCATAATACGAACGGTAAATGCGATGAAGAGAATCAGAATTAATGCTGAAAACGCTAAGATGGTACCGTGGCTTACGTGTATACCAAGTCCGCCAGAAGATAACCCTTGGAAGCGTTCTTTCATTGTTTCCCCCATTTAAGCCATCTCAATGTATATTTCGATTGTACTATTTTACACATTGGAGATTTATTTATGGCTTTCCAAACCCTTCCAAGAAGGCACCTTTTTTGTTTGTTTAACTAAAAGGAGTATTCTCTAAAAAAAGGAGTTAACAGGCTATACGTGAAAAGTTCTGAGTCGACAAAAAACCGCATTAATGAGTACGTTTGAAATTGTTTACTGGTTTAACTTCTACATCCATCGGAAGTAAAGACAGTTTCCTGCCGCATTTAGGGCATTTCCCACCATTTTCCTGAATTATTTCGTCAGGCGGACGAAGCTCCGCACCCTCATATAAAATGTGGCTGCAGCCATGACAAATTACGCGTTGCGGCATGCAAATTACCCCTTATCATACATGGACGTGCCATATTTATTGGTTGCTAAAAACCATAAGCACTTACCGCATAGCGTGGACTGTAAAGCTTTTAATCGGCAAGGCAAATCTCAGATGGAGAAGCGCGGAGTAGAAGACTTGCAGAGGTACACTTTAATCATCACCGAGAAGCCTGATGCGGCAAACCGCATAGCAACAGCATTAGACGCTGAGGGTAAACCGCAGAAGCAAAACAAAAACTGCGTTCCCTACTATCAGGCTTACCGAGATGGAGAAATCGTGGTTGTTCCAGCAATTGGACACCTCTACACTGTCACCAGCAAAACGAAGCAGAGGGGGTATCCAGTTTTTGATTACCAGTGGGTTCCTCGATATTTGGCGGAGAAAGGTGCGTCAAGGATCCGCACTTGGCTGAAGGTTATTTCTGATTTAGCGCAGGATGCAGAGAATTTTGTGGATGGCTGCGACTTCGACATTGAAGGCAGCATCATCGGCTACACCATTCTAAAATACGCCTGTGGAGAAAAGCAGCAGGCAGCAAAACGCATGAAGTACTCCACCCTAACCACCGAGGAACTCCAAGAATCCTACAAGCATCTGCTGCCGAAGCTGGATTTTGCGTTAGTTGAGGCAGGGTTAACTCGCCACGAAATCGATTGGCTCTACGGCATTAACCTCTCAAGGGCGCTTACAACTGCAGCTAAAGAATTTAGTGGTCAATACGCCACGTTGAGCACGGGTAGGGTGCAGGGGCCGACGTTAAAGTTTTTGGAGGAACGGGAAAAAGAAATCCAAACTTTTGTGCCTACACCCTACTGGAAACTCTCGGTTAAACTCGCAATAGGCGACATAACCCTTGAAGCGGAGTACCCCAAAACGCTGGAAACCAAAAAAGAAGCCACTGAACTCAGAGAGAAATGCAAAGCCAAACAGGGCACAATTAAAACAGTCTCCGTAACCCAAACGCCGATTGCGCCGCCTGTACCCTTTGACTTAGGCGCCCTGCAAAGCGAAGCCTACAAGCTTTTCCACTACACCCCCGCACGTACTCTATCGATTCTGCAGCGTCTCTACGTGGACGCACTGGTTTCTTACCCCAGAACAAGCAGCCAAAAACTGCCCCCCAGCATCGGCTACCGTAACATCCTAAAAAAACTCGGCGCAAACGCAGCTTACAGCCGCTACACAGGGGAGCTTTTGGCGAAAACGAATTTGAGCCCCAACGAGGGCAAAAAAATCGACCCAGCTCACCCAGCCATCTACCCCACAGGCAATCTACCCCAAAAACCCCTAGATGATGCATCAAGAAGCATCTTTGACTTGGTGGTTAAGCGGTTTTTGGCCGTTTTCGGGGAGCCAGCGCTTAAACAGAACATTGACGTGACTGTTTCGCTGAACGGCGTTCCATTTGGGTTCTCTTTAGCGCGGACATTGTCAGAGGGCTGGATGAAATACTACAAGCCCTACGTGCAGATTAAAGACGACAAGTTACCCCCGCTTACTGAGGGGCAACCTGTTGATGTCAAAAAGGTCACTGTGAAAGAGCATTACACTCAGCCTCCGCCCCGATACAACCCCCGCAGCCTACTGCTGAAGATGGAGAAGGAGGAAATCGGCACCAAAGCCACCCGAGCCGCCATCATAGAGACCCTGCAGGAACGCAAGTACCTCAAGGGCGGAGACAACTTTACAGTAAGCGACTTAGGATTCGAAGTAACCGAAACACTTGAAAAATATTGCCCAACCGTGATTTCCTCTGAAATGACGCGGGCGCTGGAGGAAAAAATGGAGGCGATTCAGCAGGGCAAAGAAAGCAAGCAAAAAGTGCTGGAAAACGCCGTTGGAACCCTAAGAGAAGTCACAACTCAGCTTAAAGCTAAAGAGGCAGCGATTGGGGCGCAGTTAACGCAGGCGCTGGAAAGGGCAAAGCTGGAAGCGCGCTCAGTGGGTACATGTCCAAACTGCAAAACAGGGCAACTGCTCATTATGAATTCGCAGAAGACGGGCAAACGCTTCGTGGGCTGTAACAACTATTTCCAAGGCAAATGCAGCACCACCTATCCCCTTCCACAAACAGGCGTGGTTAAGCCGCTTGCGAATCCCTGCAAAAGCTGCGGAGCACCCATCGTCTCAGTTTACATGCGGGGCAGGAAGCCTTGGCGACTATGCCTCAACCCTCAATGCCCCAGCAAAGGAGCGGCTAAACCTTGAGGTGCAAAATCTGCCAAAGACAAGCCCAAGATAAAGGCTACTGTCCACTCCATCTGCAGGCGTATCACAACATTCGAGAGAAATATTTGGTTTGGATGAAGGCGTCTGATGTCAGCTGGAGAGAGTATTTAGGTTATGTTCAGAAAAATTCATTAACTGGAGAATGGGCTAAAGAAGTAGCAAAGCAGCTAATTACGGAAGAGAACCAAGATGTCTGAAAAATTTAGGAAAACCTCTGAAAACATGTCGTTCTCGCTTAGCAGATGGTTCCGAAAACTCTACCAAAACGCTCCAACAACATTCATAGTTACGTTTGTCGGAATTGCATATGCAATTTTCCTCTTCGGAGGAGGCTTATACACACTCATCAACAACCCAGCCTCAGTATACTCAACCTCAAGCGGAACAATTTACTTCCTCTACCCAAGCATCAGCGACCAATTCATCGCAGACACCTTCATCGCAGTAACCCTATACGCCTTAGGCTTCTTTGGAATGCTCGCAATTTATCAGAGCACAAAAAGCGCCTACAAACCAAAACAGGCATACATGCTGCTGATAGTCGGCGTAACCTTCCTGCTAATCTCGTACCTATTCCTCGAAGGCGCCATAAACTTCAAACAGAATGGAGCGTAAAACCCCACAACATTCCCTTCTGACATATTTCCCGCTTAATTGCTTTTGTTATTTTTTTGTTGTTTTACCATGGGTGTTTTTTGAGTTTCAACTTGTAAGCGCCAAAGTTAGTTAGCAAATGAATAGGCGGTGTAATCAGCAGCACAGTCACGATTACCTGCCAGCTTAAACCCACCCAGTTTATCAAAGCCAAGGGCAACGAAAACACAACGGCCCCTACAACAAAGTCAATCTGGTCCACAACTGGCAACAACCCCCCCGGCGCAATGTCGAGACGCCTTTTAATGAAGGCACCTGTTAAATCACCCAGCAAGGCCCCCAGCGGAATCAACGCACAAAATAACAACGGATAATTATCGAAGCCGAAGACAAAGCCCTCCATTAATCCGACGAAAAAGCCAATGCCCCAGCCAAAGAAGAAGCCCCGCCAAGTCTTGTTATTACCGAAAATGCGTTTGCCGTCAACAAAGTTTCTGCCGAAGTCCATTTTGGCTCCGCCTCCAGCAAGAACAGGTGTGCCGTTGGCGCAGTAAGCGGGAAAAATGAACTTTAAGGCTTCAACTAGGAGTAGGACGAGATCCATTTGGGTTTCAACCGCATTTAGTAGAGTTGTGTATCTCTTATTCCAGCTTCCCCTATTTGTATGTAGCATACGGATGGCGCTGGAAGCTTCGGGGCTTTCTCCACTGTCGCCTTGATTGTTTGGGGAAGTTCTGTTGGTTTGAGGAATAGAATTGTGTCTGCCCAGAATTTTAGAACTCGAGTCGCCACTGGACGCACGCTTTCGGATTGATCGTTGAATACGCTGCGTACTTGGCTGATTATGACAAGCGGGATTTTTTTGGTTTTCACTGTCTGCGCCAGAAGTGCTAGGAGCCTGTTGAGCTCGCGGTTTGTACTGAAGGCACGTGGGCTCTCCGCGGCTTTTGCACTGTAAAGTGAGGTGAAAGTGTCAATTACGATTAAGTTCACGTTAGTTGTGTAGTCTTCGATATGGTCGATAAGCACGGTTTGTTCTCTGAAATCCCTGGGTTTAACCAGCACGATACGGTCAGCGACTTCGTCGAAGTTCTCTCCTGCAATCTGTGAAAGCCGCTTAGCAGAGAAAGTGTTATCGCAGTCAACGTAGAGAATTTTCCCGTTTTGCTTTGCACAGTGGACGGCGATTTGCATGGCAAGCGCGGATTTTCCCGTTTCTGGTTCGCCATAGATTAGCATGATGGTTTCAGGTTTAATGCCGCCTCCAACTGCATTGTCTATGCCTTTTACCCCTGTGGAGATTTCCGCCATGTTTTACACGTCAGCATTATTAACTGGAAGATAATAATTTGTTTTGCACTTAAACGTATACTTTAAGGATGGTTCATGAAAGAAAGAGTTGCTGTTGCAACGGTGCAGGGAAAAGCCTACTTCCTCATAGTTAACGCCCTGAAAGAACAGGAAATCAGCTTCGCAAGCGTAATTCCCGGGGAGCCAATCCCGCCCCGAGCAAAAATGGTTATAACAACCGAAAAAGAGAAGCCCCAAGTAGTTCACCATAAAATCTTGGTTTTAAAAGACGAAGAAGAAGTGGGTTCTCTGATGGTGCAGGTTAAGAAGGTGCTTTTAGGTAAAGAAAACTGCGGAGGCATCATCGTTGGAATTGACCCAGGTGAATCCATCGGCGTGGCAGTGGTGGCAGATGGAAAAGTCCTTGAGGAAGCTACCTGCAGAAGCATAAGAGAAGTCATAAGCATCATTCTCAAAGTAATAAAAACAGTAAACTTTTCAACAACCAACGTATCCATCAAAGTCGGGAACGGTGTTCCGGTGCATCGGGATCTACTGGGGGAGCTAGATGAAGCTATGCCAGCTCAGGTTGAGTTGGAAGCGGTTGGAGAAGCAGGAACCAACAGACCACTAAAGATGCATAGCCGAAAGATTAGGCATATATCTTCCGCTATACGTATAGCTGGAAGAACTGGACATCTATACACACGGAGGATGAGTATTGCAGCATACACTACAACCCAATAAGACACTCTTAGTGGACGGTCCAGCTTCAGTAGAATTGATTTCCGGCAAAGCTGAGGTTTTCGGCAACCCACTAAAAGAAGCCAAACGGGTTTTAGTCAGAGAAGGCAAACGGATGCCATTTTACGCCCCTGAAACTGCAGTAGTAAACATTATGCTCGGCGCAAACGCAGTCGCCTCCGAAGTTGAAGGCTCCACAGTTCCCCAGTCATGGAGCAAACCAGTCAACACCGTTTTGGGGCTACAGAAAAAACCAGTGGTCATCATAGTTTTAGGTGCATCAGACTCGTGCAAAAGCAGCTTCTGCACCTACATGCTAAACAAACTCGTATCAGAGCAACGTAAAGTCGCAGTTATAGACGGCGACCTCGGCCAATCAGATATTGGGCCCTCAGCCAGCATCGGCTACGCAGTAGCCACAAAACCAGTTTCTGAAATTTACAATCTACGCATGCAGAATGGCTACTTCATCGGTGTTACCTCGCCAGCCGCGGCGGCTAAAAACACCGTTAAGGGCTTATCAACCATGATGAATGAAGCTCTCAGTCGAGAAGTAGACTGTGTTCTAGTAAACACTGACGGCTACGTTAGCGGCGATGAAGCAATCAGCTATAAACTTCAAGTTATAAAGGAACTCAAACCTGATGTCGTAGTTGGCGTGCAGATGCAGGGTGAACTTGACGAGTTAATGTCATATTTGGGCGGCGGCGGATTAATGATGGTAGAACCCTCACCAGCTGTTAATGTTCGATCTCCAGAAAAACGCAAAATCCTCCGCGAATCCACCTATGCCAAATACCTCAAAAAATCCAAACTGCACTGTATCCCAATCAGCCAACTAACAGTGGAGCCCCGCAACGGCGTCCCCAAAACTCAGGAGCCAGAAAGAGGCATCCTAGTAGGCTTATATGGCAACGGCGCCAAATTCTTAGGCATAGGCGTACTTCGAGCAATCAACGTGGGAAGACGCACGCTCAAAATCCAAACCTCAGTTCCCACCAAACCACTTAGATTAGTCTTCGGCAAGGTAGTTTTGAACCAGAAACTGCAAGAAGTCGAAGATTAAACTTGCTTAGAAAAGAACTCTCGAACAGCATCACCTAAAACGCCGGGTTTGTCGGGTATGCTTTTCATGCCGTTTGTAACCCATGATGGCATGAAGCTTTTACAGTAGGCGCTTCCGAAGCGGTAATCCAAAAAGATAATGGCGCCCTTATCTTCAAGCGTGCGGATGGGTCGTCCTGCTGCTTGACAAGCCTTCTTCATGGCGGGCAGAACGTAGCCGTATTCGCGTCCTCTGTTGGGGAAGCGATTCTCATAGTACTCGATTTGCGCCTTGACACGCGGCGTAGGCTCAGCATAAGGCACACCGACAACCAGTACCGAATTCATTTGGTTACCGGGAAAATCCACACCCTCCGAAGTCCTACCGCCCTGCACACCTAAAAATACAGCCCCGCCCTTCTCACCGCATGCCTTGAAAGTCTGCACCAACTTCTCGTTATCTTTAGAGGTCATACCGCTCTTCTCGTAGTACAGCGGCTTTAGCAGCTGGTTTTCTAGACCTGCGTTGAGCAGACTGTTTAGGACTTGGAAGCTGGCTGCAAAGATGCCTGTGTTGGTGGGGGTGCTGTTGACGACTTCGTTGATGAGGTTAACCATGGTCTGGTACATCTGCGGGGTACGCTTCTCCATGGAGGTTGTTACGCCACAGCAAACTGCGGAGAAAACGTGCTCCTTGGGGAACGGCGAGGGCGCCAGAAACTGCACGGTTGATTCGGGCAGCTTGTTTATGCGTGCGTAGGCTTCCAGCGGCTGAAGCGTCCCCGACATGATAACGTTAGCGTAGGTTGCGCTGAAGACTTGCTCGGTGATTTTTGCTGGGTCTAAGGCTACGATTTCGAGTTTGGCGGTTTTGTTGCCGTCTTTGCTGAAATATTTACTTGCCACGTTGATGTATGCCATGTCGTTTAGGGTGTCGAGCCACTTGTTGAGGAAATCGGCGGTTGCGTTGACGTAGCTTCGGGGGTTTTTGCCCTCTGCAAGCAGCGCCTTCTTGATGCCCACGCCTGCCTCATGCATATGAATAAAGAAGTCTCTGGGTTTACCCACGCCGCCCTTCTCAACGATTTCTAGTATGCGCTCGGGCTGGATGATTTCTTCCTTGCTGATTTTGTCCGTTAACTTATCCACTTCTTGGCGGAAGAAGTGCAGAAATTCCTCGATGTCTTTATAGCCGAATCGCTCCGCCTCCATCTCCGCCTGCCGCAGAATAAACAGGGTTAACTGGCTGCTTGAGATGTCAACTGCGGTTTCAGGGAGGTTGTGGGCTTCGTCAACCACCAAGATGATTTTTGAGAGGTCAGTCTCCAAGTTCTTAAGAAACGCCGAACGTATCTGCGGGTCAAAAACGTAGAGGTAACTCAACGCTATGACTCTTGCGTCATGGACCGCGCTTTTGACGAGTTCATAAGGGCAGATCTCGGTTTTCTTGCAGACCCGCAGGATTTCAGAGCCCATGTAGGGTTTGCTGGCGACCTGCTGGGAAAGCCTGATGTACTCGTAGGTGCGGTTGTCCACGTTGGTGTAGTAAGGGCATCTGCCTTTGGCTTTGAGCAGCTCGCAGACTTCCATCAGCGATTTCGAGTCGAAAGCGCCTCTGGCTGCGAATACGTTTAGGCACATCTCGTTACGCCCCCTGATGGATACGCCTGTCACAGGTCGCATCTTGTAGATTGCGCGAAGTTCATCGATGACGCGGTCATGTTGACGGTGAGTGCGTGCAACATAGAGAATTTTTAGGTTCTTCTTAATCGCAATTGGCAACACCGCAGAGAGGGAGGAGATGGTTTTTCCTAAGCCGTTGCTCCCCTCGATTAGGACACTTTTTCGTTCGTTAACCGCTTTGTTGACGGTAGCTATGAAGTCGTCTTGGTGAGGGCGCACGGTGCTGTATGGGAAGTACTCTTGGACTTCTGCGGGCAGCTGCATCAGGCGATCCTCCCGTTTGATGGACAATAAGTGTTAACTGGACATGTTGGGCATAGGGGTTTGTGGGCTTTGCAGAATTGTCTGCCCAACGCAATCAGTAGCAGATGCACCGCCAAGTAATCTTTAGGCTTGAAATTGCTTTGAAGACCAAAGCGCACCGCATCATAACCGCCAACCACTGGTGCAAGTCCAAGCCGCCTTGAAACCCGATTAACATGCGTATCCACCGGAATCGTGGCTTTGCCAGCGGAGAAAAGCAGCACGACATCAGCCGTTTTGGGACCAACACCCTGCATCCCCATAAACGCCTTCCTTGCCTCCTCAACTGGCAAAGCCAAAACCGCGTCGAGTGTACCCCCATATTTTTCGAGGATGATTTTGGAGGCGTTCTGGATTGCCCCTGCCTTGCTCTGCCATAACCCGCCGATTTTGATGCACTCCTCAATCTGGCTCAGCGGCGCCTCAGCGAGGGCTTTGGGGGTTACTGGGAGTTTTTGTTGGAGTTTTTGGTAGGCGCGTTCGGTGTTGGTGTCAGCGGTGTTTTGAGAAATAATCGTGATGACCAATGTTTCGAATGGGTCGGCGCTGGCTTTGACGAGGCGGGGCAGCTTCAGCGATTCATTTAGGCTGGATAGAATTGCCGCTGCGTGTGGTTGTGTCGTTTTCTTCGCCCCGCTCCCAAGAGAATACTGAGGATATGTTGGGTTTGGCTATAAATACCATCTTAACAAGAAAAATGAAAACTCAACCGAAAATATTTGAGAGAACCCCACCTATCAGACGTCTTCAAGTTAGAGGAAAAGCACAGTTGAATTTTAGGAAATAATTAGGGTATAAACTTATTAATTTAGCCCATACAGCTTAAGGTTAAAGCAGAAAACGGGTGTAGCATATGATGTCCAAATTTAAGATGAGCCCAGTTAAGCTTGCGGCAACAGCGTTCTTTGGGGTCGCAGGGATCTTGCTTTTGGCGCTTCTACCATTGACTGGTTTTGCTCCGCACCTCGGCTTCTTAGGAATAATGAGCTTAATCACCGAGTACAGCCTCTTCACAAAGCGCGCATGGGGAATATGGCTGGTCTACTTCATGCTAATTGTGAACACAGTTTTTGGGCTCTACACACTATTCGCAGTGGGCTTAAGCAACATCTTGGTAATGCTTGCGATGCTTACTTATGCAGTGCTCACTTGGGCATCCACAGCAATCTTGATTCTAAAAAGAAAATACTAAGCCTTTCCAGCTAAACCCCTGAAAAGCAAAACGGCAACTTCCGAATCCACTTCCACAAACTGCTCATTCTCCGCTATCTCCACAAAGCCGTCAGCTTCAACCAACGCTGAAACACCCGACGCCGTAACTGGCTGCGCAATCAGGCGACATTTCTCATCAAACTCAAGCTTAACTAACTGGAAAGTTCGGCTACCCTTTGCGCTGAACATTTTTGCTCCTGCAATGGCAGCGATAGTTTTCAAGCCTGAAGCTGGTCTGCCGCCGAGCCGCTGCACCAACGTACGAGCAAACAACTGATACATCAACAATGCCGCTGAAGGGTTACTGGGTAAACAGAAAACAGGTTTTCCCTCGATAAACGCCGCCGCAAAAGTTTTACCAGGTTTCAAAGCAACGCCATTTACGACCAAACCTTGTTTATCCATGCCATCCAGAACTTCCGCCACGATAGATTCGCCGCCTGAGGCAATAACCAAGTCTGAAGAAGCCAGCGCGGCTTTCAAAACCCGCGTTAACTCCGACTTGTCATTATCGACCACACCAAAGTAAACAGGCTTTGCCCCGCACTCCATCACTGCCGTGCTTAAGCTGTAACCATTCAAATCATATGTTTTTCCGTGTGCAGGGGGTTTGCTGAGTTCGTTGACTTCGCTACCAACTGAGAACACGGCTATAATGGGGATTTTTTGGACCTTCACCTGTTTTAGTCCCAAAGCGGCTAAGACGCCGATTTCTGAGGAGCCCAAAACCTGCCCCTTCGCCAGGACCACGCTGCCTGCTTTGATGTCGCATCCCCGCTGATACACGCCTTCGCCCACTGCTAATGGGCTGAAAACCTTAAGTGCATCATCTTCCTGAGCTGCATCTTCTAAAGCAATTACTGCATCTGCACCCTCTGGCAGAACAGCATCTGCCGAAACTTCTACAGCTTCACCATTTTGCAGCTGGACCTTGCATTCTTCGCCGACTCCGACGCAGCCGACCACTTTGAGCTCAACAGGGGCGTCCTCGTCCGCTGCAACTGTATCTTGGGCTTTGATTGCGTAACCGTTGAATTTTGAGCTGCTGAAGCTTGGAATGTCTATGGGGGATGCTACGTCTGCGGCGAGTACGCGGTTGGCGGCTTCCAGTAGCACCGCTTCTTCCTCGCCCAGAAATTGGGGCTTAAAGTTGGCTTCTATTGTGCGTTTAGCTTCCTCAAAGGTTAACAGCTTACGAATCATCCGAACTCACACAGAAGCAGATAAGGCGTAGACGTAAAAACATATCGAAGCACCAAACCGCTATCTGCTGTTCGGTTTTTCTTACTTTGTTATTGGCCTAGTCTCCCTTTCTTCAACAAAAGACAGGTTGGTTGTGCAAACCACCGAGCCGCTCGACTTAACTTCAAACTGCCCTAACTGGCTAATGCAAAACGCTATAAGAGATGCCAAACCCAATGTGGTTGGTACCAGAAATTGGCAAAAGCTAATTTGGAAGTGATAACGACACTATTACTGCTCCTATTCATCATAGCTCTTGTACCTTCTACTCAAACAGCAACATCCAATTGGCCTATGCGTGGATATGACGCTACAAACGCATGTTACTCCAACAGTTCTGCACCAGGCATCCGTGGAGCCGTAAATTGGACGCTTAAGCTAACCACTTACGAAGGATTCACAAATAATCCAGTCGCCCAAAATGGCTACATCTACATACTTTATGACAATAACCCAATGTATAAGAGCAATTTCTACCTATGCTGCCTAAACGCAACCAACGGAGAAATAATTTGGAATCAAACCGCAGTAAATCCTCCATTGTACAGAGAGAATCTCGCAGGCATCTCAGTAGCGGTAGACAACGGGCTAGTTTATACTAATAGTGCTGCTTATAACGTAACAAACGGGGAATTAGCATTCAATTATGAAATGCCGACCAATAGCTCACCGGTAGTATCTAATGGAATAATTTACACAGAAAACGGAGTTCTATTTGCGCTAAGCGCTAATTCTGGAAAGTTAGTTTGGAACACAACTTTTTCGGTAAGAAATGCACCTACAATTGCAAATAATATTGTCTATTGTGATTCATGGGATTACTATCTTTATGCATTAAAAGCTTCAAACGGAGACCAAATCTGGCGTATCAAGGAACCACCGGACCCTTACCAGCAAGTTACCGTCGCCAATGGACACATTTTTGCGGCGACATACAATGCAACCTATTGCTTAGATGCTTTAAATGGTAAATCAATCTGGAATGCAACAACCAGTAGCCAAGTTTACGGCATAGATACACCAATAGTTGCAGATAACATCGTCGTTGCTGGAACTTGTGCTCTGGATGCAGCCACGGGAGCATTAATCTGGAACTCCTCCACCACTTTTATTTCAGAATATCCGTTCTCTTCTGCTGCCGCCGACGGATTACTCTACACATATGGGTCCATTAGTAGTGGTAAAGGAGGGCTCTACGGATTAAACGAGGCTCTCTTTGCCTTTGATATTCATACAGGCGAAAAAATTTGGCAGTACACCTTTCCCGCTGGAAATGGCGGTTTCGATACATACCAAGACGCTAATCCAATAATTGCCAACGGCATGGTTTACGTTGGAAGTAGAACCGGACGACTATACGCCTTCGGTAGCTCAACAATACCTGAGCACGTAAACAACCAATTTGATTATCAGTGGATACTGCTTACAGTAGTTTTACTCATTTTAGTGGTAGTAGTTACCGTGTTAATAACAGTTAAGCGTCAGAAAAACAGACGAAAATAAAACCAGGTTATTGTTTGTATTTTTCAGTCGTCATCTTCTTGAGGAACGCCTTAAGGTTTTCTGGTCGTCCATAAACTACTAATTTGCCATCTTTCTGGTTCTTTACCTGCATGTTCTGCTCTTTCGCAATCTGCCCAATCTTTTCTGCAGTCAACTCACCAATGGGTTCGACGCGTACCCATTTTTGGTCACGAGGCATACCCACAACATACTTTTCTTCAACAGTGACGGCTTCTGCGCAAACTTCAATGTTGGCTTCCTCTAGCTGCCTAAGCCATCCATCCACCCGTTCCTCGCCAAAAGCCTTCTGCCCCTCAGTCATAACAAACGCCTCCACATTGGCAAGGTATTCTTCTGCCTTCTGGATTGCGTCGCCGCTGTTGGGCATGCATGAGAGCTTGATTAAGGATTTGGCAGAGCGCAGGTCTTCGATGGTTTTGGCTGGGATGACTACGCCTGCTTTTTTGAGTTCAAGCATCATGTCCTCGAGCAGTTTCCACGATGTCAAGTTCCGAGCCATAAACGCGTTCCTCTTCATAGTTTAGGCGGCTCTACGAATTTAAGGGTTAATCGCGAAATGTTCGCTTTTTGCTTACCTGCGTACAAAACGGAGTTAAATGGCGCTTGAAAAGCAGCTTCTTCTATATCCAGTTTCTTTTCGTTTCCTCTATAGCATCAAAATGGGGGTCGTCTGATAAGATAGCCGCCTGATTAGCCATGGCTGTTGCAGCGATAATGCAGTCGCCCATCGGGATATTTCGGTATTTACTCCTCAG
>JBNIDR010000041.1:0-12430 GCA_050108155.1 Bathyarchaeia archaeon | reverse complement strand
CGACGAAACTGCTGGTGACTACGCAGAAGACCTCGCAGCAACCATGCTTGCAACCACCATGGGCATCCAGTTTGACCCCGAAACCGCGTGGGATGAACGCAAAAAAATCTTCAAAACCACAGGCCTAATCATCAAAACAGCTAATATTACGCAGTCAGCTACTGGCGACAAAAGTGGTCTGTGGACGACAACAGTGGCAGCAGCTGTTTTTGTTTCAGAGTCAAAAAAAGACGAGTAACCTCTTTTATGCTACATGGGGCAGATATACTCGCCTTTTTCTAACCACTCCATAGCTCTATCGTCTTCAATCTTCTGTTTCTTTGTTTTTCTTCTGCAAGTTTGATAGCATCACATTTCTCGACAATAAGCGCCTTAATAGCTTCCGTATTCTTTTCTACCCCTAAGTGACTCTTTATAAGTTCAAGCTTTACAACTTCTTCAGGAAAAAGAACTACTTCTTCAACTACTACTTTGTCGTCGGTGGGAAGAAACGCTTTTTCCTTCACTTTTCCACCCCCTAAACAAAAGAAATCGTAAACTATGTTCAATTTGTACGTGGTTATATAATTAGAAAGTAAAAGAAAAAGAAAGTGGTGTTTGCCAGTTACTGGATTGCTTTTTTCCCGTTCTCTGAGAGTGAATATTTTTCGCCTATTTCTTCCACAAAGCCCGCGTTTTTTAGTTCACGCAGACCGCTTCTCACTTTAAACAGCGGCTGACCCGTTTTAGCTTGGACCTCTTCGGGCGTCAATGCGCCGTCTTTTAGTGCCTTAAGCGTGTTCATTCCGGTAGCTGTGGGTTTTCCATCTGGTGAAATACACGGCATTGTGCTCAGCTCTCAGGAAGCTTCTTTTTGCACAGGTACCAGTCTTTGCATTCATAGCCTTCTTTTAGTCGTTCCTCAACGCCTTCGATTGTGGTTGGCGCTGGCACAACTACTGAATCGCCTGGTTTCCAGTTAGCGGGTGTTGCAACGTGGTATTTGTCGCTTGTCTGTAGGGCGTCGATTATGCGTAGGATTTCGCTCATGTTTCTTCCTGTGGTTAGCGGGTAGTAGAGCATTGTGCGGATTTTGCTTTCAGGGTCAATAATGAATACGCAGCGGACGGTTTCGGTTTCGCTTTCGCCTGGTTGTATCATGCCGAATTTTTTGGAAACTTCTTTGTTAAGGTCTGCGATTATGGGGAAGGGGATTTTTACGCCCATTTTTTCTTCAACATTCCGTGCCCATGCAATGTGGGAGGAGACGCTGTCGACGCTTAATCCCAGCAATTCAACGTTTCTTTTTTTAAGTTCTTCATAGATTTCGCTGAATGCGATGAATTCTGTGGTGCAGACGGGTGTGAAGTCTGCTGGATGCGAGAAAAGAATCAGCCATGTGCCTTTGTAGTCTGACAGGCGGAGTGTTCCTTGGGTTGTCAGCGCTTCAAAGTCTGGAGCTTTTTGTCCCAATACGGGAAAATCAATTTTTTCTTGTACTTCTGACATGTGGTTTATCTCCAAAAATGCTTAAAACTACATGAAAATGTGATTTCATAAAATAAAAATGTTTGTGGTAGCTTGCTTGCTTCGGTTGAAGCTGGTTAGTTGCAAAAAAGGGAAAAGAGGGTATAGAGCGTTTATTTCTTGATTGCATCTAATCTCTCTTGAATTTTAGCAAGTGTTTCCTGCATGGCTTTTATTTGTGCTTCTACTACCGTTTTTTGCTCGTTTAGGATGGCTGCTTCGTCTTGGGGGGCTGCTATTGGTGTTATGTAGGGTGCTCCATAGATGTAGCGGCATGCGCCTCTGCCGTAGAGCCAACCTGGTCGTTGCCATGGTGGCAGGTTGCTGTAGGGTCCGTTTCCGGGCCAGTTGCCTCTTCCGTATCCCATTGTTTTCACCTCTATTTTGTGCTTATGCACACAATACAATTATGTGATAGTGCACAAAAATATATAAAAGTACCGCAACCCTAACATAAACCGACCAAAAATGGGCTGGCGACACAGACACGGAAGAAGAGGCAGAAACCCCAAACCAATCAACATACCCAACCCTCCAAAAACAAACACATTCACCCCAACAGCCCAAACAACAAACCAAACCCCCATAACTCTCGAATTAGCCGAAGTAGAAGCCCAACGCCTAGTAGACCTAGAAGGGCTCTCCCAAGAAGACGCAGGCAAAAAAATGGGTATATCCCGAGGTACAGTCTGGCGGCTTCTCCAGAGCGCAAGAAAAAAGACCTCACAAGCCCTAACCGAAGGAAGACCCCTGCAAATAGATGTCAATCCACACAAAACAGAAGAATCAACCTAATATACAATGCTTCAGTTAGCCCTACAGTGACTTTTATGCCAAAACTTAAAGCCAAAGCCACTTGGATTGAAAACGTTCACACAAGAGTTGATAACCAAAGAAACCACAGCGTAGAATGCGATCTTCCAGCCCCTGCAGGAGGCAGCGACTGTGGACCAACAGCTCTTGAGCTTTGTTTAATGTCGCTGGCGGATTGTGGCATGACCATCTTTGCTGATGTATGCAAAAAAAGCAACATCAAACTAAACAAGATAGAAGTAACCGTTGAAGCCGACAAATCCCCAGATTCCCCACTAATAACTGGGGTTTCAATGAAAGTTGACGTTTCCTCACCCGCTCGGAAAGAGCTTTTAGAGGCAGCATGGCGCAGAACCGAAGCAAACTGTCCAGTATTCTTCATCTTCAAAGAATCAACACCGGTAAAAGTTGACTTCGAAGGAAAAACAGAATAGGTGACAAAAATGAAAAATGCATTAATAATATACTGGTCCAAAACGGGTAACACGGAGAAAGTCGCCAACGCAATAAAACAAGGGCTTGAAGAAGCAGATTTTAAAGTTACCCTAACCAGACCCGAAGAAGCAGAAGCACTCGACTACTTCGACTACGACTTGGTATGTGTTGGCTGCCCCTCCTACTCTTGGCATCCACCCGAACCCATGACTAACTTTTTGAAGAAAAAATTCGCCGAATACCGCCAAAACGGCAAAATCAAACCCTCCGCCCCAAAAGTGCCCGGTAAAAACGCACTGATCTTTGTAACTTATTCTGGACCTCACACTGGAATCGCCGAAGCAACCCCGGTGGGCAAGGACATCGGACAATATTTCGAGCATTTGGGTTTTAATGTGCTTGATGAATGGTATGTTTTAAGTGAATTTCACGGGTCTCTTGAGCACAGCACACAAGGCCGTTTGGGTGATGTACGGGGGAAACCCACCGCTGAACAACTGCAAGTCATCAAAGACGATTCAAAGCGTATCGGTAAGCTCATCTAATGCTATGCGTTTGGATTTATAGGAAGGCCTTGTAGATCGGGTGGTTTTCATCTAGCGGCCGTGTTCCGAGGTCGGCTGCTGCCGAAGCAATGTATATGTCGGTTACTGCGGCTGCTGGGAAGACCCATTCTGCCTGTTCCGCTGGGCCAAACATAACGTAGTTGGCTCCTGCCATCTGCATAATTGTATTAGTTGCGGTTATGGTTCCTTTGCGGAATTCTTTAGCGATGTTTGCTTTGACCCAACCCATGGTTGTGACAACGTTGCCGCTGCCCAAGCCCACAGGACTGCCAAACCTTTCTCTCATAACTGCCAATGCTCTAACTGCAGTACCCATGTCTGGCTGGAATGCTGGAATCGCTGTATCGATTAATGGTTTAGTTATGCCTGCTTTTTCCGATAGAGCTAAGGCTTCTTGGAGAATAGACAATTTTCCTTCTACACTGTTATCTTTGGGGTTGTTGGCTAACACTATGGCGGATTCTATCCCGCTTTCTTTGAGGTTAGCAAGTTCAGATTCCGTGACGCCCTTGTAGACCGAGTTGTAGATGGACCTGCTTGAAAGACCCATCTTCTTAACCAACCTAGCCGCCCCCATACGCGCATAAGGACTCATAGCATTCAAAATCAATGGTGCATCGCTATGTTTAGCTACAAAATCTATGTATTTTTCAAAAGCAACTTCGGTTGTGCCAACAATGTCAAAACCAAAGGGGATACCTGTTATGTCGCTTTGGGTTTGCATCGTGTTGATGATTTTTTCCGCTTCTTTTTCATCGAAAACGCCGCTGTTTGGGTCTTGCACGATTTTTTGGCCCAGCCAAAAGATGGAGCCTACCAGAAAAGTTGCAAGTTCACCTGGTTGCCCGCCAACTTTTACCTTGCCGATGTTGTAGATTTTTTGGGGTGTGTTAAAAATAAACGACAAATCTTTGCCTCCTAATTTACTTGTTATCTAACTGCTTTTAAGCTCTGCCTATGTTATCTGCTGCACATTCTTTCTTGGGTGCTTGCCGAGTTCAGAAGAGTCAATGTTTGATGATTGTCGGCATGAAAAAAATATGGGTTTTACACCATAGACAATATATGCGAGCTTTCGCTAGACTTTGATTAAGAATCATTGAGGTTTGTTTGGTGTGAAAACTCTTGTTACTATTGGTCGTGGCGGAACAGGCAAATCCAGTTTTACCGCGCTTATGGCTAAAGCCTTCATAGAAGCAAAGCAATCCCCCATACTGCTTGTTGACGCTGACCCAGACCAAAACCTAGCTGAAATGCTGGGTATTGACCTCAAAGAAGCAGGCAAATCCACAATCGCAGATTTAATCGTAAGCACCTTTATCGAGAGTGGAGGTACCACTGTCGGCGTGCCCCCTGCGCAGCGTATTGAAGCCCGCATCTGGGAAAAAGGTCTCTACGAAAGCCTCAACTTTGATTTTATGGCTGTCGGCAACAAATGGGTCGAAGGCTGTTACTGCATGCCAAACACCGCACTAAAAGGTGCGCTTAGTAACTTGACGAAAACCTACAAATACGTAATCGTTGACTCCCCTGCGGGTTTAGAGAACCTTAATCGTCGTATAACTTCTGCTGTTGATGATATTTTTGACATTTTAGATCACTCCAAAAAGTCTCAAGATCATGTCAGACGTGCTTACAAAATAGCGAAAGAAGTTGACATGAAATTCCAAAACTTTTACTTAATTGGCGGCTATCGTTTCCCTTCTGAACTAGGAAAACAGGCTGAAGCTGATTTACACTTCAAGTATTTAGGTAAAATCGAGGCTGACGAGCAATTAGACCAATATGTTCTCGATGGAAAATCGCTTTTAGAGCTTCCAAGCGACAATAAAGCGTACCTTTCCGTAAAAAAAATATTAGCTACTTTAGGTTACCTGTAGCCGCATCTTTTTTTACACAATTTATCCTAAACCTATCATTTCATTAAGTGCAACCTGACTTTTGCATAAAGAATCTGGAAAGGTTTAAAAAGATTGTAATCTGGATAACAGGTAAACCTTTACAGAGGTTCTTCAATTTGACTAGTAAAAACGTGCGTGTGAAAATAGACGAAATGAAGACCAGCGCCGGTCTCATCAAAAACCTCGAGTTGTCCATTGGTAAGGTCATCACAGATAATTGGGATGAACCAATGGGTCCAACCCCAATGCCCCATATTAGTACCCTTCGCGACTGGGATCTGAAGCTGCTTAACAAATACAAGCCCTTCTACATGCCTGACTGCGACCTATGCTGCTTATGCACATATGGTAAATGTGATTTGACAGCTGGAAAACGCGGAGCATGCGGACTTAACATAGCAGACCAGTCTTCACGTATTGTATTGATCGCATGCTGTATTGGAGCCACAACCCACAACGCACATGCTCGCCACGTTGTCGACCACCTAATTGAGGTATATGGCAGGAAATTCCCGCTTGACCAAGGCGGTCTAAACGTTAAGATTGAAGCTCCAGTAACTAGGCTAATTACAGGAGTTAAACCTGAAACCCTCGGTGACTTGGACGATATTTTGAGCTACACCGAATCACAACTTACCCACTGTCTTTCTGCTGCACACACTGGTCAAGAATCCAACAATTTAGATTTTGAATCTAAAGCATTCCACGCTGGCAGAATGGACCAAATCGGCATGGAAATAGCCGATATTGCACAGATTTCTACACTCGGCTTCCCGAAAGCAGACCCTGAAGCTCCACTTATTCAAATGGGTATTGGCACAGTAGACCAAACAAAGCCAGTCATTATGTGCATCGGCCACAACGTAGTGCCCTCCGTTGGAATTATCGATTACTTAAAAGAGCATAAACTCGACGATAAACTGGAAGTAGTCGGCTTATGCTGCACTGCCATCGACAACACAAGATACTTCGACCGCGCAAAAATCGTTGGTCCAATCTCTTGGGAACTTAGATTTATCCGCGGTGGATTCGCAGACGTAACCGTTCTAGACGAGCAATGTGTCCGAACTGACTGTAACATAGAAGCTGAACGTGTTAAATCACCAGTAATCGCAGCCTCAGAAAAGAACTGCATTGGCTATAAGGACCGCACAAACGACCCAGTAGACCAAATCGTCGAGGACTTAGCTACCTTCAAAGTGCCCGGTGTACTAATTCTTGACCCAGAAAAAGTCGGCGAAGTAGCAGTAAGAGTAGCACAAAGAGTCGCACCAATCCGCAAGAAGATGAAATCACTTCCTGAACTAGACCAAATTAAAGAACTTGCAAAGAAATGTCGTCACTGCAACATGTGCCAGAGAAGCTGCCCACAAGACCTCAAGCTTGAACCAGCAATCAAAGCAGCATCTGAAGGAGATTACTCAAAACTGGCAGACCTATATGAAGCATGCATTGGATGCGGAAGATGTGAAGAAGCCTGTCCAGTTCACCTTGAAATCCACAGCTACATCCTCAAAGTCGGCGAGAAGAAGATGCTTGAAGAAAAGAACTTCTGTCGCTCAGGCAGAGGAGCCGTTCAGGATACCGAAATCAGAAGTGTCGGTGGTCCAATCGTACTTGGCGAAATTCCAGGAATCGTCGCTTTAGTTGGTTGTGCCAACTATCCAAACGGCGGCAAAGACGTTTATGACATCGCCAGAGAATTCGCGTTGAGACGATACATCGTGGTAACTTCAGGCTGCTCAGCAATGTCAGCTGGCTCATACAGAAACGAAGAAGGCAAGACCCTCTACGAAGAGTTCCCAGGCGGATTCGAAGCCGGAGGAGTTCTCAACGTCGGCTCATGTGTCTCCAACCCACACATCGCAGGCGCTGCTATCAAAGTAGCAAACATCTTCGCAAAACGCAACCTAAGAGGAAACTACGAGGAAATCGCTGACTACATCCACAACCGTGTCGGTGCAGTCGGTTTAGCTTGGGGTGCATACTCACAGAAAGCAGCCTCAATTGCAGCTGGCTTCTGGAGCTTAGGTGTCCCAGTCCTCGTCGGTCCACACGGCAGCAAATACCGCCGCATGCTCTTGGGCAGATCAGATAAACCAGAAAACTGGAATCTCCTAGATGCACGCACAGGCGAAACAGTCAATGTCGGCCCAGCACCAGAACATCTATTCCAGACAGTCGAAACTCCACAAGAAGCAATGGTAACGATTGCTAAACTTTGTCTCAGACCAAACGACACATGGAAAGGTCGTATGGGCAAACTAACCCACTACATCGACCTACACAAACGACACTACGGCGTAATGCCACCAGACATCCATCAGTTCATCAGAACACCCGCAGACATACCCATCACCATGAAAGACGAGATCGTTGCAATCCTCAAAGAGCATAACTGGAAAGAATCAGTAATTCCGGACCCAACAATGGTTCCAAGATTGGTCCGAAAGTCAAAGGAGTAATTGGAGGAGAAAAAATATGTCCTGTGAACCATGGCAATGTGCAGAAATCGCTTCAACCAAAAAAGCAAACCCAATCCAAAAACCCGAGATAGCAGTAGCAATGATAAAAAAAGCTACTCACCCCCTTCTAATTGTGGGAAGCAGAGTAGTTACAGAAAATATTGAAGGCAAACCAGTGATTGACTACATCATTGAACTCGCAAATGCATCTAAAGTTTCTGTCGTAGCAACCGCACACATAGTCGGCGAATTCATAAAGAGAGGTTATCAACCAGCAGGTTTCATGAATGCAATGGACATAAGCAACAGAGTAGTTGACCCAACTTGGCAGGGACTTGACGGCAAAGGCCACCCAGACCTTGTCATGTATGTTGGCTTGCCCTACTATATGGAAGCACTGATCCTCAGCGGACTCAAACACTTTGCACCTGACCAAAAAACGATGACACTCGACAACAAGTATCACCCACATGCAAGTTGGTCCTTCCCCAATGCGAGTGCAGATGTATGGGCTTCAAATCTTAAAATCATGATTTCAAATTTTAGTGGAGGAAACTAAGAAAATGTCAATGTTTAAAGATATCCCAGTCGAAGTCGGCGTAATTTTTGAAGGCGAACGTATCCGCAAAAACGACATGCAAGTCGAACTTGGCGGACCAACAGTCAAACAAAAGTTTGAACTGGCAAAAGTAAAACCCATGAACGAAATCGAAGACGGTAAAGTAGTTATCGTCGGTCCAGACTTAAAAGACCTCAAAGAAGGCGGCGCATACCCATTCGGCATACTGATCGAAGCAGCAGGCGAAAAACTCGACGCAGGACTCGAAGGTGTCCTAGAAAGACGCCTACACGGCTACCTAAACTACATCGAAGGCTTCATGCACCTAAACCAGCGCTATGACATCTGGATACGCATCGGCAAGAAATCCTTCCAGAAAGGATTAACCAGCTTTGAGCCAATCGGCAAAGTCCTCTACAGACTCTTCAAAACCGAACTGCCAATCGTAGAAAAACTACAGGTTACCTTCATTACAGACACAGCAAAATTAGCAGAATTGTATCCAATTGCACTTCAAGCATACGAATCACGCGACGCAAAAGCCAGAGGATTAAAAGACTCTGAAGTAGACACATTCTACGGATGCGCCCTCTGCCAATCCTTCGCACCAAGCCACGTCTGCGTCATCACACCACAAAGATACAGCAACTGCGGCGCCATCAGCTGGTTCGACGGCAAAGCCTCAGCAAGCATCGACCCCAAGGGCCCAGTCTTCGCAATTCCAAGAGGCGAAATCATAAACGAAGAAAAAGGCGAATTCAGCGGCGTAAACGAAGCAGCAAAGAAACGCAGCATGGGCGAAGTAACCAAAGTCTGGCTATACACAGCCTTTGACCACCCACACACCTCATGCGGATGCTTCGAAGCAGTAACCTTCTACGTTCCAGAAGTCGACGGCTTAGCAGTTGTCCACAGAGGCTTCAAAGGCGCAGCAGTAAACGGACTACCATTCAGCACCTTAGCAGACTCAACATCAGGCGGACGACAAATCGACGGTTTCCACGGAATGTCCATCGAATATATGAGAAGCGCAAAGTTCTTCGCGGCAGACGGCGGATGGAACCGCATCGTTTGGGTACCTAAAGAAGTTAAAGAAAAAGTCAAAGACTTCATCCCAGCCGATGTTGTTGATAAAATCGCCACTGAAGAAGACGCAAAGAACGTTGACGAACTCAAAGCATTCCTCAAAGCAAAGAACCACCCAATCGTAGCAAGATGGACACCTGAAGAAGCACCAGCCACAGCAGCAGAAGAAACAACCGTTGAAGCACAACCAGGCGAAGGCCAAATGCAAGTTATGACCGCAGCAACCTTACCAATATCTGCAGGCGGATTCAGAATAATCCTAACAGACGCAAAAATCTACGCCTCCAAAGTAGTAATCAAGAAAGAAGAAAAAATCGAGAAACGGTGAGCATCTTTGGCAGAAAAAGACGAACACAAAAGCAACGGAGTAGACCTAAACGAACTGTTGAAACTCTTAACAAAGTTCCAACAGCTCGAATTCCACGATTTCCAGCTTGAAGCAAAAAACCTAGAGCTACGATTTGACGGGGGAATGCCAGCTGCATTCATGCCCCAAATCAAAGCTCCTCAGGTTTCTGTTCCAACAAAACCTGCTGTTTTGCTGCAACAAACCTTCAACATTCCAATTGAAAAATACTCTGGCTCTATCGCCTCAGTAAAACTTGGCGCTACAAAAAGCGAAGGCGGTACACGTGGCAGAAGCTTAACCATCGGGGGCGAAAAAACTCCCGCTTTCTACACCTTCGAAGGTCCAGTAATCAACAAGCCAGTTGTCACCATGGACGTTTTCGATATGGAAGTACCATTATCCAAAGCCGTCAAAATGCACGTGAAAGAAGTCATGGGCGACCCAGCAGCTTGGGCAAAACTGGCAGTTGAAAAATTCGGCGCAGACATGATAACAATCCACCTGATCAGCATCGACCCACTACTCAAAGACGCAACACCTAAATCAGCACTTAAAACAATCGAAAAAGTACTGCAAGCAGTTGATGTTCCACTCGTAATCGGCGGATGCGGCGACCCAGAAAAAGACACAGCTTTATTCGAAGAAGTAGCACAAGCATTCCCAGGCGAAAGATTCCTACTTAGCTCATTCACCCGCGACATGAAAATCGAAAACATCGCCAAACTCGCAAAGAAAAACAACCACGCAGTCTTATCCTTCACCCCAATGGACCTTAACATGGCAAGAGAACTCAACCGCAAACTCTACGATTACCTCGACAAAGAAGACATCGTTATTGACTTATCAACAGCGGCATTAGGTTACGGTTTAGATTACGCCTTCACCAACATGGAACGCGCAAGACTATCCGGCTTACTCGGAGACGTTGAACTCGCACACCCAATGTCCTCCGGAACAACCAACGCTTGGGCTGCACGCGAAGCATGGCTAAAGATGGATGAAAAATGGGAGCCACGCGAACTTAGAGGTCCACTCTGGGAAGTAAACACTGCCTTAACCTTACTGCTTGCCGGCGTAGACATGTTCATGATGATTCACCCAGCGGCAGTTAAAACCCTCAAAGACGTCATCAACAACTTATCCAGCGGCAAAAAAGCTGACCCCAGCAAATACCTAGACTGGGTTACAGCTAAAATCTAAACTGGAGGAAAAAGAGTATGAGTCAAAAAGCTGCAAAGAAAGAATTAAGCCCAATAGACGTTTACAAACTACTTCCAAAAACCAACTGCAAAGAATGCGGCTTCGAAAACTGCATGGCATTCGCAACAAAAATCGTCGCACGCGAAGTAAACATTGACAAATGCAAACCCCTAGAAAAACCAGAAAATGCAAAGAACTCTAAAACCCTGCACGAAATGCTGAAGCCTCCAGTTAAAGAAGTAATAATCGGCACAGGCGACAAAGCCCGCAAAGTCGGCGGAAAACTTGTCATGTACCGCCATGAATTCACATACTTCAACCCAACTGCAATCGCTGTTGATGTAACTGATGAAATGCAGGAAAGCGAATTAATTAGCCGGATAAAAAGCACAGAAGGATTCAGCTACGAGTACATCGGCAACAACTTAAAACTTGATATGATCGCAATTCGTTCAACATCAGGTGATGCTGACAAATTCAAGAACTGCGTCAAGAAAGTTTCAGAAAATACAACTCTGCCCCTCATCTTGTGCGCTTTGAATCCTTCAGTTCTTGAAGCAGGCCTCATGGCGATACCAAAAGCACGTCCATTAATTTACGCTGCAACAATGAGCAACTGGAAAGACATGGCAGAATTAGCACTGATGTACAATTGCCCATTAGTCGCTTCATCACCAAATGATCTAAACGGACTCGTAACCTTAGTAAAGACACTGCAGAACTATGGTGTTCAAGATTTAGTTCTTGACCCTGGAACATTCTTCAACGATGGCCTAGCAGACACACTTAACAATTTCACAATGCTTCGAAGAGGCGCAATAAAAGCAGGCGACGAATTAGCCGGTTTCCCACTGCTTGGTTTACCATTAACCATTTGGGCAAACAAAGGCGATTTAGCTGACGACTTAGTAAAGTGGCGTGAAGCATACACCGCAGGTATGTTGATCGTCAGATTCGCAGACATAATCATACTTCACAGCACAAGTGGATGGGTACAACTACCAGAAGTTATACTCCGCCAAAACATCTACACTGACCCACGTAAACCAGTCGCAGTTGCACCAGGCCTCAAAGTCTTCGGCACCCCAGACGAGAACAGCCCAGTTATGTTCACCAGCAACTTCGCATTAACCTACTACACAGTTGCCTCAGACATCGAATCCAGCAAAACCAACGCTTACCTCATCGTAGTCGACGCAGAAGGCAGCGCTATCGACAGCGGCGTTGCAGGACGCAAACTAACCGCAGAGAAAATCGCAGACGCAATCAAACAAAGCGGCATTGAGAGCAAAGTTAAGCACCGCAAAATCATCAGCCCAGGCAAAGCCTCACGCATCAGCGGCGAAATCGAAGAACTCAGCGGCTGGAAAGTCCTCGTCGGACCACGCGACAGCAGCGAAATCGCCAAGTACATCATCGATAAATGGCAACCATAAGCCATTCCTTTTCTTTTCATTTTTAATTTTTTGTTTTTTGTCTTTTGGTTTTATTTCCCTTCCGAAACCTATTTTTACTTACGGGGTGTAAGTAACTTACGGGACGTAAGTAAT
>JBNIDR010000040.1:1148-7482 GCA_050108155.1 Bathyarchaeia archaeon | reverse complement strand
TATGTCGTTTGGCGGCAAATGGTACAGCCCCTTCTTGAAGGGTGGCTACAAGATGTTTGCTTGGGTGGCGAAGCGGAAAACAAAACAGCATGTCAAGGGCTTTCACGAAATAACTAAACTTAAATAGTCTTTTTTGGACTGAGTGTGGAGAAGCATATGTTGTGCCGCCGTGGCTCAGCCCGGTAGAGCGGCTGGCTGTTAACCAGTCGGTCAAAGGTCCGAATCCTTTCGGCGGCGCCAACATTTACGAGAAAAGGTACTAGAGTTTTTTCTCTAGTCTTTTCTTTCATCTTTCAAAGCCATCTGATGGCTTATTTTTTAGGAGGCTTTTTTTCTTGAGCGGCAGGTCTAGCTCCCAGCGCTCATCTGATTCAAATTGCAAAGGTGACAGTCACCATAGTTACCTTGCATACCAAGAGAACAAACGTAGAACCGTTTTCAGCTTTTTAGAGAAAAACCCACTCTTAACACCGAGCAATTTAGCTAAACTCATTGGAATCCCCACTACAGAACGTAAAAAAGAGCTCGGTTATCTCAAAAAACTAAAGCATGATTGGAAAGGTAACCATGAAAAACAGCGAGGTTCAAATCGTTCAATTCCTGACGAAGTCCATAATGTTTTCTACAAAGGAACTCTGCCGTTAGTCATTGTGAACGGTATTATCCCAAAAATACGGTCTCTAACCTATGGGCCTAGTGGTGCCGATTTTATTACTGGTGCTTGGGTTCCAACAGAGAGCAAAAATCATTTTCTTTTATACAGGTCTCGACTTGGTCGCATTAGATTATTTTCTACAGGAACGGTTGAGCTTTTTGTCAGAAAACCCGCCAGTGATGGGAAGTGCATGCAACTTTTTTGTGATGCCTTGACTAAGACCAACCTGATTGATAGTATTAAGATTGTTGAAGAGTTTCAGAAAGGCTTAATGCGCCGATTTCACGCTACCATCGATACAGGTCAAAGGGTACCGTATGCTAAGATAACGGCTTTCCAAGAAACACATGGCTTTACTATGGTTAGTGGTGACCGCTCTCACCCAACTTGCTTTGAGTTTATGTTTGATTATAATACTGAAGTTCAATCAGCAAGGGAGATGGTTAAGCAATTTCTAAGGAGCCTGCAAGACTCAAACGGTTCTGCTGTTGCGCGAGAACTGAACCGTGAGGCTGATTATAGTCGGTAGGCATTGAAGCTGCTGGCTTTTCCTAAAATTGTAGGAAAATCCTTTGGAGGTTGCTTCTCAAACTCACGGTTTGGGGTTATCCATGAGCTTATAAGTGGATACGGACGATATTAGCGCTAACTCTTCGGAGTTGGGGAGGTGAGGAGTACGCCAACGATAAAAATAACTGAAGACGCCTATAGAAATCTAGAAGAACTAGCTAAAATAGAGGGAAAGACTGTCCAAGAAGTTTGTGATGAGTGCATAGACTACATAGTAAAACATCCGCTAATAGATTAGCCGAGGAAAAATAGGAACTTAGACTTACCTATTTTTTCCTTTCTAGATACTGCTAAGAATAATTAGGGCGCATTTTTGGCAGTAAAAGCCCGCTCAGACGTGTTTTTCCATAGGGCTAAAGAGGCTTGTTTTTCGCTTCTTTGGTTAATTAAGCCTGTTTTGAGTTATTATCTACGATACGCCATTTTAACAGTGGCGGATGTAGGCTATGGACTGCTATTTTCACCATGGGTGAATGTTAACGAAATACGGAAGTGTGCGTTCTGTGATGGGAGAGATTGAAAAACCCGCACAGAAGCCCTAAAAATGGCGGTCTCTCGCGTAGTCTACCTGCTTTTTGGAGCGAAAAAGTCTATATCAGCAATTGGGTTAACGTTTGGTTGGTGGGCCCCCTGGTCTTGTGGAAAGAAATTACGCTTAAGCTTCCTTGCTGCGAGTGCTGCAGTCATGTTTTCTCTGAGGGCGAGAAAGCGTATTTGCGCGTTGTCCCGGGCAAGGTTAGGATTATGCAGTTTGGGAATCCCACATATACCGACATCCGTGAGAAGCCCAGGTACCGCTGCAAGGCCTGCTATGACGCCATGTGGCACTAGACAAGTATCAATGAAAAGCATGATTTCTCTTATTTTTCTTTGAATTTTGGCGACCTATTGTAACCGATTTTTGGATTATTCGATTGATACTTGAGGATTAATTCAACTTCCTTTTTGTTAACTTCCTTATCGGTGGCGTCATTAGACTGCCAAATGACCTGCCTTTTTATCGTGAAATCTTTTCTCTGTTCCTCGGTGAAATCTGTGTCCAAGAGTTTGCTATTTGGACTGCCAAAATATGTGATGGTGTTAGTTAAGTCTTTTCCAACATAGATTTTGCCGTTTGGGTAAGTGATTTTATAGATTATCTTCAAGTTTCTATCGATTCAAATATTAGGGCAATCGGTAAATCTACTTTTTGGTAGAAAAATTGAGGGCAGGGGGAGCGATCCAGACTATGCCACCGCTTCTTACCTGCTTGTATTATCAAAGGACGGCTAGCCGTTTCTAAGGGAAAAAGGTTGCAATTTTGCAACTATTCTATAGGGGGTGGGGCTTGCAGGAAGCCTCTTTTGGAGTAAAACTGGGACAATTTTGTCCCAATTCTATAGGGGGGTAGGCAAGTGCTTCATGGCTGAAAAGTCAAAGCATAAATGGGTATTCGACAGAATTGTAGAAAATAAGGGGGATACTCCTGTGAGGGTTGACTTAATCCGCCGCCGTCGTCGCATGCTTACGCTTCTAGGTCTAGGTAACAGTCTGCAGGCGGTCGTCTCGCTGCTCGCTAAAGAGTTCAACTGCAAGGAGGTCACCCTGTACGCCGACTATGAACGCATCTCTACGTGGGCTCCTGCGGTTGAGCAAGACGAAGCCCTAACGGCCATGGTTAAAGCCCGACTGGACTATCTGAACCGCGAAGCTGTGGATATAATGCAGAACATCGATAGCAAGGCTTCAACGGTTAAGGAGAAATTCATCAAACTTGGCGCCATTAATGCTGTGCTCAAAATTACGGTTGAGCAAATCAAGTTGGGGCAAGAACTTGGCCTGATTGAGAGAAAACCCGAGGTCTTTCAATCCGCCGTTAGCATATCTATGCCGTTCATGGCGTCACCTGAAATCAAAGCCGCCTACGACAAACTTGCTGAAGAACAACGGGCTGAGAAGGAAGCTGCTGGAAAAGCCAAATCCGCCATAACGTTTCTCTCTAACTAGACTGCCAGCTCCGCCATTGAATGGGCGTCTGCCTGATGAGACTAAAAAAATCTTTTGGGAGCTTAAAGGGCGCTGAGTTTATCGGCGATGGTTTCTGGGCTGCGCTTCATTATCGCTGCGATTTCATAGATGCTTCTGTTTTCGGCGGCGAGGCGTTCTAGCTGCTGTTGGTGTTGCTTGGTCCAGCGCACTTGTCAGGCTCCCATTAGGTTAAGGGTTGGTGTTGCTTGAGCCAGTCGGCAATTGTGTTGGGCTGCCACTTGGATTTTAGGAAAAGGATTTCTTGGCATCGCTCGGCTGCAGGGTCCGCCTTCGTCCTGCCAACAAGGGCTAGGATTCCGTTTGCTTGGTCGAGCCAAACGGTCCTGAAATGCTCAGGCAGAAACAGGCTTGGGTCTTGATTGAAGCCCAGGTAGTATTCGCCCGGTATTTGGACGTCTATCTCCATTTGGGCATTCATCTGCTCAGTCGTCTTACTCGGCTTTGGTTCTGGTTGGCTGATGATTTTTATGATTGTTGGTTTGGTTTTCCAGGGCATATTTGTTTGAGCTCCTTTAGGTATTCTTTGATGGTTCGGTGTATGTCGATTCTTGAAAGGACGGCCGGTAGCGGATATATTGAGTAGGCGTCTGGGAACTGTTCGGTGCTTAGTTTGCGGATTTGCTTTTCTTGCTCGTAGACTTCGGCAGCGATTTGTTGATGCCTGTCTAGGTGTTGGTTGACTTGCTCCAGGTGGTCTTTTACTACTGTTACCAATTCGGCGTCTTCTTTGGCTAAGCTTTCGACCTTTTGGCGGATAAGCGGGAGTTTTAGGGCTTTGACTTTCCGTAGCCGCCGCTCCCAAAGTAGGATGGCACGCTCTCGCTTTATCCATGAGGCTGTTTTTTTGCGGTCTACGATGACATCTCGGAGTTGGTCTATGTTTTCTTCGGGTCTGACATTCAAGGACCTGCTGATGCTGAATTTATGTA
This sequence comes from Bathyarchaeia archaeon, assembly GCA_050108155.1. GTDB lineage: Archaea > Thermoproteota > Bathyarchaeia > Bathyarchaeales > Bathycorpusculaceae > Bathycorpusculum. The sequence goes on along the minus strand of JBNIDR010000040.1, from coordinate 3,300 downwards.
GGATTTCTGCTAGGTTTAACTGCTCTGTTTTGCCAAGTTGTACCGTTCCATTGGTGGGCTTTCCTTGTTTGAGTTCCTTTATGGCTTTCTCGCATTCTTCAATGTCGGTTTTGAGAGTTGATAAATCGTTGTTGAGGGCTTCAATGTTCTGCTGTAGTTCATAGCCGCTGAGGTCTGGCAGGCTTTGATGAATGGCGTTGCGGCGTATGCTGTATCTTTTTTGTGGGTCCATATAGGTGTCAGTGTACTGTTTGAGGGCGGATTCTGAAAATTGGGTCATGGCTTCGCCTCCTGAGCGGTTTCAACGGTTTTTTTGGGGTTCAGTGGTGCTTGGCATCGTGGGCATTTGTAGGGTTCTGCTGTTCTGGGGAACCAAGCGTAGCCGCATTTTTTGCAACTTATTTGATTGGTTGGCATTGATTTATCACACCACGTATGCGGTAAGCAGGGAACCACTAATTATATGCTAACTTATAGGGCGTCTTTCCTCAGCTATGGCAAAACGGGCGGAATTTTAGTGCCTTTTGTTATAAGTTAAGGCTTTTATATCAAATACATGCGAAATAGGTGTTTAATACTTACTTGGAGATGGTTTAGATACCGATTGTTAAAAAACTGGTACCCTGCGGAAAAACAAGCAGAGGCGTCGTACTTCCCAAGAGTTGGATAGAGTACGCCGAACAAAAGGAAGGTAAACATGTTATAGCCGTCGCGATGGAAGTAGACGGTTCTCTTGTCCTCAGCCCAATTTTTGAAAATAGTAAGGATGGTGTGCCCAGCCGCCAAGCAGAACACACCAACCTAGCTAACCAACCCGTTAAGGAGGTTTGCTTAGACGTCTAGTTCTCTGTCTGTAGTTAAAAGTTTTGCCGTTGATGAAGAGAGCATCAAGCGTTGCTGGGATTGTTCTTTTTGGACTGGCCGCTGCCGTAAAGGCGTACCCAACAAGATAGCGCGTGATGAGGCATGCGACCAATTTAAAGATAGGTAGGCGTTGCACCATGGCGCAGGCTGAGGTTCAGGGAAAAGCTTTAGAGTCCGCCTCTTCTGACATACTTGGCGGTAGCATCTCTAACGTTGGCAGTACAGTTCTTCTTAGGTCTTCTCAACTCCCTGCTGGCGTTGGCGCTGGGCTCCTAAATGAACCTCAACTTTATCCTGCGGTGTTTGAAGGTTTGGTTTATGTTCGCTATCTGGATCATGTTGCTTTCAATCGGTCTTCTGCTTTGATTATGGCGCCGCAGACACGGGAAGCCGTCGGCTGGTTAGTATATGAAAGCAGTGAGTACGTGACTCTGACGTTTGACCGTGACGCTGGTCCGCCCACCTTGAAAGGCGGGGACCCTAAAGCTTCTGGGCTTGTTCTGCTAAAATCAGCCATCCTCGAACTACAAAAGCTGGGAAATCGACCACTACAAAAAAGTTTAGAATACCACTTAAATTGCCAGGGCACTTCATTAGAGAATCGAGTATGCGCTTCTAGCCAGAGAAGCGAAAAACTCAGCCCCAAAAACAAGCGGAAGGGGCCCAAATGATAGAGAGAAAGACCCGAACTATAGCAACCGCAATAGAGCGAAACCGTAACCTCACCGTTGACGACCTAAAAAGCCTCAACTTGCCACTGCAAATTCAAGGAAACCTGATTATCATCGAAAGAAGCCTCAACGACTGGAAACTCAAGCAACCCATCAGTATAGAACTCAACAAGGTCTTGGCAGTAAACGAAAAAGGATTAATCGACTACATCATCCGCTCGTGCCTCAACGAACGCCCCGCTCTAATTCCCTACATCTTTGAGTACCAAAGCCTAACCAAGATGGCACGCCACTTCCTACGCCACTGCTCAGCATCATACCATAGCTGCCAGAAATACTCCGCATGTCTCAAAAAATACGCTGACTGGCTTGGCTACAGCCCAGACGTAATCATAGCAGACGTGAAACCCGTCGGCGCAGTCCCCGACCCCATGAAGGTAGAGAACCACTGCGGATTCCTAAGCGACTATCTAGCTGAACTCCAAGACAGCGGACTCAAACCCACAGCCGTGAGCAACTGCATTAAAGCCGTCAAAACATTCTACCGAGTAAACGGCGTAAAAAAAGTCGAGCTTGACGAACCGCTTAGCCGAAAAGTAGCCTACAAAGACCGAGCG
>JBNIDR010000040.1:0-1098 GCA_050108155.1 Bathyarchaeia archaeon | reverse complement strand
GAAATTGCAGCTATGCTAGATAAAGCTGCGGTCCGAGAAGCCTTCATTGTTGCAGGGATAGCAACAGGTGGATTCCGTGAAGGAACGTTCGCCAAACTCAAATACCGACACGTCAAAGAAGACCTTGAAGCCAACAGAGTACCCATTCATATTCATGTAGAAGCTGAAATCACTAAAGGAAAATACCACGACTATGACACCTTTCTAAATGCTGAAGCATGTCAACTGCTTAAACTCTACATTGGAGACAGACGGCGAGGCGGCAGATCAATGCCTCCAGAAGAACTCACCGATGAATCACCGCTTATCAGAAACAGCCACATCACCGACAAGGTATTGGGCGTAAGCGAGAAAACCATACGTCAAATCGTTCATAAGCTAGCCGTTAACACAAATACCGCAAAGAAACTGCCCGGTAGCTGGATGTACAGCGTCAGGACCCACAGCTTAAGAAAATTCTTCAGAACCCAGATGAGCGCAGCAAAGATTGATAGCGAAATCACTCAGTATATGATGGGCCATACAATCGATACTTACGAAGACGTCCAAAGCTTAGGCATAGAAACCTTAAGAAACCTGTATTCATCGGCTGGCTTGGCAATACGGCCCAAGACACAGATGAACCGCATCGAGCAATTCAAAGAGATACTACGTGCTTGGGGAGAAAACCCCGAAGAAATCTTATCCAAAGAAGCATTGATGCGGGGAAACATTACTGAGACCCAAGAGCAGACGCAGAACCGCCAAATGTCGCTTCTCGCCGAAGAGCTTAGGCAAGTTATCCGTAGAGAGGTTACGAAATGACTCAAGAATCTAGTACCTTTTCTGGCATATGTTTATGGTTCCTTTCGGCGGCGCCACTTCCCAATCACCTTTTCACCAAGCGCGATAGAAAGTAGTGTCTGCTATGAGGGTCTTTTCGCCATGCTCAAAAAGAAAAACCGCCCCGATAAACCGCATCTCGCCTTCATCATAAACGACCGCTGCCCGCTGGGGAATCGCGTAAACTTTCTGGGTCATAGAAAGCCGCCGAAGCAAAGCGTCCTTGACGGCTTTGTAGTGGACTTTTACACTGAAATCCACCAGCCCCAAACCTTC
>JBNIDR010000039.1:30252-34755 GCA_050108155.1 Bathyarchaeia archaeon | reverse complement strand
TTAGGTTTTCCTTTTATAGGAAGGTTTTTAGTATAGTTATTGTATGAGTCAGTGAAAAAGTCAACAGGATAAATGAGGTTAACATATTATGTCTGTATTTGCAGCCCCAGGAGCTTATGACCGTGCAATAACCGTTTTCTCACCTGATGGTAGACTCTTCCAAGTCGATTACGCTATGGAACTAGTCAACCGCGGAGCCACCATAGTGGGCATCCAAACAGTCGAGGGCGTTGTTTTAGCATCCGAGGAAAACATCGAAGTCCTCGAGGAAGCAGGCTACTCATGGAAAATCTTCCGAGTAGACGACCACATCGGAGCAGCCATCGTCGGCTTAAGCTCCGACGCAAGAGTCCTAATCGACCAAGCACGCATCTACGCCCAAAGCAACAAACTAACCTATGACGAACCCATCGACATAGAAGTCGTTACCAAACGCATCTGCGACATACAACAAATGTACACCCAGCATGCAGGTGTCCGACCCTTCGGAGTCTCCTTAATCTTCGGCGGAGTCGACAAAACAGGCCCACGCCTCTTCGGAACACATCCAAGCGGAACCTACCGCGGCTACAAAGCAACAGCGTTAGGCGCAGGCAGAGACACAGTCATCAACATCCTCAAAGAAGAATACAAAGAAGACATGAAACTTGAAGACACAGCAAAACTCGCAGCGAAATGCCTAATAAAAGCACTCGAAGCACGCCAGCTACCGCCAAGAATCAAAATATCAATCATCCCGGCTGCAACCAAAAAACTTGAAATGCTAAACGACAACACAGTGGAAGGCTACATCAAAGAGCTGGGTTTAAGCAAGTGACAATGTAATGAGCGAAAAGTTTACCGTCGCACGCTTAACCAGAGAAAACGACCACTTTGAAATTCTAGTTAAACCCAACAAAGCACTCGACTACCGAAACGGCAAAATCTCAGGCATAACCGAGGTTTTAGCAGCCGAAATAATTTTTGCCGACGCAAACAAAGGCACAAAAGTCTCCGAAGACGCAATGAAAAAAGCTTTCAAAACGACGGATCCACTCAAAATAGCAGACGAAATCCTCAAAAAAGGAACCCTGCAACTAACAACCGACCAAAGAAGAAAAATGGTCGAAGACAAAAAAAGACAAGTAATCGACTTCATTTCCCGACAGGCAGTTGACCCAAAAACCAATCTGCCTCATCCGCCCATGCGCATCGAAAACGCTATGGAGCAAATCCGTTATCCTATAGACCCCTACAAGTCAGTTGAGGAACAAGCAAAAGACATAGTAAAGCTTCTGCGGCCTATTCTGCCCCTTAAAGTCGAGCAGGTTAAAGTCGCAGTGAAAATCCCCACACAATACGCCGCCAGAGCATACGGGACAGTAAAAACGTTAGGCACCATTCGACGTGAAGAATGGCGCGGCGACGGCTCATGGTACGGCGAACTTGAATTGCCTGCAGGTTCATACGCTTCATTACTGAACAAGCTGGGCGACTTAACTAAGGGAAGTGGAGAAGCAAAAATAATCTAAAGTAACATGAAAAACAAAAAAATGGTGATTTTATGCCAACATTCTTTGAAAAGAAACAGCTCGTAACGCCCGGAGAATTACTCGCAGAAGGCGACTACTTACCCGGAGAAAACACATACGTTGAAAACGGCAAGATTTTTGCCCAAAGGATTGGACTCGTTGACAGCGATAATAAGAAGGTCAACGTTGTTGCACTTAGAGCTTTTTACGTGCCAAAAACGGGTGACATCGTAATCGGCACAGTCGTTGAGGTAGGCTTCAACGGCTGGACAGTAGACATCAAAGCACCCTACACTGCACTCCTACGTGCTTCAGACGTCCTAAGCAGACCCTTCAAACCCCAAAACGACGAGTTAAGTGCAGTCCTAAACGCAGGCGACTTAATTGTAGCCAAAATAGCATCATATGACCGCGCGCATGACCCACAATTAACAGTGGGCGAACCCGGATTGGGCAAGATTACACGCGGCCAAATCCTCAGAGTGACACCAACTAAGATTCCAAGAATCATCGGACGCAAAGGCTCCATGATCTCCATGATTAAACAGGAAACCAACTGTCAAATCATCCTCGGCTTAAACGGTGTCATCTTAGTCACTGGCAAAACTCCGCAAGAGGAAGATGTTGCCATTGAAGCGATCCGAAAAATCGAGGAAGAATCCCACACCAGCGGCTTAACTGACCGCATCACTCAGTTATTGAAAGACAAGAAACAAACACCAGCTAAATTGGAGGAAACACCAAAATGAATGAAAAACCAGATAAGTTAATCGACAAAAAAGGCATACGCGGAGACGGAAGAAAAGTTGATGAGCTCCGCCCAGTTAAACTTCAAGTCGGCGTGCTTCCAAACGCAGACGGCTCAGCATACATTGAACACGGCAAAAACAAGATTTTAGCCGCAGCATACGGCCCCAGAGAAATGCATCCGAAGCATCTTGCACAGGCAGACCGCATGGTTCTGCGTTGCCGCTACCATATGGCACCGTTTAGTGTGCAAGAACGTAAATCCCCTGCACCATCACGTCGAGAAGTTGAACTAAGCAAAGTCATAAAAGAATCCCTTGAACCAGCACTCTTCTTGGAGCTTTACCCCCGCACAGGCGTAGATGTTTTCGTTGAAGTTTTGCAGGCAGATGGCGGAACAAGATGCGCAAGCATCACTGCTGCAGCGCTTGCAATTGCAGATGCAGGTGTTCCAATGCGTGACTTAGTTGTTGCATGCGCCGCAGGCAAGGTTGATGATACTGTAGTGCTTGACCTCTACGATGCAGAAGACAAGTTGGGCGTAGCAGATCTTCCAGTTGCCTACATGCCGAATCTGAATGCAATTACTCTGCTTCAGATGGATGGCAACCTTACCCCTGAGGAATTGGAGAAAGGAATGAACTTGGCTATGGAAGGATGCAAGAAAATCTATGCCCTGCAGAAGGAAGCATTAAAAACCAAGTACATGGTTGTTAAGGAGGCTGAAGAGTAAATGTCATCACTTGTAACTAAAGTTAGACTACGCCAAATCGAAGCTCTCCTTGAGAAAGGCAAACGCTTAGATGACCGCGGCTTAAACGATTACAGAGAAATCAAAATTGAGCAGGGGATAATTGAGAAGGCAGAGGGTTCCGCCCGTGTCTTGCTCGGCAAAACCGAAGTGGTTGTCGGAGTTAAAGTTGAAACAGGCGAGCCATTCCCTGATACGCCAAATGAAGGTGTCATGACTGTTAACGCAGAGCTTGTTCCGTTGGCGTCACCGACCTTTGAGCCTGGTCCACCAGACGAAAACAGCATCGAACTCGCCCGCGTTGTTGACAGGGGTATCAGAGAGTCACACTGTATTGACACAGAGAAACTCTGCATTGAAAGCGGCAAAAAAGTCTTTGTCGTATTCGTTGACGTCTATGTGCTTAACCACGACGGAAACCTAATTGATGCATCAGCAATTGCGGCTGTTGCAGCGCTGCTTAACACAAAGATGCCTAACTACGAGATCAAAGATGGTGAGTTGAAGCTAAAGCAAGGTTATACTCCGTTGCCTATGAAGAGTCACCCAATCACTGTGACCATCGGCAAAATCAGCGGCAAACTGCTGGTTGATCCTTGGCTTGAAGAGGAATCCGTTATGGATTCACGCATAACCATTGCCTCAAATGAAGATGGCAACATCTGCGCTATCCAGAAGGGTCTGTCGGGGTATTTCACACCGCAACAGATTTTAGAAGCGTCAAAGATTGCTCTGGACAAAGCAGCAGAACTGCGTAAGAAACTCAACTGGTGAACATAGTTGCCGAAGACAAAGAAAGTAGGACCAACTCGAGGTTTAGGCACTCGCTACGGCTCCACAGTAAGAAAACGCTACGTTAAAGTAGTTACTGAACTCAAAAAGCCCCACCGTTGTCCACAATGCGGCTTTGTCCGCGTTAAACGCGTAAGTGTGGGTGTCTGGAGCTGCGGCAAATGCGGTTACACCTTCGCAGGCGGAGCCTACACGCCATACACGAAACTCGGCGCAGTCGCACGTCGCGCTGCTAAAGGCATGGAAGTTGAGGAAGCCGAAAAAGCGGCGTCCGCAGCTGAAGCTGAAGCAACCGAACCGGCAACTGAAGAAGAAACCGAGTAAACCCACCTCTTTCCTTCTTTAATTTTTAGTTTCTTTTATAACCCTCAAGCACTTTACTGCTTTAGTGAGTACTCTTGTCCTCATGCGCCAAAGCCTCCATACGCCTCAAACTCCAATCCGAAAAACAAGCCGAGACGCTTTTTTCTGCGCTTAAACCTGAAGCAGATGCCCCGCCGACGCATCGCTCATCTGTGAAGCTGCAAAAGGAAGGCGCATACCTGATTTTGATGGCGGAAGCGGAAGACACGGTTGCGCTTCGTGCCACCTTAAACGCTTACTTGAGATGGATAAACTCGATACTGAACGTCATGGACGTAATCCAGTAACTTGACTTTGTTGCTCTATGGCGTTACCCTGTCCACCTATATAACACGGTCA
>JBNIDR010000039.1:21072-30093 GCA_050108155.1 Bathyarchaeia archaeon | reverse complement strand
GTGTTAACTTTTATGGATAGTAAAACACGGTGGCTAATCGGCTTATTTTTCGCTCTTCTGGTCCTGTTCTCAGCAATCATTGTTGTCCTTATTGTTTTCTTTTGCCCTCCCATCGAAACCCCACATGTCACCTCTGCCAAAGTTGCCCCCGATTCAGTCGGTATATGCGTCCACTCCCTCTCCGCCCAAGACGCCCTGTTGGTCAACCAGAGCGGCGCACGCTGGATACGCATTGACATCTCAAACAACGAAACCGACCTCACAAACTCATTAGCAAACGCAAAAAGCTACAACCTCTCGATTCTCGGCATACTGGGAAGTTGGATGTTTAACCAATCCTGCAGTTTCACACTCGAAGAATGGCGTAGCGCAGTGTCCTCCAACGTCTCAAAGTATGCCGCCTACGTGGACGCATGGGAAATCTGGAATGAACCCACGAGCCAAAACCCCGGCTGGAAATTGCAAACCGACTATTACCTGATGGTGCAGGTAGCTTCCCCAATCATCCGTCAGTATGACCCAACAGCTAAAATTGTCCTCTTGGGCGGGCTGCAACTCTACACAGGCGGCAACACAGTACCCGTCAACATTGACAAGAACTTTGCCAGAAACCTCTCCGCTTGTAACCTCACCTCGTATGGGGATGCAATCTCAGTCCACGCGTATCCTTGGAGCGGTCAAGTAACCCCCTCACTCTGGGAAAACTATGCCGCATCTATCGATGATTACCGCCAAATCTTCAGCAATTCTTCACTTGATATTTGGGTAACCGAAACAGGACAAAACTTGGCTGACTGCGGAGGAAACCAGCAGTTACAGGCGCAGTACTTGGCTGATTCGCTTGGCTTTTTTAGTGGGCGGGTTTCGCATGTTTTCTGGTATGCCCTGCATGATGAAGCCAGCGCTGGCGACTTCGGCTTAGTGGATGCCAACAACAGCCCACGAGTGGCATACGCGGATTTGCAGAATAAGCTTGTTGACTGAGGGCAGCTTATAGGTTGCCGTTTCGCCAAGTCTTAACGGTCTCATAACAGAAGAAAAACACAAAAAGGCACGTTGCCACGACCGAAAAGACGTATTCTCGGTACAAAACCTCGGGTCTAAACAAAGTTAACTCGATAACCAACACGGCGGCTGCAAAAACTGAATAGAAAAAGTACCTTGGAACCAAGAAGCGGCTGATCTTAACGCTGTTCTCCAGCAGGTACTTGCTGACGGTGAAGCCGCCCATTTCCCTCTTGAGCAGTCCTGCATCCTCAAGCTTGGAGAGGTGATAGGTGGCGACGGATGAACTGCTCAGGTTGAGCGCCCGCTGGAGTTCTCGCGTGCCCACTGGCTTGTTGCTCTTGAGCAGGAAACGGTACACCTCAAGCGTGGTTCCCCTCAGCACTTCTTTGGATTCGTCGGCTGCCAGATTTCACAAATCAACATATGTCCGCACGGATTTAGAGCTATCTCTTGTTTGGCTGTTCGAAAATTAGTACATGCCCAGGTAAAAGTAGCGTTAAATAATACTCTATCTACTCCAATATTGAATACAAAAAAGAGTTTGGCTTGCACTTGGACGCTAAAATGTGGCTTGCTCCGCTTCTCGCGGTTATTTTGGCTTTGCTGATAGCTGGAGCCATAGTCGCGTTAACTCCGCAGAGCGAAAACAAATACGACCTGTCCACGCCGAATACTCTCGGCACCCCATCTCCACAAGCCGCTGCCTCAGTCGCGGATCTATATTTTCTTCCGATGACGGCCATGTTTTTCATCTCTATGGTGCTCGTCGGCATTGCAGTTTGGTTTCTGTTTTTCCGCGAGAAACGCCTTCGAGATTAGGCTCTACTTTGTGTGCTAAAAACCGAACGCCCCGTGCTAAAGCATCGCATTAAGTATCCAGGCTCTCCATATTCTCAAGAAAAGAGGTAACGTGACAATGGCTATAGCTGTACTCTACTGGTATCCCATTTTAGTATTCGTCGTTATCTTTCTTGCGATGACAGCATTCAGCCTCATAAAATTCAGCTCACTAAGGAATATCCATAAAAAACGGAACTGGCTGTTCTATGCTGCCGTAACTTTAATCGTTGTTGTACCCGCGTATGAAGCCTACAATGACTTCATCGGCCCTGCAATTGTTTCGTATCGTACAGCAGATGGTCAAAACTATTTTTATCCCGATCGAGTTAACCAGCTCACCGTCACTAGCTCAAACTTGGGGATGAGAGCGACGAGTTTTAACTTAATCGTAAAGGCAGTTAACGCTTCCATGATGGTCGAAGGTCAAGATTACGTTCAAATCAACAGCACCGCTGTAAAGATCCCCTTTTCCTTGGTCCAAAAGGAGACTCGGACAAGAACCATCAAGTTCATGATCGACAAAAACGTAGCCAGCTTCGACTTCCACTTCGATATTGATCATCAAGCAGGCAGCCCCATATCTACAACCTCTTATACTCAACTACACTGTGAATGGAAAAGTAACAACAATAGGTATGAAGCCAAACCGGTTTACGGCCCGATGGTTTAAAACCTCTTGAAATGACTCTCCTAGCGTCTAGCTGTTTGTGTTCCGTTCCAGAAAATCAACAGGTTATACCTATCCTTAGCATCTGCAAGCAGGTTCGGGTAGTCGCAGACTATGTCAAAGCCGGCGCCATGCTGCGCAATGAGGTCTTCAACGTCGCTGTAAATCTTCTGGCTGGTCGCATCACCGCCCCAGAGTCCCCATACGCTGTCAGTTGGGCGCCGGAAACCAAAGGCATAATCAGCAGGCAAAACGTAAGCAACATCAGCGTTTTTGTAATCTGGGTCTGCTGGCTGGTTGCTGCCGATGTAATTCCAGAACTGTTGGAGCGCATCTAGATGTTCCTGCCCCAAAATGCCATACTTCGCCGTGGCGATCTGCGGATAATTAAAGACAACTGCGTATTTTGCCCCATTATTATACGCCAGCAACAAATCATCGTAGAGTTCCGGTCCAGACTCGATGTAGGGTGAACCTGGATAGTCGCCGTAGTCCCATGTTACGATTGCTCCCCAGTCCTTGTTGTTGGCTCGGGCAGCGCCGCGGACCTGTGCGATTTGTTGTTCTCTGCTGTTGTTCCAGCCGAACTCGGCAAAAACCGCATCATACCCCACCTTATAATCGAACCAGTAGAAACAGTAATCCGCCGTCACAACCTTTGCGCCTATGTTCTTGTAGTAATCAACGTGTTCCCGTAGTACGTTGACGTATTGGTTGGCGGCGTCGGTGTAGTCGGTGGCGGATTTGACTTCTTGATACTTGCTATTATCCAGTTGGTCCCCACCTGGCTCATCCCATCGGTACACGGCTAGAAATTTGTCGCCGTACTTCTGCATGGCGCTGGCAACCCACTCCGCAGGTGTATACCCTACCCAATCGGCATACTGAGATGTATTGGTTAGGAGCACGATGAAGTGGAGCCCCGAGTTGTAGGCGTAGTCGCAGGTCATGTTAAGCAACGTCTGATTTTTAGTCATTTCTGGTAACCCGAAAACGACCAAGTTGGTGTAGTTTTTCACTTCATCCACGACCGCGGTGAAGTCAGTATAGTTCCCATAGGCGATTTCGACGCCTACGTAGAATTCACGTTGAGACGCAGCGACATCGCCATTGAAGTTGAGGGCCAAAGCCGCTGAGGTAGCGGCGATGAGGATTAAGATGAGTGCGATGGGGGCTACCCACTTTTTGGTTAAGCGTTTTTTCGCCGGTTTGGACTGCATGCTTAGTCCTTACGTTGGGTTAGGAAAAAAGCTTTGTCAAATCCGCGGGTTATCTGTATTTGACTTTGAAAAACAGAATAACGACTGCCTGGATAAACGCCAGCGAATTGGCAATTATTATGGGGAAATCATGGACAAAGACGCCGTAGAGTAACCAGAGGAACACGCCACCGCAGAAAAGTATGAACATGCCCGTCGAGACGTCTTTTGTAGATTTTGTCTTGTACGCCTTCATTAACTGGGGCAAAAGGGACACAGTGGTGAATAGTGCAGCGGTTAATCCAAGTATTGTTATGGCATCCATAGAGCCCTTTTCAGAGCGGAGGTTAGGTATTTATTTTTCTGTTCCTCACAGTTAATCCAGAGGAACTTGCAATAAGACTGTTTTTCGTTAATTATTGCTGAGTTTTCCTCTAGGGAAGGTTTAAATAAACACCAAGTCATTTCGTATATGCTTCAAGCTAAAAAACGGATGAAAATTCAGCATGTCACAGGAATACCGCTATATTGTACGTATCATGGGTACAGACGTTCAAGGTACCGTAAAGACATCTTACGCAGTTGCGCACGTTAAAGGTGTTAGCTCTAGCCTTTCAAACTCGATTTTAAAGAAGGCAGGCGTAAACCCTGATATTCGCGTCGGATTTTTAACTGAATCAGACGTCTCAAAAATAGAGGACGTTATCAAAGACCCAGCTAAATATAACATTCCAGGGTGGATGTTTAACCGCCGCAAAGACAGCGAAACAGGCAAAGATATGCATGTTCTAGGCGCTGATCTTGCATTCAAAATAAAAACTGATATTGACGGAGCCAAAGACATCAGGTGCTGGCGTGGATACCGCCATGCTTACAGCCTGAAAGTAAGAGGCCAAAGAACCAAAACCACTGGACGCAGCGGTAAATCTTTAGGTGTTAAGAAGAAGACCCTGCAAGCAGCAAAACCAGCAGCTGAAGGAGGTAAATAAGCATGGGAGATCCAAAGAAGCAACGTAAGAAATTTGATACGCCTCGTTTCCGATGGCGCAAAGATGTACTCCAAGAAGAACTAAAACTTCTCGGACAATACGGTTTACGAAACAAACATGAACTCTGGAGACACAAAACTACTCTGTCGAAAACCAGAGGCATCGCAAGATCACTCATCAGCGAATCAGCTGATACACGCACAAAGATGGAAAATGAGCTTCTCGCCCAACTGAAAAAGAAGGGTATCCTGCAGGAAACCGCAGTTCTCGACAACGTACTCGACTTAACCATCGAAGATATACTCGAGCGCAGACTGCAAACTATAGTTTTCCGAAAGGGCTTAGCACGCACTATATTCCAATCACGCCAGCTAATTACACACGGCCACATATCCATCGACAATCGCAGAGTAACCATTCCTGGCTATATCGTTCCCAAAGAGGAAGAAGCAAAAATCGCCTACTCATCAGAAAGTGAAATTGCAAAGCAAGAGCATCCACTGCGCCTTGGCTTAACGGTTGTTGCAAAGCAGCCAGAGGTACGGCAGCCACAGCGTGGTAGAAGAGGCGGACGCGGAGGCGGCAGATTTTGAGTAACCCCCCAAACAGCAAACGCAACGAGAAGTGGGGAATCGTCCACATCTTTAGCTCCTACAACAACACATTAATTCACATCACAGACATATCTGGCGCAGAAACCATTGCACGCACAACCGGCGGCATGTTCGTCAAAGCTGACCGCATGGAATCATCACCATATGCAGCTATGCGTGCAGCAACAGGCGCAGCAGAGGTAGCACGAGACAAAGGCATCACCGCTATTCACATTAAAGTTCGCGCTCCAGGCGGCTCAGGCCCCCGAACTCCGGGACCCGGCGCACAGGCAGCCATCCGAGCTCTCGCCAGATTTGGCTTCCGCATTGAACGCATCGAAGAAGTCACACCAATTCCACATGACGGCACAAGAAGACCTGGCGGAAGAAGAGGGAGAAGAGTCTAAACTCTTTTATTCCCACCTTGTTTAAAGGGAAAAATACAAATAATGCACCGAAATATCGTATTGACCGCACAGTCACATTAGTAACCTTATTGGAGTGTCTCAGCAAGTGAAAATGGAAATCTTGGAAAAAACCGATACAAACCTCCGCTTAATCGTGAAAGACGCGGATGTGCCCTTAATGAATGCTCTGCGTCGTTTAGCGCTTGCTGAAGTCCCCTGCATGGCAATCGAAGAAGTTGTCATGATTGAGAACAGCTCAATTTTGCAGGATGAAATCATTGCTCACCGATTAGGTCTTACTCCGCTACGAACCGACTTAGACAGCTATAACCTCCCCGAAGAATGTGAGTGTAAAAGCGAATTCGGATGTCCCAAATGCAGAGTAACCCTAACACTTGACGCTGAAGCAAAAGACGGTACAAGAACTGTTTACAGCGGCGAAATAGTCTCTGAAAACCCAGATGTTCTCCCCGTTTCAGACAAAGTTCCCATCATTAAACTGGCTAAAAACCAGAAGCTGAAGCTTGAAGCATATGCACGCTTGGGAAGAGGCAAAACCCACGCTAAGTGGCAGCCCGTTTCCATGTGCGCCTACAAGTATTACCCAAAAATAACCACTCCTGAAGAAAAATGTGAAGACTGCCAAAAATGCGTTGACATCTGCCCCAAAAAAGTCTTAGCGTCAAAAGATGGCAAGGTAGAAGTCAAAGATCTCTTGGCATGTACCCTCTGCATGGACTGCGTTGAAGCTTGCCCGCAAGGAAAATCTTCTCCGCTAAAGATTGAGTGGGAAAAGAACCAATTCATCCTGAACATTGAGTCTACAGGTGCGCTTCCCCCAGAGCGAGTCCTCAAGGAAGCAACTAAACTGTTAGGCAAACAACTAAACGAGTTTGAAGAACAAATCAAGGCTGAACAACAATGAGAGAAACTAAATCAACCAACCCACAACTAATCGAACTTATCAGTCAGCTACGCAAAACAAGCAAAGAGCAAGATGCTCCAATCTGGACTGACGTAGCAGACTACTTGGCTCACACACGTAGCCAACGTGTAGTCATCAACTTAAGCAACATCAACAGGAACACGGAGAAAGCCGATGTAGTGGTTGTTCCAGGAAAAATCCTTGCTTCAGGCACACTAGATCATCCAGTTACAGTTGCAGCCTTCGAAGCTTCCGAAGCGGCAAAAGCAAAACTTGAAGCTTCAAAATCAAAGTTTATCACAATTAAAGAGTTGCTTGAGAAAAATCCCAAGGGCTCAAAAGTAAAGATTATTCGGTGAATAAATAATGCAAACAGCAACAACAAAATCCGCAGTTACATATGTGAACGCTGAAGGTCAAGTAGTCGGTCGCATGTGCAGTAAAGTTGCCAAACTGCTAATCAACGGCGAACAAGTTGTCATACTTAACGCTGAAAAAGCAGTTTTCTCTGGGAAAAAGAAGAGTAAAATCGCCGAGGCACACCTCTTCTTAGAAGTCGGCGCGCCAGCACGTGGGCCATTCCACTACCGTAGACCTGACAGATTCCTACGAAAAACAGTTCGTGGTATGCTCCCAATCAAACAGGCAAAAGGCAAAAACGCCTACAAGCACCTACAAGTGTTCATGGGTGTGCCAGCAGAATTTAAAGACCAAAAAATGATCTCTTTCGATGACGCCCAAGTAGCAGACCTTAAAGGGCCACACTTCACCCTTGCCGAAATGGCAAAAGAAATCGGGTGGAGAAACAGGATGGAATAATTATGCCAACAACACCAGCAAAGAAAGTCCTCGTAGTAAGTGGAAAACGAAAAACAGCAGTTGCCCGCGCCATCATCAAACCAGGCGTTGGTAAAGTCCGCATAAACCTAACTCCCGTAGAAATTTACGAACCTGACATCGCAAAAGCCAAAATCATGGAGCCACTTCTCCAAGCAGGCGGCGACGTATGGCAACAAGTAGACATGGACGTTAAAACCAGCGGCGGAGGCTACATGGGTCAGGCAGAAGCTGCCCGTATGGCAATCGCTAACGGCTTACTCAAATGGACCAAGAGCACTCACCTGCGCACCGTCTTTAGCGAATATGATCGCACAATGGTTGCAGGCGACAGCAGATCTAAAGAAACTAAAAAAGTCGGCGGAGCAGGTGCACGTTCCAAAGAACAGAAATCATACAGGTAAGGAGTAGAGAGCTGTGATTATTCCCGTAAGATGCTTCACCTGCGGCAAGTTGGTTGGAGACCGATGGGACGAATTCACAAGACGCATTAAGACAGGCGAAAACCCAAGCGACGTTCTCGACAGTCTCGGCTTAAAGCGATACTGCTGCAGACGTATGTTGCTCTCTAACGTCGAAATAATCGACGAGGTTCTCCGCTTCTATGAGGAAGCAGAGAAACGCAAAGAAGCTCGCAGCTTCTACTAAGTCTTCTACCCTTTCTTCTTTAGTTGATTTTTATTTATTGAAGCTTTAGTGTTAGTGGTTGAAGTTGGCTTTTAGGGTTGGTTCCTTTTTTGTTTTTCTTGGGTATTTATTTGATCTGATACAGTAGAGTCCCCAACCTATTACGAACGGCAAAAGAAGCAACAGTAGAGCAGGAAGCCTCTTCACGTTTCTTCTAGCCATAGCATTGGCTTTCGTACGATTCGCTAATAATACTTTGTAACATGCAGATATACATGCCTTCGACAGTTGTTCTGATAATTATAAAAGGAGGATACAAAAGCTAAGCATGTGTGTGAAATGCCGGAAAAGTCCCTGCCGCTAAAATCCTCTCCAATTCCCACTTTACTGTCATGCGGAGGCAAAGCTATAGAATACTTCACCCGCCGAGACCTCCTCAACGAAAAGGTGAAGCCGATAACGCATGTTTGGCAGCTGCCTGAAGCCACAAGGATACTTCGCAAGCAGCAGTCTAACGGTTCCTGGTCTCACAGCGGCAAAAAAACTGTTACCTACCCTAAAAACCACCATGAACTTGTAGAAACATGGAAGAACCTGCGTATTCTGGTCGAGCGGTACGAATTCACTAAAGAGCATGAAGCCGCAAGAAAAGCTGCCGAATACCTGTTTTCCTTCCAAACAGAAGATGGCGACATCAGGGGTATGCTGGCAAATCAATACGCCACGTACTATACGGGGGCGATGCTGGCGTTTTTCATTAAGGCGGGTTATGCCGGCGATGTGCGGGTGGAGAAGGGGCTGGATTGGCTGCTGCAGATGCGCCAAAACGACGGCGGATGGTCCGTTCCCATCTTAACCTACACACTCTCCCGAGCGACCATAAACAAAATCACAGGCACTTACGCTGAACCCCTAGAACCTGACCGTGC
>JBNIDR010000039.1:0-21022 GCA_050108155.1 Bathyarchaeia archaeon | reverse complement strand
TCGCATAACTGGACAGACATGGTTCTCCGAGCTTTTGCAGTCCACCCAACACGGCGCCGCAGTAAGGAAGCTCAAGTCGCCGCTGAACTGTTAAAATCGAGCTTCTTCAAACCTGATTACTACACTTCGTATCAGGATGAGCGCTACTGGACCCGATTCATGTTTTGGTGGCCGAACATCCTAACAGCGCTTGAATCACTCTCTGCTATGGGCTACTCAAAAGACGACCCAGACATACAGAAGGGGTTGAGGTGGTTTGTAGAAAATCAGTTGCCGAACGGATTGTGGAAACTGGACTACAGTAAGGCTGCTAAAGAGACCGTTTCTGAGGAGCAACTCTGGCTTGGGCTTAAGATAGCAAGACTGTTCAAAAGGTTTTACGGATAAAACAGTCTCTCTAAGTTGTGGTGTTTGCGGGTTTAATTGTTTAGTTTAAAAAACACCGACGTAAAAATGTGGCTTAAAAGAAGCTTGCTAGGGTTACGTTTTCGGATGGCGGCTCAGCGGTGCCCAACACGTAGGTTGGGTGCTTCTCCAGGTTCAGCTCTGCAGTGTATGGCGACTTGAAGTACGATAGAACTGTGTTGGCTCTGCTTAGCGTCATTTCTTTGAGTGCAATGTTCCTTATGCTGCCTTCATGATTGGGGTAAGTTGCAACAACTATGATTTGGTGTTTCTTTGCCAGATACGCGAGGGTATTGACTATTTGTCCGTAGATTTCATGTGCTTCCTCTTTGGAGATTTCGCTGTTTAGGAATAATCCTGCGATGTCTGAAACTACTACCAGCTTTGCTCTTGTAGTCAATATTTTTTCTTCTAGTTTATCAGTTACCAGAGAGGTTAGTTGATATGCGGTGAATGCGCCAAAGTTGAAGATACGTTGGCGTGCTCCAACAGGGTTTAGATGGTTAAGCTGTGCGAAGCGGGCGATTTTTTCTGCGTCAAATGTGTTTGCGCAGTCAATGTATACTACGTTGCTTCCTAAGCCGCCCAGTTGAGTTGGCAATTGTGCTCTTACGCAGAGTATAGAAGTTAAAGTGGTGAGCGAGTTTGACCCGTAGATAACTGCGAATTCGCCTATTGTGAATCCTGGGAAGAGATCATCGACTTCTGGTGTGTTGAAGGCGAATTTCTGCTGTGCTGCTTGTGGTTTAACCATTAAGTTCAGGGTCATAGTTTTGGTCTCCAATCTTTACGAAGACAAACTTACCCCTGTTTACCCTATTTAAAGCATCTAAGAAGCGACAACTCTATGCAGGGGGGAGTAGATTGAAAGTGAAACCAGCAGTTTATGCTTGTTTCATCTGTTTTTCTCGTAGCTCTTTTTGCTGTTTAAGCATCGCCGCAGCTAAATTTCCCAAGATAATCACGCTGAATGAGAATAAAGCTATGGCGATTTTGTAAGTGAAGTCCATCTCAACGTAGAAAAGACCCAATACAGTTACCAGCATCAAAGCTAACATAAGCGCCTCTTGGACTCCGCTTAGCAATCTTGTGTTTCCAAAACTCATTCTGATTCACCTTTATCTTGGTTCAGTACACACGTCAAATATTAATTTTCTGTCCGACTCAAGCTATTACTCTGGAGTTAAATGGACACTTATAGAGCATACGCTAAAAATATTGAAAATAAGAGGGGGATTGTGGCTTAGAAAGATGTTGAGGCAACTTCTTTTACTCGGCTTTCGATGAATTCGGCGACTTTTTCTTCGCTGAATTTCAGTTCGCTCTCTTGCGCAGTCAATTGTTCTTTAACGGTGCTAAGCAGTTTTTCAACATCAACTGGTTTTAGTAGATATGCATCTGCGTTCTTGTTTAGCGCTGAAATAGCGTTTTGCATTGACGGGTAGCCAGTTACCATTATCTTGCGTGTTCGCGGAACGCCGTCTTTGAGCAGTTTGAGTAGTTCTACACCTTCCATGTCTGGCAGTCTAATGTCTAGTAAAGCGATGTTGTAGCTTTTCTCTTGGGTTTTCTGAATTGCCTCTTTTCCCGACGCTGCTAGATCCACTTGGTATCCTTCGTCTTGCAGGATCACTTTCATCGTTGTTCTGATTGTTTCGTCGTCATCGACAACGAGGATTCTGGGATGTTTATCCATACATTTTCACCTCCATACGCCTTTTTTTGTTTGAACGGTATTGTTAGCGTGAATGTTGTTCCCTGACCTTTCACGGTGCTTACTGCGATCTGGCCGCCGTGGGCTTCAATTATACGTTTACAGATGGCTAAACCGAAACCCATGCCCTTCGCTTTAGTGGTGAACAGCGGTGTGAAGAGCTTCTGCAGGGTTTCATCATCGATACCTATGCCGGTGTCTGAGAAAGAAATTTCTAAGCCATCTTTCACTTCTTTACTGTCCACCGTGATTTGTCCGCCTTCAGGCATGGCGTCAAATGCATTCTTCGCCAGGTTGATTATCACCCGTTTTATCTTGTCGGTGTCCACATTCAGCTTAGGTTCATCTTTAAGCTTGTTTTTAATTTTAATTTTCTCGGGGATATCTATCATAGCCAACGAATCAATCAGTAATTCTCTGGGCGAGACTTCTTCAAGTAATAGGTGAATTTCTTTTGAGTAATCCAAGAGGTCGTTAATTATGCGGTTTGAGTAGTCAACGCATTTTTCGATTACTCCAATCATCTCTATAGCTTGGCTTTGCGGCAGCTCTGCCCCCTTCTTTTTCAAGTAATACACAGAGTTTTTGATTCCAGTTAATGGGTTTCTAAGGTCATGCCCAATCATCCCCGCTAATTCGCCGATAGCTGCCAACCGCTCTGACTTCAAAAGATCCGCCTGAGTTTTCTTAAGCTGATCTGTTCTCTTCTGCACTATTTCTTCTAGCCGCTGAGAATATTGTGCCAGTTTATTTTGTAAATTCTTCCGTTCAGTTATATCCATAGCCACTTCTAACGCGGCGATGATGCTTCCGTTTTTATCCTTAATTGGCGTGCTCACTAGTTCAGCCCAAATTTCCCTTTCGCCTGATCTTACGCAGTAGTCGCGTCGAACGATTTTTTCGCCGTTTTCAAAGACTCTTTTAACGCCGCAGTCTTTGCAGATACTTGGGGAGTGACCGAAGATTTGGTAGCAGTATTTATTTTCGATATTATCGCAGTGAGACTTTTTCTTAGCTGTTTGGTTAGCCCAAATTATGCGGTAGTCTCGGCTAATGATTGATAACACGATGTTAGTGTTTGCTGCGACGCTTTCTAGGAAATCTCTTTCTTGTCTTAGCGCTTCTTCCATGGCTTTCCATTCGGTGATGTCCCTGATTATGGCTAATACGCAGCTTTTGCCGTTTATCTTCAGTGATGTAACGGCGAGGTCTACAGGGAAGGTGCCGCCGTCTTTTTTTAGGGCTGTTGCTTCTGTATGGCGTTTTGAGACGTGTCTTTTGGCGAAGGCCTTCACAAATTGAGCGTGTTTTTGATTGATGCCTGCTGGAATAATTAAGTTTGTAATTTTTTTGTTGACTGCTTCTTCAGCGGAGAAGCCGAAGGTTTTTTCTGCCGCCGGGTTCCAGTAAATCACGTTACCTTCGTTATCGCATAAAACAATCGCGTCCATTGCCGATGTGCTGATAGCTCTGAATCGTTCTTCGCTTGAGCGCAGTTCCTCCTTTAGCTGTATAGGCTTAGTAATATCTTCTAATTCGATAATGAACAGGAGCGGTTTTCCTTGGATATTTCGTATTGCATTAACGGTGACTCTGCCTATGATAATGGATCCATCTTTTTTGATGTATCTTTTTTCTTGAACGAAGGCGCGAATTTTGCCTTTTTCAAGCTCGCGAATGCTTTGGATTCCTCTTTCAATTTCATCTGGATGTGAGATATCTTTGAAAGTAAGCCCCCGTAGCTCCTCTTCAGTGTATCCTAATATACTGCAGAACGCTTGGTTCGCGTTTACAAAGTGGTATGTGTTATCTGAGGTGGCGATGCCTATGGGTGCGTTTGCAACTATAGCTCGTGAGAGTTCTTCGCTTTCTTTGAGTGCATTTTCTGCCTTTTTTATCTCGGTTATGTCATAGAAAATGCAGTGCAGGTAATTCTTTCCTGCGGATTTGAATGCTCTGGTGGTTACTTTCACGTTTCTTAGTTCGCCATTTTTTGTCCGATGAAGTGTTTCAAATTCAGCTTCTCCTATTTCGAGCATTTCTTTTATACGCATTTTTATCTGTGAAGCTTTTTCTTTTGCTTCGAAGTCGAAAATTCTGAGTTTCTCAAATTCTTCACGCGAATATCCCAACTGTTTATGTGCTTTCTCGTTAAATTTGACAATGGAGGCAGTCTCGGGGTCTACAATAACAACCCCCAATGGGGCTTGCTCTAAAAGCGACTGATAGATTTCCCTTGCCTCCTTAACTTTAGTTTCCATCTCTTTCGTATAAGTGACTGGAACTCCCACTGTTAGGGCTGCAAAAACACTGCTGCTTTTGTCTCTCACAGGACTAGCTGTTACTTGCAAGCAGAATTTCTCGCCTTTTTTGTCGGTCCCCGATATTTCCATGGGGCGGCTCTTTTCTTCGGCAAAAATCTTTTTTACTGCACAATTGGGACAGATGCTGTTGCGGTTGCGTAGTTTGACGTAGCAGTTTTTGTTTTGTATATCACTTCCAAATAATCTTCTTGTCTGTTTGTTTGCCCAAAATATCCTGTAATCTCTAGTTATGATTGCTAAGCAGACACCAGTGTTTTCTGCAACCGCATCTAACATGTCACGTTGCTGCTTCCATGCGAACTCGACGTTTTTGTGTTCAGTAATATCCCTTACGGTTGCGACAATAAGTTCTTCTTCGCCGATATTTAGGGGCGAAAGTGATATTTCTGCTTGAATTGTGGAGCCGTTCTTCTTTAGAGCAGAAATTTCTCTGATTTGATTAGCATTCGGGTTTTTGGTATATTCTTTCTTGATTTCTGCCAGAAATTTTTGTACGTGCTTCGGGATCTCTTCTAAGTTTTTGCCTACAACCTCTTCTTGGCTTAAACCAAAGATTCGCTGCGCTGCAGCATTCCAGTAGCGAATCTTATCTGTTGCATCAAATACGATGATTCCATCAAATGTTGCGTCGCTGATTGTTTTGAATTTTTGTTCGCTCTTTTTTAAGTCGATTTGAAGTTCTTTCTGATGTCTGGACCGTTCGGTGACATCATGAAAAACGATGACATCTAGTACTTTGCCGTGGTCCACAATTTTTTTTCCGGTAACTTCGAGATGTGCAGCTTTCCCGTTTTTGCTTTTTAACTTAACCTCGTAGGGGTCTATGTGGAAGCCTTTTAGCCTTTTTTCTAGATTTTCTTTTATTTTTGCGGTAGATTCTTTATCAAATAATTGTATTTCAAAGAAGTTTTTTCCTATACTGTCTTCAGCCTTGATCTCAGTGTATTTTTCTGTAGCATCATTTGCAGCGATTATATTTCCTGCAGCGTCGATTATAACAACTGGTTCAGCAAGTACACTTAGCAAAGCTGAAAAGGAGCCGCCACTAAGTTTTTTGCTCTGGCTTTTCCCCTTCATTAAGTGTTACCTCTACTAATCCTGTTTTACCTGATTCAAGGCTAAACATGACCATTTTGATGTAATCTTCAAAAGTTATGTCGGGAATAAGCCACTTTGGACCAACCCATTCGTATGTGCACTTCACTTTTTCGTTTAGAAATTTCATTATTAATATTTCGATTTTCTTTGAGGCTGGTCCGAAAATCTTTTCCAACGCATTTGAAAAGTCGCTGATTCTATCGGGGATGAACTGTTTTGGCAGCCCAAATTTGGTTTCAAGATGGAAATAAATTGATAACTGTACATTCTTGCCTAACGTTAACAGGGCTTCATCAATAGCTTCAAGCAGTATAGCTTCGAATTCTCTTTCCTTTTTTGTTTTAGCCACTTGTCACATCCTCAGCAACGTCGCCAGTTGACTACCCAGTTTCAAGTTCGATATACGTTCTAAATCTACAGAATTAAAGTAAAGCCTTATGAATCCATAATTCAGAGTCCTACTCCAAGATGATGGAGCAAACTATAAACGCCTACAGATTAGTATAAGCTTTAATATGTATGACGCTGAGATGTTGAAAAGAAGAGGATGTGCTTCCGCGAGAGGGGTAAAAGACTAAGTGCCGTACATAAAAAAAATCGAGTTGAAGGGCTTTAAGTCTTTTGGACCGCAAACCGTCAAAGTAAACTTCGATAAAGGTTTCACAGCGGTAACTGGTCCCAATGGAAGCGGTAAATCTAACATCATGGATGCTCTTCTTTTCTCGCTTGGTGAACTCAGCACACGCAGACTCAGGGCGGAGAACTCGGCAAAACTTATTTTCCATGGCTCCGAAAAAGCAGGTTTAGATAAAGCTAAAATGGCAAAAGTTGTAGTTCAATTCGACAACACCGACGGCTTGATGCCTGTAGACACTACCACCGTTACTATCTCGCGGGAAGTCTATCGTAACGGCCAAAGCGTTTACCGCCTTAACGGCCGCAGAATGAGCCGCGCATTGATAACTGAAACGCTTTCTATGGCTGCAGTTAGCACCATGAGCAACAACATCCTACCTCAGGGCACTATCACCCGATTAACTGATTTAACTTCGCTTGAGCGCCGAAAAATAATCGAAGACCTTATTGGTATTGCCCAGTACGATTCAGAAAAAACCGAGGCTGAAGAAAAACTAAGGGCAGCTGACATTTCCATCCGTACTGCCATGGGGCGAATCGATGAGGTTCAAAAACGCCTCGACGACTTGGAACGGGAACGCAACCAACTTCAGCGTTACACCTTTATCCAAGCTGAAACCCGTAAATTCCAAGCCATTAAAATCTCAAGCGACATAGCATTTCAAAATGCAAAAATCGCCGAGGGTGCTGCTCAGGCAGAGAAAGTCAAAGAACGCGTCGAGAAGCTGCGGGAGCAACGGGATCTGCGAAGGAATAGACGCCATGAAATTGAGGGTGACTGGCGCAAGCTCAGCGGCGAGGGCTTGGAGCAGGGCGGCTCAGAGGTTCTTAAGGTTCAAATTAAAATCGGCGAACTCAAATCCAAACTTACCGAGTTAAACTCAAAAATTAACTCTGAACAAGCTTCACTGGACAGTTTTAAACGAGTAAGCGAAAATAACGCTGCCCAGCACGAAACCCTTCAAAATGAAATCAAAGAAAACCGACTAAAAATCCGTCACCTCCGCAGTGAACTCGAAAAGCTGACGGCGGAGTTATCTGAGAAGGAGGCGCAGCATGAAGCGTTAGCGAAGGAAACTGCGCAGCTCTGGGAAGGCTTAGAAGGCAACAACCAGCAAATCCGCCACCTCGATGGCCAAATTGAGGGTTATGTGAAGCGACTGGCTTTTCTGCGTTCAGAATATAAGCAGGATAAAGCTGCTCTGCGGCTTTGTGTAGGTAGAATCAAGAACCTTAACGCCCGCAAAGAAAAGTTCATTGCAAGTCAGGCGGAAATCGAGAAGTCCCTTGGTGAACTTGAGCAGGTCCAACGTGACCAGCGTGCTCAACTTAAGAACCTTGAGCATCTAATCGAGAAAAAGAAGCTTCAAAAAGAAACTGTTGAGCGAGAAATCTCTGAAGCAGAAAAAATCGCCAGCTCAGCCAAAGACGCAGTCATAGAGTTTGCTACTCAACGCGACTTAGCCGCCACCATAGCCGCAGAAGAAAAGGCGCTTCGCGGCGTCGAAGAAATGGGCAACGTCGGCGCAATCAACGGCATCCACGGTAGACTTCGTAACCTCATAAAAATTGACAAATCCTTCAAAAAAGCAATAGATGCCGCCGCTACAGGTTGGCTTGACGCTCTAGTTGTCAAAGACATCGATGTCGCTTTTACCTGTACTGAGTCGCTTCGGCGTATGAAGTTGGGTAGAATCAAAATAATTCCGCTTCAAGGCGTAATTAACCTCAAAAATAAGCCTGTGCCTAAACGCGAAGGCGTCATAGGTATGCTGTCTGGCTGCATGAAGTACGATAGTCAAATTGAACTCGCAGTAAACTATGTCTTCGGCGACACAGTGGTTGTTTCAAATGACAAAACCGCTTTTGCCCTCTCTAATGAGGGTTACCGTGCAGTCACTGTTAACGGCGACCTCTACGAACCCGGAGCGTTTGAAAGCGGCTACTATCGAGCACCCATAGACTTCTCAACGATTATCCCCAGCGAAACCGCCCTAAAAAGCCTCGATGAAGCAGTCAAAGCTCTCCAAACCCACCTTAATCAGCGCGGCAGTGACATTGCAGCCATCGAAGAAGACCTTGAACGCGCAAAAATCGAAATGACTCGGCTCTCTGAGAGTATTGCAACATTAGACCGCGAAATCATTCGGGTTCGCAGAGGTGTAAAGCGTACCCAATTTAACATTCGCCACATTGACAAGTATGGTGGTAAACTGGAACGTGAAGCCGCAGCGTTCCGAGGCCGAATGGCCGTTTACCGCAATGAACGCGGTAACATCCAAGGTAACCTCAAAAAAATTCACGCTGAAATCGCTGCTCTGCGACTCAAAACCGATGTTGCTCACATTCAGGCGCTTGAGGTTCAACGGCAAAAAATCGGCGAAGAAGCGAACACTATTCGGCAGCGTATCGGTTCACTCCAAACCGACATTAACACTAACCAGTCTCAGTTTGACCATGTTCTGCGTGTCAGCTACAAGAACACCAAGATTCAGGTGACTAAGATTGAGCAGCAACAGCAGAAGCTGCAGAAAGAAGTCGCGGAGGCCATAGCTGAGCGGGACGCTATAAAAGCGGAAATTGACAGTTTAGAGAAGACCCGAGTCGAATTATCTAATGCAGTGATATCTGCGCGCGAGGAATCTAAAAAGTTCACTTCCCAAATCGACGCCATCGATGTTGAACTACGCACGCTGGATGCAGAGTATGAGCAGGCAGATCGCCTTCAAAACCAGCTTCAGGTAACCATGGAAACTGCGCAGCTTCGTCTCCAGCAGCTCCAAGCACAGCTTAAACAGTATGGGTATGAGCAGCCGTTTGTAACTACTCCTCAGCAGGTACAGGATGCAGAAACCACTATACGTATGATGCAGTTCGAAATGGACCGCATCGGCGCCATTAACCAACTCGCAGCTCAGCATTACGCTGACCAAATCAGCCGCTACCGTGAACTCTCCGTGCGCCTAAACGAGCTGGAGCGGGAAAAGCAAGCCATTGTTTCCTTCATGGATGAAATCGAGGCTAAGAAGCGTAAAGTCTTCATGACTGCCTTTGACAAGATCAACGCCAGTTTGACTGTTTACTTTGCAAAGATGACTGGCGGCGGCGCAGCGCAACTTAAACTTGAAAATCCAGATGAACCCTTCTCCGGCGGCATAGACATGATTGTGCAGTTCCCCAACAAACCCAGCATCGTCGTCAGCGGCGCTTCAGGCGGCGAACGCTCTATCTCCGCCGTAGCATTCATTTTTGCGCTTAAAGAGTTCTCGCCAGCTGCATTCTATGTGCTAGACGAAGTGGATGCTCACTTAGACGCCTATCACACAACCAAACTGGCTGAAACGTTGCTTGAGGAAGCCGCTAAAACACAATTTATCGTCATTAGCCTGCGACCTGAAATGGTTAATAAGGCTCAGAAAGTTTACGGTGTCTATGAACGTAACGGAGTGACTAACGTGGTGACTGCAAAGTTACCGCCGGAGGTGTCATCCGCCTAATGTCGGCTCCAAAAACTGCGGCGCCCATTCGGCGGCCCTTCTATCTTCGACCGCCCTGGAATATACTCTTTGAGCTCAGCAAACTTGAAAAACTCACCCCGTGGAGCGTAAACATCGCCTATTTGCTTCGTACTTTCCTCTCGGAGATGGAGCGGAATAACCCTGAAAAAGTGGATTTCCGCGCTTCAGGCGTTGCTCTAGACTCGTCCGCTCTGATCTACTTGATGAAGTCCAAGTTGCTGCTTACCCTTCAAGAACCCCCTGCTCCTCCTCCCCGTGTGCCGACGGATTTTGTTCCGCCGCCTCTGTTTCTTCCGCTTCGCCACGAGCTCACCTCTACGACTATTCAGCATTTGCTCGAGGTTTTAGATGATGTGCTTAAGGGTGAAAAGCTGCTTAATCTGGGTCACGTAGTGGAGCAGCATCCTGTTTTGCCAGCCGTCACGGATTTGCTTCCCAAATTTGACAAGTTTATAGCTGAACTCGAGATGCAGGTGGATCAGCTCTATGCCATCTTGGTGGAGAAGACTGGTGGACAGGGCATTATAGACTTCACGACTCTGTCGAAGGGCGCAACACGCATCGAAGCTCTTAGAATGTTTATTTACCTGTTGTTCCTTGCGCAGGATGGCTTAGTGAGCCTCTGGCAGAACGAGGAAACCGAAGAACTCTACATTGCAGTGGGGAACCTAAAAGTTGGAAAACCAGAACAACCAACCCGTTGAACAGAATCAGGCGGCTCCTCAGGCAGCGCCAGCTACTGAAGCGCCTCAAACAGCAACCGCGCCGACTCAAACGGGGGCTGTCGCAACTGCTGAGGCAGTGCAAACTACCCTTCCTGAGGCAGCGGAGCCAGCAGTGGACACTAACGAGCGCAAAATGCACGCCCTCAACCTGCTTGAAGCAGCTCTATACGTTGCAGGTCGCCCCCTAGACATTAATGAGATGTGCCAAGCTGTGGGAAGCCGCTCCAAAAAGAAGGTCATCGGCTACGCTGAGATTCTTATGGAGCAGTACAAAGCCCGTAACAGCCCCATGGAGATACTGGCGCTCAAGGATGAACGCTATGTTCTACAGGTTAAGGCGGAGTACACGCCTCTAATCAAGAAACTCGTTAACCGCCCTTTGTTGTCGTCTGGTCCACTCAAGACGCTGTCCTACATCGCCTATCGTCAGCCTATAACTCAGAAACGGGTTATTGAAGTTCGAGGTCAACATGCCTATGGACACGTTAAGCTGCTTAAAGATATGGGTTTAATCATGACTGAACGTAGCGGGCGCTCATTAGCCCTTAAAACGACGGATTACTTCGCTGACTACTTCGGCTTAACACAAGACCAAACAATGCTAAAAAGAGATTTGCGTAAGATTTTCGGTGAAGCCATCAAAGAGGATTTGGCGGAGCGAGAGCGCAAAGAAGCTGAGGAAGAACGCCAGGGTATGGCGGAGATCAACGAATCCGAGGGCCACTTGGAGCCACAGGGAAGCAACACTTAACAAATAATTATGGGGTCCAATTACTTCAATGCCTAGCAATCAGTTTACCGCAAATTTTTTTGAATATTAGCCATCTAAAAGCGGCGTTTTTTGGTTTTTGTAACGCCAGAAGTTGCAAACTTTGTAGACAAAAGATTCATAAACTTCCTCTTCTTCACACTGAAGGCTGACCCAACATGGAGACCATCACGATAATTGGTTTGATTGCCGCTTTCCTAACCACCATCTCCCTGCTCCCGCAGGTAATTAGAGTTTGGAAAACCAAATCAGTCAAAGACATCTCCACCGGCATGTTCACGTTGCAGTGTTGCTCAGTATGCCTTTGGGTTGTTTATGGCCTTTTGATGCAGGATGTGCCCATAATGGCGGCTAACATGCTTGTTTTCGCTCAGGCATCCACTATATTGGTTTTTAAGAGAAAATATCAGAGCCCTATAAGTTAACTCCGAATTGAGTCAATAACTTCCTATGGTTAATTGGCTTGCATTTTATCTAAAAAAGCCCGAACATTGATTATTAAACGGATACGTTTATATTGAAATCTACTGTTTTAGTGACTGCACATTCAAGGATAGATGAAGAATGTCTACTCACAGCAGTTTACGTAAAAGAAAGCTTACAGGCGGCAAAAAACGCGCCTATCGCGCCAAAAAACTCTACGAGGCAGGCGGATACCCAGCTGAAACAATCCTTGGCGAACCCAAACGCAAACGCCAACGCACAATCGGCGGCAACACCAAACTCAAGGTGTTAACCGACAAATTCGCCTCAGTCACAGACCCAAAAACTGGTAAAACCGAGAAAACCCAAATTGTCCGCGTTGTCAGCAACCAAGCAAACGTTGACTACAACCGCAGAGGCGTTATCACTAAGGGCGCACAAATCGAGACTTCCTTGGGCCTCGCAAAGGTTACTAGTAGACCAGGCAACGACGGCGTAATCAACGCTGTTTTGATTGGCAAAGAAAAAGAGTAACTATTTTCTTTCTTCTTTTAGCTTGTTTAACAGTTTTTCCTTTTAGTAATTTATTTAGAGTTTTAACTGTAGCTTAACTAAAAATGATAGAGACCCTTTTTTTTGGGGTTTAGCGTCTAAATTGCTGCTGCGGCTGCTGGCTTCTAATCTTCACAAGCTGCCTAGCCAACTTTGCAATAATCTCTTCTTTCGGCTCGTTCTTCTCTACAATCAACATGCCTGTTTTCGCCCAATGCGTCTTTGGGAAATGAGCTTCTAGGTTGATTTCGTTTTCCAGTCCCAGCTTGTCAGCGGCTTCTTTTATCTCGGCGATTTTAGGTCCCTGCACGGCTTGGTTTTTGGGGATGCGGCGTCCTTCCTTGCGGCTTCTGTTCTGGTCAAAGTAGACTGGCCAAATAATTGCTTGGTTGTTGAGTTTGCGCATTTCTGTTTCACCTATTTTTGGGCGTAGTACGCCTTTAGTTTCTCGCCGACTTCGTCGATGCGTACGAAGCCATACCTTTCAAACTGTATGATTTGGTCTGGCTTTAACTTTTTGCAGTACTGCTCCGCGTAGCCCTCGGTGACTGATGCATCCTGCTGTACAACCTGTGCTGGGTACTCTGTCCCTTTGGGGATCCACTGGATAAGCTGCGCTTTCAGCTTGCGTACATCCTCATAGGCTTCACTTACAAAGGTTGCAGCTACGCCGCTTTGGGTGTTATCAACGATTTTTATGTTAAACAGCTCCATCAAACGGATATTTTGCCCTACCTGTAAGGCTTCTGCGTCATCCTTTGAAATCCAGAAGCTTGCTTCACCTATGTTTATGTTGTATTCTCGTCCTTGTCCCTGCTTTTCAGGGTGGAACGGCAGAACAACATGGAAGCTTCTTGGTATCTCCGTGGTCTTTAACTCCACGGGGTTTGGAACAAAGAAGTATCGGTTGCTTGAGGCGTCTAGGATTTTGCGGTTATACGAGTTCAAAGACTCCCAGCTAAGAGTTACATCGTTGGGTTTTACGCCCACGTCAACTATGATCTTCTTTATTGCCTCAGGTGTGATGCCGCGTTTTCTCAGCGCCTGGAAAGTGCCCAATCTAGGGTCGTCGAAGTCGGCGAAGTCGCCCTCTTTAATGCCAGCGACAATCTTGGATTTGCTCAATGCAGCGCCTGTAATTTTTAGTCTGCCGTAGTGGATAGCTTCGGGGTATTCCCAGCCGAGATGCTGGTACATGTATTTCTGGCGCACCATGTTAGTGTAGTGTTCTTTACCCCGGATTATGTGGGTCATGCCCATGAGATGGTCGTCGATGCCAGCTGCGAGGTTGTAGAGTGGCCACAGGAAGTATTTGCTGCCGACCCGTGGATGCGGATACTTTTTGGTGTCGATTATGCGTAGTGCTGGCCAATCTCGGATTGCAGGGTTAGGATGATCCAGCTCCGTTTTGACGCGAACCACTGCTTGTCCTTCTTGGTAGCCGCCGGCAAGCATCTTCTGCCAACGTGCAGTCTGCTCTGCAATAGTCATGTTACGGCATGGACAGGCTTCTTTTGCTAAAGTTGCCTTTCGGAACGCCTCAGGAGTGCACTCGCATACGTAGGCGTTGCCGTCGCCAATCATTTTGCCGACGATTTCGTAGTAGATTTCGAGTCGGTCGCTTTGGATGTATTCTTCATCCCATTTGCAGCCGAGCCATTTGAGGTCAGCTCGTATGGAGTCGTAGAATTGAAGTTGGGGCTTCTTGGTTTTGGGGTCTGTGTCTTCGAATCTTAAAATGAATTTGCCGTTGTACATGCGGGCGTATTCGTGACTGAGAACGATGGCGCGTGCGGAGCCCAAGTGCAGGACG
This sequence comes from Bathyarchaeia archaeon, assembly GCA_050108155.1. Lineage (GTDB taxonomy): Archaea > Thermoproteota > Bathyarchaeia > Bathyarchaeales > Bathycorpusculaceae > Bathycorpusculum. The sequence continues at coordinate 7,045 of JBNIDR010000039.1, read as the reverse complement.
CAGTCGGGGTTAGGTGAGAAACGGGTTGTTATCTGCTTGTATTTGTCTGCGTTTGGCAGGGGCGGTAGCTTCTTTTCTTCTGCCTCATGCTTCTTCTGGGTTTCAGGCCAGTTCTTCTCCACAATAGCCTTCTGCTCCTGTAGTGATAAGCTGTTGACTTCGGCTACGACGGCGTTTATGACGCCTGAAAGCTCCTTAACCTTGCTTCTCAAGTCCGTTCGTTCGCCGAGAACTTTGCCAACCATGGCGCCTGCCTGTGCTTTCCCATCGTGGCCAACCGCGTTTAGCAATGCAGCTTTACGGATAAACTCTCGTAGTTCAGTATCGTTCTCTAATGCCAAATCAGATACGCTCGCTTTACTTGTTTCGGGTTATCAAGAATTCAGCGAACGCTTTTAATTTTTCCTTAGCTTGGGGCGTGGGCAGAAGCTTATCGACTTCTTTCCAGCTGTCGGTGACCATGCGTTCCGCGAGGGCTTTGACGTGCTCGAAGGCGCCGTACTTTTTGATTATAGCTATGGCTTCATTGCGTAGCTTCTGCTCGTTGGTGTGCATGTTTAAGATTTCTAACAGGCGCTTCTTGTCGGTGGCGTTGGCTTTTTGGAGTGTGTAAATTACGAGGAGTGAGCGTTTGCCTTCGCTGATATCGCCTCCAACACAGCCTTTGCTCTTAGCGAATTCTTCGCCCGTTAAGTCCAAAATGTCGTCTTGCATTTGGAAGGCGACGCCGATGCATTCTGCCAGGCGCCCAAGTTTCTCGATGAGTTTGCCGTCTGCACCCGATAGAACCGCAGCCATCTTCGCTGACATGCGTGCGAGTGTGCCTGTTTTGTATGCGCACATCTGCAGGTAATCTTGTTCGCTTAGGGCGTCGGCGTTGGCGAGGCTTCGGTGCCATGCGATGTCCATGGCTTGGCCCATGCTGAGGTTAATCATTTCCTGCACGTAGATTTCGTAGACGTCACGCTGTGCCTCCGCCGAAAGCTTGTCCCTGTTAAGCATGATGGGCAAAAGTGGCAGGTAGTACATGGCGTTTCCGACGTTGATGGCTATGTCGTTGCCGTAGATTTTGTAGCTGCAGGGTTTGCCGCGTCGGACTTCGGATGAGTCTTCGATGTCGTCTATGACTAATGTGCCGTTGTGTATGACTTCGGGGATGATTGCGAAGTCGAGGCACCAGTCAGTTTTCTTGCCCAATGCTTCACAGATGAGCAGAAAGAGGGCGGGGCGCCAGCGTTTTCCGCCGCGGTCCAGCATATCCCAGATGGGGTCTGAGATTGCTTTGTTTAGAGGTTCAAGGTTGTAGCTGTATAGGGGCGGGTTAATTTTGAAGAGGACAGCGTTTTTGGACAGTTTTCTTGGGATGTATTTTTCGACTGCTTTGTCCACTTGAGGCGCTGTTTCTTCCAGAAACTTTTCGACATCCATATTAGCGCACTTCTCGTTTTGCGTATTTTTGCAGGTTAAAGCCTCGGGCGACAAGCCACTCGGCGGTTTTGCCTGTAATGACTAATGGTGTATTAGCTAAATCACTGATTTTCTCTACACCTGTTAGGAACATAACATTTCGGAGTTCCTCGATTAGACCCTTGAGTTTCTGCTCGGTTTCTTTGGTGCCTTTAACAGCTGTTTGCAGGATGGGTTGCACAATGGCGGCTAAGCTGGCGTTTAATGCGAGGGCTTTTGCTATGTCTGTGCCGCTGCGAACTCCGCCTGACGCAATTATGGGAAGTTTGACTGTTTGGGCTGTTTCGATTAGGCTCACTGCGGTGGGTATGCCCCAGTCCCAGAGAGCTTCGCCCACAAACTGCTGAACAGCGCCCTCTCTTTTTGAAGCTCGGTGATACTCGACCGCGGCGAAGCTGGTTCCCCCGACCCCTCCGACATCTATGGCTTTAACGCCTGCTTTTTCGAGGGCTTTGGCGTCTTCCGCTGAGATGCCGGCGCCCGTTTCTTTTACTATAACGGGCTGGTCAATTGCAGCGGCAACTTGTGCGATTTTTGCTAAAACGCCTCTAAAGTTGGTTTGCCCTTCAGGTTGACATGCCTCCTGCAGGGCGTTTAGGTGGATGGCGACTGCGTCGGCGTCTATCATCTCCACGATTTTCTTTACTTCTTTAACGCCGTAGCCGTGAACGAGTTGTACGCCGCCGACGTTAGCGATTAAAAACGCATGGGGTGCCTTTTCGCGGGCTACGCTGTAGGTGCGTTCGAGGTTGGTGTTTTCGATGGCGGCTCTTTGGCTTCCCAATCCCATGCCTAAACCGAGGTGCTCTACGGCTTCGGCTATGGATGTGTTGATTTTTATGGCTTCTTCTGTGCCGCCTGTCATGGCGCCGACGATTATGGGGGCGCTGAATTTTTTGCCTAGAAAAGAAGTTTCAAGTTTAATTTTGGCTTTGTCGGTTTCAGGCAGTGCGCGGTGAACAAGCTGTATGTCTTCGAATCCTGCTGTGGCTCTCTTAGCTTGCGCTTTGTCATCCAAGCAGATGCGAATGTGGTCACCTTTGCGTTTGCCCGTTTCCTCAGCCATTTTACGCCTTCTCTATTTCAGTGCCTAACACACTTTGGTCTGTTAACGCTCTGAAAATAGATAACCTTTTTGTGGCGCCAGTAACGGTAACGTGGATTCCAGCTTCGATTGCGGGGATAAGTTCTGCGATTTTGCCTGCCATTCCGCCTGTAACGTCTGTTCCTTGTGCTTTGCCGAGTTTAGGCTGTAGTTCTTTGAGTTCTTTTAGGTTGAGTGATTTGAAGGGTTTGGCGTTGGGGTTGGTTTTGGGGTCGCTGTCAAATAAGCCGTCTGTGTCTACGCCGACGACGATTTTTCTGGCTTTGTATTTGAGTGCAAGGTAAGTGACTAGTTGGTCGCCTGAGAGAACGGTGAAGCCCTGTTTTTCGTCGAAAACAACGTCGCCGTACATGACTGGTGTATACGCCAGTTTGGAGAGGGCTTTAAAGACTGTTTCGTCGAAGCTTTTGATTCTGCAGTTTTCTGTTACTATGCAGCTGGATGGTGCTATGCTTAAGGCTGGGATTTCATGTACAATAATAGCGTCCATAACTAAGCCGTTTAGAACAGTCATCATGTGATGGGTTTCTGCGAAGCCGAATTTCTGTGCAGGGTCCTCTTTGTAGCCGTCTTTGATGGCGTATCTTGCTGCGGTTGGATGTCCGAAGCTTCCGCCTCCGTGGACGACGATGAGGTTGTCGAGGTCTGCCCGTTTGATTTCTTCTGCTAGCTGATTTATGATTTCGGTTCTTGGGGTTGCTTCTTCTGCTTTATCGGTGATGGCTGAGCCGCCGAGTTTTAGTATGATTGGGTTTGCATCGTTCATCGTAAATCGTAACCTTATCTATGTCTATTTATGTTCGGGTAATTTAACGTTGCAGTTGTCTGCGTATCGTCGGGGTTATGCAAGGGTTTCGCCTGTTTTAATTATAGATGCGTCTTTTTTTGTATGTACACTTTTTTGGGGTTGAAATGTTTGGGATTAAACGGTTTGGCGGCTGAATTGGCGGTTGAGGTTTGTTGGTGTAAACTTGTTTTTTAGTTGTTGTTGTGGGAAAGCCCCTATGCACAACAACTACCAATGGTTTGTGGGGTGCAGGCTGTTTCAGTTTTTGCGTTGGGGGTGGGTTGCAGGCTGGTTGTGGCGACTTCCGCAAGCAGATAAAGCTGCGGTTAACAAATGCTATTGAAAGCTCCTTAAGGAAAAGCTCAACTGAACCGAAAAGGAGCTTGTCAAGAAACCTATACAAAAAACCATATAACACACAGTTGACGAACGACTCTGCTGCTGAGAATCATGTTACACAAAAGGCTAACTATCACATGCGTAACCTTTTTACTTCTCGCCTCTTTGATGGCAACAGCGCAGCAGACGAACGCAACTTTGTACAACCCTACAACCTACGATGAAACAACAACCTATCACCTTGAGGGAATAAACCCCAATGTCACCCTCACCATCGACAGCATAGAAACCAAGCTGAACAGCACATCAATCTCTTATACCCTAAAGATTCTCGCCCCCGCCATCGGAGAAAGAGGCGAACCCATAAACTCAAGTGATTACTACACAAGCAACCCCCCAGTTCTACGCTACTACCTATACTCGGGGGCAGCCATAGACTTCGACCGCAACGTAACCCTCAACGCAGTTTGGGTTGACTGGCTGGCCGCCAGCGGCACACAAATTGAGGCTGATAATAACGCGTTAGGTGACCATGCCTACATCATCCATCTTAGCCACACGGGCAGCACCTACTTCGGCACAGTTGTTATGCCTAAACTCTCAGAAGGAGAACATAACGTCACGGCATGGGTTAAAGCAAACCAGAACTATATTTCGTACGCGGTGCCTTGGTGGGCAGCCTTCTCCAAAACCGTCACCTTCAACGTAGACACCACCCCACCCGCCGTTACTGTCCTGTCACCGACAAACCAAACCTACATGTTCGGGGAAGTTCCGCTGGATTTCTCCTTAAACGAATCCTGCCCAAAAATAAGTTACAGCCTAGATGGAATGGCGAATGTTAGCGCCGCTGGAAACCTCACGCTTGCCAGTTTATCGGCTGGTATGCATAACGTCACTGTTTACGCATGGGATAACAACGATAACGTGGGTTCATCTCAGACGGTTAATTTTTACGTTGAAGCTTCAACCCTTCCTGTTCTAATAGCTGTGGTGACGCTGGTTTCTATCATAGCTGCGGGGTTGCTGGTTTATTTTGTAAAGAAGCGTGTTCGCAAGCATTCTTAGTGGACTTTACCGCTACGGCGTTAGTCACTGCCAACGCAGCGGCGATGAATGCCCAGACTCCGAGGATTACTGAGTTAGGACTGGCAGGCGCTGATGTCAGGGTGAAAACAAAATTGCTCAGGCTAGCAAAGAAGCTGGCTGCGCCCAACATAAGAGTTGCAATCGAGATGGCGACTGCAGCGTAGAAAGACTTCTTGCTCTTCACTCGATACAGCAAAAAGTGCACGATAACAATAACTGGAATATAATATGCGAGCGCTACTGGAGCACTGTACGGCCAGCCGAGAGGGTTTTGTTCTGTGCCCCTTTGAATTATATCGATGACAAAGACCGTTGAGAGAACATCAAAAAACCAGCAGGCTAAACCGGCGCCGGGCAAAGCCATCAAAAAGCCTTTTGCTTGATTTACTCGCGTCTGAATCGGAGTGGCTTGGCTGATCTGCTTGACTTTTTTTGCAATGTAAACGACGAATGGAGCCGTCAACAGCAGGAACAGGGGAATTCCGAGCCAGAGAGTCAAGTAGCCACTGAGCATCCAGAACGCAGTAACCAATAGGAATGTGCCGCTTGTCATCGCCGCAAAGCCGTAGCCTACCTGTTTAATCTGCTGCATACTGTTGCCTTTACTATGAGGCGGCGAGTTTTGGGTTTTAACGTTTTGACTTATCATTCTGCGACGCACAATCGTTTTTGCAGTGCTGCACGTACACAGTGAGGATTGTATGTCCAAAAAGAAGACCCTCGCATTAGCCGGTATGCTCGTTGCCTTAGCAGCCATTTTCGTAGGCATAGGTTTCGTTAACAACTGCACTAGCCAAGAGACAAAGTTCTCTGACCCAATATACGAAGAATCCACTGTTGTCCCGGCGAACGGATACGGCCACCTCTACGTGGACATTAACGCTTCAGGCACAATCTACCGCGCCATAAACCTAAACGGAACACTCCGCATCGAATACCTGCGCCAAAGCATATATCAAGGCTGGGTAAACGGCTCATACAAGCCAACCTTTTCCAATGAAAAACAACCGACAACCCCCGATAAATTCGACCTCTACGCTATATCCGATGTCAACGTTTACTCTGAACCCGTATACTACATCTTCCGAAACACCAACACCTCAGACAGCGTCGAGGTAACTTTGAAGTTCTGTCAACAAACCACCCAGCAGGTCTACAGTGCCTTCAACTTTGACGTTGGGGTTTTTCTGGTTGCAACGGGAACTTCAGTGGTGTTTGTAGCCGCATTTTTGGTTAGTAAGCGCTTGTTCTTGGTGGTTGCTGCTTTGGCGTTGGCTGTGGGAGGAGCAGTTTTGTTTGTTGGTTATTCAAATATTGCCCATCATGAAGAGGGTTACTGTTTAAACCCGCTCACTGTACCCGCTGGTGGTTATGCTAACGAGTCGTTGAGGTATAACGAAACAGGCGCTTACTCTCTTGGACTAAAATCTGATAATGGGACAATTGATATGGCTATTATTTCCTCCAAGGATTTCGATGCTTTTTCGCAGGGAACATATACGCCGAACTGGCAGAACTTGAATGATTTTACGGTCATTAAGGGGTTGCCGTCCAGCGGGAACTCGGCTGTGGAGTATCTTGTTTTGCATAACCCAGATGGCTACGATAAGCGAGTCGAAATGGCGATTGAGCATGTCTGGGACAGCTACAACCTTGCCGCCATAATCGGTGGTCCAGCGTTGATTGCAGTGGGCATTGCGCTGTTGTGGTTTGCGAATAGAAGACAAATAAGGGCTTTTAATTGGGCGCTAGAAAACCAAGAATAAACGCCCTTCTATTTGGATGCTATTAGAAACTCTATGCAGAAACCTAAAGGGGGAGAGGTCCTGTCGACGTTTTCAAGGCAAAAACGCCTAAATTTTGCCTCCTTAGCTGCCGAGTATAAACGAACATTTTTATCTAAATCAGTCTATAGCTTGCAGTTAAAGGTGTAAACTTCATGGGTAAAGGGTCAGGTTACGGAAAAGTCATCCTATTCGGCGAGCACTTCGTCGTCCACGGCGTCCCCGGAATCGTATCAGCTATTGATTCTTCAACCGACGCCGAAGTCAAAAAATCCTCCAAACTAAACATTCGTGATGAACGAAAAACCTCCAAGGGCTACAGCGAAGAGAAGCGGCTGCAGCAAATCGAATCCATCGAACGCATGCTCAAAGCCATGAATCTTGATCCCAAGATGCCCCTTGACATCTGGATCGGCGGTTCGCTGCCCGGCTTCAGCGGCTTAGGCGCTTCGGCGGCAAGCAGTGTCGCCATAG
>JBNIDR010000038.1:9427-10996 GCA_050108155.1 Bathyarchaeia archaeon | reverse complement strand
TCTTTTTTTCAAATTCTATTATGTTTTTATAAATCGTCAGCTTCTATGGGCCAAGTGAGCTCTCCAAAAGAGGAAAAAGCGAATATTTTTAGAAATGCGAAACTGAAGGTGATATCATCCTTGGGTGTATGTCGTGCTAGGCTACGAACCCGCGTTCATTCCTTCTGGATGGAATACTTACATTTTAGTTTTTGCTTAGGATGGTTTGCTTTTATTTTTGTGCTAGAATAGTTACAGCTCACTTGCCGTGTCAGAATGCGTTATTTATTCGCATAAAGACTACAAAGCGAGTTAGCACTCAAGGTAAAACAAGACAACAAACTGCATTAGATTTTTTTGCTTAAAATTATCCCTTATGCAGCAAATGACTTCTTCAGAACTACGATGTTTGGGGCGTCTAATTCACCAAAAAAGAAGGGGAGGTGAGTTTTGAATCGACTTTAGCTTTTATGGTCGTTTTCTTAGGATCAAGATTGTTATTGCGAAGCCTACTATGATTGCTAGGATGATGCCGATGATTCCCGGTAGGATGTATTGGTCAGCTAATGATGTTGGCTGTGTTGGCTGGGGTGTTGCTGTTGCGGCGGGTTCATCAACTACGAAGCCTGCTTCAGCTGAAGAAGGCCAGTAGCCCTTAGTGCCTGCGAAGGATGCGATGACTCGGTATTCTCCTGAAATGTCAGGCGTCCATGATAGACCATAGAAGCCTCTTGCATCAGTAGTTGCTGTGCCTATCGGTCGGTAGTTTCCGTTCGCATCTATAACGCTAATCGTTACTTCAACACCCTTGAAGTTGTCTGGCATGGGTCTTTGCTGATAGATATAGCCCATCCACGCTGTCATGTTTGCGTCAGATGCCACAGGGACGCCGTTGGGGAAGCGTGCCGCTTGCTCGTTTTGAGTTGTACCCGCTGAGGTGTCGGTGACCGTTCCGCTGATGTATACACTTTGTCCTGATGCGGCTGCGAGATTTGGTGCAGAAATGGTTGTTTGGCTTGTGCCTCTGCCGACAACGTAGATTTGGTTGTCATAGCCGTTAAACCAAGTGTTATAGCCATCTGCCATAGCATAGCATTGATAGACGAACTCGCTGGTGTAACCTGAAAGGGTCCAAATTTCTGTTCCGTCGGTAGCGTTAAGAGCGCGTGCTAATGCACCCTTGTAGATAGGCGTCGTCACAGTGTGCTCAGTAGTAATAGTGTATACTATTCCGTTGCCAATAGCAGTTATAGCTGTTGGATAACTACCTTGGCCTGTGTAGAGACCGCTGCTAGTACTGTTGCCTTCGCCGCCGTTGCCGTAAGTCCAAAGTAAATTACCGGTTTTAGAATCGTAGCAGTAGATTATTCCAGAGAATTCACTGCTGTAAGCTTTGCCGTAAGCCATCTGGCAAGATACAGCTTGATTTCCCGGGGTGCCATAGTAGTCAAGGGCTGCTTGAGATTCAGTGGGACCCCAAAGCTTCGCACCTGTATCTAAGCTGTAGCCTACCCATTGCCTTAGTTCATTGTATCCTTCGAGGAAGACACGACTCTCGGGATCAACTCCGCCTTGGGTAACAGTAATGTT
>JBNIDR010000038.1:0-9377 GCA_050108155.1 Bathyarchaeia archaeon | reverse complement strand
TATTCTTCCATAGCATTGAACCAACTGCGCCCTTAGATGAGTTGAGGTTGATAGCAAAGTATGTGTATGGGGTTTGGCTTGGTGATGCAAACGTAAGAGCTGCAAAGCCTGCAGGGAAAGAGCCTGCGCGGCAGAGCATTATATCGCCACTGTAAGCTGTGAGTATGCTAGGTGTTTGGGTAATAGTGTTTAGTGAGGGCACCGAAATATTCCAGTCATAATAGCTTGAAGCGCTTCCATCGACAACGCCGGAAATTGCGCCAGTTTCTAACGCTGAGTAATCGAGGGATCCTAAGTGAGTCGAGTTCCATTGAGCCAGATAATACTGTGGATTCTGAGGTGTGCCTTTGTTCGCGAGGACATAGATTAAGTATTCACCTGAGGGGCCCATTGCTTTTGTGCCTGAGGGAACATTGGTTACGTTGAACACCCAGGCTCCTGTGTCTGCATCATAGCCCCGCCAAGTTGAGCCTGAAACTGCGACTAAAATTGGTGGCTGAACGCCGTGGTAGTTTACGGTATGCATGTCGTATATGTAGCCGAATGACAACGCAGGTACATCAGAGCGAGACCAGAGAACTTCGCCTGTACGTAAGTCAACGCAGACAGTTGGACCACTAGTGGGTCCAAAAGTCGATATTGGTTCCGTGTAGTAGAGCTTTCCATTCATTATTATTGGATTGACGTACCTCATTGAGTATGCAGTTCCATCGAAGTATGTATCCCCTGTTATAGGAAAGTCGTTTCCTCCGACAACTCCTCCACTTTGAAGCGGCTTAGTCCACATAATGTGACTAGTTTGAGAGCCTACGCCATCAGGAAGATAAAGGTTGAATCCGTTGTTTGTAGTGAGTTGTGGAGAACCTGTGCCAAGCCAGTTTGAGGAAATTATGTACCAGAAGGGGTTTTCACCGTATATTGGGCGAGTCCAATACTCCGTTGGAAGCGGATAGCTATCTATAGTGGTGATTGGTTCTTCCTGCACAGTAAGTGTTGCTGTCGCAGAACTGGGCAGATAGGTGTCATTCGTGTAATCATTTGGAGTTGGAGGACCAAAGAAGCTTGGAAGGGGGGTAGTCCAAGTATATGTTTGGCCTGGGAAAGTAAAGGTAAGAGTGTAGTTGCCAACGGCGGAAGGAGTGAACGTATAACTCTGTGACGATGTTGTGTCTTGGATAACGTCGAAAATATGCGTCTCGGTTGTACCGTCAGGCTTCGTAATTGTTAGATTGTAGTTGCGGAATCGAATGTCGTTGGTCGGCCGGGCTCCTGCTATTACCGCATCAAGCCACATGATAATGTTGACTGGCTGACCGACACCTATAGGGTTAGTTCCAGGAATAACGTATGCATACGTTGGAATCTGCCATGCAGGGGTATGTGCGCTAGCGTTTGGCGTTATCATTGTTGAAGCTGCTATAGAGAACATTAAGATAGTTGCGATTGTTATAGCGATAATTTTTTTTGTGCTCATTTTGTTTTTCTCCTTTTTTCTATGAAATGCACGTTGATCCAAATTATTTTTAAAAGGTCTTTGTAAGACAGCCGACTACCAACTTTTTATTTTTTAAAAAGAAGGTATAGATTTGGAATATTTTGAGGGCAAAAGAAGATTCTCAAAAATTATAGCTAGAAAAAGTTAAAAGCAATCGGCAACAAAGAAGCATTAAAGGCCTTTTACCATGACGTCTCAATTAATGAAGAGAGACTTTTCACTACAGGATAAAGAAGTTCAAACGCTGGTTAACTTAGGACTTACAGTATTGCAGGCAAAAGTCTACACAACTCTTGCCAAATGGGGCACCTCAACTGGGAGAATGACGGCTAAGATGGCACAGGTGGCACCACAAGACGTTTATCGGATACTCGATGAACTTCAAGAAAAAGGGCTCGTAGAAAAAATAATAAGCAAACCAGCAATGTATGAAGTCACCTCATTTAAAGATGGCGTATCTACCTTACTGAAGAACAAAAAAGAAGAGTACATTGAAATAGAAAAGCAAGTGCAAATGATGGCTAATAATTTTTGTGAAACAAAAAACCAAAATGCCTTACATGAAAAATTGCAGTTCATTATGTTTTCCGACTTTACTCCAGTTATGAAAAAGTGGGAAAAATTGGCGGATATGGCGAAAAAAAGAATTGATATTGTGGCGCCTCTTAAAATGAATCAAAAAATGGTTTTTCACGAATGGCCCTACATAAAAAGGGCGACGAGTAGGGGCGTGAAAATTCGAATTATCACAAAAAAAGCTAATTACGAATCAGCTTCGAAAAAATTAAAACCGTTATCAAAAAAGCCCCTCCTTGAACTCAGATACTTACCTGATAGGTCTGCTCCGTTTGAAATTCACATATTTGACAGGCAAGAAGTTACGTTTGCTCTGTCCGAAAAACCCACACCTGATTTACTGACGGATAATCCTAATATAATAAAACTAGCAGAAGCCTACTTTGAAAAATTGTGGGGCAGTGCTCTAGCAAATTAAAAACAATTCTTGAATATACCTGGCTGTACACTATAAAATGGGGTATGTTCCGCCGCCAAACAGTGGGTGGTGTTGGTTTTTCTTTGGAATTTGATTAAAGTAGCGTTTTTATGGGCGCTGTCGCTGGTTGAGGGGTAATGCTCTGCCGCTTTTTTAAGCAAATAGAGTAGGTTGATGTGGCCGTTTAGAGAGTATGCTTGCTAGGGTACGAGTGCATATCTTAACTGTGCAATTCGATGATGGAGTTGGATCGTAGTTTTATGGTAACTCTTATAAATGCACATTAATATTAAGTTCTGTCACCTCAAATTATGGGGGCCGGTAGCTCAGCACGGCTGGAGCGTTCGACTGATAATCGAAAGGTCGGCAGTTCAAATCCGCCTCGGCCCACCATTTCTTGTTTACTTTTTTGTGTTGTGTGTGGTGCATCACTCAGTCCCAAAAACCCAAAACACTTAAGTATTAATTCTCAATATACTATACAGCAAGGTGTTTGAAATGATGAAAACACAACTAGAAACTGGAAAGGAAACAGTAATAATAGAGCTCAAAAACCTCGGCTACTCCGAACAAGAGATGGACGCCTTCCAGAAAACAACCAAATGCCCACGCTGCGGCTGCGACTTCTCCGCAATCCCATACAGCGGCAGATGGCTCGCCCACTTAAGCAACTGCAACGGAAAAACCAAAAAAATTGTTCAAAAAACACTAATCTAAGCAGCATGACCCAAAGCAAGGCTCATTTTTTAAGGAGCCAAACCACCAAAACCATATTTTCCATCTCTTTAAAACCTGCACCATTTGAGCGCAAATATTGTGTTTTTATCAACATCCAGTTGGCCCCACAGCCTTTTGTGTCTTCAGGAGCATTTTTTCGACAGATCCTCTTTTGAGTCATTTAACTACGTGGAAGCGGAGTGCTTTTTTGCATGTGTTCCCATGGTAAAAGCGTATACTTTTGATGCTTCAGCGCCGTAAAGCACTATTTGGTTGAGCACAAAAATCCATAAAAGAATAATTAGAAGTGAACCAGCCACGCCGCCAACTGTTGTTACGGTAAAGGTGTGGACATAAGCGCCAAAAATGTTGTTGGCCACTGTAAAAGCAACACCTGTAACTAAAGCGGCCACTCCAACATCGCGCCAATGCACTTTAGCCTCAGGAAGCATCTTGTAAATAATAGCCAGTAAAATGGTATCTACAAAAAAAGAAAGAACAAGCTGGGTAATCTCAAGCGCTATATATGTTAAGAAGCTGTCGGCTGAAACTGACTCTACAGCATCAGACACAATTATTACAATACCCGTACAAGCGATTACAATCAACCCGAGCGCAGAAACTACGCCGAATGGCACAATTTTTTGGCGTATCCGCCTCCAAAGCGAAGGGTAATTCGGCACTTTGACTTCCCAGATACAATCCATTGTGTCCCGTAAAACCGAAAAAGCACCTATTGCACCGCCAATGGAGAAGGAAACAACCACAACTGCAGTCCAAACCGAGCTAAAAGGAGAGGAGGAGCCTTCTATTAGTTGGCTGAAAAGTTCCGCCACCGAAGGCCCAACTACAGCAGTGATTTGCCGGATCAGGATTTGAATTGCCAGATCTTGCCCCAAAAACAGAGAAAAAAGTGCCTCCGCAATCAAGAGCAAAGTGGGCAAAGGCAAAATTATGAAAAATGATAATGCCGCAGCGCGTATGGGTGAATTGTCGGCTATCCAATCCAAGAATGCAGTCTTGAAAACCAAGTAAAGCTGACGTAAAATCATGTTTTTTCAAGCTGAAAAATAGAGGTAAACTAGAGTGGCAAAAATGGGTGACTTGGGCATGCGTATATGGATTTGTGGGTGTAAAACGGCAATCACAGACAAGCAAGCAGCAATAGTTTTTTAAACTGAACCCTCAGAGATACTATTCAGAGGTTGAATAGTTTTGGCAAAAGAAGATGAAATGTTAGCGGAGTTAAAGAAGATACGAGAAGCAGTTGAAAAGGCACCCCCGCCAGAACCGCCAAAAGGGCTTTGGAATGAATTCAAAGATTTCCTATCAAAATATAAAATTCTTGGCTTGGCCATTGCTTTCGTGTTAGGTTTGTACTTGGGCACGCTTGTTCAGTCGCTGGTCACGGGCTTCATTATGCCTCTAATTGGTTTGGCTCTTCCAGGGCTTGGCAACTTGGCTGACGCAGCTTTTGAAGTGAACAACCAAATATTCGCTTATGGCGCCTTCATTTCGGCGTTGATTACTTTCATTATAGTTGCTTTCATTGCGTTCATTGTAGTGAAAGTGGCTAAAAAGTGGAAGATCGAATAGTTAAGCGGATTTTGGTTTAAAATCTGCTATATACGTAGGCGTAAGAGTTTCGCCTTTTTTTCCTTTTTTATTTGCATAATCTTGTAGGCCTAAGAGTATTAGGTGTTCGATGAAGGTGCTTCTTTTTTCTCTTCCTCTGATGGTTTCGAGTTGTCGGAAGAGTTTTTGGTCCATGGTTATGCTTATGTTGTGCTTCACGCTCAAGTAGCCCCCGTATACAATGTATACTTGGTATACAGATAAGCTTTATTAGCTTTGCTATACAAAATAGCAGACGGTAACCCCCATGAAAACTCTACGCATATCCGACGACGCACACCAAAAACTAACAGCCATGCTAGGCGAAATCACCGCCCAAACCATGAAAATGCAAACCTACACCGACGCCATCGAAAACCTCCTCTCAACAAGCATCTCACTCCCACCCGAACTCCTAAACGAAACCCAAAATTTCATCGAAACCAACCGCAACCTCGGCTACACCAGCCGCGAAGAATTCATCAGAGACGCCATCCGCACCCAACTCCGCTTCAGCAAAGAATTCACCTACATAGAAATCCAAAAAGAAGAATACGAACGAGCCCAGCAAGCACTACAGGATTTAGGAACTGGATTTTTGGGCGTTGACGACTTCATAAACGAACAAATTCGCAACCTACTAGCTAAGCATGCGGAGTACACAAAACAGAAAGAAGCTTACGAGCACAAAACAGACAGCGACAACAGATAAACCTAACCCTCTATAGATGGGCATAATTCAAAAATCAATTATTTTTAACGTGTTCTGCCCCAAGAACAGCAAATCCACGTATAAACAAAGGGATTAGTCAATAAACCTTGACTAAGTGTTCTGATGTTTAGTCAAGAAACCTTGACAAAAAACAATTTAACCAAAAAACAACTCCCTAAAAACTCGGTTAAGCATGAACACCTCAATAGTTAACTGCCATGCCGCTGTTTCTCCTATTTTTTAGGGTTCATGCTTAACCCTCCTTTTCCCTAATTTTTGGTTTTGAAAGAAAACTAGCGACGCTAAAAGTAGCTATGGTTTTACCAAGAAAAATCGGGTTATTAATGGTTTGATTTTTTAAACCAAATCATGCCGATGGCGGCTACAGTTACCGCTGTCAATGCAGCAACTGGATTAATCGCCTCAATCACCGAGTAGCAGGTAACCAAAATCGCAGTTACAGCTACCGCTGATACCAAAACGGCGATTGTACCTATGGCTAAATTTTTGTGGCTCAACCTTTCAACCTCGCCTGCGCTAATTACAGAATAAGGGTATGTGATGTTTTGATTTAATGCTAAGCTGTGGAACAGGCTGTCTAAAGGTTAGCACAGCAAAATCTATGAGTTAAAAAATGAAAAATCTAGTTAAGAAGAAGAGTTTAATCTTCCTCAGGGAGTTTGCGCTCTTTAATTTTGAGTGCTTCCTCGGCACCGATAACTTTGAAGGTTTCAGTCAACTCGTGTTTGTGAAGGAACTTTCTGAGTGTTATGCGAATGTATTTTTTGCTTAGCGCTTCGCCTTCGCCTTTGACGGTTACGATTTTGCCCTCGACAGCGACTTCTCCGCCAGTTTTTTCTTTGAGGAAATCGACGAGTTTCTCTATGAGGTTTGCTTCGTCGGCTTTAAGTTCGGATGCGTCAACTTTCATTTCAACCATTTCTGATTTCACCTCGATTAAGCCACGCCTAATCTGCGCTTTTTGCTGGTTTCTTCACTGATACTGCCTTGATAAGTTTTATGCTTTGTTTGGTCAGTTCGCCCGTCGAGTCTTTTTCACTGCGTAAGCTCAGACTCTAGTGCACATCATTCCAACTTGACTAAATCCCGTTTGAGCTTATGTCTCTTCCGATAATCGGTTATTGATGGCTGCTTGTTCACATGAATTGTGCATACTTTTTAGAACATAATAAAGTATAAAAGAGCCAACAGCACCTCTCTGTGATTTCACCAAGGCAATCGGATTAAGTGCGAATCAGTAGAAGCTGATCCACCCGCAGATTGCCTATGAATCATCATAATAATAGGAGGAAAAAATAGAATGTTGTCGCGAGATTGCGATGGATGCTCCCAAATGAAGGAGTGCAGTAGGCGCTTCATGGTTACTGAAGTGTTTGACAAAGTTTACTGTCCAGACGGAACAGCCCATCTGATAGATGGAGAATAAATTTTCGATTAGTTTCCGCTTTTTTGCGGAGTTTTTTGTTTTTCCTATTTTGTTTTCATTAGTTTTAAAAAGAAAAAGCTGCCTATTACGTCGCATTCCTATTGGCTGGTAAAGCGGTTGCCCTATTTTGGCTTCTGGTGTTGGGCTAAATTCTTGAGGAGAGGTTATAGCGATTGCCTAAGCGTTTTCCGTAAGTTTGGAGACTGCCGCTTTAACTTCTGCAACTATGTCAGTGTAGTCTAATTGCTCTGTTGACTTCACTTTCTTGGACACCGCCAAAACCGTTTCATACCCTTTGGCTTTGAGCGCTTTCTCAAGGGCTTTGTTGGTACGGCTGTTACCGAAGAGGCGGCACGTGTTGAAAACGATGGCTTTTTTATTTGAAACCTCACGCATTGCGCTGAGGAATGCTGCAGCTTCTTTTGTTGGGCTGGCGCCTTCTACGGGTGTGCCGAAAACGATTAGGTCAAACTCTGCGATGTCTGAGGGTGAGGTGGCTGCAACGTCGAAGATGGGCGCTTGGAGGGCGTGGGCTATGTCTTCTGCTAATTTTTTTGTGTTTCCTGTTCGGGAAAAGTAAACAACAGCGGCTTTCATAAAGGGCATTTTAGGGGTCACTTGCTTAATAAAATCTTCCATTATAGGCTATGTAAATTTTAATAGCTACTCAACCGAGTATTCTCTCTGTGAAGGACAAAGCATGGATTACGCAGTAATCGCCGACGCATACGAAAAAATCGAAGCCACCACCAAACGCTTAGAAATGACCGATTACTTAGTCGAGCTTCTAAAGAAAACCCCAAAGCATGTCATAGCAAAGGTGGTTTATCTTACTCAGGGCAAACTTTACCCTGACTTCGCAGGCATAGAGATGGGCGTAGCTGAGAAACTCGCCGTTAAAGCTTTGGTGCGCGCCTCAGGTGGCAGCGAATCCGCAATACTCTCGGAGTTGCAGAAGAGCGGCGACATAGGCGAAACCGCAGAGCACCAGCTCTCCAAACGCAAACAGTCTACATTTTTCGCCAAAACGCTTACGGTTGAGCGGGTATATGAGACGCTGGATAAGCTGGCAAACAAGTCGGGTAGCGGCACTGTAGACGCAAAAATGGCTTTGCTTTCAGGGCTTCTAACAGATGCTTCTCCTAAGGAAGCGAAGTGGCTTATCCGCACCGTCACAGGCAACCTGCGTTTGGGAATCGCTGACATGACCGTACTTGACGCGCTGGCAATCGCGTATGGGGGCGGGAAAGAAAACCGCGCCGCTATTGAGCGGGCCTACAACATCTCCTCCGACTTGGGCAGGGTCGCAAGCGTTGTAGCTGAAAAAGGCTTGGAAGGCATAGAAAAATTTCAAGTTGTGGTGTTTGAACCCATCCGTCCCATGCTTGCCGAGCGGCTTGGCGTTCCAGAAGAGATTTTAGATAAATTCGGCGGAAAATGCGTAGCCGAGTACAAGTATGACGGAGAACGGGTGCAGGCGCATAAAAGCGGCGACAAAGTCGTTTTGTACTCGCGTAGACTAGAAAACATCAGTAGCCAGTATCCTGACGCCATAAACTTGGTTCGGGAGCAGATAAAAGCTAAAGACGCAATTTTCGAGGCAGAATGCGTCGCAATGGACCTTGAATCTGGTGACATGCGCCCCTTCCAAGAGCTAATGCACCGACGACGCAAATACGGCGTTGAAGAAGCCATATCGCAGTACCCGATATCGCTGTTCAGCTTCGATTTGCTTTACGTGGACGGCGAAGACCTTACCCAGCAGCCCTTTCCTCAGCGGCGGAAACGCCTCGTGGAAGTCATTAAGCCCAATGACCGACTAAAACCTGCCATTCAGAAACAGGTTACAAACACTAAAGCGTTAGAGGACTTTTTTGAGGAAGCCATCGAGGAAGGCTGTGAAGGTGTTATGTGCAAATCCGTGGGCAAAGAATCTGTTTATCAAGCAGGCAATCGTGGCTGGTTGTGGATAAAGTTCAAGCGTGATTACAGAAGCGAAATGACCGACACCGTCGACTTAGTTGTGGTGGGTGCATTCCACGGTCGAGGCAAACGTGTAGGCGCTTATGGTGCGTTGCTGCTGGCGACTTACAACCCTGAAGAAGACACGTTTGAAACTGTTACGAAATGCGGTACTGGTTTCACTGATGAAGACCTTGCCAAACTGCATCAGATGCTGCAGAGGCATGTTGTACCCCGCAGAAACAGTCGTGTCAAATCCACATTAGAAGCTGACGTGTGGTTTGAGCCCGCCGTTGTTTTGGAGATTTTGGGTGCTGAGGTGACGTTGAGCCCCATCCACATGGCGGCGATGGACTCGATTCGCAAAGGCAGCGGCTTAGCAATCCGTTTTCCCCGCTTCACAGGAAACTACCGTACTGACAAGAGCCCGCAGGAC
>JBNIDR010000037.1:0-54298 GCA_050108155.1 Bathyarchaeia archaeon | reverse complement strand
CTTCCACCTCATCCGCCACTGGTACGCAACCATGCAATACCACAAAAAACCCGACATCTTCTACATTTCAAAACTGCTGGGACACAAAAGCGTTCTCACGACCCAGATCTACGTTAACTTGGAGAAGATGGCGTTCGGCGAAAGCTCTAACGACTACATAGTCAAAGTCGTAGCGACCGTTGAAGAAGCATGCAAACTCCTAGAAGTCGGCTTCGAATACGTAACAGAGATGGAAGGACAGAAGCTTTTCAGAAAACGCAAATGAAAACGGTTCCAAACTAGATATATATGCTGGCAGTAAAACCTTAATCTATATATGGGTGTTTTTGAGAATGCATTGTAATGTCAAAGTGATGATGTATGAGCAGACCAGTAGATGTCGGAGAATTACGCGTTGGCGGCTACATGATTATTGACGGTGAACCCTGCCGCATCGTGGACATAGCTAAATCTAAACCTGGAAAACACGGCGCTGCCAAAGCAAGAATAGTTGCAATAGGCGTTTTTGATAACCAGAAAAGACAATTCGTTAAATCAGTCGATGGCGGTGCAGAAATCCCAATAATTGACAAACGCGCCGGCCAAGTCTTCTCAGTCAACCCCACCGGCGTCCAAATCATGGACCTCGAAACATATGAGTATGTTGATGCTCCGTTCCCAGATGAGGAAGACCTTAAAGCCAAGCTAGTCGCCGGTGCAGAAATAGAGTACTGGAAAGTCATGGGCAAAGTCAAAATCGTGCGCACAAAATAAGCGTGCTGACTTTCTTTTTTCAAATAGTACACCCTCTTTTCCTCCTATTAGTCTCAGCTTTTGCAGAGTATGTTTATTTTCTAGCTTTGCGATTCTTTGGCTGAAGCCAATGATGCATGAAGAGCCGTCTGAATTGTGAAGAATGCTAAATGGGGAATATACAACTGAGGCTTCAACTTGCGGCAGCTTTTCCTCAAAACTCTTATACTTAAACACTCAATCTGTTTTCAGGAATAAGGCATGCTAAGTAACATAGCCAAGTTAGCCATAATTGCAACAATAGCCGCAACCGTAGTTGCCGCTGTTTATGTAGCAAATTTAGCTTTAACTTCACCCGTTGATCCTAATCTTGCCACGCCAAATCCAAGCAATAATCCAACTACTAGTGCTTCTATAACTCCTTCGTCTTCACCAGCTCAAAACAATTCTGCAATCTACACATTTACAGTAACACCAACCATAACAAGTTACGAATCCTACTGGAATGACTCTGGCAAATTATACGAAACTACATTTCACGTTAACGCACAAATAACTTGGGACAAAAACCAAGCGCCCTATGTGAGATATTACGAAATAACTCCCCATTTCAATGGGAATACTAAGCCAACCCAAAACCTGTGGGGTGGTACAGCAGAATTTAGAGAATGGGGTCTTAAATCGTCGTTAGGAAAATCTAACTGGGTTGAAAACGAAATTTACTTTTTAGGGTCAGGCGCCATAAACTACCCAGATCCCAGCCACTACGTGGGTATATACGATAATAACCTTAACTGGAACAAAGAAGGCTTACATGGTGTAGTAATTGGAAGTATGACTACGACTTATGAATGGGTTTTTGATGATGCGGGAGCTACTGAAGCAGACTTGGCAAAAACTGAGCAAGCGATGCTTGAATTTGCAGAAAGTTACTTTGAAGGTTGGACATTCTCTGTTAAACCTGTAAGCTAACTTTGGTTAATCCGCAAATGCCATAAAACTCTTTTTGCCTCTTTTTCCTGTGTTGTGTAGGTTTTTTATGCTGCAATCTTTATTTAAAGGCGAATGTGAATGGTTAACGCAGATGTGAGTAAGGATGGCACTTGACAGTTTAGGTTCATCATTAACTAACGCTATAAAAAAACTGTTTAAAGCAGGCGTAGTAGACGAGGCCGCAGTGAAAGAACTTGTCCGTGACATCCAACGGGCGCTCCTGCAGTCAGACGTTAATGTGCAGCTTGTCCTCCAAATCAGCAAAAACATCGAGGAACGCGCCCTAAAAGAAAAAGTGCCCCCAGGCGTCTCAAGACGCGAACATGTCATAAAAGTTGTTTACGAGGAATTAACCAAATTCATCGGTGATAAGCCTGTTCCTCTTAAGGTGGAGCCAGGCAAAAAGAAAACCATCATGCTAGTTGGTATTCAGGGTTCAGGTAAAACCACACACTCAGCCAAACTGGCAAAGTATTTCCAGAAGCGAGGCTTGAAAGTCGGCTTAATCGCCGCAGACACCTTCCGCCCCGGCGCTTACGCCCAGCTCCAGCAGTTGGCAACAAGAATCAATGTTCCTATTTTCGGCGACGCCAAAGCCAAAGACCCCGTAAAAGTCGCTAAAGAAGGCTTCAAGCAATTCCAAGATCGCGACCTAATCATTGTTGACACTGCTGGTCGCCACAAAGAGGAAAAAGACCTCATAAAAGAGATGAAAGACATCGAAAAAGGAATTCACCCCGACGAGATCATCATGGTTATCGACGGCACCATCGGGCAGCAGGCGTTAGCTCAAGCCAAAACTTTCCACGAAGCCACACCCATCGGCGCCATCATCGTCACCAAACTTGACGGTTCCTCAAGAGGTGGTGGTGCACTATCAGCAGTAGCAGCTACAGGTGCACCCATCAAATTCATTGGTACAGGCGAAAAAATTGAGGACCTTGAAGCTTTCATCCCATCGCGCTTCGTTGGTAGACTCCTAGGCATGGGTGACTTAGAAACCCTGCTCGAAAAAGTACATGACGCTGAAATCAAGGTGCCGCCAAAGAAAGCCAAAGAGATCATGAGCGGCAATTTTACCTTAACCGACATGTACGAGCAATTCGCCGCTGTCAAAAACATGGGTCCGTTTAGCAAAGTCATGAAGATGATCCCTGGCATGTCCAGCTCCAATATCCCCGATGACATGCTAAACACCGCCGAAGGGCGCCTCGACACTTGGCAAGTCATAATTCAATCTATGACGCCTGAGGAGAAAGAAAATCCCAAACTGCTAAACTCTTCACGTGCCAGACGTATTGCACATGGTTCAGGAACCAGCGAGAAAGAAGTCAAAGAACTCGTCAAACAATACTTTAACATGAAAAAAATGCTCAAAATGTTCAAACGCAAGAAACGATTGCCATTCGGATTGGGCGGTGGCAAAGGTATGCCCCCGATGGGCTTCGGATAGTAGGTTTACATTTAGTAGGTTAAAGTAGATGGATGTTTTAGAGAAAGCTTTCGAGTTACTCAGTAAGTATCCGCTTTGTGATCACTGCTTAGGACGACAGTTTGCATTGCTGGGCTACGGCATGGAGAACAATGTTAGGGGTCAAGCGCTTAAAGTAAGCTTAACCATGCAAGCTAACGCCTTAGCAAACGCAGAAAACGGCGACGAGGGCATCGAGCGCCTGAGGATTTTAGCGGTCAACGGCTTCTCGGCTACTGCGCAAGAAACACTCAAGCATCTAAAAAAACCAATTTCTCCCCCAGAAGACGTCAAATGCTACCTCTGCGAAGGCAAATTCGGATTCGTTGACAGCTTAATCGAAAAGGCCCAAGAAGCCCTTGCAGACTATGAATTCAACACTTTCTTGGTTGGCATAGAGTTGCCCATTAAGGTGGAAGAGCGCGAGGACGAGTTCAAGGCGTCCCATGATATCCATTATGGGGAAAGCATCCGTCACGAATTCGGTAGAGTCTACGGTAAAGCACTCGCCAAAGCCACAGGCAAAGAGGCAGAATACCTAAAACAAGACATAGTGGTCATGATTGACCCTTTCCTAGAGAAAGTCAAACTCCAAGTTAACCCCCTGTTCGTCGGCGGCAGATACCGCAAGTTAGTCCGTGATATTCCTCAATCGGAGTGGTTCTGCTGGACCTGCAAAGGAAGGGGATGTGAGAAATGCGGCGGAACAGGCAAGCTTTACCCCGACTCAGTCGAGGCACACACATCAAAGCCACTTATTGAAGCAACAGGCGGCGTGGAATCATTTTTCCATGCCTCAGGAAGGGAAGACATAGACGCCCGCATGCTTGGCTCAGGCCGACCCTTCATAGTTGAAGTCTCCAAGCCAAAGAAGCGATCGATTGACCTAAAACAAATCGAAGATGCCATAAACGCTGGTGGCGTGGGAAAAGTGGAGGTTTCAGAGTTGCATTTTGCCTCCAAAGATGACGTGCGCCACCTCAAAAAGGGCGAGAGCGCAGTTAAGGAATACCGTCTGCTGGCTGAGTTCGAGAAGGACTTGTCTGATGCTGACCTGCGTTTGATAGAGGAGAAGCTTTCGGGCGTAATGATTAAGCAGCAGACGCCATTGCGTGTTGTGCATCGACGAGCCGATATTGTACGGGAAAGGTACATATATAAGATTGAAGTTAGGAAGGTGACGCTTAAGCAGGCTCTCCTAGAAATTAAATGTCAAGGGGGGCTTTACGTTAAAGAATTGGTGTCTGGAGATGAAGGACGTACAGTACCCAATGTTTCAGCTTTGCTCAACAACCCAGCGAAGACGCTTAAGCTTGACGTTCTCAACGTAATAATGGAATAGGTGAAAACAAAGATGAAAGGTTCAAAAGGCTACTACTCTGGCACTCGCAGTCTTCTGCGCAAGCCAACTCGTGAAAAAGGAAAACCGAAACTCAGCAAGCTACTTCACGAATACGAGGCTGGTAACCAAGTAATCATAAAGATGGATTCCAGCATGCAGAAGAGTATGCCTCACAAGCGTTTCCACGGAAAAATCGGATTCATAATCGAAAAACGCGGCAGAGGATACGTTGTTAGTGTTCCACAGGGTGAAATGCGGAAAACCATAATTGTCCGTTCAGAACATCTAGAACCCTACACGGGAACTTAAAAGAGGAAGATAAGATGAGCAAGAGAGAAAGCGAAAACCGACTGACAATGCCTCAAGTCAAAAAGGTACTAGAAAGTATAGGTGAAGAAAACCTTGACCAGTTCCAGCGCCGAACCCTTGACTATGTAAGCAAATTCAGCAAAGTTGAGCCGGAAAAAGCTGAGGAACTCTTGCAGAAGCTTCTCAAAGAATACGAACTCGACGAGGCAGAAGCAGTTCAAATCATAAACTGCATGCCTGAAACAGTGGATGAGCTAAGGGTTTTCCTTGCGGGTGGACGTAAGATCATTGAAACCCAGAAACTCAGCCAAATAGTCGAGCTTCTTAACGAGAACCGCCTGCTCAAGTAGCCCCTAACTGGCTAAGTATTTTTAAGCAGATAGCGAGAATACACTAGAGGACACAAGAGCTGACGGTATATGGAAAAACGATATGAAGAGAACGCTTACGTACTAGACTTTTTGCCACACGGTAAACCCGGTTTTCGCCCTACTGGCCGCGCCGGTTACCGTGCAGGTGCGCTTATTCAATGTGTCGGTGAAGAATTCTTTACCGTCTTGGAAGCGCTCGTAAAAGAAGGTTTAGTGCTGAAACCCGGCGATCGCGTTTATGTAGGCAAAGATAGCCGTTCAGAGGTTACTTACATTATTGGCCGTATTGGCTATGAGGAATTAACTGCCGCTGCACGATCAGAACTTTCTGGCGTTATAGGCAAGATCGTTCAGAACCGCGAGAAATGGTTTGTGAACTTCTTCAACACCGCACGCGCTATAACACCTCGTATGCATGCGTTAGAGCTTGTGCCCGGCATCGGCAAGAAATACATGTGGCAAGTCATAAACGAACGCCAACGAAAACCCTTCGAAAGCTTCGATGACCTCCAGAAGCGCACAGAACTGCCTAACCCAGTTAAGCTCATCACTAAAAGAGTCATGGAAGAGCTTGAGGGCGACAGCAAATACCGCTTGTTCACCCGAGCCCAGTAGGATAAGCAATGAGTTTAGAGCAAATCCAGCAGTTTCTTTTAAAACACAACATTACCCCAAACAAGCTTTTGGGTCAAAACTTCATGGTTGACCCCTCTTTTTATCCTAAACTCCTCAGCTACGCCGAGGTAGGAAAAGCTGACGTTGTGCTGGACGCAGGCGCTGGCTTTGGTTTTCTCACGAAATTTCTCAGCGGCAACTGTAGAGGTGTAGTTGCAGTTGAGAAGGACCCGCAGGTTGCATTTGTTTTACGTCAGGAGGTCGGGGGATTTGATAACGTGGTGGTTGTGGAAGGTGACGTTTTGAAGACACATTTGCCGCCGTTTAACAAGGTGATTTCTGCCCCGCCTTACTATTTGTCCACCCCGCTTGTTACGTGGCTCCTTACCCTCCCAATTGATTGTGCCCTTCTTATTGTTCAGAAAGAGTTTGCTGAGCGTCTTGTTGCGGCTGTCGGTAGCGAGGAATACGGCTGGTTAACGGTGGTTGCTCAGCAAGCGGCTGAAGTGCAGCTTCTCGATGAGGTGCCAAAGGACAGGTTTTACCCTCCTCCTGAAGTTGACTCTGTAATAGTCAGTCTCAAACCATGCAGAACCCAACCTTTCACTGTGAAAGATAGCGCCCTGTTCGTACAGCTCACCAAATCCCTCTTTACTGAACGTAACAAAAAACTGGCCAAAGCCATAACCCCCTTCCTTAGAACTCACTATAAACTTAACAAGCAAGAAGCCGAAAAAATCGCCGCAGCCCTCCCAAAAAGCGAGCGGCGCCCACGCGAATTAGCGCCAAAAGATTTCGGAGCAATTTCAGATGCACTCCCCAACTAAACGCATCCACTTCAAAAAGCTAATCTTCGACGTCAACGACGACGTTTATGAGCCAGCGGAGGACTCGTTTCTTTTCGCCGAAAACCTCCACGTGAAAGCTGGCGAGGTGGTGCTGGATTTGGGCACTGGCAGCGGAATCTTGGCTGCTACGGCGGCCCTAACTGCTCTTAATGTGCTGGCAGTGGACATTAACCCATATGCAATTCGTTGCGCAAAAGAAAATGCCCGGTTAAACGGGGTTAGGGCAAAAATTGATTTTATGCAGAGTGACCTTTTTTCTGCCCTCAAAGACGGCGTCAAGTTTGATTTAGTGCTTTTTAATGCGCCGTATTTGCCGTCTGAGGCTGGGGAGGAGATGTCTTGGATTGGGCGGTCATGGGCAGGCGGCGCCGACGGCAGACTGGTGGTTGACAGGTTTATTTCTGAGGTTTCGGCTTATTTGGCGCCACATGGGCGGGTGTTGCTGATGCAATCCACGTTGACGGGTGTCGAAGAAACCATATGCGCCTTCAAGAGGCAGGGGATAGCTGCTTCTGTTGTTGCCGAGCAAAAACTGCCCTTCTTTGAAACCCTCACCTTAATCGAAGCTCGAGCAGACGAGTGAAACAAAGCTATTAAGGTTAGCCAGAGTAGAGTATAGTGGCGTTTCTTTATGACGATTTGGTTTTACGTAAAAACTACCGATGACTCCAAAGTAGTCGGCGATGCTGTATGTGCAGCCAACTATGCGGAAGGTAAACATCCCCAAGATCAGTACTCGTGGATAATGCAGGTTGGACGGGATGAAGCGGGATACTGGGAAATCAGAGGTAAATATGCCGGCCTAAAAGATCTGACCGAAGTCGCGATTGTTTACCGCATTGGCGACACGGTGGTGCTCTCAGAAATAGATGATGATTTGGCGCCGAATTTTGCTGACCCCTTGATAACCAAGTACGGGTTCGACAACGTCAAGTGGCTTGTCGCGATCGCCAGACGGTAACCGCTCAGAAGGCTACTGTTTGTCGTATTTCATGACTTCGTTGTTCATTATGCAGAGTTCTATGCCTGCCTGCTTGAACATCTCAATTGTGTCGGCGTCGGCGTGGTAGCGTTTCTCACACACAACCCGTTTGATGCCTGCGTTAATTATCATCATAGCGCATGTTCGGCATGGCGTCATCTTACAGAACAAGGTGGCGCCCTCTAGCGGTATCCCAAACCTTGCAGCTTGAAGGATCGCGTTCTGCTCAGCATGCAGGGTGCGGACGCAGTGCTGGGTGACTTCGCCGTTGCCGTTGGTTACCTGGCGGATGTCGTGTCCTGCTTCGTCGCAGTGCGGCAACCCCGCAGGTGCACCAACGTAACCAGTGGTCATGATACGCTTGTCTTTGACGATGACGGCGCCGCATTTTCCGCGGTCACAGGTCGCGCGTGCAGCGACGGCTTCACATAAATCTAAAAAGTAGCGGTCCCAGTTAGGTCGAGATTTCTTGGTTTGTGCTTCTGCCATTTTGGTGCCTTCGGATGGTTTTAGAATTAGTGCAGAAGGGGAGATATAAATTGTATCGGAGTTACTTTTGCAGTATGTGGATTTCTCTGCCGATTTTGTGGCGCTCATCCATCTCCACAAGCGAGGGCAACCCCATTAGTCGTCCATGCTCGGGGGCTTCTGGAGCGAACATGTCGTCGCTGAAGGCGTAAACCCGCTTGAAACCGACCTCTTTGATTTTTTCGTCGATGGGCATGGTGACGGCTTCTCGGGAGCGCGTGCGGATGAATGGGGTAGCAACCACTAGCCGCCCGCCCGGTTTGAGTACGCGGTAGGCTTCCTCGATGAATCCTAAAAACAGAGGCTCCAACTTCTCGATGATTTTTTGTGCATAAGGTACCGTAGGCGTCTCGCGTAGTGCTGGACCCAAATCGGGTTCTGAGACGATGCAGTCAACGCTTTCCACGCCGACTTTCGCAGCTAACAATTCCACGTCGCCCTGTACGATCCTGAAGTCAGCCCCTGAAATGTCGTACTCATCTGTCAACCACTGAAGATTCTCCTCCGCCGCCTTAACACACCACGAATTAACATCTGTCCCGACAACCGCCGCATGCTCAAGCAGGGCTTCTTGGAGGATGGTGCCGACGCCGCAGAAGGCATCAAGCAAAGTCTTCTCCGAAGTGCAAGCCGATAAGTTAACCATCATGCGTGCTAGCCGCGGAGGCATGCCAAAGATTGCCCGCTGGTTAGGCTTGTAAACGTCTCTTTTCTGGAATTCGAAGGGGTTATGGACGGCTATGGTGTTAGCGACCACGGTTTCGGTTTTGCCTATACATAGGAGAATTTCTGCTTGGTTTTCGACGAGGTTCTTTTTTAGGACTTCAACGTGGCTGAGTTGGGCTTCACTGCGGTCTTGTCCAGTTCCCATGAAGGAGGATTTTTTGCCGCTGGCTGCCAACTCGTCTTTGATGGCGCTGCCGATGAATCGCTGAATTCTGCCGCCTAACGGCTTTATGGCGTTGTCACTTGTGTAAATGCTTATTCCGAAGAGCAGTTTGTCCTCTGCTTTTGCCATACCTTCTAATGCGGTGCTTGCGGTGATGGTTTGTGCAAGCAGCTTTTGGGCTGCTTTGCTCTTTTTGAGGAAGGCTTCTCTGACGTTTTCTGAGGGTAGGCTGGTTTTTTGTTTGGCTATTTTTATGGTTCCGCCTAAGTCATCGATTACTTTAGGGTTTAATTCTTGGGGGAATGTTAGAGTGAAGAATTCGGTTGAGAAGTAATCAATTTTAAATGGGATTGCTCTTGCTTTGAAGTATGCGGTGAGCTCGGCTAGTGAAAGAATCCAGTTTTTTCCTGAAACGAATACGTATGTTGGCATTTGGGGAAAGAAAAGTAAACTAACTATATAAGGTGATGAGCGGCAGGCACTACATTTCAGCGCTTAAAGTAAATAGTTGGAAATCGAAATTGGCACGGGAGCATCGCTGAAGTTTTACAAATCGTTTAAATATACCCGAAGGTGAGAATACTGCTACCGAAAAGTGACGTCGCATGCATGCAAGAAACTATCGACACGTAAAGAACCGAGCTTACACAAGAAAAGAATATGCTCACGGTTTTCCTCCACCCAAAATTGTAAAGTTCACCATGGGTGATACTAAGGCACAATTCCAAATTCAAGGACAACTTATCGCTACTGAGCGAGTTCAAATTCGCCACTGCGCCCTAGAGGCAGCACGTGTAGCAACCAACCGTGTCTTAATGGATAAACTAGTCAACGATTACTACATGCTGGTACATCCTTATCCACATGTCATCTTGAGGGAAAACAAGATGATCTTCGGTGCTCACGCTGACCGTCTCCAACAGGGAATGAGACGCAGTTTCGGAGCAGCCGTTGGAACAGCAGCCAAAGTTGAAGTTGGCCAGCCAATCATTACGGTGCGCGTTAAAGCCGGTCAAGAAGTAACCGCTAAAGAATCTCTTAAACGTGGCAGCGCAAAACTACCCATCGCCTGCAAAATCATACTCACCAAGATTGAAGCTCCCGCAGCAGCTGCCGCCGAGAAAGCTGAACCGGAGACGGAGACTGCTTGAGCGGCAAAGACAAAGCGCTTGTCTTATGGTTTGATGAAATTAGAAACACTGACGTTTCGACTGTCGGCGGGAAAAACGCCAGCCTCGGCGAAATGATTCATGCCGGGCTCCCTGTTCCTTTTGGTTTTGCGGTTACTGCACATTCTTATGAACGCTACATTGTAGAGAAGAAGCTGTCTGAGCAAGTCTACAAAATTATCAAAGAAACTGTAACTAACCCAAACGACCCCAAGCAGTATGATGCAGCGTCTAAACGCATCAGGGAATTGATGGAAAAAACCCCTATGCCCAAAGACATCGAGGCAGCCATAAGAAACGCTTATGATGAACTTAACAATCGTTTAGCCCTCAAAGACACCTTTGTAGCAGTACGCTCAAGCGCAACCGCTGAGGACTTGCCTGATGCGTCCTTTGCTGGTCAACAGGAAACATACCTGAACGTCAAAGGTCCTGATGACCTTATCGAGAAGGTTATCAAATGCTGGAGCAGCCTCTTCACACCAAGAGCCATCTTTTACCGCAACGAGAAAGGCTTCCCACATGAGAAAGTTTTCATCAGCGTCGGCGTACAAAAAATGGTTAACAGCCGCGCTGCAGGTGTTATGTTCACAATCAACCCAGTTACAGGCAACCGCGACGAAATCGTTATCGATGGTAACTTCGGTTTAGGTGAAACAGTCGTTTCAGGTGCAGTTAACCCAGACGACTTCGTATTAGACAAGAACACCTTAGCGATAAAGGAACGGCGTATTTCACGTAAAACAATCAAGTATGTCCGTGACCCTAAGACCGGCAAAACCATCCATTTGGACATCCCTGAAGAAGAACAAAAAATCTCCTGTTTAAGCGATACTGAAATCGCCTTTTTAGGCAACTTAGCAAAACGAATCGAGAAACACTACGCTAAACCCATGGATATCGAATGGGCAATTGATGGCGACCTAACTTACCCAGATAATATGATGCTGGTGCAGGCTCGCCCAGAAACAATCTACGGCACTAAATCTATGGAAGGATCACAAATGGAAGAAAACAAAGCGGCGAATGCCCTGAAAATTGTTGTTAAAGGCATCTCTGCGGGCAGAAGAGGATACGGCATAGGCAAAGCCAAAGTTGTCCTAAACCCCGACGATGCAAACCGTGACATGCAAAAAGGCGACATCTTAGTCACAGCGATGACTGACCCAGACTTCGTTCCATTCATGAAGATGGCTTCGGCTATAGTTACTGACAAAGGCGGCATCACCAGCCACGCAGCCATCGTCAGCAGAGAGCTAAACATTCCGTGCGTCGTAGGCACAGAAAACGGCACACAACTCATGAAGACCGGCGTAGAATACACTGTTGATTCCAGAAACGGCATCATCTACGAAGGCGTATTGGCTCAGGCTGCAGCACCCGCGACAAACGGTGGAGCAGCAGTTGTAGCCGCAGAAGCAGCGCCAGTTACAGCAACAAAGATTTACATGAACCTCGGCACGCCCGAAATGATTGAGGCATACAAGAATCTGCCTTTCGAAGGCATTGGCTTAATGCGCACAGAATTCATCATGGCAAGCGCAATCGGTCAGCACCCAATGCTGTTCGTTGAAAACGGTGAAAGCCAAAAATTCGTTGACATCTTCGCAGATAACGTTGCTAAAGTTGCTCGTGCAATCCAGCCAAAACCAGTGGTAGTTCGTTTAAGTGACTTTAAGACTAACGAGTACCGTGGGCTCAAAGGCGGCGAAAAATTCGAAATCAACGAAGAAAACCCAATGCTGGGCTGGAGAGGTTGTAGCCGCTACATTAGCAAATGGTACATTGAAGCTTTCAAGCTGGAATGCAAAGCAATAAAGAAGTGCCGTGATGAATGGGGACTTAAAAACGTCTACGTTATGCTCCCAATGGTTAGAACGCTTTGGGAGGCAAAACAAGTCCTTCAAATCATGAAGGAACAAGGCTTAGAACGCAACAAAGACTTCAAAATCTGGTTCATGGCAGAAACCCCCGCAATCGCAATCATGGCTGACGAATTCAGCAAACTAGTCGACGGCTTCAGCATAGGCTCAAACGACATGACACAGGGCGTACTAATGATCGACCGCGACTCTGAACGCCTCGGCCAAATGGGTTACTTCGACGAACGCGACCCAGCAGTCAAACGCATCATCGCTCACCTAATCCAAGTTGCGCACGAAAACGGCTGCACAGTCAGCATCTGCGGTGAAGGGCCATCTAACCTTCCGGACTTCGCAGAGTTCCTCGTCAGAGCAGGCATAGACAGCATCTCAGTTAACAACGACGCAGTGGTCAACACAAGAAAGAACGTTGCTCAAGTGGAACAGAAAATCATCATGGAGCGCCTCGCAGAGCAAGCAGCACTTGCGGCGGGCAAACCCCTGAAGAAGCCTGTTCCAGACTGGGAATGGTAAACTAACCCCGATTTTTTCTTCTTTTCAGTTTTCTTCTCTTTTGTTAGTGGACAGAACATGTCAGGATTCGATTTCGAGGAACAAAGGATAAAGCAGGAAATCGTTAGGCTCGACGCTAAACGAGTCCTGCTGCAAATGCCTCAAGGATTAAAACCCCAAGCTGCAAGAATCGCCAAAGTCGTTGAAGATTACGGTGCCACTCCCATAATCTCCTTTGACCCCTGCTACGGCGCCTGCGACATCGCCGAAACCGAAGCGGCAAACTTAGGCGTGGACTTGATTGTACATTTTGGGCACGCAAGAATCGTCAAAGAAGAAAAGACGCCGACGCTCTACGTGGAAGCCTACGCGGAAATCCAAATTGAAACCGCTGTCGCCCAAGCCCTACCGATGCTCGATGCTTACCGTAGCATCGGTTTAGCCACTTCAATTCAGCACATAAAAACGCTGGAAGCGGCAAAACAAATCCTCGCCGAATCAGGCAAAGTCGTGTTCATCGGTGACGCGGGTCAGATGGATTATGCTGGGCAGGTTATCGGCTGCAACTACAGCAACGTCACTGCCATTGCTCGACAGGTTGATGCGTTTGTTTTTGTCGGGGGCGGCATGTTCCATGCACTCGGCATCGCATTGGCTACCTCTAAACCTACAATCGTGGCTGACCCCTACGACAACCGGGCCTACTCAATAACCGACGAAGCCCAGCGCATCATAAAACAGCGCTACGCGGGCATCCAAGAAGCCCAAAACGCCAGAAGCGTCGGCATACTCATCAGTTTAAAACCTGGCCAGAAACACCTTGATCAAGCCATGAAAGTCAAGAAGATAGCCGAAAACACTGGACGCGCAGCTTATCTATTGGCTGGAAGAGAAATCACTCCTGACGCTCTAATGGAGTTCCCAAGCATAGATGTCTACGTGAACACTGCATGCCCAAGGATTGCGCTGGATGCGCCCGGCAAATTCCAGAAGCCCATTTTGACGGTTAACGAGTTTATGGTTGCCATCGGCGAGGTTTCATGGACGGACATGCTCAAAAAAGGCTTATTCGAAAGCTAGATTTGGAGCTTTTTCTTGCTTCGCTGGCTCCTATGCCGAATCCAAAAGTGGCGCTGGAGCAGTACACAACCCCAGAGGGCATAGCAGCTAACATGCTGTATTTGGCAGCTTACAATAACGGCGATATTGACGGCAAAGTGGTGCTGGATTTGGCATGCGGCACTGGCAGGCTCGGGTTGGGCGCGGCTTACCTTGGCGCTGGGGAGGTTGTGGGCATCGATATCGATCCAACGGCGATAAAGACTGCCAAAGAAAACGCTTCCAAAGCGGGGCTAAAGGTACAATGGATCAACGGAGATGTCAACGTCATAACTGGGCACTTTGATACTGTTCTCCAAAATCCCCCATTTGGCGTGCAGAATCGCGAGGCGGACAGGGCTTTTCTGGTTAAAGCGCTTGAAGTCGGCGCCTCCGTGTATTCGCTTCATAATCACCCCGAAGTGGACGAACGCCTGATCAAGATGCTCAAATCCACCGGCGGCATGGTACAAGTGCAGCCCTCCCCGTTTCTAGATCGCTTCGTCGCCAAAAACGGCGGTTCTGTGGCGGCGGTTTATGCCATGCTAATGACTATTCCGAAGATGTTTGATTTTCACCGTAAACTCAAACATGACTTCGTCATAGATTTATACGTAATCAGAAAAGGGTAGAGCTGACTTGGCTGATTAACTGCTTGTGGTTGATTGCACAACCCGCCTGCAATCTGCCCCAATTACAGATGCTAAAATGCAGCTGCCCCCATAATCCGTTGGTTGTTGTTGTGTATAGCGGGTTTTCCTGCAACAACTACTAAAGAAAAAAGCGTGTAGCCAAAACTGGAGCATGGAGGCTTATTCTTGTTTATTTATCAAAAGGTTTATTGCGGGGAGTGGAAACTAAGCATATGCACTTATAAAATCAAGCTTACTCTTTACATAACACAAAAAGATGAAAACCTATGGCATTGAAAGCTCCAGAAGAAAAAAGCGGCCACCTCGTCATGCCCGGCGAACGACTCGGCGTCATCGAAGAATTCATTCCAGACTCGGGCACATACGTTAAAGACGGCGTTATCTACTCAAAAATCATTGGACGCAGCCTAGTAGACCTCCAAAACAGGCGCGTATCTGTTTACCCAGTCGCTGAAGGCGCAGTTGTCCCCAAAGTCGGCAGCATCGTAATCGGACAAATCGGCAACGCCCAATCCGACAATGTTCTAGTTAACATCTTCAAAATCGGCAAAAAAGGCATCTCTGGCAAATTCGGCGGCATCCTACACGTATCCGACGTCTCCGACCGCTACATTGACCAGATGAGCGATGTCTGCAAACCAGGCGACATCATCCGAGCTAAAGTTATCAGCTCAAAAAACCAGATTTTCCATTTATCCACCAACGACAAGAACCTAGGCGTCATCCATGCGTTCTGCAGTAAAGACAGTGCCCTGCTTGAGCAGCAGCCGCAGCGATACGACCTTAGATGCCCCAAATGCGGCAACATCGAACACCGCAAACTGGCTCCCGATTACGGAAAAGAACCAATTTAGAGAGAGGAAAAATAGATGAAAGTTAAAGTTTTGAAAAAAGCGGACAACGAGCTCAAAATCGAAATCGAAGGCACCAGCCACGGACTGTGCAATCTCATCCAAAAGAAACTTCTTGAAGACAAAAAAGTCGACTTCGCAGGCTACGACGTACCTCACCCCTTAGCTGCCAGCCCAATCATTTACCTGCGCATGAAGGGCAAAACCAAGCCAGAAGACGCCATACTCGACGCTGTAGAGAAAGTCAAAGCAGCAAACGACGCCTTCGGAAAAGAGCTTGAACGTGTCTTAAAAGCTTAAAACCCATTTTAAGTTTAATTTTGCTTTAACTTCTTTAATCTAGCAGTGCATTTACTGTTTTATGGTTATATCTTTGAGTCGCCACAGAGCCTTTCGAGTTATAAAACAGGAGATCCGAGTTCTAGGCATAGACGATGGCCAATTCATCCCCCACACCAAAGGTGACGTATTGGTTGTAGGCGTGGTCTTCCGCGGCGGCTACTCCATCGATGGGGTAATGAATACAAAAGTCGCTATTGACGGCTTAGACGCCACCGAAAAACTCGCCGAAATGATCAAAGATTCCCCTCATCGACGTCAGTTGCGGCTGATTATGCTTAACGGGGTTACTCTTGCAGGCTTTAACCTTGTGGATCTCCCCAAACTGCACGCTGCCACGGGGTTGCCGGTTATGGCGTTGACGCAGGAAAAACCCGACTTAGACGCTATCCATGATGCGCTAAAACATCTGCCCGACACCGAGAAGCGCTGGCAAATCATCATTAACGCTGGCGAACTTTTTGAGGTGACAACTCATGGGGTTAAAATTTTTGTGGAGTTGGCGGGTCTTACGTTGGATGAGGCGAAAACGGTTTTGGCGTTGACTTCTACACGGGGTAGTATGCCTGAGCCCCTCAGAGTTGCTCATCTCATCGCCTCTGGGGTAACATCTTGATGGGTAAAATTAGAAAAAGTATAAAAGCTTCAACGCTAAGGAAATCCCCCAAATGGGATGTGTAACAGCCTATGGAATTTTGCCCAAAATGCGGTTCCCGTCTTGAACCAAAAAAAGCCAAGAACGGAAAAGAAGCAACTCTGGTTCTTGCTTGCGCCAAATGCGGCTACAAGAAACCAGAAGCCCCCGACAAAGTGGAGCCAAAAGTAGCCAAAGTCATACAGCACAACCCCCAGCAATTCGTCGCTGTAATCGGCAAAGAAGAACAAAAACTCAGCACCCTGCCAACTGTACGCATCGAATGCCCCAAATGCGGCAACAACACCGCTTACGTGTGGCAAGTGCAGACCCGCGGCGCTGACGAATCTTCAACTCAGTTTCTGCGCTGCACCAAATGCAACTACACGTTTAGAGAATACAGCTAAACACACACAAAATTTTTCTTTTCATCTTCTTCATTACCCATCCGCTGCCTCATGGCGGCTTAGAACGTATTGTTTTTTAAATCGCAGCATTATGAATTAGGAGTGTGTTCGGCTTGAGCAAGGAATCTTCTGCCTCCAAAACTGCCCAGTACAGTGCATGCTTGTTTAAGCTGATGCCTCTTGTAGCGTTTGCTGCTCCGTTGGCTCTGCTGTTTCTGCTCAACCCGATGGAGCCCTTCAATGTTTCGGTGCAGGAATCTTTCCAGCTTATGTGGAAGGGAAAAACATTCCAGATGTTTTTCTTATGGCTTATCGCATTAGAATTCATTCTCGGCTGGGAATCCATCAAAATAAAAGTTAACCTGCAAAATAAAGCCCGAATGCTAATCTATGCTGTATCGCTGGTTCTCCCAACAATCTACGTTGTCGCTGAGTATTATTTTGGCTTAAACTCTGCCATTTCCACCCTTTCCGTGCAAAGTGGAGTCACATGGGCAGATTCGATGCCATTAGCCATAGAATACCTTGTCTTCTCGGCTCTTTTCCTCTTAATTGTCTACACAGCATTTGGCAAAAAGGGTTTAACTGAATTCGCTTTACCCGCTCTATTCGTCGCCCTAGTCGGTGTACTCTATACAATCGACAATGTGTTCCCCTACGGTGAATTCACTCCTTTCCAGTTGCTGGTTCCAACAGCCGCTTCGCTAGCAGGTGGCGTTTTAAGTTGGATGGGTTACGCCGTTGCCTCAGGAGTAGACGCCATCACTGGGATGCCAACTTTAACAGTTACAAGCGCGGCGGGGGCGGCGACGTTTGCGATTGCTTGGCCTTGTGCTGGCATCGAGAGCCTGCTGATTTTCACGGCGGTGGCGGTGCTGTTTTTGAAGCGGATGAACCTGTCTTGGAAGGCAAAGGTCGGCTTCTTCGCAATCGGCGCCGCCATAACCTACCTAATCAACGTGCTCCGAATAGCCACAATTTTCACAATAGGCGTGCAATACGGGGTTAACTCATTAGAAGTCGACCATTTCCACTACTACTACGGACCCCTCTACGCGATGGCGTGGATAGTCTCCTACCCAATAATAATTTTAGCAGTGACTATGGCTTGGCGAAAAATCAGGAAACCTCAACCAAAACCGCTAAACCCTGCTTAACCAAAATCTGAGCATTCAAAGCAGGCAGTGAAGCCACATCCTCCGCGTTAAAGGGGCCATACGATTTCATGTCGGCGCCCATAATGGCTGGAATAGCCTTTGTGAACCGCAGCGTTAGCCGCTTGTGGGTGACGTGGACTTGCGGTTTAACTTCAGCTTTTGGTGTTTCAATCAACTGCGCCGCAGCTGGAGGCTGAATAATTGTGACTGTAATCGGCGTCTGCTGTCCTTTTAGCAGGTTTTTGGCGAATTGCTGGTAGGCGTTTGAGAAGCTTGCGAAGCTCTTACACATCTCCGTCTCCTCCTTAGATAGCAACTCAATGGGGACTTTGTGGAGTTTGGTGACTGTTTTTAGGATTTTCTTGTAACGCATGTCCAGTAATTCTTCGAGCATGCGCTTCACGTTGCGGGCTTCATGCTCAAGCAGGGCAACCTTAACGTTTTTTCTGTCCAGACTGCTGTGGTCCTCGTTTAATCGGCTTAGGTACTCGACGATTTTTGTGTAAAAGTCAGGTGGCAACCCACCCAAAGTGGGGTCATCAATTTCCCGCCGCCAAGCAGCATACAATTCATCGTACACTATGACACAACCTCTGCTCTTCTTTTACAGATAAGTAACACTGCGGCTGCAGTTGGCAACTCAACCGTTTGGTTCTTGTATGGACCCAACGTTTCCCCACTCATCCTAAACTCTGGCGCGTCAGACACCAACACTTTCACCCTGCCCTTTTTAAAAGCTACTGCTCCAACTGTGGGGTCGAAAGTTTGCAGTTCAGACGGCTTAAACTCGACTTTTTTGAGTCCCGTTTTGCCATGCAGGGTTCCATTCATGCGGATGAGACGGTGAATATCTGTGGTGACAACGGTGTCGATTTTAGCGGCTTGCTGCTCTCGCATGTGTTCCGCGAGTTTTAGCCACGTTTGCATGCTGACGCCAGGGATGCTTTCCCACATGCCCTCGTTAATGGCGCGCTTAATTATTGTGTCTTTTTTGTCGAGTAGATTTTTGTTTTTTAAGCCCACCTCTTTTAGTGTGTCCTTGTCAGCGCTTAACAGAAACTTTTCCATGCCCATTTTTATGCGTCTGTTCCAGCCGAAATCATGAAGGTTGAACTTGAATCCGCCACGTTTCCGTTTGGCTTTTTCTTCCCGTTTGTCTTTGTCAAGGATGCCCAGTCCCAACCCAGTGACGTAATCCACGATTTCTTTGCGAGCCATCGCATCCAGCGACCGCACCGCCTCATTTTCAAGGTGAATGTGGTAGCCTCGATGCCCCGAAAAGAAACACCTAATCTCGTCCAGAGAAAAGCCGAAGTCGTTTTCCAACATATCAAGAAGCTTCGCCACTTCTTCTCGGGCAGATTCAATGCAGAGGTCGCAAGCCCAAATCTTGGTAACAAACTTGGTCGCTTCACAGCAAGGACAAACCTCGGGGGTGATTCCTCTGCCCTCAAACCCGCATTTCACGCATCGGAATTCATCATGGATTTTGTTGCAGCTAGTCGGGATGTGGTCTGCGTCTATGTCGAAAACCACGTCGGCGCCTATCCAGCCTTTCTTGTCCATGTCAAAATCGGGGTTCTCGTAGTATGCGACGCTGTGGTAGACATCTGAGGGTACGTTGTCAGCGAGGACTTTTCTAAAATTCTCGATGGTGTTGTAGTGGCGGTGGCGGACCATGAATTTGTCTTTGAAGGTTAGGTAGCCGAATTCCCGTTGGCTTGGCAGGGGCGGTGAGGGTACGGCGTTGGCGGGGTCACGGTAGAACTCTGTGAAGCGCTGAAAAACGAATTCCCGAGAATCCACCCTGCATACATCCTCCCAGTTGATTGCATCTTTAATTGTTTGGTTCAAGAATTTAACTATAACCGACAGCCAAACAGAAACTAACGGTCTGTTTGTGGAATCAACTTTTTCTTTTCAGGCTGCGTCTTATCCAGTTTGAATGAGAAAAACACAAAGAACCTCGAGTTGGCTGACCCTGCTTTAGCTGTTGCTCGAAAATTGAAAGCCAAAATTTTAACTCGACACGCACTTCAAAGATGCTAAAAACGCAGTGATGTATAATCAAAACTCAATCTAAACCGGCTATGTTAGTGCGTGAATCGCACTGTGCGACTAGTTGATTCCACGTTTTTCGCTGTTGGGGTGCGTTTTTTGTGGGCATATTAGCATCCAAATATCATCTCTATGCTGGAACCTATAGGGGGAGGAGTTCTCCGCTGGAGTGCGTGCGTTTCACGCACTTCGGGTTGGTTGCGGAGTGAGAAGGTTTCTTAGGGTGCTGCCAAATAGGCGTTAACTGCATTACCTGCTTAACAGGCAACTCTTAACAAAAGGTTCGAACTGCTTGAAGAAAAGCCCACAACCAGCTGGCATCCTACACCGCAACCAGAAGTTGAAATGCACTTTTTAGTTTTCAGCCTATTAAGAATAGGCAAGGCATCTCTTTTTGTAAACTTGAAAAGCAAATAAGGAAAAGGGGGTGGGTTGGCGGTTTAGTCTTCTCGCCACTTGAACAGTCTAACTGCCAAGATAAAAATAACCGCTGTGATAACCGCCAGTACACCGATGTCAACTAAAGCATTTGGTATGTTGTTGTAGACCATGACGTTGTTGAGTCCTTCAGTAACGTAGAATAGTGGCAGTACATGTGCGAACATTTGCAGGTATTCGGGCATGCTGCTGATTGGGAAGAATGTGCCTGCAAGGAACATCATTGGGAACGTTACGATGTTGCCGATCACGCCTGCGGTTTCAGGATTCTTCGTGACGGTGCCAACCAGCATACCTAACGCTGCAAAGAGCATTGGACCCAAAACTAGAAACGGCAGCAGCCAAACCGACAGCGTGACATGTGCGCCGAATGCAAAGACGCCAACGCCCACCATCAACAGAAAACCTGCGATTGTGAGCACGATGTACCAGATAACTTTGCTTGTCAGCCACTCCATCTTCGTAAGCGGCGTCAATGAAAGCTGCTTGAAGAGTTTGGCTTTCTTGTATTCGCTGGATATGTTAACTAGCGAGAACATGGGGCTAGTTAGGATTGAAAAACCAACCAAACCTGGAATCAAAAAGTCAACATAGGCGGTTTGCTGAGTGTTAACGGTTGCTGAATTGATGCCGATGATGGCTGGGGTGCTGTCATTGTATTTCTGCTGGAAATAGTTTAGGTTAAAGTAGTTTGAGTATCCACTAACTGTCCCAGATACGATTCCGCTTGTGCTCGACGCTGGGTTACCATAAACCGTAATGTTAACTTGCTGACCCATCATGTAATCTGAACTAAAGCTTGCAGGGATAACTATGCCATCCGAAGCTGAATTAGCCGCCAAGAAATCAGCAAAGTTCTCCGATGGATCAACCGTTATAACTTGGATCGTCGTGGACTCGTTTAACGCAGTTAGGAAAGCGTCGCCTATGTTTACCCCCATAGCGCCTTCATCTTGATTTTGCGCATAAACATTAACTGCGCCTCCACCGCCGCCAGAAAAGATGGCGCCGAAAATCAAAATCAAGATAACAGGAAAAATCAGCCCAAAGAACAATCCGAACTTGTTCCTAAGGTAGCCTACACTAAACACTTTAAAGTCTGCAAGAATGCGTTTTCCACTTGGCATTTTTAGCGCCTCCGCCTTTTGCCGCTTTGTTCTTCCGTCAGCGTATCTCCCTGTTCACCGAGGGGTTCAGTTACCAATTTTATAAACACATCATCAAGGCTGTCCTGCTTAGTCTGTATACTACCCCATTCTAAGCCAGACTGCTCTGCCGCCGCCAACGCCGCCAAAGCATCAATTCGTTTCTTCAGCGGAACAGTGATAACTTTCTTGGATGTATCGAAGTTAACCTCCAACTCGGTGTTCTCTTTTATGTATTCTGCAAGTTTTTCGTCGCCGTATATTTCTAGTCGTTCGCCTGAACCATGTTTTTGAATTATCTCCTCTGTTGTGCCCATAGCGACGATGTGGCCATGATCCATGATGGCTACGCGGTCGCTTAATTGTTGAGCTTCGTCAAGGTAGTGAGTCGTTAGAATGATGGTTTTACCTTTGGCTTTGAGGTTGCGTATGACCTCCCAGATGGCTCTACGAGCATTGGGGTCTAAACCAGTGGTTGGCTCATCGAGAAAAAGCAGTTCAGGCTGATTAACCAGCGACAAAGCAAGCCCCGTTTTCTGTTTCTGCCCCCCTGAAAGACTCTCAAATGTGTGCTTAGCCATATCTTCAAGAAGCACCTCTTTTAGCAAAGCATCGGCATCTACTTTAACGTTGAAAAGCTTGCCATAGTAGTTAATGGCTTCTCTAGGCGTGGTTTTTTCAAAGAACGTAAAGTTCTGAGGAATAACCCCTATTTTCTTGTGCAAAGCGTACCCGTCTTTCCACGGGTCAAACCCCAAAATTTTAACTTCTCCCCCATCGCGTTCCCGCAGGCCCTCCATGATTTCGATGCTCGTTGTTTTTCCTGCACCATTTGGCCCCAGCAACCCAAAAACTTCGCCCTGCTTAACAGTAAAAGATATACCGTCAACAGCTTTTAGGTCTCCATAGTACTTTTTTAGTCCAGATACTTCAATCGGTAACATACCTAATGCCTTCAGTTTATGAAATTTTAAATTTAGACCACTTGACGTTCGAAAAGGGGAGAGATATAACTTTCGGCTATAGACGCAGTAACTCCCAATTGTTATATATGAAAAACATGGGGGAATCGGTTACCCTTCGGGTTCTTTGAGGACTTTTTTATCAGACGCCTCATTCACACCCCTAGCTATGAAGCCTGTTAAGTCCTGAGGCGAAACATACAACGGACCCCGCTCATGACACACCTGCAACTCCAAACTACCCTTCCCAAAAACCATCCGCAGCATGTAATAATCAAATTTAAGCGCCTGACGCTTAACGCCGCCGACCTTATAGTACCGGATAGAACAGAAAAAATCAAGCGCCCGCACCTGCTTCTCTGCAATATAAGCCAACGCACGTTCCGCCTCGGATCTACTGAGATAGTTAAAGCCGCCGTCTTCTGCCAAGCCAAACTCAAAAATCACTATCCCATTAGGAATAGTGGGGATGCAGACTTCCTCGAAACGCAGTTCTTTTCGGTTAACCTCCACCAGCATCTCGATAAGCTTCTGCTGAAGCTGCCTGACCGACGCCGCAGTGGAAACATAATTTTCTATGTAATGTAGGCCTGCGGGGAAGTTCTCGTAGAAACCCAGCGTCAAACGCTAAGCCTTCATTTTCTTGATTTTCTCAACGCTGTTTAGCAGCTCACTGAGCGCGACTGTGAGCTTTTGGAGTTCGTCAACGTCTTCGGTTTTCTCAATTTTGGCTTGGATATCCTCAATTTTCTTCATTAGAGTAGCTTCGAGTTTGTCGTATGCGGCGTTGCTCTGCGGAGCTGAGGCTTGGTTGGGTGGTTCTTCTCCATCTTTGACGATTACAACTTTCTTTTCGTCTTTACCACACCAAAGCGTACCGTCTTTAAGCCGAAACAGTGGAGAGGCGCAGACGGGGCAGGAGAGATCGGTTAGAGTGGCGCCTTGCCGCAGCAGCTCAGCCATTCGCTTGATTGAATTGCTATCTTTGTCTTGTTGCATATAAAATCCCAAAGGTAAATACGTATAAATACATATATAGCTTGATTACTGCCAAGATGGAGTAAAAGGGGAATCGTTTATGGTGCGTAAAAAGAAAACTGAAGAATATGAAGCCAAAATTAAGCAGGCGCTAGTTGTTCTGGGCGAAGTTTCAGAGGACAGCACAACACCACGCAACATCCGTCGAAGCGCTAAAGATGCCATGAACGCACTACAAGGCACAGAATATACCCCTGCTGTAAAAGCTTCGAACGCGGTGGCGTTACTTGACGAGATTCTGCAAGACCCTAACATGCCACCCTATACAAGAGTTAAGCTCTGGAACGTCATGAGCTTCATCGAAGCCATAAAAGACTAATTATTAAAGAAACAATCTTCATTCATTTTATCTAATTCTTTAACAACCCTCAATCGCGATGCAAGTGCACAGTAAATTTCAAGTCAAAGGAAAGGCTAGAGCAAAAGTTTAACCAGAAAATCCATCAAGTCAGCTTTGGTTTTGAAACCGCGGAAGATGGCTTTTCCGCTTGTGTAGAGCCGAAAAGAAACGCCTTCATATGTTAACTCGAAGATTATGCCTGCGATGGTGTTTTTGAGGGTGGCTTTCTTCATTATGCGTGCTATGGCTTCGTCTTTTTTTTCGAATCGAAAGTTAACTATGACATCGCTATCTGCGCCGCAGGTGCCTTCGAGGCGTGAGACGAAGTCTGCGACTGTTGACATTACTTGCCTATTTCTCCTAGGATTTCGGTGAAGCGGTCGATTTCTTGTTTGGTGTTGTAGATGTAGAAGCTGGCTCGCGCTGTAGATTGCAGCTTAAAGATTTCGTGGAGTGGTTGGGCACAGTGGTAGCCGCTGCGCATGGCTATGCCGTATTCGTCGAATAATGCTGCTGTTTCGTGTGAGCTGAAGCCTTTGACGCCGAATGGGACGATGCCGCATTTCTTGGATAAGTCAGTTGGGCCGTAAAGGGTTACGTTGCTTAAGCTCCGTAGGCGCTGGTAAGCGTATTCTGTGAGTTCCTTTTCGTGGCTGAACACGTTCTCCATGCCTAAGCCTTGAAGGTACTTGACTGCTGCGGCTAAGCCGACTGCGCCTGTGATATGGGGTGTGCCTGCCTCGAACTTCCACGGCACCTCGTTCCATGAAATGCTGCATTGGCCTTTCTGCACGGAGACTTCTTTTATCATTTCGCCGCCGCCTTGGAAAGGCTCCATCTTCTGAAGCAACTCTTTTTTGCCGTAAAGGACGCCTATGCCTGTGGGACCCAGCATTTTGTGGCCCGAGAAAGCTAAGAAGTCCATGCCTATGTCCTGTACGTCCACGGGCAGGTGAGGCACCGACTGGGCACCGTCGACGAGCATTAAGGCGCCGTTGTCGTGGGCTGCTTTAGTGATGCGCTTAACGTCGTTTATGACGCCTGTAACGTTTGAAACGTGGCTTAGGCAGCAGATTCGGGTGTTTTTATTTATCTTTGATTCGAAGTCATTGTAGTCGAGTAAGCCGTCGTCGAAGACATTGGCGTATTTGATTTTGAAGCCTCGGCATTTACCTAGGATTTCCCACGGTACAATGTCGCTGTGATGCTCCATCAGTGAAACCAGAACCTCGTCGCCCTCGCCCAAAGCGTTACAGCCCAGTGAATGCGCGACTAAGTTGATGGCTTCGGTTGTGCCGCGGACAAAAACTATTTCACTTGAGGATTTGGCGTTGATGAATTTGGCTGTGCATTCTCTTGCTTGCTCGTAGAGTTCGGTTGCCTCCATGCTAAGCGTGTGGACGCCTCGGTGTACGTTGCCGTTGTGGAAGCTGTAGTAGTCGACTATGGCGTCGATGACTTGGCGTGGCTTCTGGGTTGTGGCTGCATTGTCAAAGTAGATGAGGGGTTGGCCGTTAATTTTCCTCTCTAAAATCGGAAAGTCGCGGCGGATAGCTTGAATATTCACTGTTTCTTTTCTGCCTCAGGATTCATCTTTTTAGAGAGTGTTTTTGCCAGTTCCTCTTCCTCAAGCGCTTGCTTCTCCTCAAAAGTGTGGTCTGCAGGTAGCCAAGCGGGCGGAGGGATCTTTTTCTGCTCGAAGTATAGTCTTATGGCGCGTTTTAGGGCGCCGACTGCTAGGACGCCGCAGTGGAATTTGACGCTGGGTAAGCCGCCGATTTCCTCGGTGACTTTCTGCCAAGTGATTTTTTTCCATGCGTCTTCTAAAGTTAAGCCTTTTACCATTTCGGTGACTATGCTGGATGTGGCGATGTTGGCTGCGCATCCGTAGCTTTCAAACTGCGCTTTCTCGATGACCTGTGTGGCCTCAGTGATTTTCAGGTAGAACGTAATCATGTCTCCGCATGCAGGGTTACCTGCGACTGCGACGACTGTGGCGTCATCCATTTTGCCCAGATTTTTGGGGTTACGGAATAAATCCATTACTTTAGAGTTGTACGGTAGGGGTATACGTGACATTTTCAGTGCACTCCTGTCGAGCCAACTATCCCTCTGATACGATTTACTGCTGATGGTAAAACACTCAACACGTAATTTATATCGTCTTCTGTGTGGTAGCGTGTGACTTTCATGAGTATGCTGCCGTGGGCTTCCTCGAATATGCGTCCGATGGCGATTAAAACGTGGCTGGGCTGTAGGAGTCTGCGGCTGCATGCGCTTCCGCTGGATACATAGATGCCTTTGAGGCTGAGTTCGATGGTTAGGGCTTCGCCTTCCGCTCGGAGGATGCTGATGTTGGCGTTGTCTGGGCTGCGTTTCTCGCCTTTTGGACCGTTGAAGCGCAGGTCGGTTAATTCAGCGAATATGCCATCGACTAATTTGTCTCTTAACATGCGCATTTTGGCTACATTAGCGTCGAAGTCTGCAAATGCGAGTTCTGAGGCTTTTGTGAAGCCAACGATGAGCGGCGTGTTCTCGACGCCTGGCCAGAGCTTCTGCGTTCCGATTGGGCCTTCCAAGATGCGTTCGATGTTTACGCCCTCTTTTACGTAAAGTGCACCCATGCCTCTGGGACCCTGTATTTTAAAGCTGCTCAGGGTTGCCATGTCCACTTTGAGGTCCTGGACGTTTAGGGGGATTCTGCCGTATGCATCTGAGGCGTCTGTATGGAATAAAACGTTGGGGTTTTGGGTTTTGGCTATGTCGACTGCTTCTTTGATGGGCTGGATGGTGCCGACTTCGTTGTTTACCGATGC
Source organism: Bathyarchaeia archaeon (assembly GCA_050108155.1). Classification (GTDB taxonomy): domain Archaea; phylum Thermoproteota; class Bathyarchaeia; order Bathyarchaeales; family Bathycorpusculaceae; genus Bathycorpusculum. The sequence continues at coordinate 27,738 of JBNIDR010000037.1, read as the reverse complement.
AATGCTGACAAGAATTGTATCTTTGTCTATGGCTTCTTTGAGTTTTTCTAGGTTAACGAAGCCTTCGCTGTTAACTGGGATTTTCTGTGTGGTAAAACCGAATTTGCTCATCATTTCGGCGACTTGGAGGACGTTGATGGGTTCGATTTCGGATATAACGATTTTTTTGCCCTTGCCCTTCTGTGCGAAGCAGCCTGCTTGGATGGCGAGGTTGTTGGCTTCTGTTTCGCCGGGTGTGAAGGTGATTTCTTCGAGGTTTTTGGCGCCTAGGTAGCGGCTGATTTTGCCGAAGCAGCCCATGATGGTTTCGAATGCTTCCCAGCCGGGTTTATGGGTGAGGGTTGGGTTGGCGTAGGCTTTTTTGTTCCAGTAGGGCATCATGGCGTCGACGACTTCTGGGGGTACGATACTGCTGTTTTCGTTGTCTAGGTACACTTCGTGGGTGATGCCCTCGTGGAGTTTGAGAAGTTCTTTTACGTTTTCAACCATACAGTATCCTACCATAAGTATGTGGATAGATAACTCGTTACAACTGCTTATGCAGGTTCGGATAGAAAAACGTAACTGAAGAAAAATAACTGCGTTATTCATGGTTGTTTGCTTTTTTCTTGTAGTTGTTGTTGCAGGGAATCGCCTATACACAACAACAACCAGCGGCTTGTGGTGGCGGCTGTGTTTTGGAGTCTGCTTGTTTTGGCAGTTGCGAGTTGGTTGTGGCGTTTTTCTCAAGTAGGTGGCTACTCGGGAGTTCGGGCAAATTGCTGCAAGAATCTAAAAAACCCTAATAACCCACAGCTGCATACCTATCGTCAAATCAGAGTTGTAGGCACAAATTGAAGATTGCAGAGTTACCCATCGCAGATTCAGTCAAAGAAGTCCTAGCGGGCATCGGGATATGCGAGCTGTTTCCGCCGCAGGAAGAATGCATCAAAGCGGGAGTGCTCGAGGGGCAAAACATTCTGCTGGCGAGCCCGACGGCTTCGGGTAAAACCTTGATTGCGGAACTCTGCGCCATGAAGCAAGTGCTGGAGCACGGCGGCAAAGTCATCTACCTTTCACCCCTCCGCGCATTGGCAAGCGAGAAGTATGAGGAGTTCCAGAAGTACACAAGCATAACCAAACCCGATGGCGGCAAAGTAAGCGTCGGAATCAGCACAGGTGACTTCGACACAGCCGACAACTGGCTAGCCCGCTACGACGTAATAGTCACCACCAACGAGAAGGCAGACTCTCTTCTCCGACACCGAGCCAAATGGATGGACAGCATTTCGGCAGTCATCGCCGACGAAGTCCACCTCCTCAACGAAGCCGACCGCGGACCCACACTCGAAATCGTACTGGCACGGCTGATGCAGTGCAACCCCCACATCCAAATCCTCGCCCTCTCCGCAACCATCAACAACGTAGACGAAATCGCTGGGTGGCTAAACGCCAAACACATCGTAACCACATGGCGCCCCATCGACCTAAAAGAAGGCGTCATCCTCCAAGACGAAATCCAGTACCGCAACGGAGAATCCCGCAAAATCGAGCAGGAAACACGCCTAACCGTCATCAACATGGTGCTCAGCACTCTTCGCAGTGGGGGGCAGGCGCTGATTTTTGCTTCCACGCGTAAGAATGCGGTTTCGGCGGCGAAGCTGGTTGCAAGTCACATGGATAAAGTGCTGGTTCCCAAAAGCGGCTCGAAGCTGGTTAAGAAGAGCACCGAAGCCAGGAACCGAGAAGTCCTCCAAGAGGAGGCAAAGAAAATCCTGGAAGCAGGTGAACACACTCAGATGGGCGATGAACTCGCCGAACTGGTATGCAACGGGGTTGCCTACCACCATGCGGGTCTGTCTGGGGCACACCGAAAAATCATCGAGGACGGCTTCAAGGAACGCAAAATCAAAGTCTTAACCGCCACCCCCACATTGGCTTGGGGCGTCAACCTCCCAGCACGCACGGTCATCATTCAGGATTACCGCCGCTTCGAAGCAGGCTTAGGCAACTACCCCATCAGCGTTTTAGACTACAAGCAAATGGCTGGGCGAGCTGGCCGACCGAAGTACGACAAATTCGGCGAATCCGTACTTATCGCCAAAACCGCCGACGAAGCCGACTACCTCATGGAAAGCTACGTTCTGGCTAAGCCCGAGCGCATCTGGTCACGCCTCGCGGTGGAGAAAATCATCCGCACCCACGTCTTAGCCACCGTTGCCTCAGATTATGCGCATACGGAGCGGGGCATCTACGATTTCTTCGCCAAAACCTTCTACGCCTACCAGTACGACGTGAAAGCCATTGAATCTGTCATTAACAAAATCCTCCGCTTCCTCCACGACGAAGAAATGATCTGCGTCGTCGGCGACCAAATCTTAGCAACCCCGTTTGGGAAACGAATAAGCGAACTCTACATCGACCCCCTAAGCGGTGTCATCATCCGAGATGCACTACAAACTAAACCGCCCATCCTCACCGAATTCAGCCTCCTGCATCTAATCGCCCACACACCTGACATGGGACCAATTATGCATCCCTACCAGCGGGAAATGGACAAACTCGCCGTTACCACACAGGACCACCAGCAGGAACTTTTCGTGGAAATCCCCGACCAGTGGAGCGACAACATCGGCTACGCAGAGTTCCTAGGCGAAGTCAAAACTGCCCTTGTGCTCAACAACTGGATTGAAGAGTTGCCTGAAGAGCAGATTCTGCAGCGCTTCAACGTGCAGCCTGGTGACTTGTACCGCATCATCGAGAACGCCAAGTGGCTGCTCCACGCCACCGAAGAACTCTCTCCCGTCGTCGCCAAGAACAAGGATGTAACCAGACTCAGCAGCGAACTCGTCGAGCGGGTGTCTAAGGGCATAAAGCGGGAGTTGATGCCGATTGTTGCGTTGGAGGGCGTCGGCAGAGTCCGCGGCAGAATCATTTTCAACGCTGGCTACCAAACCGTCGAGGACCTCAAGCACGCCACAATCGAAGAACTCACAAACCTGCCCTCAGTCGGTCCAAGATTGGCCAAGAAGATTAAGGAGCAGGTTGGCGGCTACGTCAAAAAAGACGAGTGGGAAAGCCTCAGAGACGCCGCCAAAGCGCCTGAAACCCAGCAGAAAGGACTCTTTGACTTTTAGGTGCCCTTAGCGAATTTTTCTGCCTGCGCCACCGCCGTGCCCAAGTAGTTTCTGGGGTTCAATGCGGCGTCGATTTCTTTTTCCGACAGTTTGCTGCTGACGATCGGGTCTTCCATTAGGGTTTGTTTGAAGGGCTTGTGTTCGGCGGCGCTTTTGATGGTGAGTTGCCTGAGCAGTTCATGTGTCTCCTGTCGGTTTGCTCCTTTCTTAACAAGGGCTATCATGACGGATTCCGACATTGACCGCCCCTCAGTTATGGATAGGTTCTGTAGCATGCGTTGACTGTCTACACGTAAATTAGCTGTGATGTTAACCATTAGGCTCAGGATGTAGTCGAGCAGTATGCTTGATTCGGGCAGAACGAAGCGTTCGGTGGAGGACTGCGTTAAGTCACGTTCATGCCAAGTAACCATGTCCTCAAGCGCTGGCATTTGGAGGCTTCTCACAATTCGGGCTAAGCCGCAGATGCGTTCGCATATCTCGGGGTTCTGCTTGTGAGGCATGGTGCTGCTGCCAACTTGCTTTTTTGCTTCGAATGACTCGAAAACCTCTGCGATTTCGGGGCGCTGTAACTCGCGGATTTCAATAGCAAAGTTCTCCAATGAAGTTGCGAGCATGGCGTAGATTGATAGCAGTTCTGCGTAGCGATCGCGCTGCACGATTTGGGTAGATATCTCTGCGGCGCTGATTCCAAGCCGCTTCATTACGAGTGCTTGAATTTCTGGGGCATGTTCACCGAGTCCTGCTTGTGTGCCGACGGCGCCGCTGATTTTGCCTGCTACAACGCGTTTTTTGCATTCGTCGAGGCGTTGGAGGTGGCGGTTTACTTCGTAGCCCCAGACGGCGAATTTGAAGCCCAAGGTGATTGGGAGTGCGTGTTGTCCGTGGGTTCTGCCAATCATAACGGTGTCCTTGTAGGTGCCCGCCTGCTTCTGTAAGATGGCTTTGAAGTCTAATAGGCGTTTTTCGAGGACGGCTATGGCCTCTTTTAGCTGGAGCGCGTTGGCTGTGTCCACGATGTCGTAGCTGGTTGCTCCGAAGTGAACGTATGCGCCACTTTCGCCACACTGCTCAGTTAATGCGCGGACCAAAGACATGATGTCATGTTTTATTTCTTTCTCAATCGCCTTCACGCGTTCGACTTTGACGTATTTGGTGGATGCCATCTCTGCGATTTTCTCGGCATCCTTGCGGGGAATGTTGCCTACTTCGGCGTGTGCAAAAGCTAAGGCTGCTTCAACGTCAAGTAGCTTCTGGATGCGGTTTTCTTCTACGAAGATTTTAAGCATTTCAGGCGTTCCGTAACGCCCAGTGTCGATGGGTAAGATTGGCAAAGGGAAATGACTCCTTCAGAGACAAATCTACTGCGATTAAAGATTAATGTTTTGTGCGCAAAAAAAGAATCGAGGGATGGCTTACTGCTTCATTAGCTTCAAGCCGTTGGTAACGGTGTAGACGTTTTGTTCGTAGACTCCTTCCCAGTGGTCGTGCCATGTGCCCTCCATCTGGGTGCTGGTGAAGGTGAAGACGCCGACTGAGCCAATTTGCTCGATAGGACCTTGGTCGCCTCGTGTGAGCGTTAGCTGTGTGCCGTTGATTGTGCCTGTTAGCTGCATGGGGGAAACGTCTGGGGTGTAGCCTGAGTTGGAGATTAGGGTTCTGTTGGAGTAGCTGAAAGCTACGTTAACAAGGACTATATTTTCGTTTGAGGTGGAGGTAATGGTCCATGTCATAGTGCGGTATTCTGAACCGACATCTTCTAGACTGGTGAAGGTTTGGTAGTCGGTGGCGATTTTGAATTCGGTAGCGAAGGTGGTTGTCCATGTGCCTTCGATATCTCTTGTCGGAGTCAAAACGCCGCTGTTGTCTGAGTCGCCGTTTGGGGCTGAACCGAAGTCGTTGAAGACGCCAGAGAAGTAGAGGGCGCCGAAGACGCAGACGATTAGGATGACTGCGGGGATTATGTTTGACGCTTTTGCTCCTTTTTTGTGGCTGGGCGGGGGAGATGACAACTGTAGGTTAAACATTTTCTGTACCTGAAAAGGTCAACAGCGTCGAGGAAGAGTTAAAACGTTTTGCCGTCAAAACAGATTTTATTCAGGAACTGAATAGTGCACAGAAAATTAAATCTCTCACCAAATGCGTTACTCTAGCAGGCGAGTTATAGATGAAAGTCACAGTTGCTATACTGGATAAGCGCGGAGACAACGTTCTGCCAAGAGTTCTTGATTTGCTGCAGAGTTTTGATGTGGGGCAAGTTTCGCATTTCGGCTTAGTTACCCCCAAAAAGAGTTATTTTGAAAAGAGCCTCGGAGTCCTGAATAGACAAGGTATCGACTCGACAGTTATGCTGGGCTGCATCAGCTCAAGACCAATCGCCTCTAGCAACTACGATTTTCTCCAGCTAGACGACGCAGCAGCCTGCTTGGAGGGAAGAATCTACAAGCCCGTGCCCAAAGCTGCCTTAACTGAGCAACTCGCCAAGGCGCCGGAGCACTGCGAAACCGCCCTGCAAACGATCATCGAGCAAGCCGATGGCGATTACGCTTTTTGGATGCTCAAGGAAGGCTGGATAGCGGCGGGCAGAGACCCAGTTGGCGTGCAACCGCTTTACTACGGAGAAAACCGAGACATCGCTGCTTACGCCACCAACCGCAAAGCCCTGTGGAATTTGGGCATAAAAGACCCCGTCTCTTTCCCGCCGGGAACTTTGGGGTTCGCCAGCAAAGAGGGCTTCAAGTTCAAACCAATAAGAACACTCACATACGCTGAACCAAAGAAAATCACGCTCGAAGAAGCCGCGGAGACGCTTCAGGTGCTGCTTTTGGAATCCGTTAAACGCCGAGTACAGGACCAAAAAGAAGTCGCAGTGGCCTTTTCAGGCGGCATAGATAGCAGTGTCGTGGCGTTTTTGGCTAACAAATGCGGTGTCAAAGTTGAACTGTTGCATGTGAGTTTGGAGAATCAGCCCGAAACCGAGGAAGCCCTCGAAGCGGCGGAGGCGCTGGATTTGCCCATGCAGATTCACCTCTACAAAGAATCCGACGTAGAAGCCACACTGCCCAAGGTGGTTGAGCTAATCGAAGAGGCAGACCCAGTTAAGGCGGCGATTGGCGTGCCGTTTTATTGGGCCGCAGAGAAGGCATCTGAGGGCAAGTTCAGGGCGTTGCTGGCTGGGCAGGGCGCTGATGAGTTGTTCGGCGGCTACCAGCGCTACGTAACCGAATGCATCAAAGACGGAGCCGAAAAAGTACGCCGAACAATGTTTGACGACGTTGTCAACATTCACATCCGTAATCTGGAGCGAGATTTGAAGATCACAGGCAGCTTCGATGTCGAATTGCGGTGCCCCTTTGCCAACTTTGAAGTCGCCAAATTCGCCATGTCGCTTCCGGTTGAATGCAAGTTCGAAGCTAAATCCGACACTCTACGCAAACTTGTGCTGCGCAAAGTCGCCAAGAACCTCGGTGTTCCGACAGTTATATCCGACAAACCCAAAAAGGCGGTACAGTACTCGACAGGTATAAACACAGTAGTAAAGCGGATAGCAAAAAAAGAGAACAAAACAGTAGGCGAATACATAACCGAGTTGTATGAGAGAACTAAAATAACGCTTTGATCAGCCTGTAGAAAACGCCTCAACTAAATTGATATGCAAAGGAAGTGGAAACAGTGGGAAGAATCAATTTTTTAAACTTAGAATTTAGATTCTTAGCGTTTGCCTCAAATTATCAATGATGCCCACTGGGTTAAAAGCGGATGCGCCAAACGATAGCACAACGATTATGAATATGAGCCATATAGACGTGGCTACGGTTTCTTTTTTGCCACGGGGAATCAGTATGTAGCTGAATATGAATGGAATATACCAGTTTTGAAAAAACGGCAGAAGGAAGCTGGGTGCTAAGAGCAGAAGCGCGGACATGGATAGCAGTGGGTTCTTTTTGTATATGTACAAAACATAGACAAGTGTGGCTGCAAGCGTGAGAAGGACCGCCGAGGATTGTAGACTCCAGGGAATCTGTGCATTAGGCATGAACGCATTTATGCTGTTCATAACCAGTTCTGGGCGAGTCCCCGCAAGATAAGGCGCACTTAAAATCGCCGTCGAAGCGCTAACCGCAAAGAACACTAAGCCGCCTAAGAAAAATTTGTTTCTAAGCAGCCCGAACTTTTTGGTTTGAAGTAGCCTCAAAAAGCCGAACACAATAAGCGGCATCAGGAAAATCGCGGTTTGGTACTTAAAAAATACTGAAACACCCATTAACAGGAAAAAAGCGTCATAGCGTTCAACCAAAAGTGCTGTTATGGCGAAAAGTGCAAAGACAAACGCTACGGAATCGAACATGCCGTCAGCTGCGAAGACAATCAGGGTTGTGTAGATTATGTAGACGCCGATGAGTTTGAGGATAAACTGTATGTTATCGCTGATTTCAAGTCTCTTCTGGCTCCAACCGCTGGATTGAGCAAGACATTTGAGTTTCTCTTTCCAATCCCGTAGATTAAGCGGGCTATAGAGGTTTTGCTTCCAGTAGCGGCACAAGAAAAAGTAGAGGCATACGTGTGCAACAATCAAAAACAAGGCAATCTCAAGCTTATACACAAGCAACGCAGTTACCCCACTCTGCAGCAGCACGCCGAAGGGCATGAACAGAAATATGCTGCCTAAGGGGTAGAGGTGGGGCATTTCAGGCCAAGTCACGAATATGTACGGTGAGTTATCTTGGCTTGAAAGCACGCCGAGAGGCTTGTTGAAAACTGCGAAGTTGTCTTTTAGGAAGAGGCTTGCGGTGTAGCTATGTCTTGGGTGGTCTGTGTACCAGTTTTCAAAGCTCGCATATGGGCTTGAGTTTACGGCTAAAACAGCTAGCCAACAAGCCAGCGACAAAACAATGAGCAATTGCAGCTTCCGCTTACCCGCGCGACTCAATGAGGGCAGAACCGTGTGGGTTGTAGCTGACTTGGGCTCTTTGGACAAGATCATACTTAGCAGGATGAGGATTGCTGTCGCCAAGCTTGTGATGAACAGGATTTTCGCTGGAGTAGTTAGCCAAGAATAGGGAAACGTGTTTTCGGTTTGCTCAACTGTTACTTTGAGGTTGACTTGTCCACGTTGGGCGGCATCTTGGAATATGGCTTCATAGTAGTCTGCGCCCGCGGTAAAATTGTAAACAAAACCTGAACTCAACGTGTTATTATACCGCAGACCACTGTAGGCGGCTATCGAAAAGTTTTTGCTAAACGCCACTGGGCAGGTAACTTGGATTGTTACGTTTTCGCCGCCGCGAAAGTTACCCAGCCCCTGCCGATGTATCTCGTTTACTGTAAGGTTGAATGAGTCGTCGATGCGTGTAACCGATTGAGTATGGCTTGTGGGTACAGGATAGAGGCTGGTACTCGTTAACGCTATACTAACCACTAATGCAAGCAACGCAGCGTACAGGATTATTCTGGCGGCTCCGCCCTTCATTATTAGGCACCAATCAACTTACCCAAAAGCAACTTACAAATATTTAACGCTAACAAAAGCAGCGGGCAAACTTAAACCTACGAGTGGAAAGCAGCCTTCAAAATGTAGGATAGGTAACTCCTAATCTCAGTCCAAGTCAACTTGGATTTCCCCCTCTTGCGATTAACAAACATTATAGGCGTTTCTTTAACGTTAAAGTTTCTCAAAGCCGCCTGCCGCACGGTCTCTATTTGAATTTCATAAGTGTGGCTGTGCAAATTGCCAATGGCTTCGCTTAAGAAAGCTGTGGAGTAAACACGAAAGCCGCTGGTGCAGTCTTTTGGTTTTAGCCCTAACAAGGTTTTGGCTGCTGTGTTGGCGGTTTTGCTGATTATTTTTCTGGTTACAGGCCAACCTGAGATTTTTCCGCCCTCAACATATCGGCTACCGATAACTATGCCGCATCCAGTCTCATTCATGGTTGACAGCAACGCTGGGATATCTTGGGGGTTGTGTGAGTAGTCCGCATCCATGGTGAAGATGTATCTGGGCGGATGTTCGGCTTTAAGGAAGAACTTGAAGCCATCCGTTATCGCTGTTCCTAATCCAGACTTTTTTGGGCGACTATAGAGTAAGATGTCTTTGGGATACTTTTTTTGCTTCTCCAAAACAATGCTGGCGGTGGCGTCTGGGCTGGAGTCATCAATAACTAAAATCGAAGCATCAACATCAAGGCCTTCTATATCCTCTATGATGTCGCCGATATTTTCGGCTTCTCCATAAGTAGGAAGAATCACCCCGATATCATGCTGCAAGGGGGTTTTACCAGCTAAGGGACTGCCCATAAATTTTGCTCAAGCAAATACAGTTATGTTGAATTAATAAATCTTAATGAATTATTTGTTCTCGGGCTTTTGTTGCCTCTGCTTCTTCAGATAATACTTAAGCGGGTGAGCTATTGTTCGGCACAGGTCATCGCGGTTTTTACACACTCCATGCGTCTGGAGCACTGAGCATTGTGGGCAGGTGTATTTGGTGCCGGAGCCTCGTTCACCTGCGATGTGCTCGATTTGATATCGGGTTAAACGTTCGTTGTAGTCAGAGAAGGTTTTGTACATTTCGCTTATGGCTTCAGGCGTCATGCCAATGTTAACCAGAAATGAGGTTAACGTGAAGCGGCCTATATGTGAGAGGTGATGGGCGGCTGCGGCGTCGGTGTAGAGCGCGTTTATGCATGGAGGAAAAGCCGACTGCGAAACTGTTTTAGGCATTTCTTCAATTTCTTGTCCCATTATCTCTTTGGCTTTCTCAGTGAGTTGATAGGCGATGATGTTGATTTCCTCAGGCAAATTTTTCAGGTCAGCTACGTCAAGACGTTTTTCGACCCTTTTTTTGACTTCCTCCTGTAGCAGCCTAACTACTTTGTCTTTGTTGAGGTAAACCATGCCGTGGTCAAAAATCTGGTTAACTAACTTCCACTCTATATCATGTAGATGCCCTGCATTGTTGAGGTATGAGGTGAAGCCGACTTGGTATTCCTTGTAGGGTTTACCCTCTCGGATATCCCAGCCGAAATCAGCGGCTATAGCTAGAATCTTTTCTTTGGATGTATCAGGTGAGAGCATCTGTATATGAGCCGTTTTTGCGACTGCCAGGGCGTAGCGTTTTTTTATCCAGTTCTGTTTGGTGGCTAAAACAAGAATCATCGAAGCGGCAAAAGAGGCGATTTCAGTTCGCTTATCTTTAACCATTGTGCCGACGTTTACGTCTAGAATGGCGTTTTCGACGCGGTTTTTGGCGCGTGCGAGTATGTTTGAATTTTCTGGTGATGCAAGGTTTTCGATAGTTAACCCTAAGTCTTCTATCTGTTTAGGCGCTGATTTAAGAAAAGGGTATTTGGCAAGATCTTCTCCAGATAATGCCTGCAACATTGGTTTACTCTGTTTCGATTCTAGGCGCCAAGAAGAATGTGAGTTTGCCTTCTTTGGTTTGCTGGAAGTCGATTTTTACTGGCATATCGGTTGAGAATTCGAGCGTGGCGATTTCGCTTGTTGCGGCGGCTGCTTTGATGATTTCGCTTAGGTAGCTTAGGCTGAAGGTTGCCTTGGCGTTTTCCTTGACTTCGAGGTCTAGAAGTGCATCGTTGCCTTTTTGGAGGGTGATGGTTGCGCCCATGATGTCGCCGCTTGCTGAGAGGGTCATTTTGTCTGGTTCTGCTTCGATTTTTACGTGGTCGCTGACGAGTTGTGCGTCTTCGATGGCTTGGCTGAGGCCTGTGGTGGTGGTTTTTGCTTTTACGTTGAAGCTGATTTTGGGTGTGGGAACCTCTTCTTCAGAAGGTTCAAGCGTGCTCATGGTGAATTTGCGGGCGTATTTACCTGTGATTGTAACTAAGAGTTTACCTGTTTTATCCTCTAAGGCGAGTTCAACTGATTCGTCTTTGCCTGCGCGTTTTAGGAGTTTGAGGAGTTCGCTTATGTTGAGGCACATTTTGCTGGGCTCGTTTGCCTCGTATTCTTGGAAGATGCTTTTTGGCCACTCAAAATCGATCATAGCTACTCGCGAGGGATCCATAGCGCGTAGCTTTAAGCCGTCGGGTTCAATTTTGAAGGTTGCTTCATCCACAAGAATAGAGATTGCGGTTGCCATATCCCGCAGGAGTTTAGCGTCAGACACCTTAAGTTTGAACATATCCTCTTCCTCGCCAAAGATTTCAGGTATAATAGGGTATCATTACAGCTTAAGTTTATAAATTTAGTCCAGACAAAGCCAGAAACAGTCGTTTAACCGGCTGGTGAATGCTTGGGCACGTTTTTTAGTTGTCTTTGGCTTTGCTTTTTCTATTTAAGAAGAGAGGCACGCAGCTTATTGCTTCTTCTTACGCTTACTGCACGTTTGCTTTGGCGTCTGGCAGCGCGGCAGGTTGCTGGCTGGTTGAGGCTGCAAGTATATGTCCTGCGGAGAAGTAGCAATTTATTTGCCGATGAAGAAATCTAAAATCCCATAACAGCTTTAATGTACTTGGAGACTGGGGCAATGCCAGAAAAGTCAATCTCGGAACGCGCAAAAGAAACCCTGACGTGGATACAAAAACAGCAAAAAACAAGCGGTCTCGGAATGGTAGAGTTTTGCAAAATTCCAGACCAAAATGCGGCGCGTTATCTTCTCCGTTTAGGCGATGTTTTTGAGCCGCAGCCGGGGATGATAAAATCCGCCGCAGAACCTTTAAGTGAAGAAGCCGCTGACTCCGAGTTCCCCGATCACAGTCCTTGGGTTTGGAAAACTCCGAAGCCGAAAAACAAGAATGATAAGCCTGAACCCTACGAGTTTCTCGCTTACCAAGACTGGAACGTGCTTCCAAGTGTGGTCGCGGAGGCGCTTAGGGGGATGGGTTTCTCTGGCGATCCGTTCCTCTATGAGGGCTACAGCTACCGCAAGATGGCTGGTGGAGCACTCAGGCGCAAGATGATTGGGACGTTTTCTAAGGAGGCGCTGCTGGCTGAGTTGAAGCTATCCTGCAGCTCGGAGGAGGAATGGGCTAAGATGAAGCAGGAAATCGAGGATAAGGTTGCGGAGTATAGGGGCAAATACAAGGAGTTCCCCAAAGTGCAGGTTTACGCTAACATCGTGTATTATCCGAAGGATGGAAGCTTTAGTTTTCTTAAATAAAACTAGGACCCTCTATAGGTTTCTGCATAGAACTTCTAATATGCTCCAAATATGTTTGGTGAATTACTGATTTGCTTTGCAAGCAATTGATGGTGAAATGTAATTCGGGCTTTTTTCAAACTGTTTGTATGCATGTATATGTGTAACGAATTAGAAATCATAATCGCCGCAATAGTAGTAGCCGCCTACAACCAGACACTTGTAACCAAAGACACAGACTTCCTAACCCTCAAAAGTGACAAAATAACCGTAATCACCAACTATTAACAGGAACAAACCGCCCCCCTTCATAGTCGCCAACATCATCACCCAACAATACAACATCCAACTAAACGAAGCCTACCACATAATAAAAACAGCCAAACCCCTAATAGTAGAACACTACGAATGGCTAAACAACTAACCAGACACCACTTTTCTCTTTATGGCATGTGGAGATTTCTAAACTGCCACAAGACCGCGTTTGAAACTCGTTGCGTTCCGCCTTCAGCGTTTGGTTCAGCGCCCGTTCCTATGTGGTGGTGCCATTTTTCTCCACACCGCTTATGTTGAAGTATGTTGCCGCCATGTGCATGTGGATGTGGCGGCATGCAGAAGATTCATTTTTTCTCCGCATGGCTGCCGTGTCTGTGGCTTCTCCCCCTGTAAAAGCGGCTGAATTTCAATCTTAGAAGTTGTCGTGCACCCCTCTTACACCAACTTCTTAGAAACATAGCAGAAGCGCCCGTTTTATGTTGCACGTTTACGATGGATTGCTATTGGTTGCATTTTGATTCTGCAAGCAGGACGACTCCCAACTAAAAAGAACCTACCTACCCTCCTCACAGAGATCTCTCCCTCTCTACCTAATAAAAGCATTAGCCCTCGAGGGACCCCTTATAGGTTTCTATATAAACAAAAAATTGGTAGGATTAAAGTACGATTAAGCTATCTTGAATTATAAATCCCATTATACCCAGACCCAACTTCATTTGTACGAATAAATGTTAATTGAACGACCCTGGCATTTCTTTTTAGTATAAATCCATCCTTATTTTGTACTGTAAGCAAAAATTCGCTTTTTCCCTCAAAACCTGCATCCCAAACCCCAGTATTTATCGCTACACCACATCTTAACAGCGAAGAACGCGGCATGGCTATTGCTACTAAATTTAATGGCATTTTGAGTGTTTCATTTGTTCTTACCTTATAACATCCGCTGCTCAGGTGTATTGTGTTGTTATTCCATTCTAACTCTTTTGTTAAGGGCAGAATTCTATCTTGATTTGTAAATCCTATCTGACCTCCACCCAAAAAAGTAAAAATTTTTTCAACCGTTAGATCAAAACCATTTGGTGTTATCTGTGATGGTAAATCAATGTAATCTTTAACAAAACCTTGGTTCGCAATTAATTCTTTTATTTCTTTATCGTTTAGTATCATTTTTTTTCATTAGTATTAAGGAACTATAGTAAAATTTAAGCGTTAAATTGTTATAACAAATAAAATAGCAATTAGAAATCTTAGAATTTTTCAATTTATGTTTTATTATATGATACTTTTTAAAACATTATTTTTATTAAGACTAAAATTTTACTAAAAAAACTTAAATATTCTTCCGAAAACAATAAAAGCGTTATCACCGCTGAATTGCGGTAAAAGGGCTTTCAATTAAAGCTTATAAACAATTTCAATCATTAAATTAAGGTGAAGAAAAATGTATCTTCAAAAAGAAATGAGTCACTTAGAATTCGCATTCCGATTTGGTTTCCTATCTGACAGACTGGTAGAAGCGATAGCAAAGTATGAAAAAGAAGGAAAAACTATCGGCAAGGAAGTAAAGGCTGTCTTTACAGAAGGCGTAGGCTTTTTCGATATGGTGCTTAAAGGTAAGGAACAGGTAACTACAGGTGTTTACGGCAGTAACCCTCTTGAATCCTTGATGACTTACAATCGATCGCTTTCAATAATACTTGATATGCCAAATATTGCTGAGCAAATGGATGCCAATAAAATAAAAGTAATTTTCGAGGAATTTAAGCAAAATTTAGAAAGAATGGCAGCTGGCGAACAAGTGAATCTTGTTGAGGTCGCTAAGACAAAGGACTTCTTTAATTGTCTACGAGAGAGTACTTTGAGTGATAGCTCAGATATCATTAACGGTCTTGATGACTCGCGGAGAATGGACAGATGGGAATTACACCCAGAGACTTGGTAGAGGACAAAGCTTTCAAATTAAGAAAACGAATAGAAGCTCCATTCAAAAGATTACTACTCTGACGCTCCCCGAGCACTAGTAAACCTATTTGATAAGGTAACTACCCAGATTTCAGACAAAATTTCCACAATCCCGCAATCAGATGAGATCGCCTTAAAAAGAGTCAGTCTGCTACTTTCTGTATACCACCTTTCGCTTGATGAAATTGAACATATTGAGCAGGATAATGTTCCTGTAGAGATGCTTCCCTTATTTTCTAAAACACTTAAGTCATTGTCGATTAAAACCAAGTTGGTTTTTAGACCCAATCCATTATACAATTACTCTTACTACCCAATCACGAGATTTATTAATCAAGTCAATAAATCTCAAGGTTTTCCAGAGGTTAATGGCGCTTGTGATATAGCTGTTATTTCTTTTCCGTCAGCCGAAAAAAATAGTACTTTACTTCATTGCACCTTCTCTCACGAAATCGGTCATCTTCTTAATGAGTGCTACTCAATTACCCGTGATATTGAGCCAAAAGTTTTACAATCTATTGATAAGAAACTCCTGAAAACTTATGTAACAAAATTTCTTGAATCCCTAAGCAAAACCAAACGAGTTGTTGGGGAAACTGAAGTAACCTTAGACAAATTTATTTTACGTGAGCAGGTCGAAGCATCCGTTTTAGAAGAACTCGGAACGATAATAAAAAAATGGTTAGATGAAATTGTTTCAGACACCTTTGGTATCTATCTTTTTGGACCTGCGTTTGTTTTTGCAATATCAGAATTCATGCTTTCCAGCCAAAATTCAGATAAATACTCTAACACACATCCGCCGACATTTATCAGGCTTAAAAACCTAATGACATTATTTGATGAGCTAGGTTTTGACAAAGGCTTGTCTAAATATCCAGAAGTGATTGAAAGAACTCAATATTACAGAACCGTTTCACAGAAAAGCTTTGAATCTACCGAAGAATCAGTAACCGTTATTAAAAATATGATTCTTGAACGATGTATTACAGGCTTGTTTAATGACGCAAAGATGAATATTAAAAATAAACTAAATTTGCCTGGAACAGTATGCAACTTTGATGATATCACGCAATCTGTTACCTGCTTTAAAAACTTGATAACTGGAAACGAAGTATTAACTGGCAGAGACTCACGACCTATAGAACCTGTGAATATCTTAAATGCTGCCTGGATTGTACGCATAGAATTTATTCAAGAATTATACGCTTTACTTTCTAAAACAGACAAAACAGAAGTAAGGAATATTTTGGATGACCTAGCGTTAAAATCTTTGGAACTCCAAGAATTTCATAGTAAAATGGTGTAAAAATGGCTATTTTATCTAGAACTGAAATTCAGCATCTCATATACGAGGCACCTATTGACGAACGGCTTTGTATAACGCCGCTAACTGATCCTAAAAATCAGATCGGTGAGGGAACCGTTGATATTAGGCTAGGTTCCCATTTCATAATATACAAAGGTCGAAAAATAGAGACCGTTGATCCTACTGAAGAGAATATCCCGTATAAAATACGAGAATTCCAAGAGAAAATTTACATTCCTTATGGTAAAAAGTTTATGCTTCATCCAAACGAGTTCATACTAGGCGGATCGCTCGAGTATTTACGCTTTCCGTCAAATATAATTGGATATGTTGTCGGTCGTTCTTCTTGGGGAAGACTTGGTTTGATTATTGAAACTTCACCTATTATTCACGCATGTTTTACAGGCATTTTAACGTTCGAATTATCAAATCTCAGTACCGCACCTATAGCTTTGTACCCTGGAACTAGAATTGCTCAAATTGTAGTTCATGAAATAGAGGGCGAGTGTACTAGCTGCAAAATAAAGTTAGCTGAGTCAAGATATAATCTAAATACTTCACCAGAGTTCAGTAAAATTTACCGTGATAAGGAGCTAAAGAAAATTCGCTCAGTGTTTAATGATGAATAAATAACTATGTAGCTCAGTCTTCGCACTATTAAATACCCTTTATTTACCTTTAAAGCCTTCTCAATCTTTTGTTCTGGCAACCTCTAAAGTTTCTGGATTTTAAGCGTTATAAGTAATAAAGTATATGAGTAAGTGTGTTTCCTTATTGGGAAGCTGGTAGTGAATAACGTGAACATTCCTAAAGAAATCAACACGTACTGTCCTAAATGTAAACATCACACAGTACATACTGTATCCATTTACAAGGCTGGCAAACGCCGAGCACTCGCAGCAGGCGAACGCGCCCACGCACGCGAAAAAGAAGGCTACGGCGGCCAAAAATATGCCCTGCAGCACACATTCGCAAAAACAACCAAAAAACAAACTATGCGTTTGAAGTGCAAAACATGCAGCTACATGTACCATAAAGACGGCATACGCCTACGAAAAGTAGCGCTCGTCTAAAATATGTCAAATTAACGGAGAAAAAAATAAAATGTCAGAATGGAACAAACTCATCCCCAAACCACGCAGCGTCTTTCTGCGCGTAAAATGCCCCAAATGCGGCAACGAACAGTTAATCTTCAGCAACACAGTCAACAAGATTGCCTGCAACGTATGCGCTGAACAGCTCGCAGAGCCCACTGGCGGAAGAGCAAAAATCAACGGCGAAGTCTTAACCGTCCTAGAGTAAGGAGGCCAAAAAATGGCTGAGCGTAAGCCGCAGTGGCCTGAAGTCGGCGACCTCGTCATTGCCACCATCGAGACCGTGACGGATTACGGCGCTTACGCTAAACTAGATGAATTCGACAAACGTGGCTTGCTCCACGTGTCAGAAATTTCTTCTTCATGGATAAGAAACATCCGCGACTTTGTTCGCGAAGGACAAAAAGTTGTTCTAAAAGTTTTACGTGTTGACCACGAAAAAGGCCACATCGACCTCTCCCTGCGCCGCGTCACTAAACGTGAACGCATCGAAAAAGTTATGGTGTGGAAGAAAGACCGCAAAGCAGACGCACTATTAAGAGGCGTTCAAGAAAAAATTGGTTTAACAACCGAGGAAGTTAACCAGAAAGTCGTTGCAGTAATCGAGCAAAAATATGACCTCTACGAGGCGTTTGAGAAAGCAGCCATCGAAGGCCCCGAAGTCCTAACTGACCTCGGCATAGCCGAAGACATCGCCAAAGCATTCGCAGACGTCGCACAGGAACGTATCCACGTTAAACTAGTCAAAGTCAGAGGGGTCCTCGAAGTTAAAGTAGCTAAACCCAACGGAGTCAAAGTCATAAAGGAAGCTTTCCACAAAGCCAAAGGCGATAGAATCAAAGACGCAAAAACCACATTCTACGTCATAGCAGCACCAAAATACAGCATCGAAGTCCAAGCAGAAAACTATAAGCGCGCCGAGGACGTAATGCAGAAAACCGCTGACAACGTGATTAACTACGTTACTAAAGCCGGCGGCCATGGGACTTTTAGAAGGGAAAAATAGTTGGTTTGGCAACTACGCAAATGCGTTAAATGCGGAGCTTACACTCTTAACAAGTCAGTTTGCCCAATCTGCGGCGGCGAAGTCAAGATTCCACATCCCGCCAAGTACTCGCCCGACGACAAGTACTTCAAGTACCGCATGGAGGCTAAGATGAGCCAAGAAAGGAGCCAGGAACAATGAAGGAAACCTACATTAAAGAATTCAGCGAATTCCAACCCAACAACCCAGTTCTAATCGAAGGATTACCCGGTTTGGGGCTGGTTGGAAAAATCGCGCTACGCTACCTCATAAAGCAGCTTAAAGCAAAAAAAGTCGCTTATCTATACAGCCCACACTTTCCATACTTCGTGCTTGTAAACAAAAAAGGCAACGTACGCTTGCTCCGTGGCGCATTCTACTACTACCAGAACCCCAAAGGCAACGACATAATCCTATTCACAGGTGACAGCCAAAGCCAAACCATCGAGGGCCAATACGAAATCGCCGACCGAATGCTTGACTTCTCTGAAAAATACGGCGTCAAAACAATCGCTACCATCGGCGGCTACCGCATGGAACCCAAAGAGAAACCAAAAGTCTTCATAGCCGCAACCGACCAAGCCATCCTTCACAAGGCACTTGACGCAGGCGCAACCCTAAGCGCATCAGGCAGCCCCATCGTTGGCACAGCAGGACTCATCTTGGGTCTCTCGAAGTTCAAGAAAATTGAGGCGCTATGTCTGCTAGGCGAAACTCGAGGTTACCTCCCAGATCCGCAAGCAGCTAAAAGCGTACTCGAAGTCCTCAAGGGCACATTCAACTTTGACCTTGACCTCAAAGGCTTAGACGACGAAATCTCCAAAGCCGAAAATATGGTCACAAAGCTGCAGCAGATCGAAGCCAAACGCGCACTCGAAGCTGAAGAGACCCGCAAGCAAGACGACAAGAAAACAACCTATATTTCTTAGGCAAAATTTTTCTTTATTATTTCTACAATTCGCTGGGCAGCGTGTCCATCACCGAAGGGTGATATGTGCGGCAACGCCTTTTTTTCCGTTATCGCTTCGTTCATGGCGGTTAGGATGCGGTTTTTATCTGTGCCCACAACCTCTGCAAAGCCCGCTTCAACAGCCTCCTGCCGCTCAGTAGACAGACGAATAACCAGAACTTGTTTGCGAATGGCTGGGGCAGTGGCTTCTTCTTGAACCCCGCCTGAATCCGTGATTATCAGCTTGCATTTCTGCTCAAGAATGAGGAAGTCGAGGTAGCCAAGCGGCGGCAAAACCAGCACGTTCCGCATTTTCTCAACAGCGGCTAATTTGCTGTTTTCTTCCAAGCGTTTGCGTGTGCGGGGATGCATCGGATAAACTATGGGCAGCGGTGACTTCTCAAAAACAGTTATAAACGAATCAAGCACCGCTGGGTCGTCAACGTTCTCCGCCCGATGTGCAGTCGACAACACAAACTCGCCAAACGGCACCTGCTTTAAGATCTCAGATTTTTTCTCAGCGATCGGAAAGTGCTGGTTAACAGCGTCGATGGCGGTGTTGCCTGTTAGGTAGGTTTTGCCCCAAACGTTCTCCTTTTCCAAGTTGACTTTTGCCCGTTCGGTGGGTGCAAAGAGGTACTGGGAGATGTGGTCGGTTAAGCGGCGGTTATGCTCCTCAGGCATCCGTAAATCAAAACTCCGCAGCCCCGCCTCAACATGGCCAATGGGGACAACGCGCTTATTGGCTGCCAACGCCCCAGCGAGCACCGTATTTGTGTCACCTTCAACCAAAACAATGCTCGCCTCAACCTTAGCCAGCAACTCATCCATCTTCATCATAATCTCAGCGGTCTGCGCCCCCGGCGAGGCAGCTTCAATCTTGAGCCAGTGATCAGGAGCTGGCAACTCCAGGTTTTCGATGAACTGCTGCGACATGCTATAATCGTAGTGCTGTCCGCAGTGAACAAAAATGTGGGGCAACCCTGTGGCTTTGAGGCTACGGAGAATCGGCGCCATCTTGATTATTTCTGGGCGTGTCCCCGTAACCACCACAACAGGCTTCATGAACTTTCACCTACGTTTTCTTTAGGCTACCCTCACGAGGCTCATAGATGGTGCCTTCACGGAGCAACTGGCTAATCATGCGCTCGATTTCCGACTTGGGAATCTTGTGCTTGGTTTCCAACTCGTTAACTAAGGCGTCGCGCTCAACGATGCCTGTGGCTTTCTCCATCTCCATGATGGTTGAGAGCACGATTCCAAGGCGGTCGCGGATGCTCTTGGGTCTGCCGGTCATGATGAGGTCTATGTCAACTTTGAAGTTTGAGAGGTCAATTCCTACTTCTTCAAGTGACCGCTTCATAATGGCGATTGCAGCTTCAGCATCCTCAGGCGTAACTGTCGAACGCAAAGCCACTCTTGCTCGAGCTTCGGCAATACGCACAAGCGATTCAAGCTGGCGGGCGGTGATGGCGACTGGTGAACCCTCAGATTCACTCGCGGAACGCATGGCCAAGTAGAAGTCGCTGAGCCGTTTGAGTGCTTCTTCGCTGAGTTCGGGCTTTACGGATTTAGCGTAGCTGACATACTTGCGTAACAATTCAGGGTCTATTTGGGCTTCAACAGGGCTTAAGCCTCTGCGGTGCATCTCCAAAATGTGCCTTGACATTTTGCCGTCGGCTTCCTTGTTAGGAACATCCCGTAGCACGAAAATCAAGTCAAAACGCGAAAGGATAGTGACTGGAAGAGAGATGTTTTCTGCTACCGTGCGGTTCGGCTCGTACCTGCCCAGTGAGGGGTTGGCGGCTGCCAAAACGGCTGTACGCGCGTTTAGCGTTGCTACGATGCCTCCTTTTGCAACGGAAACGGTGTGCTGTTCCATGGCTTCGTGGATGGCGACGCGGTCTTCGGGGCGCATTTTATCCATTTCGTCGATACATGCTATGCCCTTGTCAGCGAGAACCAGTGCGCCTGCTTCAAGACTCATGCTGCCTCCCTTCTCTCGAACGACGGCGGCGGTTAAACCCGCAGCTGTGGTTCCTCTACCCGAAGTGTAGAGCCCTCGAGGCGCAATATGGGAGACATACTGAAGCATCTGCGATTTGGCGGTACCAGGGTCACCGATTATGAGCGCGTTCATTTCGCCTCTAATGTTAACATCTGGAAGGCTTCTGGATACTCCGCCAAAGAGGAGATACATGACTGCTTCTTTGAGGTGCTCGTTGCCAAAGATTGACGGGGCAATAGACTGTATGATTTTTTTGTGCACAAATGGGTCCCGTGAAAGGGCGAGAATCTGTTCCTCCTCCTCAGGTGTTGGCGGAGATGTTTCAGGTTCTTTACCCAAGAGCTCGATAGAGTTGGCGTCGAGTTGCAGGATGAATGTTCGAAGTTTACCCATGCCCATAAGCGATGGCGCAAAAGCCCGTACTATACCGACTATTGAGACGTGGTCTCCTGGGCGGGCGATGTCCACAATTTCGTCGCCAATCAATTTGACTGCCAAAACTCTTGGTAGCTGTCCAGGCGGAAGGTCTTCTGGTTTTTCTTGGAGGCGGAGATCTTGGGAGTCGATGAATGTAGAGTCTTCTTGGCTGAACTCGAAGGGGCCGTCTCTGCCACAGTCAGGTGCCATACATATCGCTGGGGCTTTTAGAAACTGTCCGTTCTGGTCAACGTAGTTCATGGTTCCGCATCGTTTGCATTTGAAGGCGGCTATTTGTACCATGGGACGTACAGGTGTGGCGCGTACTACAATGCCTTCAACCATGACTAGCTTGCTCATGTTTCTTGAGCCAAGCCTACGAAGCTGCTCCTTGCCCAGTAATTTGACTACTCGGACAATGATTTTCTCTATCTTTTCAGCGTACTCGGCGTCCTCAATTTTCAGCTGATCATAGGCGCCTTTGCCAGCAATCTGCAGGTACTCTTCAGGTTTAGCCAGAAGCAACTCTGCTAGGGTTTGGTCGAAGTTGTAGAGTTCTTCAAACTCGATAGTTAAGGAGCCTTTCCCATTGATGGCTAACTGGGCTATTCTCTCGCGGTACTTCTCTTTTTTGAAGAATTCTTGAAACCTCTGCTGAGGATCCATGGCTTCAAGAGTCATTGTTGGCTATCTCCATTGACCAAAATTCTGCCTTTCCATTCCGATATTATCTTTACTAGCTGTTCGAACACGATTTTTTCTTCTTTGGTTAACTTGTTTAGAACCTGCTCACTTTGGCCTGGGCCAGATGCAAGGGCCACAATCTTTTTCATACGTGAATTAACAATGTCCCGCGCTAAATGTTTGCCGCGGTCGTATTCTTGGAACTTCTCGGACTGCTGGCTTTGTGTAGCCTGCTCTTTTAACTCGCCAAGATACCTACGGAGTTTAGGATAGAAATTTTCAGGTATTTCGCTTATTTGCCCAGGGATGGCGCTTACTTCTTTCCACTGAACCTTGTTGAGTTTGGTGCCGTCAAGCATTTCGTCCTCTCGGAAATGTACCATGGCGGCTGCTGCGAGGTTTTTTGCTACCCAAAAGTAAACTTCGTACTCGTTTCCTTCGTCGAAGGGGCCAACGGTTAATCCTGCAAGCTTGATTTCGGGGCAGTTACGGTTCGCAACGATTTTCACCATTGAGTTTTCATAGCAAAAATCCAATGTACAGATTTTGTTTCCTGCCAACGCTTGCTCCCTCCCACTCCGCTTGGTTCTGCGGGATTCAACAGATACTCTGATTGCCGTTTTAAGAGTTTCTAGTAAAATATAGCGTTAATAGTTGTTGAACTCTTGTACTCTTGGAGCTTTCTCTCCTCCTGTTTTTATTGGGTTGAGGCTTGTTTTAGCCGTTTTGTGTATGCTTTTAATGCTTTTCCAAAAATGTTTTAACCTTTACCGCTCTAAAATAGGGTGCTGAAGGTTGACTTCATGGAATCTCTTGAATTCTCCGTCGAAACCGAAACCCTCTCTGATTTTAAAATTAACAACCGCTGGATAGTCGAAAACTATGCCCAACTCGCCAAGACCTACCCAGATCAGTGGGTTGCGGTGTTAAACTGCGCCGTGCTGGACGAAGATGCTGACCTAAGAAAGCTTGTTGAACGATTAAAAGCCAATCACCCCGCCGATTACGAGAGCATCGCAGTAGAGCACATTTACTGCCACGAAACCGAATCTGCAGACCAAGACTTATTCTATTAAGGGTTGGCTGAACAACTCCTTCGGGTCTGCGTCAAAGTTGGATTACAGGTTGGTTGTGGCGTTTTTCTCCAGCAGACCCAAAAGCTGGTACAGGTTATAATCCCAATAAGTGGCTGCATCCAAAGACGTCTTGATTCATAAATAGATCAATTAGGCGCCTTTTAATCTTAAAAAACAAAAAGGAAAAGAGGTTTAGTAGTCAAGAATTTTCTTGACTGCATCGTTTTCGACTTCATGCGCCAACGGAATACCTGTGACCTGCTGGGCGATTAAACTTAAACTCATCAAGTCGCCGCGTGTCAGCAGGTTGAGGTTCCATTTGCGGTTACCCGCCATCAACTGCTTCAACCCCACGCCGACTCTGTCGGTGAGGTAAGTGTAGACACCGACGCTTTCAAGTGGAATTTCACTGAAGCGTTTGCCGTATTTGGCTCTAAGTTCTGGCGTGGCTATGAAGAATTTGTCTGGGGTTGAACCGAATTTCTCAACAAAGCTCTTGGGCAGTTTGCCTTCTGCTGCGAGTTGTTTGAAGTAGCTGGCTTTCATTGCTGCGGTGATAGGTGAGCGTCCCATCAAAACCGCTTTGACGAGGGGGCCGTTTCCGAAGTTGCTCATTGCGATGGTTTTGAATATGCTGGTTTCCTCTATGAAGCCGCCTGCCATAACCAAGTCAGGCACGTATTTGCCCTTCTTCTTGAGGATCTGTGCGCACTGCATTACGAGGGTTTGCAAGTAGAGGGTGGGTATGCTCATTTCATCCATCATGGGAACTGGGCTCATGCCTGTTCCGCCTCCTGCACCGTCGAAGCTGAGTGCGTCGATTTTTGCTTCGGAAGCCCACTTCATGGTGTAAGCAACTGCGCTGGGTCGGTACGCACCTGTTTTTAGGAAGACTTTTTTTGCGCCCTGTTTACGTAGCCACTCTATGTCTTCTAGGAAGCTTTTTTCTTTGGGTATGCCGACTCTGCTGTGGCGCTCAAAAGTGTTGAAGACTCCGTCTTTGAAGGCTTGCTGAACCACTGGGTCTTCGGGGTCTGGAATGACGATGTAGCCGCGTTTCTTGAGTAGAATCGCCTTTTGGAGGTCTTTTAGACGTACTTCGCCGCCGATGGCTTTTGCGCCCTGCCCCCACTTGCGCTCGATGATGTTAACTTCCAGCTTCGAGAGGGCGTAGACGTCGATGCCTAAGCGTTGATCTTCAACGTTTGTTTGGATGATAACATCGCCATATTTTCCATCCCAGAACTTGCGGAAGGAATCTACTCTGCGTTTAAGTTCGGGGGAGTGAGTGATTTTGTCTTTGGCAAGCGTTGCCTGTACATCCATACCTGCGATGTTTTCGCCTATTGTTACGGAAACTCCTGAGAGGGCCGCTCCGATAGCTAAGGCATCCCAGTTTGCCCGTGCCACTTCGGTGCTGCCGAAGGCGCCAGTTAGGATGGGGAGCTTAAGTTTCATGCCGCCAACGGTGGTTTCGGTGTTGACGTTGGGGAAGATGGCAGCTTCGCTGGTTTCAGCTATGCCCTGTGCTTCGAAGAGGCCTGCTTGGATGCTGAAGTGCGACCAGTCTAAGCCGAAGTTTTTGAGGGCTCCAGCGGTGCTGGTTCCGAATTGGGCTGGCTCTGGGTAGAGCGCTTCTCTTCCTCGGAAAGCTGAGAGGCCAATTTCGCACATTACTGGGCAGTCTCGGATGCAGATGGGGCACATGCCGCTTATTGTGCTTGTGTCTTTTAATCGGGTGTTAGTGCCAACGGTTGATTTGCCGTTGAGGTAGGAGCTGTTTTTCTGTACTCTTTCGCTCATTTACTCGACACACCATGGTTATTTGATGAGTGATTGGGTGTCTCGTACGTTTGTTTAGTATTTAATTCTATGCAATAGCATCTATACGAAAAACTAGTACATTACACGAAATAAATGTAACAAACGTTCAGGTATAGACGTGAAAAATTTAACAATCAATCGCCTGAAAACGGATGAACAGCCGTCTAAAACTTGGTCAAGTATTCTTCAAACTGTTTCCTGTCGCGCAGGCACTGAGGGCAAACGCAGCTAAACGGCAAGTTTTTGGTCGTGCACATATCGATGTAACTGCAGCCTCGGCAGGCAAAGTCTTTTCCGCATCTGATGCAGCGTTGGAGAAAAACCACTTCATCACCTAATATGGCAGTTACAGTATCAATTACTTTTTCGATGTTATCATAGCTTTTAATAGAGAAGAGTTGAGTGTTGCGGTCGTAATCCAAGCCCAGATGCATCAAGTCAACGAATTTCTCCCGCTCCATCCGAGGAAGCTTAAATCCCTTACAATTCAAGACAATAGTCATAACTTAAAACCTGCCCATTTGCCTAACCAAATAATCCACTTCTTCACCTGTAAACTTGAACCAAGCCACCAGCGGATGCGTCCGCTTCTTCTGCAGAATCAATCGAATATAGGGGACATATTGTTCTCTGGCTATTTGGTGGCTGACGTGACATTGGGCTCCAATTTTGCCGCAGATTCCATCAAGCATGGTTCGTTTGCCTTTAGTCCAGAAAAGAGTCATGATGCGGATTGGAGGAGTAATGTAAGTAAAGGGTTTATATGAGGCTGGGTTAACGGCGGATGCTTCGGCTAAGGCATTATAGAAGTATTTGAGTAAGTGCCAGTTTTCGGTCCCTATTCTGCCACGAAAAACATCCGCTTTAGAGACGTAGTCAAAGGCTTTTGCCAACTCCACTGGGTCAGTGTAACGTTTAGGCAGGTTGTCGGCGACGGAGAGCAAAAAGTCGTCGTAATCCACGCTTGAGTAACTCAACATACGCGAGGTATCAGCGATTGACTGAGTTGAGAAGAACCCTCGAAGAGTATCCTCCATGCTGATATCCCTGTTACGGCTACTCAGCATCACCGTATCTTGCAGCGTTAAACTGTGGCTTTCTTCGCTGAGACTCTGTAGATCATTTACGGCTGAGCGCACGTCGCCTTTGCTGTTCTGAGCAATGCGTTCAAGCGCTTCAAACTCAGCTTTAACATGCTCAAGCAGACAGATTTTCTGCAAAAGCGCAATGATTAGTGGGATGCGTACTTCGTGGAAGCGCACAAGGAAGCATACTTTTTTGAGGGGGCGCAGCTTGTCGACGTCAGGGTCATTTGCCGCCATAATAACTGGCACAAGCGACTCTTCGACGATTTTCAGTATTGCGTTGACGCCGCCTCGATCCTCGTTACCCGCGATGCCGTCAACCTCATCTAGAAACAGCACGTTGCCGCCTGCTTTGCCCATACCAGAGAAACTGTCCAGTGAAGTGTAGGATGTTGCGGGTTTGGCCACATCGTTTATGGCTTTTTCTGAACGGGTGTCACTGGCGTTCATCTCTATAACTTTGAAGCCGAATTCCTCTGCTGCAGCCAAGACAAGCGTGGTTTTGCCTACTCCCGGCGGACCATAAAGCAGCACTGCCTTCTTGGTGTGCCTCTTATTTTTCAGCCACTCCAGAAACAGCACTTTAGCTTCGTCGTTACCAGTGACTTCCTCAACCGTTTTTGGGCGGTACTTCTCAACCCAAAGCAGATTACTTTGCTTCTGCATAACTTTCCTCTATGTTCTTCCCAAACTTGGCGAACTGCGCCAAAAGCGCGCTGAGCTGGATATCACTGTTAGCGCCCTCAGTTAAGCGGAAATCGTATTCGCCTATGACTCCCGACAAATCCGCCTTCTGCTCAGGAGTTAGATCAGACATCTTAAAGATTTCCCGCTGAATCTGTCGGATAATCTCGGTGCCTGAAAAGCCAAAGCTACCCATGATGTCATACATTATCCTGCGTGCCTCCATAAAGTCGCCATAGAGCGCCTTGCGAATCATCTTCTGAACCAGCATCGGGCTTGCTTCGCCGATAACAAGCGCCACAGACTTCTCGTCAATAACACCTGCATTGTAAGCTGAAGCGGTTTGAAGCGAGTTTATGGCATGTCGCAGATCACCTTCAGAGAAGTCCACTATGCGGTCAGCTGCTTCGGGAACCAGCGTGTAACCTTCTCTTTTGGCGATTTCGATAAGGTGCTCTTTCATGGCTTGGCGTTCGACGCGGCTGAAGCGGAATATGGCACATCTGCTCTGGATGGGCTCGATGATTTTGCTAGATTGGTTACAGATGAGTATGAAGCGGCTGGTGCGGCTGCCGACCTCCATGATACGACGCAGTGCAGTCTGTGCGGGGCCAGTCATCTGGTCGCATTCGTCGAGGATGATGAGTGCGAAGGGAATGTCTCCGCCGAAGCCTGTGCGGCTGTAGCGGCTAAAATCTTTGATGCGGTCTCGGACGGTGTCGATGCCTCTTTCGTCGGAGGCGTTTAATTCTAAGGTGAAGCTTTTCCAGTTTGCCCCGTAGAGTGCGTGGGCGATGACGAGTGCGAGGGTTGTTTTTCCTGTGCCTGGAACACCTGCGAACATGAGGTGCGGCATGGTCTTGGGGTTTTTCATGAATGCCCTGATGCTTTCAACTATGTCTTTTAAGCCGACAACGTCGTCGAGTGTTTTTGGGCGGTACTTTTCAACCCACATAACTGCTTCTTCGGATGCTGCCATAAAGTCCTGAACCTTCCACGATAAATGTACTTAGATAACCTTGTGATATTTAATTTAACTTTTCCGCACAGATAAACGGCGATCGTTTCTTTGTTTGTTGTTACCTGAAAATCTCTACCAATAACCATTACGATCAGTTTTTGTCCTTGCTATT
>JBNIDR010000036.1:0-5631 GCA_050108155.1 Bathyarchaeia archaeon | reverse complement strand
ACTACAGGCGAATTTAGCTTGTTGGTCTTGAGCCTTAACGTGTATTTCATGGTTATTTAGGAGAAGCGTCGTTTGCTTCTTGAATAGCTGTTGAATTGTTCCATAGAAGGTCAAAATGGTTTTGAACCATTTGTACGAAAGAGGGGTGATTTGAAGTTAGGACCGACATATCGGTTCTCAACATATCTGGTTTTTTAGTATAAATTGTCAAACTGGCTCTCTCTTTATTAAAGACCCCAATATCCATGGGAACGTTAAAAGATACAAACCGATTTTCCAGATTCTTAGCGCCCTCCCAGTACCAGTTCCTGAAAATTTCAGGACGTGAACTGGTTACAAGTCTTACTTTTACGTCCTCTCTGAATTGGCATAGGGCACCTCTAAAGATCTCTTCGATATAGCCAGGTATGCAACAAGTAGGACTATACCGCTTAAAATTTACCACAAAATCAACTGTCCTTGAATTCTCAATCCAACGGCGAAACATACTGGCTGCATTTTCTACCCCATTAATCAATGTGAAGGTGTAGTCCTCTTGTTCCTTTTCCATTCTTTGAGCTTCTATATCACTAACTTTCTTTATCAGGTCTTTAGTTTCCTCTTGCAAATCCGACATCCAAACAACTTTGCGTCTAAGTAAAATATCAAGTATTTTGGACATTTGAATAGCTCTATATTGTATTGGTTTTCCGATTTCTTTCTCGATTAGTCCATATGCTTTCAGTTCCTCTAGAGCCGTGTAGATTTGGGCTCTATGAATGCTTGTCTCTTTTGATAGGTCTTTTACTGATATGTAATCAAACCTGCATAGCGTCAGAAGTAGCTTGATCTGTATTTTATTTAGCCCCAATTCACTTAGTGTATGGGCAGTATCTTCCATAACCTGTTTTTCTCTCCAGTTGACCAGCCATAATAGCCTTGAATTAATATCGGTTTAAAAGTTTCGATAGTACAATTTCGAGTTGAATTAATTTTTTTTCTTACAATTTTTTATAATTTTTTTTAACTTCAACATTTGAGGCAGGGGAATGATGTTGCCGACATCGTCTGACGAAAAGAGTGATGATGATTTTAGCAGACCCCAAAAATAGAGTCAGTTCTTTGATGTTTTGCAGAGTCGACGCCAAAGCTTGCTATAGCTTATCACCAGATATGCCACTCAACAACACGCTTACAATTCCTACAAACAAGCCAAAAATAAATCAAAAAAAGCCGTAACTATAAATTAATGGCTTGAGAGCCTAAATACGATAATATCAAAGTACGATCTATGGATGTAGGCATACTTTAGTCAAAAAAGCAGTTTTTGCCTTTTTTGGATGCTTACCCAACTTGCCTTGTTAGTTCCGTTTCTGGTTTTTTCTTATTAAAGAGTAAGCTTGTTGACTTCACGATTTGTGGTACACCTGCTATGTCCTCAAAGATTAATAGACCTCTTGCAAGTAACGCAAATACCGTTGCTATCGGTGCTGCAACGCCGAGAAGACCAAGAATTCCAACGATTCCGAATTCCTGTACGCCTATACCTGCGGGGGTTATAGGTATAAAGGCAAGCGCGGTAACCAGTGGATGAATTAGGAAAAAGGCTAGCCACCACGCACCAGTTAACTGTGAAATCCCAAGTGCATATCCTAAGAACCACCATTCAAAACCCTTAAGGACCCAACAAGCTATGGTCAAGAGCACTATTTCAGGGATTGCTTTGCTTGTTGCACCTGAGCTTTCTTTGTATTCTTCCAGTTTACCAATTAAACCACCAGTGAATCGTTTAAGAAACCTCCAGTTAGCAATGCGATCAAAAATAGAGATAGCTCTCTTAGACCAAGTAAAAGCCGCGAGAACACTTGCACCGACTAACATTAAACTTATACCTAAAATGGCAACAAGCAAACCAATGTTTACTCCGCCTATCTGAGTGGGAAAAATCGTATTCCATGTGCTTATGGGAACTGTTGTAGCTAACAAAATTACCGCGCCAACCCCACCTGCGACTTTTATGAGAAACTCAAATGTTTGAATCCCAAGAATACTGGAGAGACTTTTGGAGGTAGGTACGTCTTGGTCTCGCAAGTAGACGGGCGTCAGAATGTATCCTGAGCGACCAGGCGTCACGTCACTAGTAAGCATACCTGCATATTGAGCAAGCAGTGTTTTGCCAAACGAGGTTCTAACTCCATTCTTGCTAAGCACTCTTCTAAGCCTAACAGCGAAAAGAACGTTTATCCCAAAATACATCAAAAAAGCAAGCAACAAGAACGTTATGTCAACGGTTAATATTTTGCTGTAGATGAAATCAACGCCTCTTATAATTGTGGCTTCTTGGGGTTTGAAATCTGCTGGGACCTGCGTGCCCACGTACCAAAGCAGAGCAGCAATCATAATTGCCATTACGACTACTTGTAAGAGTACTTTAAGAGACGACTTCAAATTGTCAACCCACAGTTGATTAAATGCGTCTTTCCTGGACAGTATTTCTTTGGAAATGCTATATGTATTAATTACTCACTCGGAAGGAGTCTCC
Organism: Bathyarchaeia archaeon; assembly: GCA_050108155.1. Classification (GTDB taxonomy): domain Archaea; phylum Thermoproteota; class Bathyarchaeia; order Bathyarchaeales; family Bathycorpusculaceae; genus Bathycorpusculum. Next base: position 3,110 of record JBNIDR010000036.1, on the reverse strand, counting down.
CTTATATCCCAAAAGTAAACTATTCTGTATACGTTAAGGCTTAAGATTCATAAAAGTTAGCTTAACGATACACCCATTGAATTGTGAGGTCGTATGGTGACAGAGGAGCGGGTCGCATCAAAAGTAGCTGAATTAATGGAAACACTCGACCACATAAAAAAGTATAATGCCTTAGCGAAATCTCTAAAAAAATTTGTAGTTATCGTCGGTAGTTCTATAGCTGTTTTCTTGGCAGTTCTTACGGTATTTCAAATCTACGAGTTAGAGCTTGTTCTTAACAGCACCATGTTCTTTGTTGTCGCCTTTTTGTCACTGCTTATTCCCATAGCGGGACTTGCATGCGGCGGATTCTACATGCGCAAACAAATCAACGCCGTAAAAGAAGGTGAATGGAGACCTGAAATTACCAAGGGCTTTTCAGCCACACTCAAACTTTTGGGAGATATGGACTGGGAAAAAACTCTAGAAGACATTACTATCGGAAGACTTGGCTACATGATCTATGGCATGTTTAAAGCCGGGACTTACTTAGTTGTCACATTTGCCGCATTTGAACTTGCATGGAATGGCTTAACCCTAATATTTCTCAATCAGTTGGTGTGGGTAGGCGCCCTATTTTGGGGCTTAATCGCGGTCTTAGTTGTAGCCTTTGCGCTCGGTAACGACCTTTTGAAGCGCTATAGAGAATTACGCGCTTTAGACATGTTAGTTTGGGAGTTGCGGTGGTTTAGCGTTGAGTTCGGGAGAGCAGAGTTCCAAGCTTGACCTCTACGTCATCGCCCGAATAATTGAGGCGCTGAAAGAGAAAAAGAACCTCAACAGAACCGCGCTGGCTACAGTTACAGGGCTGTCGTATGACCGCTTAGTTAAATATCTCACTTGGATGTCTGGCAAAGGCTTTGTCAAGTTAGACGACGAAGGCATCGTCTATTTGACCCCTGAGGGCATCCAAGCTTACGATGAGCTTGTTCGTTGGATACTAAAATACATAGGACAGCTCAGATTCAGCAGGCTTGGACCAAGAACATAAGCATTCAAGGATTCGTTTTTAGACTCCTTCTGAGTGAGCGCGCCTTTTATTTCATGCATAGATGGAAATGACAGGCGTTCCCAAAGTGAAGAGTTCTCGCACACTCGAAGAAATTAGCGACAACAAAAAATATTTAGCCCTTTGCCTAGCCTTTCTTGTTGCTTTCCTCTTTGTCTTACTTCTTAGAGGTCATTTGAGGGGATTTGACCTTGCAGTCAACAGTTGGGTGCCTACAATACAGTCCGGGTGGGCAACGACCGCAGCCATTGGAATCTCATATGCCTTTAACACTTACAGTTTACTCGTTGCAAGTTTAGTTACTGCGAGTTATCTTTTCTACAAGAACTACAGGCTACAAAGTCTCTTACTGCTTGGCGCCATGGGCGGGGAAGCTATCCTGGTTGCCGGCTTCAAATCATTGGTTCAATCGCCCCGACCTGTAAACATGGTAGTTGTTGATTCGGGTTATTCTTTTCCAAGCTACCATACTGTTGGAGGCATAGTCTTCTTTGGTTTGCTTGCCTACATTGCTTGGCAACATTGGAAAACCCCTCGAGCCAGGGCAGCAGTTGCTTTGGCAGGTTCAATGGTTTTAGTGGTTGGTTTTGATAGGATATATCTTAACGTTCACTGGTTTAGCGATGTTTTAGGCGGGTGTTTGCTTGGTATTTGCTGGCTTACCTTTTCTATCCTAATCTTTAAACTTCTAACCGCCGAAGTAAAAACCGCGTCAGAAAAGTTCAACAAAATATCGAGCATCCTTTTTTGCATAGGCATAATCGTTGCAATAGGCTTACTTAGTTTACAGCTGCTCCAACTTCATTTAGGGATTAGTGGCTCACCAGGTATTTCGCCGATTTTTTCCTCATTCGTTGATAGTTTTCAAGGGTTTGTAAATTTTATAATAGTTACTTGTAAGGGTTGGATGGCAGTTTATGGACCAATCGGATTAGTTACTGCAATGATTATTTCTTCAGTGCTGTCGCCAATTCCAAATGAGGTTTTCTTAGCGTTCGCTGGAATGACTATGAGCCCGCTTAGTGTAGCTTTCTTTGGGTCGTTAGGGTCAACGGTGGGTGCAGTAATCTGCTTCTATATCGCACGATTGGGTGGACAGCCTTTAGTGAAGCGCTTTGTTAAAGAGAGCACTTTAAAATCTATGAACCAATGGTTTAACAAGTGGGGTTCTTGGGCAATATTGTTTGGCAGGATTATTCCCTTGGTGCCCTTTGATGCAGTCTCTTATCTGTCCGGTTTGGCTAAGACTAAAGTTGCCAAGTTCGCTGTGCTTACATTTATCGGTGCGGTGCCAAGGTGCCTGCTCTACGCTTACATTGGAGAATTAATTGCAGGATACAACTTGCCCGTTCTGATACTACTGGCAATTATTGCAACGGTTATTCTCTTAATTTGGAAATTCAAAAAACAGCACTCTTAGAACCGCGATTTAAGTTCTTTGATAAACTCAAAATCAGCTCTCGAGCGGAAGTTTCTTTAGTGCATTCTCTCGTGAACGCGTTACGTTGGGCATTTCCATTCGAAGTTTACGAGCAATCTTTAATCAGACACGCCGTCAGCCTTTAAACGCAAAATTGTCTTTTCCCGCCCAGTTAACGCCATAAGCTATGTGACCTCTTCGGAAGCCTGACAGCCACGTCTTTAGGCAACATCCCAAGAGCAACTGCATCAAATAACAGTAAAGAATAGCCCTTTTAACTCATCTTTGCAGACAGCCTCTTCAACTTCGACTTAGAAAACCTGACCTGAAAGTTCGGGATTCACTCAGTCGGAGCTTAATCTGACTGGGTTACGCTGGCTGAAAAAAGGCAGAAACGGGATAAGTGTGGCGTGTGTGGCGGGCCCGACGGGAGTTGAACCCGCGACCTAAGGATTAAGAGTCCTCCGCTCTAGCCTGACTGAGCCACGGGCCCACAAATGTTTGTTCGAAAAGAATTTCTATTTAACAATATAGAGGTTTCGCTTGCGACAAGCCGCTTTGGGTTTGTCAAAACAAAAAGTTACACACATAAAGCCAACCGCTTCCACCACAATACTCTTCCAAGGAGACAGAGAAATGGAA
>JBNIDR010000035.1:69707-70857 GCA_050108155.1 Bathyarchaeia archaeon | reverse complement strand
TAAGCAGTATTGCATTTTTGTATGACAGAAATCGTTACCGTCAGAGTCAAAAAATCCCTCAAAGAAAAAACACGAAAATACAACATAAACGTAAGCAAAACCGTAAGGGCAGCTCTTGAAGCAGAAATCAAAAAACACGAACAAGAGGAACTATCACAAGCCCTAAACGACATAAAAACTATCCTGCAAAAAATTCCTGACGAGGAAATCGTGAAAGCCATTAGGGAATCAAGAGACCAAAGATGAAAAGTTATCTCCTAGATGCAAGTTCCCTTATGCTTTTAATGAAAACTGCAAACCCACAAACAACCCTAACGTGTATAGATGCCTCTTGTATACTCGACTTAACATTTTACGAAGTCGGAAACGCAATCTACAAAGAAACCTGCCTAACCAACTTTTTAACAAAAAAAGAATCAGAAACCCTAAAAAACAGAATACAAAAAATCCTCTCAACCACCCAAAAACTATCCCCCCTACCAGACCAATTTCAACAGATACTTGACATTTCAGAAAACGAAAAACTCACCTTCTACGATGCAAGCTACCTTTTTGCAGCCAAAGAAAACGGATTAATTTTAGTCACAGACGACAAACAATTAAATAATAAAGCCCAAAAACACATCCAAACAACAAATGCAGCAACACTAAACGCCACAAAACCAAAACAAGAATAACCCCAAAAAAGCCTAATTGCCGTTCTCTGCTGGGTCAGTCCTTTAGAAGAGCGGCTCTTATTCCCTCGGAGCTAGACACGGTTGTATATTCTCCTTTCTTGTATTGCACGCGTGCGGTTGCAATTCTTTTTAGCCCCTTTTTATCAGATAACTCTTCAAGGGTTGCCAAAATCTCTTCCATTCGGTCAAAATGCTCGTAGAGATCTTTTAGAAGCGGCAGGGGAATCGATACTGTGTGAGTCAAAGCGTGCAGCACTAACCCAATACAGGTAAGGGATATTTTTAGGTCTTCAAAAAACTGTCCACTAATGGAAATCAAACGGTAACTCTGGCGGGGGTGGTGGCGGTGGCTTGTGGCTATTTTGAGCGGCTTTGGGCTGCGTTGAAGGAATAGGAGTTTGCCCTCATATTTGGAGCCTAATATCCAATCTATGCTCAGCACCTATAGAGGGGAGGGTCGGTTGCCGTCATAT
>JBNIDR010000035.1:69494-69657 GCA_050108155.1 Bathyarchaeia archaeon | reverse complement strand
AGGGGAGGTCTAAACACGTTTTACCTTTAAATAAAGGGAGCGAAGGTGCAACTTGAGAGGCGGCGTGGTTCTCAACATAGAGCTGCTTTCGTGACTTTTAGATTGGAATATTGGGCAGCGTGCTGCGGCTACTTGAGCGAATACGGTAGCCCTGAAGTGAAGG
>JBNIDR010000035.1:68821-69444 GCA_050108155.1 Bathyarchaeia archaeon | reverse complement strand
TTTTGTAGGGACGCTTTGACTTCCTCAGCGATGTCTTTGGAGAGGGGTTGTATGGCGTTTGTGGAGGCTTTCCAGATTTCTATACCCACAAAATTCTGGTTTTTATCCACATCGACGTAGATGTCTTCGCCTAGCATGCGGGTGTCGGTGATTTTAGCCTCTTTTAGTTTGATGTAGAGTATGTCGGCTTTGCGGTCGTATTCTATCTTCATTTTATTTTCACCCACACGTTGGCTTTGAGTTTGCTGTTGATTATTTCTTGGGCGGATGATGTAATAAAAGTTGTTATAACCTTTACTTCGTCGCCTTCGGATGTGTAAACGACCAGTAACTGTTGACCGTCGAGTTTCTTGAAGGCAACGTAGGCTGCCGATGATAGATCGTAGAAGGTGCTTGTGGGCTCGATTACGGCTTGCATGATGGATTTTTCGGTTATGCCTCTCTCTTTGGCGCGGTGTTTCCCGTGAGCGGTAAACTTCATGTTAGCCGGTATCGGTGGACTGTGATAATTAATTTTTCTATCTGAGAACTATGCGCGGGACCTTTAAAAGTGCGAAACCCATCATACTACATCCATGCCCACACATGCGGGGCATTCGTGTTTTCAAAAGGGGCAACACTTG
>JBNIDR010000035.1:64571-68771 GCA_050108155.1 Bathyarchaeia archaeon | reverse complement strand
TTTTTCTATCAGGTTCTTTGACTTTTAGAGTGGAGTATTGGACGGCGTGGCTTGGGTCTGCGAAGCGACCTTCGTTTGGAGGCTTGCTAGGCTATTTCTGGGCGAAATGGGGTACGTGCTAGTTTGGTTGACCGTATTCGGCGTAACGGTGCTCTCTTACAGCCTTTGGTTAAGATGTTTTAGTTATGATTCGCCCACATCTTCCAGAAGTTTGATTATCAGACGGCTGTCGATGTAGTAGCCTTCTGCAAGCATCTCCATGATTGCTTTCTTAACTGAAGAAAGTACCCCACGATTCTTTGCCAGTTTAAGGAGCCCCAGAGTGCCCATCACTTCTACATTAAGCAGGCTGGCGTATTTTCTTGCTTTTGCGTCATCTGCAAGTAGTGGCAGCTTTAGCTGTTTTGCCAGAATGATCGCTTCGGCTTCTCCTCTGTCGACTAGTTCCTCTAAAAGTTTGTAATCGTTGTCTTTTTTGATTTTCACGGAACTAAGCCAATCTATCTTCGAAAAAGCCGCTTTCTCCTGTTCCTTAACGGTTATCTCGGCATAAACAGCGGCTGGAACTTTGACTGCGCCAAATAGATCCTTTAGAATGAAAAGTTTGTTGGTTTTGAGCAGAACTATGAGCGGGCCAGCGTCGGAGACGATCACTTTATTCGCCTTAGCTCTTCTTCTAGCTCCTCAGCGGTGATGTTGGTGAATGATTCTTTGTGCTTGCCCAACTCGTACATGAAGTCTCGTAGTCTCAAACCTGCGAGTTTTGCTGCTTGTCCTGCGGAGATTTTTCTTTCTTTGTAGAGCATCATGGCTAGGTAGAGCTTTAATTCTGCTTCGCTGAGGTCGTCGACTAATGCTTTGGGGATGTTGAGCTCCAAGGAGTTCCACCTATTTGTCAATGTTGTGACCTGACTAAAATACCTTGCCCGAAATAAACCAAAGCGTTGGTAGCGGATTTTCAGGCTTACTTCTGGGCGAAAGGGGCCAGTGCTGGCTCAGCTGGCAATGGGGCTATGTATTGAAATTTTTGGCGGACTAAACCTGCCCATCCACACCGCAGCCCCTTCAACATAACTGTATGTTGCTCTTGTGAAGGAAAACGCACACGCCGCACCTAAACAGACCCCCGAAACCAACAGCGCCCCCAAAAAACTATCTCACACACCCAACACCAAAAAACCCTCCTCCACACGCAGCTATTGCTAAACATCCTCAAAAACGACAAAGCAAGCACAAACCAGCCCTTAAAAGCCGCAAAAAACTAGTTTGCCACTAAAAAATCAACAGTTCCCCATAAAGCCCAAACAGCACGCTTGACTCTGCTACTCCCTAGCTTTGCAGCCTTTGCGTAGGTAGCAGGAGGTGCAGTTTTTTTCTTCGCCAGTGTTCCAGCAGATTCTGAGGGTTTTTTCTACAGATACGGGCTCGGCATCGGAGGTGATTATGATGGTTTCCGGGAAAGTCTCTTGTATCTGCTTACTTGAGTGTGACATAAGCATAAATGGGCGGGTACAACATATAAGTCTTTTGTTTATCAAGAATCAAGACTAGCGACTATAGTTTTGCCCCTAGCACCCGAACAAACAATAACCGGCATCTTCTCACAACCACTAATCAAATGCAAAACATTCTGCTGCCTCTCAACAAACTCAATCCCCCTAACCGTCGGCTTATACATCACCTTTCTACTACACAACTTATCTTCAAGCAACCCATGTTTTAGCAAAAAAGAGATGTACTCATTTAGCTGGCTAAAGCTGAGGTTTGCTTTTAGCATGATTTTGGTTTTCGTTGCGCCTTTGGCTGCGATGGAGAGTATGTCCATCATTATGATGAGTTTGTCGCGTCGTTTGGGGTCGGTGATTTGGAAGGTCATCTTGTTGCTCTCTCCAAACAGTGTATTGAGTATTGAGTTATAAGGCATACTTCATGATGCTTACTATATCGAAAAATGTAATATGCCTTTAATACTCAAAACACCACATGACATAACAAGCTAGGGCACAAAAGCCCTCTAACATGTAAAACAAGAGAGAAGGAAGAAAAAATGCGAAAAATAACAAAATTGCGCAGATCAATAAAAGCAGTCTCACCCGTAATCTCAATTCTTCTTATGATTGCAATAGCAGTAGTTGCATCCATCCTAGCCTATGCCTGGGTAATGGGCTACATAGGCTTCCAAACCGACAAAGCCGGCAACGAAGTACAAATACAAAGCTACACTACAGGCGGAAACTTGGTTATCTACGTACAAAATACTGGCCAGGGAACAGTGCATCTAAAACAGGATAGCAGCGTCTACGTCAACGATGTCCTCAAAGATATAGTTAACGTTGACAATCAAGCTGTTGCAAAAGGTGCCCTTATTCCAATAAAAGTAGGTCAGACAGTCAAAGTTGAAGTTAACTACCAAAACTTCCAAGTTGGCGACAGAATCAAAGTTGTAACTGTTGAAGGCACAGTCATGTCAACCACTGGAAGCAGCAACAGCGGCTCAAGCAGCGGCGGTAATTCTGGGAGCACAAACCCAGCGAGTCCAACCGCTTACTTCATCTATAATCCATCATCGCCTTCTACAAGTGATACCATAACCTTTACTGATCAATCAATCGCAGGCTCCGCCGCGATTACCAAACGCTCTTGGAACTTTGGAGACGGCACATTAGTAACTGATGCACAAACTACACAGCAAACTCACAAGTACTCAGCCGCAAATAACTATGCTGTTACCTTGATAGTTACAGACGCAAACGGTAACACTGGCACAACAGTAAGAACCATTACCGTATCGGCAACTCAACAAACCACCCAAGCGCCTATCGCAGAATTCACAATGTCAATGACTAACCCAATCGTTAACCAAAACGTCGCCTTCACGGACGCTTCCATTGCTGGTTCAGGAACAATAAACCAATGGTCATGGAGCTTTGGCGACGGCGCAACAAGCACCGAAAAGAATCCAGTGCATGCATACCAGACAACTGGACAGAAAACCATCAGTTTAACCGTAACAGACTCAAACGGCAAATCCAGCACAGTAAGCCACACACTAACTGTAGACCCGATTCCAACACCCACTCCAACACCAAGCACAAACCCAAATGTTACACCCACTCCCACTCCAACACCAACCGCTTCACCCAGTCCATCGCCAAACGCTGTTAACGTAGCATTCGCCGTTAGCCCCGCAGGTTCAGGAACCACAACTCCAGCGGCAGGCAACGCTCAAAGTTACAACTACGGTGTAAAAGTTAATATCCAAGCGAGCCCAGCACCCGGCTATTCATTCTCAGGCTGGACACAGGACAGTCAGAACGTAATAGGCGCTGCTGACTCTGCATCAACAACCGCCACAATGCTCAGCGACGGAACCATAACCGCCCACTTCATACCCTCAACACAGAATAAACTCGTAATCACATCCGGTACAAACCAGTTCATAGAACGCAACGTAAAATCAGGAGCAATCACTGTAGAACGCCAAACATACCAAGGTGTGCGCATAACAACAAACGAACCATTAACAGTTAACTTACAATCTTCACATACCAGCGGTATCTTCTACAATGCTAATTCAAACATCGTAACTCAGGTAACAATACCTGCCGGACAATACCAGGTAACCTTCTACTACGCAGATAGCACAACTGGCGCAACAACGCTAACCACCTCAGCAACCGGCTACGCACCAGACTCTACAACCATAAACGTTAACCTACTCTACTCAGCCTTCGAAGGTGCAGACTGGCTACATGGCTTCACCGCAGGAAGTCAACCCCCGTGGTATCATTCAGATAACCAAGGCGTTGGCGGCTCAGGTTGCGCCATGTCAAACACCGCTCAGTACCTAGGAGACGGCGCATTCAGCTCTGACATACTTGACACCACTAATGCGCAAACCGTGACAGTGACATTCCAATACCGATTGGTCGACACAGACAGCCAAGACCAATTCAGACTAGCATACTCCACAGACGCTAATCCAAACCTAAACGAAAACTACCCAATACAAAACAGCTTCCACTACTACGACTCCATATCCACAACACAACCCGACGGTCAATGGCATACATATACGCACACATTCAACTTAAACCCAAACACGGGTCACTTTACGTTCCGCTTCTGGACCGACCTACATGACGCATACGGCGGCAGAAACCCAACAGCATACATCTACGTTGACAACGTCGTCGTAGT
>JBNIDR010000035.1:62660-64485 GCA_050108155.1 Bathyarchaeia archaeon | reverse complement strand
AAATGAAAACAAACCGATTGGCTACGTTTATAATATGTTTACTATTTACATCGATGATTTTTCTTTCAAGTGCATCAGCCCCAACAGTAGGAGTTTCAAAGGGCGAAACATTCGATTACAGCTACAACATAGCTTGGACCTCAACAAACCCATCCGCCACACCTCCGAGCGACGCGTTGGAATACAATAATACCCAAAAAGTTCAACTCACAATTACCAATGTACAAGGTTCAATTATCAGCGTTGACGTCACTTCATCGTTTAAGAACGGCAGCCAAAAAACCGTGTCAGGCACAATTGACATAGAAAATTCAGGCTACACCGTGCCCTTCGGTTTTCTCATAGTTGGCGCTAACATAGCCAAAGGTCAACCAATCTACCCCGCCGGCGGGCAACTCGTAACCGACACTGTTAGCCGCTCTTATCCCAGCGGCCAACGGGAAACCAACCTTATCAGCGCCCAAAACTCAGACGAGAAAGTAACCACATACTTCGACAAAATCAAGGGCGTAGCCGTCGACTACTCACATACAATGTATGAGACTGCATCCGACGGCTCCTCTATAACTTCGACGGAGCAGCTGGTATGTACCAACTCGGATGTTTGGACCTCAACATCTTATCACCCCTCACCTGTCCCAACTAGCACCTCCGGTTCCACTACAGCGCCCACTCAGTCGTCCACCTCAAACCCCACATCCAACAACGGAGCATCCAAAACACCGAACCCCACAAACGGCGGATCTAACCCTACCTCCACGGTGCAGACGCCTCTTAACACGTCCGCTGGCCTAATCATCGGCGGCATCATCATAGTCATCGTCGTGGCTTTAGTGGCGTTTCTCGTTATGCTCCGGAAAAGAAAACCGCGAAAAGGAAAAGCAGGAGAATTCTCGGACGAAGACTTCGACCTTAGCGGTTGGAACATGAAGTAAGCAAGGGTTGATTCTATGTCTGCCATGAATTACCTTCCGACGACATCGCGGCCCTGAACACGCTTGACTTTTTTGCGCCTGTGGTGGATGAGCCAGAAATTCAAGGGTGCATAGCAGGCAGCAACGTAACCAGCGACATGCCGTAGCCAAAATCTCGGGCATACTGAAAATTATGGCTGCTCCCGAGAATATGCCTACCGATTTGGCAGTTGGAATGCTAAACGGGCTGGGCGATTTCTGCCGCGAAATGGATACCCCGTTGTAGGTGGATACTGCCTGCAAAGCGAACTTGACAAGCGCAAGTTAAGCATGTTTGGGTTGGCTACGTTAAAGAGGGCAGCGGCGTTATTAACGTACTAAAGATGCGACGGTAACTGAGGCATAAACCGCAACATTTGCCTATCCCTCTAGTTTTTCTGTATATCTTGGCGGATACTGGATTCAAATATGCCTCAAGGCTTATTCCTCATTCCTCAATAGGTTTAATCATCACAGAACCGCTAATAGGCGCTAAAAATAGAGGCCTCTATAGGTTTCTGCATAGAACTTCTAATAGGCGCCAAATAGAACCGCGCGGCCATACAAAAATTTTAATTCCGTTTGCATTTACTCGCTTTCCATCTAATTATCGAAACAACTTCCATTCTGAACGCAGCAGGATTGCAAGAATGATTGTGCTGATGCAATTAGCTAAAATGGCCATAGTTAAAGTTCCCCCAGCGACTCCAGTTAAAAATGCAGCAACTGCCGCAATGCATACTGCGTAGAAGCCTATTTTTCTCCACATAAAAAGCGCTCCAATAGCGCATATGCTTACAATTGCGTAAAAGACAAAAAGCGGCGTTAACCAAACTGGCGAACCTGAAGAGAAACAATTAAACAAAAAGAAA
>JBNIDR010000035.1:62198-62610 GCA_050108155.1 Bathyarchaeia archaeon | reverse complement strand
AATGGGAAAGAAAAGCATACCCACATCCGGCCATATGTTAGAAACTACGAATATAGCGTTTCCCAGTAAAATTACAGCTAACCAAAAAGTGAGTCCGCCGCTACGCTTTTTGAGTTGTTCTTCGGGCATATTCGGTTAGTTGCTTGCTTGCAGTTTTAAGGTTTTTCATTTTCGATTACTGGCAAGGCTTTTGGAGAAGCGGGGAACTGCTTTTATACTGTTTCATGCTCACCCTAAAGATGCATTATTGAGGAATCCAATTTGACCGTTCACCTATTGCCATGGGACACGAGCCGCAACTTGCTTGAGGAGGCAAACCGCCTCTACGATCAAGCAGGCACCTTTGACCACATCGAAAAAGACGACTTAGTCGCCATCAAAGTGCACGTTGGCGAACTTGGTAACCCCTTCT
>JBNIDR010000035.1:51321-62117 GCA_050108155.1 Bathyarchaeia archaeon | reverse complement strand
CCCTCTACATGGCCCAGCGCCACAACGCCATCGATCACATGCAAACCGCCCTCATGCAAGGCTTCAACATGGCGCCCTTCATAGTCGCAGATGGGTTGAAGAGCGAAAACTTCCAGCTCGTAAAAACACGGGGCATTCTAAGCGAAATCGAAGTCTCCGGCGCCATTGCAATGGCAGACGCCATGGTTGTCGTCTCGCACTGCAAGGGGCATGAACTCAGCGGCTTCGGCGGCGCCATCAAGAACCTCGGCATGGGCTGCACCCCGCAGGCTGGGAAACTGAGGCAGCACCGCGCCATTGGATTAGAAATCGACGTCTCCAAATGCGTGGGCTGCGGTAAATGCAAAGAAGCATGTGCCTTTAGCATCCCCGATATAATTGAGGGAAAAGCACACAACACATCGCCCCGATGTATGCGCTGCCCAATGTGCATAGACGCTTGCCCCATGGATGCTATCCATTTTACGAACAAGCAAAACCTCTGCAAAGCCCTTGCTTCTGCGGCGCTAGGTGTGCTTACTACGTTTGAACCCCAAAAAGTCGCCTACGTTAGCTTCGCCAAAGATATCTCTGAGGGCTGCGACTGCCTCCCTAACCCGGGTCCAAGATTGCTCAAAGATGTCGGCGTATTCGCTTCCAATTCTGCTGTGTCGATTGACGCTGCCTTTTTGGAATCAGTTGACTATAAAGTGCTCAATGAGGCTTCCGAAGTGGATTGCATGGTGCAAGTTCAGGAAGCAAAGGCCATCGGCATAGCTGGTGAACTCAAGCCCAAAATCGAAGTCATAGCCTAAGACACATAGTCTATCTTATTTTTCTTCTTTCTTTTCCGTACCAAGTATGCTATGAATAGTATGACTGCCGCGGCTACTATGACTATGATGAGGTAATGTGACACATCAGCGACTTCCCGCCACTTCTGCCCTAAATAGTACCCTACATAGATGAGCAGGCTGTTCCATATTACACACCCTGCAAGCGTGTAGGCTACGAATTTAGCTATGGGCATTTTTACTGCGCCAGCTGGGAAAGAAATCAATGTCCTAATAACGGGGATAAGTCTGCCTACAAAGACCATTATTGCTCCGTATCTTGTGAAGTAGTTGGCTGCATATTTCAGTTGGCTTTCAGAAAATACTGCTCTCCCAAGTAACCGATATTTTGTAAGCACCTGAACGCCCTTTAATCCTATGAAGTAATCAATCAGTGAACCCGTTACTGCCGCAGCTGTGGCCACTATAAGGGTTAAGTAAAAATCCATAGCGCCAGTTGATACAAGGTATCCTGCAAAAGGCAGTATTACCTCGCTTGGTATAGGCAGAGAGCTTGCCTCAAGAATCATCAACCCGAAGATGCCGGCGTATCCCCAACTGGTAACAGTTGCTGTAAACGAGAAAGGCTGTCCTCTAACAAAAGTGTCTGCGAAGAACTCCAGAGCAACGTAGACGCATATTATTATGGCGATTGCTATGGCGATGATTTGTGGCGCTTTGCATTTTAGCGTCTGGATGGTTGGCGAGCCCAAGGGTACTCGCTGATAGTTAGTGGTGTTCTCTCATTTATCTTTAGATCATAAATTCCAAACCAAAATCGAATGAATATGTCTTAAAGAAATGGAGGTTGAAGGGCTTTGTTGCCCTTTAGCCAATCAGATTGCCGATCTGGTTTAGTATGGTGTCTGAGCTGACTGCGAATCCTAAGCCGTCTGAGTTGCTGACTATTGCAGTTGTCATGCCGACTACTTTTCCGTCTAATGTTAGCAGTGGGCCGCCTGAGTTGCCTGAGTTTATGGGTGCGCTGGTCTGTATTAGACCGGTGATGTTGTAGGTGCTGCTTGATGTGTCTGAGGACACCGTTATGGTGCGGTCAAGTGCGCTTATGATGCCTGAGGTCATTGTGCCTGTTAATCCGTATGGGCTGCCGATTGCTACAACTGTGTCGCCTACGCTGATTGTTGATGAACTCTTTATTTCCAGTGGGTGATATTCGCTGCTTGGGGCGTCGGTGGAGAGGAATGCTAAATCTGTTTTTGCGTCTTGGCCTAAGACTGTGGCGGTGTATGTGTTGCCGTCTGCGAATGTGACTGTTATCGTTGTTGCATCTGCGATTACGTGGTTATTTGTTACTACAATCATTTCTCCGTTGTATTCGTAGATCCAGCCTGAGCCTTGGTCTGAAGTTGTGATGGCTTGTTGCCCTCCCCATGGAGTGTAAACGTATTCGGTGATGGTGCATTTTATTGTAACCACTGAATCTTTAACTTCGGAGTAAAGCGCTGAGAGCGAGGTGCTGCCGAAGTAGGCTGCTGCAACTGTGTTGGTGCCGCTGGTTACCTCTGATTTTAGGCTGGTTACTTGGTTTTGCAGAGAGGTTACTTGCTGGTTTAGGGTTACTGAGCTGTAGAGGCAGGCTACGCTGATTAGGCTGGTTACTAAGAGCGCTACGATTAGTGCTGCTGGTAGTGCGTGTTTGTGGCTGCGCTTTGTGTGCGGCGAGTGGTGTGGAGTCGCTGTGTTTTCTGGTGGGGGTGGAACTGGCTGGTCTGGAGGCGGGGGTGGTGCCTGCATGATTTCGGGGGTTAATAGGTTTTCTTCATTTTGGGTTTGGGGCTGTTGGAGATTTTTGTTTTCTGTTTGTGGTTGTGCTTCCAATTTTGCACCTCCCTTAACGTTTTTCTTCAAAATGCAGGTTCGCAAAATCTAATTAAGGGATTTTCCAACATTACGCCACAGTATAGTCCAAAAATTATGCAAATTTTACCCAAATTAACACGTATAATCTGAAGTCGGTATCTTCCTGTTTGTTGTACACTTATTCTTTTGTTATGCCATATCTTAATTCTTAAATAGTAATATTTTGCTATTCAGGAATTGAGGAAACAATATGTCAGCCCTTTCTATAGGAACAGAGCTAGCGAATGTGCCATTCGACCAAATGATAAGAAACCTGCTACTCTCAATGGTAGCAGCCCAAAACGACGCCAACGCCTCCTTCATAAGCGGCGTACAAGACCTAGTTGAAACCCCCGTCAACCTCAGCTACACCAAAGCAGGCGACTCCTCCACCACAAAAACCACAATCAGCGGCAACGCATTAGCATTCGGCATACTCCCCACACTGCTACAAATCCAAAGCGGAACCATCCAAATCAAAATGGTCATCACAATGCAGAAAACCACCGAAGCCGAAGTCAAGATGCACGCCAAAGGCGGATGGGCGTTCTTCTCGGCATCAGTAGACGCAAAATACTCCAGCAAATACTCCTACTCTGTTGAAGCCTCAAGCTTCATAGAAATCAAAGTAGCTCCAGCCCCCCCACCAACCCCCCTAATGAAGGCAATCGAAAAAATCACCGAAGACACCACACCGAAATCAACTGAATCATCTACACCCGCAGCGTAGTCGGTCGTTATGACAACTTTTCTTTCTTTTTTTTCTCTTATCTCCGGGTTGATAAGCGAAGCAAACACTGGTTTAGCGCAGGCAGTAGCGGCAAGTTCCGACCAGTCCTCACAGTTTATTATCCCAAAAATTGAGCTGACACTAAAAGGCCGCGTGGTAAGCGACCCTGACGTAGGATTTGCTTCCTCAGATACGCAGTCACTAAATTATTTTGGCCTCAAAGACGAGAGCCAAATCAAACTAACCCTCAAACTCAAAAAATAAAAAATTGGTGAAAAAATGGCAAGTAGTGAAAAAGTGAATAAAATAGTAGACGCAAAAGTTGCTTTCCCCACAAAAGTAGACTCTGCAACCCTCATAACAGCCATCCAGAAAGATTTGCTGCGCGTCCACGATTACGCCATGGCACAGGACAGGTCAACAACGTTTGTTTTAGCCGACTTTTCCATGCAGCTAAAAGCCGTCGTTACCCAAGAAGGCGAAAAAACCCTCTTTGCCTTACCCACAAAACAAGGCGAACTTGACCCCAACCTCATGAGCACCATAAACGTCACCCTGCGTCCTATCCCCTTAGAAGTCAAAAACGTCAGCGTAAACGGTAGAAAACCCGTTGAAGTAATAGAGGGCATCGGAACAGCCATAGGCGAAAAGCTGCGGGCAATCGGAATAGAAACTATAAGTGACTTGGCAGTTGCCTCCAAAGAGGACTTAGCCAAAGCCGGCGTTTCCGCAAAGAAAGCAACAGAGTTTATCAGCATGGCAAAGTTGATGGTGAAAAGCGATGTTGCAGGCGTAGACGGAGTTGACGAGCAAGTGGCAGAGCTGCTGGTTGCAAGCAAAATCGACTCTAAAGAGAAACTCGCTGAAATGGCCCCAGAAGAGCTAGTGAACGTGCTCAATGAAACCTTGAAGTCGGGAAGAGCAAAAGTGCCAAAAACATACCGCCTGACCCTTGAGGATTCTACTCGCTTGATAGATTCTGCTAAAACAATTCTGAGCAGAACCAAAGCATAACACACGCAAAAGAGTTGAATCTGATGTCTAGCGCCTCTGAAAATGCGTCTTTGGGCGATTTAGTTCGTGATTTGCTCCTTGCGATGGTTTACTCACAAAATGAGGCAAACAGCGCATTCATAGCTGGTATCGAAGAGTTGGCAGCTACAGATGTCACCATAGGCTACACCAGACGCGGCGCTGACGGAAAAGACGAAAAACGTGAAATCAAAGGCAACGCCCTATCCTTTGGAGTCCTGCCCACATTACTAAACATACAAAGCAGCACCATCGAGGTCCGAACAGCAATCTCACCCTCCAAAAACCCGCAAACCGATACAAAAAACCCAAGCGGCCGAAGCAGCTACCTCTTCAAAACAAACCTCGTTGACGCAAAATACCAAAACGCATACTCATACAAACCCGAAACAGCAGGCATAGTCAAAATAACCATAGTGCCCACGCCTCCCACGGAGGAGATGCTAGACGCTATCAAAGCGGCCGCTTCAAGGGCGCAAATAACTGACAAAACAAAACAGTAAAAGGGGTTTTTTAGCCCCAGAAATACTCAACTAACGCGTTGTTTACGAATTTTACGGGTTCAAGAATTAATCTCATGCCTATGGCTCGTAGGTGTGGCGGCATCGCATCAATTTTTGACAGCCCCGAACCTGGAATGGTAAAGGTGACTTCTAGGGTTCCATCTTGTTTTTTGATTTGTTGGTCTTGGCTTCTCTTGAATTCATCCAGCTTTCGTTGCAGCAGCGGGGTTTGGGGCAGCAGGTTTATGAAGGCTGCTCTTGCCGGGTCAAAGTAGAACTCTGAAATTTCGTTAAAGAACTCTACCAGCCAATTATAGTCTTCAGCTGTGGGTTTAACCGCGACAAGTAACATTCTGAAGAACTCTTGGAAGCCTGTTGTGGTGAATTCTTTGAAAACGCTTAGGTAAGCGGGAGGGACGGCGCTTTGAGCTCTAAGTTTTTGGCGGTAGAATAACAGAAGAGAATCGGCAGCCGCGTCAACAGGCGTTTCTTCGAGGGTTGCGCCCTGAGATGCGTAACCACGTAATGTTTGATAAACGCAGTCGGGCTTGTTTGTGCCGAAGCCGATAACCAATAGTGCATAGGCTAATGGGTCGTTTTTCTTCTGTGGAACCGCCAGAGTCTGCTTGATTTTTTGCCAATCGCGAAAAGCCTCAAAAGACATCAGAGCAACAAATCCCTTTGTTGTTAACTCGTAGGTTGCTTTTCTGCCGTTTTTTCCAGCTTTTAGGAGCGACAAAGCGGTTAGTTCTTTTAGTGTTTTGGCTACTTGAAATTTTGATAATTGTGTATTTTGAGATAACTCAAATGCAGATGTCGGGGTGTCTTTTTTGCCTAATGTTTTTAGGCAAAGTAGGCGGCGTTGGATGCGGGTTTTTTGGCGACTGTTGAAGTTGGGGTGTTGGTGAATGTTGAGGTGGGGGAAGAGTTGGAGAATTTTTGGGTCTGCTTCTTTGGTGGCTGAGTCGAGATTGGTGGTGATTTCGATTTGTGATTGCTGTGTAAACATAGGTTATATCGTGTATAATGATACGCTATATTCTTTTGGTTGTTTCTGAATAAGCGGCAACTTGTACAACATCAACGCGAAAAAGCTGGTTTTGTTTAGTTCTCTGGCTTGTTCGTGACTTGCTTTGTTGTGTCGATGGTGTAAAAACGTGTTTTCTTTCAAAATATTTGATAATTCATGCTAATTAAGCGTTGAAAACAATGAAATTGTCAAGATGAAAAAATGGCTGCGCCGTTTGCGAAGCAAAAATGGTGCATGGCGCATCCTTAAGCCCATGATAAGAAAAGACGGCGTACCTGTCCCTGTGAGTATGGATGAAGCCATAAAAAAAAGCTGCACAGAATCTTAGCTGCAATTCTATTGTAACAGTAAGAAAAGAGTTTGGTGGGGCCGGCCGGATTTGAACCGACGACCTCTGCCCAACCGTGGCGCTAAGCCAGGGTTTACGGGTTTCTCTATGACCGCTCCAGAGATTCGTCATTCTCCTCGCGGAGTCAGCAAACCCGTGTGTGTTTGCTTTCTGGAATCGGCTTCATTTGATGACTTGCAGGCGCTTTTGGTGCTTTTCATTGGCGGGGCTTATAGTTTCAAAGAACCGCTGCACATCTTTTTGTCTGCAAAGGTAGAATTTGTATCTAGTTTCATCCAGATGTAACGCGGTTGGGTAAAAACCGAGGCCTATTATGGCATCCAATGTGTACTCCATCAGCTTTTTGGATGAGCCTTTAAATTGAATTTGCTTGTATTTCCCATATTTGCGGTAGATAGAGCCGTCGGTATCGAATAGCCCTCTCACAAAGTCAGCCTTGGCTAGTTCGACGGTTGGTTGTAGTGTGCCTGCGTTTTTTAGTCCCAAAGGCATTCCCCAACTGTTAAGAATCGACGCTGTTTTTTTAGAGTAGACATAAATGTCCATTGTATTCTCGTTTAGCCGATACCTGCTCTTCATCTGTACGTCAAATTCTTGTGCAAACAATGGGCAAACATGGTTAATCAAGTAATTTTTATCTTCAATCTTATGGCCCGTAACCGCTATCTGTATTGAGCCGCCGACTTTTGACATGGCGCCATCTCCAAACATTATTCCAAGAATCTCTGATTGGCGCTCACTCAGCATAAGTCTCTAAATCGAGTTATCGGCAAAACGAATTTATATTTAATGTTGAAAATCGAGCATCAAATCGTTCATTAATCTTTTAATATTTGTTTGGCGTGTTGTTGGTTGGCTTGGGGTAGTAGTATAGCCAGGTATTACGATGGGCTCCAGAAGCACAGAATGGGTATGCTGACATCCTTCGGGATGGATGACTTAATTCTGGAGCTGTAGATACCCATTGGTCAGAGGTTCAAATCCTCTCTGCCCCACCACTTCATTTAAGATCTTGCAAACAAAGCGGGCATTTTGAAAGAACAATTTTCATAAAATTAGCTTTAATAAGATTCATTTCAACTAAACAATGAAATTTAAAAGTACCAGTGCATGAAACTGTCTGTGTGCTTGCTCTGAGAAGTTAAAGTTTCAAATATTTTTTAGACAGGTAAAAGATGTTTTTAGACGCAGAACTAATACGCTGTACAGACTATGACCCACTGTGGATCTAGTCGAAGCAAATAGTTAGTGGGCACCCATAAAAATATAACTGCAAAAAAGAGGGGAGAGCATTAACGTTTCTTTCTCCATCTAAGCATAAGGTAGAGCAGCATGGGTGCGCCTAGAAACGCCGTGATAGCTCCAACCGGCAAAACAATAGGGGCAATAAGCCTCCTCGCCACAATATCGGCTACTAGTAGTAGGATTGAGCCGAAAAGCGCTGAGGAAACTACTAGGTAGCGTTCGTCTCCTCCTATGAAAGCTCTACATATATGCGGCGCAATCAAGCAGATGAAGCCGATGGCGCCCGTGAAGCTTACTACGGTGGCTGTTGAGAGGCAAGCGGTTATTAGCACGATTTTTCTGCTGCGATCCACTTCTACACCTAAACTTTTAGCGGTGTCGTCACCCATCTTCATGATGTTAACGTCATTTGCTAACTTGATGTTAACTATGATGCAGACGATTAGCATTCCGAGGATGTAGGGGAGGTTCCACCATTCGGCTCTGGATAAGTCGCCGATAAGCCAGAAGACCGTGGCGCTAACAGCGTTTGACTCGGCGAAGTATTGAAGAATAGTTATGCAGGCGTTGAAGAGATATGCAATAGCTACGCCAGAGAGAATCATCATTTCAGGAGAAGCGCCTCTGCGTCTTGCTAACAGAATAATTACGATGGGAATCAGCGAGAATACAAAGGCGTTTCCGATAACCATGAATCGGGATTCCAAAAAGCCAGCGCCCAAAATCAGCCCGATTGCAGCGCCTAAGCCTGCGCCTGCTGAGACGCCAAGCGTGTACGGTGTTGCAAGGGGGTTGCGCAGGGTATCCTGCGTCATGGTTCCGCCTAGGGCTAAAATGGCGCCTGCAAAAACCGCCAGTAATATGCGGGGTAGCCGTATGGTCCAAACTACAGTGTCCCAGAGTGGCTCCGTGTGGAATATATCTGGAAATGCTCTTGCAAAGATGGCGGAGTAGGCATCAAGAAAAGTCATGTTAGCCGAGCCTAAAGCCAACGCGACTCCGATAACAACTAAAAGCAGCACCAGGCAGGCGCCTAAAAAGATGCCTCTTTTGGCGGTTAGCCTTCGGTACTTGCGTTTCTCTTCTTCAACATCAACTTTTTGAGGCAATGTTGTTACTTCGTTTTTGTCCACCATATTGTCGCCGCCTTCCTCTTTTGGATGCTCCAGAGTTTTCCTTGTTTCTTAACCAAGTTAACGTTGAGGTATTCTTTAAGTTGGTTTTTCTTGTCTGGGGACAAACGGAAGGTTTGCAGGAAATCTGCGGTGGCCTCCTCCAAGTCTGCGTAGCCCCGTTTAAAGGTGTAATCGTACATGTCCACGTTAGCAAATATTCCTGCTTCGTAGAGGATATTGTATATAACAATGAAGTCTGACCAGTGACTAGGGCTAATTCCAAGTGCCCTCTGCATGTCCTTAGTCATCCACGTTGAAGCTGGCATGTAGAGGTAAACTGCTTCCTCTGCAAGGGCGTCCATTTTTTGCAGCGCCGACTTCATGTTAGACATAACTAATGAAAAAGAAGCAACAACCAAATCGTAACGAGAAGACAAATCAAAGTCTTCAAGGGACTTATTCACATAGGTGATGTTTTCTAGCAATTGTTTCTGGGCGTTTTCTTTGAGGATGGCCAGCATATTTTTTGAGGGTTCCAAGGCGGTGACATGTTTGGCGCGTTTAGCCATCGGCAGGGTTATGCGTCCTGTGCCAGCGCCTACATCAAGAATCGTTAAATTTTTGGTAAGAGGTAACTTTCTGAGCTGTTTTTTTGTTAGCTCTGCCCACTGTGGCATATCTTGGTTCATGTTGCAGGCGCGTTTATCCCAGAAGCTGGTCTGATGAATTTCTGTTCTCCGTGTTTCCTTTAGGAGCTCCTGCCGAATTTGCATCCAATCAATAGTGTTGGCCATAATTTTCAACCTTCAATCTATTCTAGGGTTTGTTTACAAAAAGAGGAAGAAAGAGGAGACAGCTGGTTTGCATTCTTACGCTGCTCCGTTGGGTATGCCTACTGTGTCGCCGTTGACGGTGATGGGTGGGTAGAGGTAGACTCCTTTAGTGTCTAAGTCGTAGTCTAAGCGTAGGAAGTGAGTGAAGTATTCCTGCTGGATTTGCTGTGGGTTCAAGTTAGTGAAGACGTCGGGGTAGAGGATTTTTGCCATGTAGACTGCGCCTAAGGTGCCGCCCATTGCGTTGTTTCGGCAGTCGCCTGCAATCATGTAGACGTGGTTGTTTTTGACTGCGCTGAGGTCAACAAATGCTGATTGAGAAACGTAGTCGTGCAGTACTGATTCCATGCCTGAGGGGTCGCTGGCGTCTATGCCCTGCGCTGGCTCGTTTGTGGCTCCGCCGTAGGTGTATCGGACAGTGTGCAGGAAGATGAAGTCAGGGTCCTTTTCAACTACGAATTCATTATCGATGGTTATTGATAAGCCGCTGAGTGCCTCTGCTATGTTTTGTCCACCCGCTAATATGCAGGCTTGCCCAAGAGTGTCAAATGCTGTGTAGGCTTTGGTGGTGGTTGATATGGTTGGGCTGTTGGTTATCATTACTGTTTTGCGGTCTGCTTGAGGAATTGTGTTTACTTTCTGGTTGATTTCAGAGGTTATGCTGAGTATCCAGTTGGCGTATTCTGTTGCGCGGTCAACTTTGTTAAAGATGTAGCCTGCTTTGAGTATTCCTTGGATGAAGCGGGAGTCTTCGGGTTTGGTAACGTTTGGCTGATATAATCCTAAATAGACTACATCTACGCCTGGTAGATGTGCGGCTTTGTCAGCGGTTGCAGAGGTGAAGGTCAACAGTGTGGTGGGGTGAAGGTTTAGGACTGCTTCATAGTCTGGCGAACTCATTCCTCCAACAGACACTACTTCATTGTAATTGTCGGGGAAGAACAACTGCTTGACTGGGTCAACCCCTGAATCGACGCCTACAACCAAGTTTTCAAGTTCAAGTATACGGATGAGCTCTGTATTTTGGTTATATTCAACTACAAGTCTGTTAGCTGGTAGAGATACTGAAATGTTCTGTTTGTTGCCATCCATCAGGTAAATTTTGGAGGCTTGGCCGCTTATGAGTGCATTTACTTGGATTATGTCGTCAGAGTTTATTATGCCATCCCTGTTAGCGTCTGCAAACGCTGTTTGCTCTTTGTTTCCTGTTAATATTTGTTGAATGTAGGTTGCGTCGCTTGAGTCAACTTTGTCGTCCATGTTGGCGTTGCCGTAGATTTCAAGGAC
>JBNIDR010000035.1:19116-51271 GCA_050108155.1 Bathyarchaeia archaeon | reverse complement strand
GGCTGGATGGTTGGTGTGGGTGTGGGTTGGTTGTTGGTTGGTTTTGTTGTCGGCTGGGTTGTTGTGGTGGGGTTGGTTGTTGGTGTTGCGGTTGGTTGGGCGGTTGGGGTTGTGGTTGGTGTTTGAGTTGGTGTGGGCTGGGGAGAGGTTGTGAACCAGTTTTGGGTGTATCCGATTGCGGCTGTGGAAACGATTATTATTGCGATTAGGGCGATTGCGCCTATTGTTATTGTTTTCATACTAAATCACGGTGCTACTTTTTTTTAATAATGTAATACTTATGCATTATGTTACGGTTTTTTACAAAAGTAATACTAAAATACCTAAAAACACTACCTCTCCACCGAGAAACCACCATGAACATAACCGTGCAAGACGTAACCTTCAGCTACCGTAGCACCCCCACCCTACGAAACGTCTCCATAGAACTCAAAGACTCAAAAACCCTCGGCCTAATAGGACCCAACGGCTCAGGCAAAACCACCCTACTAAAATGTATGAACAAAATATTAGAGCCAAAACAAGGCACAATAATACTCGACACCCGAGCCATCAAAAAGATGAGCCGCATAGAAGTCGCAAAATACATTGGTTACGTCCCGCAGAGTTCCACAGAAAATGCCGAAGGTCTCCCCGTATTAGAAATCGTTTTAATGGGTAGAAGACCCCACATCGGCTGGCAAAGCAGCGAAAAAGATCTTGAAAAAGTATGGTCTGCCCTCAAAGTTCTCAACATTGAGCATATTGCGATGAGGGACTTTTTCGAGCTAAGCGGAGGCGAACAGCAGCGGGTACTTATCGCTAGGTCTTTAGCTCAGGAAGCCAAGGTTCTACTGCTTGACGAGCCCACAAGTAGCCTTGATATTAGGCATCAGCTTGAGGTTATGGATTTGACCCGTAAACTCGTTGCTAAAGAGCATCTAGCAGCGGCGATTGCAATACATGACCTGAATCTTGCTTATCGGTTCTGTGATAAAATTGTTATGATGAAAGCTGGCGAGGTCTATGCGGCTGGCGATGTAGACGAAGTGTTGACTGCCGAGAATGTACGTTCAGTCTACGGAGTGGACGTCGAGGTTAATGCTTCAAATCACGTGCCCTACATAATACCTCTCGCCCCAATCTGACCTCCAAGCGCTTTTATTTATGCGCGTTTTTGCTTGCATTACGGGTTATTTGATTACAAAAATGCTTGAAAACTATGAATACATATCCATTTTTTGCACAAATGAAATAAACCTTCTACAACAAAAGAGTCTGCTATGCTGACCCAAGTTAATTTTGAAGCACTACTCAGGGAAGGCTGTAAATGCAGAGTTGTCTCCATTCGTCGGCTTGCTGATTTGCAGTCCGAAATCGAGTTAAGGCTCGAAAAGCGCCAATTCGACGATCGATTTGCCAGAGACTACATGTACCGATTCAAATATGCGCCTCCAGAGGAACTTGAAACTGCACGATCCATCATAATCGTTGCCATGCCTAGACCACCCACAAAAGCCGTCTTCAACTGGAAAGGCACAAAACCAAGTTTCCTTTTGCCTCCCACATACGCTGTAAACGACCAAAAACGTCTACACGTGGAAAAACTGGTTGCAGAAGCGGTTGGGCAATGTGGATACCGAATTGCACCTGCAAACTTACCCCTCAAACTCTTAGCAGTCAGAAGCGGCTTAGCAAAATATGGAAAAAACAACCTTGCCTACGTTAAAGACATGGGCAGCTTCATGCGCCTAACAGCCGTTTACTCCGATATGCCCGTTTACTCTGACGATTGGTATGAACACAGAATGATGGATAGCTGCAGCGACTGTTACTTGTGCGAAACTGCCTGCCCAACAGGCGCAAACTCAGGCGACCGCTTACTGCTCCACGCAGAAAAATGCCTCACCTACCACAACGAGAAACCCGGCGACATTCCGTTTCCTAGCTGGATTAAGCCTCAATGGCACAACAGCATCATCGGCTGCATAAAATGCCAAGCCGCCTGCCCCCAAAACAAGCCTTATCTGGACATAGAGGAGGCATCCGCGGAGTTTAGCGAAGAAGAAACCGAGCTTATGCTCAAGGGGACACCAACGGATAAGATGCCCGCGGAGACAGTGGAGAAGATGCAGAGGCTAAGCTTAACCGAATACTACAACGAGTTACCCCGCAACCTCTCAGTACTACTGAACAGAGACACCAAGTAAGCCGCTATTTCTTTGTGCTTGCGGTAGGCCTTTTTTAGCCTCTACGGAAAACCGACATAAACAGCATCTGCGCCACTCTGCCATTCTCACTGTCCAGCCCCAACGCAAGGGGGTTGAAGCCCTGAGACTGCATTACGGCATTAAAAATTACGCGGAATTGATAAGAATGCTCATAACAACAAGATATGACGAATTAAGAAAAGCCGGAGAAATTTTAAAACGAAAAGCTATCGTAAGCGTTTTGCACCAAGATAGAGTAATCCACATAATTAATACCTTTTATTTTGTGCGGTTGTGATGGAAGTCAAGACGTCTTTCAGCTTTAGGCTAACAGCGGTATCCGTAACCACGACTTTTTAATTATTGTGCGCCATTGGGCATAAAACCTTGTTTTTTGTAGGTCACCTCGTTTATGCAAAAAATTAAATACTAATTAAAAAAATGGCATTTACTTAGATGCAACTCTAGTAATTCCCCCAGTATGACAATCACTAATATCAAGAGGCTTCTGATTTGTGCGGATTTTCAACAATAAAATTGAATGTCTCCAAGGTTTGTAACATGAAAACTACAGGGGTAGCTCTTCTTTTTGCTCTTCTATTTGTGGCTGAGTTGTGTGTTGGTGTAGGTGCGAATCCTGCCTACAAAACTATAGGGCAGGCCGACCCGGACTCTCAAACATACCCCCCTACAATGACCTTTTTTGCACCACAAAATAAAACAGCAGTATACAACAGTGATAGCCTCAATTTATCCTTCGTTGCTAATGTAGGGCAGTCAAGAACAGCTTATAAAACAACAATTATTGATGTTTACTATATCGCGGACTGGGTGTCAAACAAAACGATATTAGTTAACTCGTATGTTGATGAATACATGTTAATTACGGGTGACAGCCTCTCGGAATATGTTGGTAATGTGAGTTTGAGTGGTATTCCTGAGGGGGAGCACTCGATTACTGTTTATGCGCTTGAGATGGGTTTGTATGAGCGTAGTGATGGTCCGTTTTGGTTTGATTATTTTCACATGAATGTTTCCGCCGAGATTCAGATAAACAAGCATCCCGGCGGTATTGAGGTGCTTGGTGTGTTTGTTGATACTGAGCCGCCACCTTTGATTTCTAACCTATCTTTAGAAAACAGAGTTTACAATGTATCAAGCATTCCCCTGAACTTTACCGTTAACAAAGTTGTTTCAGCGGTAAAATACAGTTTGGATGGAGGCGAAAACATTACCCTCTCTGGAAATACTGCCTTGACGGGCTTGTCTAGTGGGAACCATGTTTTCACAATCTATGCAATAGATGAGGCCAGAAACGTAGAAACTTCTGAAACGGTCTCTTTTGCTGTTGCAGTGTCGGAACCCTTTCCAATTTGGTTTTTGGCGGCTGTTTTTGGTTTCTTAGTTGTATGTGTGTGTTTATTGGTTTACTTTTTGAAACGCAAAAAATAGTGTCGGCTTAGTTTTTGTTTGAGGGGTGCGTAGTGAGTTTGTTGGTTTTGTTTTATGGGCGGTTGTCTGATTGTGTGGGCTATGTGAGTGCTTGAATCGCACTTTGCCATGTAGTGGTTTCACGGAGAACGCTGTTGTGGGCGCGTTTTTTGTGGGCATATTTGGATCCAAATATTAGATGTACGTTGGAACCTATAGGGGAGGGGGTCTCCGCGGTGTGGGTGTGCGTTTTACGGACTTTGGCAGGTTTGGCTTGTTGGGTAGGGTGTTTTTTCTAGGGTTTTGTTTGCCAAATTTGCTTAGGGGGCTGCTGTGTTGTGGCTGGGTACGGGCGAACCGTGCTGAATGGGCCATGATAGTTGCCCGACCTGTATTGCGCTGTTCATTGCTTTTCAGAATGAAGCTTCAACATGCTACCACACCCACACCCAGCCGAATCCAACATGGAGGTATGTTGTTCTTGTGATAGAAACCTCGCACGCCACACCGAAACAGCAGCTACAGCCGATTGCAACCCAAAAAAGCAACGCAGTTCACAGCCAGCCATGTGGTGTGCCGCACTCTGCCACACCCACATAAAGAGCGCAGGAACCTTGACCAATAGAGTTTAAACCACATGTGCTGCATTCGAAAATTGGTGGCTCACTCTAAGACAGTAGGCAAATAAGAAAAAGACGTTTTTCTCTAATTGCTACCATAAAAGGGACCCACTAGGGTGTTCTGCGGTTTTTTTATGCACATTGCGGTCGGTGGCTCCATTGTTTTTTGAGTCATTAAATGGAAATGTGCGGTTTTGGAGATTCGCCTTTTTTCCAGCCAGCCCATTCGTGCAAGTTGATTGAGGTAGTTGCTCTCTATTGCTCGACACCTTCCTGTCTGGTTTGAAACCGTCACGGCGTCACATTCGCCCTTAGCGGCCACGACCATGTATGTTCTTCTTAGGTGGTCTGGCAGGGAAATCAGCTCTAACTCGGGTACTTTTACTGGCTGCGGATTCCAATTTGAAAACGAATTTTCGATGTCGTCGAGGCGTTGCCTCATGTGCATCATTTCTTTGAATATTTGTTCAAGTACTGATCTTCTTACCATGGGATAGCCCTCTCTTCTTAAACAAGCTGGCATGATGGGGCAGATTAGATTTAGCCGTTTTTGAAAAGGTGATTCTCGTGTTTAAGCAAGTGGGCTTTGCAGGTTGCGAAGTCTGGTTCGCTTGGTTTGAAAAGCCGATGTTACATGGTTTGTAAGGGTGTAGAACAGTTGAATTCAGCTATTGCTGTGCGGCAGGACCCAATGGCGCTGGTCTTAAGTTTTGGGGTTGCTTGTATTGAATAATGCTGATTTGAAAATCTTAGTGGTGATACATACTTGTAATCACGTTATGTAGAACGAGACAACAACCTCTTTTACACAAAAACTTAACAAAACCCCATAGTCAGCTCCAGCTTTTGAGTTAAAAATGTTGAGAATCTTGCTTAGGCGTACAACAGTTCTCTCATTCAACATTTAGAAGAGCTAAGACATCCGCCGCTACTAGATAAGTAACAACGCCAAAGGAAACCATGGACATGGACAAAAAAGACCTATTCTTCATAACAATCGTGATGGTTGGCTTCTTAGACTGGTTAACCACTGAGGTAGGCGTTGTTTTCTGTGGTGCACAAGAACTCAACCCGCTTTTGTCTGGCTTTACAAGTTCAATGGTGCTCTTTAGCGTAGTCAAGATGTCCGCTGTTGTTTTAACTGGTTTAGCATTCTACAAAGCTGCAAACATGGCGAACTCCAACCCGGGTTTAGGCCTAACAAGCAGATTCCTAGACGGCGGCTACCTCTTTACCTTCCTTGCATTAGCATTTGTAGTTTCCAACAACGTAATTGCCGTCCTCAGCCTATAAACGACTGCCTAATGTAAGGTGCGGATTCTTAGCGGATTAGTTTCAACTCTAAAATAATGCCTGTAAAACAGAGATTTCAAAAAAATGGGTTATAACTATTAAAAAAGCAAAGAATCTTAGCCTGTTCCGGAGATGGTAATGGTGTTACTGAAGCTTGAAATGCCAGTAATGCTCGATGAGACACTCAAAGTTATTATCGCAGCCGTTGACTCACCAGCAGCGAGCGAAGTTCCACCTTTGTTCCAGCTAACAGTAATGTATGTGCCTGCCCCAGATGGACTCCAACTACTAGCAGACAAACCTAAAGTCATCGCACCAGTGCCAGTGTTCTTAACATAAACAGTACGTGTAGCACTTTCACCAGCAGCAACCGATCCCCAGTTAATCGAAGTCAAACTGGTAGTACAACCACTATCCGAATATACAGCTATATTCGGAGTCGTAGTTATCGTTCCAGTCGACGAAACATTTTGATTAACAGTAATAGCTGCCATCGTCGAGACGCCCAACGCTAAGGCTGTCACGGTAAGAATAACAATTAGCAACTTCGGTTTCGCTAATACGGTTTTTAATGCCATTTTTTGTGATTCCCCTCACACTAACAAAATGCTGTATTAAGACTTAATAAACATTATGAGTTATGCGCGAACCCCAAATCCCTGTTCAACAAAAATACAACACAAAATTAACTCTCAACTAGTTAGATTCAACACCAACAGAATTTTCCAATTTGACCTGCGTCTGCCTAAACTCCTTAACTAGTTTCTTACCAAAAGGCGTTACTTCCGAGGAACCGCCCCCTTTAGCGCCGCCGCGAACCCGAGTAACAAGCGATTTATCCAGTCGCTCTTCAGCTAATGTTATCCTGTGAAGTGCATAGCGGTAGGACATGCCCAAGTGTTTGGCAGCTTCCAAAACTGAATGATGACAATCAATTTGTTCGAGCAGACGCGCAAGTCCATCGCCAAAGACTGCCTCGTTTTTCTCGTTGACCATCCAGAGTTTGAAGTGATATTTTAGTGGGCACATTTTTTCTTTCCCTGCTTCTATTGGATGTTTGTGGACTTAAGCTTAGTGCTGTTTGATTCTCTAATTGGTTGGTGAATATGTTTGTTTTTTTGTTGTTGCTGTTGGCGTAGCTAGCAACCCTTTTATAGCATATATATTGTATATACGATTAATATTATCAAGTAATCTCGCTTAACAGGGAGAACGGACAAGTGTCAGAAATTAGCATGCAAGACAACCCAAAAATAAACCAAGTGGTCGAAAAGAAAGTTCTGAATTCCGTGACAAAAAAAATCACAATATACGCCCCCGACATCGCCTCCAAGGCACATGCAGGACAATTCGTGATTTTCAAAGTTCGCCAAGACAGCGAACGAATACCATTGACCCTGTCGTCTTGGGATGCAGAAAAAGGCACAATTTCTCATATTTTCCAAGAAGTCGGATACTCAACAATCGAATTAGGTTCTTTACATGTAGATGACAAAATAATGCATATAGCTGGTCCCCTAGGTAACCCAAGTGAAATAAAAAACTTCGGCACAGCAGTCGTCGTATGTGGAGGCTTAGGAACTGCAGTTGCCTATCCAGTAGCAAAAGCACTAAAGGATGCAGGCAACAAAGTTGTTTCCATTGTGGGTGCACGAAATGTTGAGCTTTTCATATTAAGCGACGAAATGAAAGCAGTGTCAGATGAAATTTACTTCACAACTGACGACGGTTCAAACGGAACAAAGGGTTTCGTCAGTGACGTACTAAAATCATTAATCGCAAAGAACGTTAAAATTGACATAGTTTTTGCCATCGGGCCCCCTATTATGATGAGTGTAATTGCTGACCTTACCCGTCCATACGGCATCAAAACCATCGCCAGTCTGAACCCTATAATGGTTGACGGCATGGGCATGTGCGGAGCCTGTCGCGTCACAGTTGACAATAAAACACAATTCGCCTGTGTAGACGGCCCAGAATTTGACGCTCACAAAGTCAACTTTAAAGAGCTAATGCAGAGGCTAAAAAGCTACTGCAATGAAGAGAAACATCTTTCACAATCAGTCCAGAAACCAGGAGGACACACGTGTCAATGTCACAACCACTAAACCAAATCTCAAACAACCGTTTCACAGCGGTCAAAGTACCCAAACAGGAACCATCAACTCGGACAAAGAACTTTAAAGAGGTCGTTTTAGGCTACACTGAAGAACAAGCAATCGCCGAAGCCTCGAGATGCCTGAATTGTACCGTGCCAAAATGTGTGGAAGGCTGCCCAGTAGGCGTGCCAATCCCCACATTTATAAAACTGATTAAGCAGAATGACTATGCCGGCGCAATCAACAAGATTAAAGAACGCAACAGTTTACCAGCAATCTGCGGTCGTGTCTGTCCACAGGAAGAGCAATGTCAGAAAAGCTGCATTATAGGCAAAAAAGGTGACCCTGTCTCCATCGGCAGACTCGAAAGATTTGTGGCTGATTTGGAGCGTGAAAGAGGCGTGGTTGTTCCAGAAGTTCCAGCTTGGAACGGCAAAAAAGTAGCTGTCGTCGGTGCAGGTCCTGCAGGTTTAACAGTTGCAGCTGACCTTGCAAAGCTCGGCTATAAGGTCACAATGTTTGAGGCTCTTCATAAAGGCGGCGGAGTCCTAGTGTATGGTATCCCAGAGTTCCGCTTACCCAAGCAGATTGTACAGGCAGAGATTGACTACATCACAAAATTGGGTGTAGAATTCCAACCGGATTATCTCATAGGTAGGATATTCACTATAGCGGAACTTTTCAAGAAAGGCTACAACGCCGTGTTCATAGGAACCGGTGCAGGTTTACCGAAATTCCTCAACGTTCCGGGGGAAAACTTAAACGGCATTTACAGCGCCAACGAATTCCTGATCCGCGTAAACCTGATGAAATCCTACAACTTCCCACAATCCAAAACGCCCATACGTGTTGGAAAGAAAGTTGCAGTCATAGGTGGCGGTAACGTAGCTTTAGATGCAGCACGTTGTGCTCTGCGTTTAGGTGCGGAAACTGTTACGGTTGTTTATCGCCGAACACGCAATGAGATGCCTGCCCGCCAAGAAGAAATCGAAAACGCCGAAGAAGAAGGTATAGTCTTCAAGTGGCTAGCTACTCCTGTCAAGTTCATCGGTGACGATCAAGGCAACGTTAAAGCAATGGAAACGGTCTCAATGCGGCTCTGTGATGCAGATGATTCAGGGAAACACCGAGTAGCCCCAATCGACGGTTCAGAAGCAACCGTGGACGTTGACACTGTAATAGTTGCCATCGGGCGAACCCCCAACCCAATCATACAAGGAACAACCCCTGGACTAAAAACTGTGCAAGGCGGCATAATAGCCAGCGACGAATGCTTCAAAACAAGCTTGGAAGGCGTCTACGTCGGCGGCGACATCGCAACCGGTGAAGCTACAGTCATAAGCGCTATGGGTTCAGGTAAAATCGCAGCAAAATCCATCCACGAATACCTACAAAAACAAGACAAACAAAAACAGTAGCCGCTAACCAATCGTTAGCGCCTAACCCTTTCTTTATAATAAAACTATGTACTTTTGTTAATGCTATCGGCGCCGTTGCCCAACCTGTACTACAATATTTGGTGATTTTGTTCCAAATACGTGTGTTTATCTGAGCGTGCGGAGGGAAACGCACCTGCAACGCGGCCTAACTACAGAAAAACATTATAACTAAATGTAGCCCGCGTCTGTTTTGTGGCGTATCGTAAATCGTCTAATCAAATAAAGATAAAGCAAAACTTGTAATTGCTTATGTTTTATTCATTTTTTCATCGTTTTCAGGAATAGCTTCCTTAAAGGCTCGGTTTACAGCTGTCTCAGCAATGTTGAAGGTGCAGTGGGCGATGCGTTTAATGTTGTCGCGTATAGAGCAGATGCCGCAGACCAACTCCGCATTTTTCTGTGGACCCGTAAATGCCCTAGAGGTTATTTCTATGTCGGTTTTATCCAGTTTTTGTCTATACTTCATTATGTTGACGGCTGCGTTAACATCTTTTGAGAAGAACGCTTCGACTGCTTTAACGTAGAGTTCAGTAACTTCGTTTCCGGCGGTAACCATCAGTTTCAAGACGTCGTTGGGGATGGTTTGTTTTGCCCCATTAAGCATGATGATGTGACGAGTGATGTCAGCGGCGTAATCTGAAGCGTGCTCGACATGGGTAACAAGCATCTGGTGGTCCATGCAGTCAATAGGGTCAACGCGCAGTTCATTTGCTAAATGTGGGTCTTGACCTGCGTTGCGTAGGATTCTGGCAATGAAGAATGCGAAGTGGTCAACGTCGTCGTCAAGCGAATATGACGACTTTGCAAGCTCCACATCATTATTTTTCAGTGAATCAAATGCGCCTTCGCACATAGATCTCGATATGAGATGCATTCGTTGAACTGCTTGTTGTAGCGACGCTTTTGATTCATCCATGATGCTTTGGATGTACACGCATTTTGCGTCTGCCTCCATTACCCGCAGGTAAAGTCGGCCTGCCATATTTCGTATGGCCCTTGTCTGCGGTACTGTGAAGATGTTCTCGGAGGTTAACATGATTCCGGTGTAGCCATTTAAGAATGCCCCAAGCACTTTCTGTGTGATGAGGATTTCTTCTTCGTTTTTACCTATTTTGAGCGTTATTTCTTTGATTTCTGATTTTTTGAGGGCGCTTGGGTATATTACTAATGAGCGGTCTCGTTGAATGCTAAAGGAGACGGTTCCGCCTTTTTTTAGGTCGTTTAGTTGCATCCACTCTTTTGGTAGCGAAACTACCAGAGATGATTTGCCTAAAGACATGATTTTTCTTTCCAATTTTTCGCCCACAATAAATTAGTTGTATTAACAAGTAATACACTATAAAATTGAATATATACTATTCGCTGGAAACAAATGCTTTTCGAGAGCGCATATGTTTTAGCTAGTTAGCTGCCCCTAAACTTCAAATAGTAAACAACGCCGCTAACTGCCAAAGCCGCAACCAATCCGATTACAATATACAAAGAATACTTCACATACAGCGGCGGCTCCTTTACGGTAACCACTAACTGGGGTCCATCAGTGGCCCAAAGAGCTTGCGTTTCAGGCGCATTTGCAAGCACACACCAAGTGCCGGCATTCTCGGGTTGAAACTGCCCCGTGAACGTGCCATCAGCAGCTACTGGAAGCGCCATAGTTTCTGTTGAGTTAGCATCAAAAAATTGTACATCAATCGTTGATGTTTCATCGCTTGGGGTAAGTGTGCCTGTGATAGTGATGTTTTGACCCAACGTAATTGTATCTTTAGTCACATTCACCGTTAATTTTGGCTGAGCTTTTACAGTGTAACTTCCAATGGTTGAGAACAGGTTTTCTAAAATGTCTGATGCATCAATCTGGTATTGGACTGTAGTTCCTGCTTTTTGTCCTGGAATGGTGGCGTTGCATGTTTTGCCGCTTAAATCCATGTGGATAAGGTTACTTGTTGCCCACTCATCGGTTGTGTATGTCAGGTTCGCTTGCAAGAGGGTGCTGCCATCAGTTACGTAAGAAAGTTGAGTGGCATTGTTAGGGAATACTTTCCCAAGTTTGTTAACAGCAGATAGAGTGATGTTTGAAAAGATTGTTTTAGCCATAAACTCAACATCTCCTGAACCCACCTCCCCGATGAGCACTAGGTGGTAGAGGTTAATTCCGGGGTTTGATGAGGTATAATTCAGAAACATCGACTCTCCCATATATTCGCAGCTGTCGTAACTTACTCCTCGGTATCCGTCATTTTCAAAGTTGTAGCCTCCCACAACTCCGCTTTGGTTGCCGTATAATCCAGGTTCCCACGGAAGCGGATAGGAATCCAGCATCATAGAGGTGGAAGTATCCATCAAGTAGAGCCGCGCCTCGTACATGTCCAGTGTTTGTGGAACCTTGAGGTAAACCTCGATTTTTGACTGGTTAGTTACAAATTCATAAGTCCAGCAGGTGCGCAGATTAGATTGACCGTCGGATTCTTTGCCTTCTATATTAGCGGTGTACCATTTGTTGCACTCTAAACTCTCCAAAATCATAAACGTGGCTTGCTCTGCGCCTTCGCTTCCACGAGCATCATTTCTAATAATAAACGTGTAGTTGCCTGACTGCGTTGGTTTGAAAAGTGGGCCATCGTTTGTTGTGCCCAAATGTTCTGGAAAACCTGCTGCTTCTGTATGGGTGCTTTCCAGACTTCCTGATGGATCGTAGATGTCTATGTTATAGTTTGTTTTCGCTTTTGATGAGGTGTCTATCCATTTGCCGTAGCAGTAGATGTGATATGTATGATCTGCTTCAAGGGGGCAGGTGATTGTCCAGTTTGAACCGATTTCTATTTGAGACTCGTTTATCATGATTGGGAAAATTGGTTTGTCAAGTCGTGTAATGTTTCCTTCGGTTGAGCTGATGTTTGTGTGGACGTATTTGTTGTATTCTGGGGTGATTGTTAGTTGCAGGCTGGAGGCTTGCGCTATGAGGGGGTTTAGTACTAAAAGCAGTATTACCGTTGTCACTATTGTTCGGTGGGGGAATCTGTTTAAGCGCATCCTGACAGCCTGCTGCTGTGTTCTATGGTGGTAGGGGGGGATAATGCTTGTGACTTTTTAATCTGTATTTGAAAGCAGTGTTGTTTGTTGTGTATGGTTGTTTTGTTTTTTTGTGTGTGTATTTTGGGGAAACTTTGGTTGTGTTTTGTTTGTTTTTGTTTTTTGGTTTTGTATGGGGAAGCAATGTTTATTGTGTAGTAACAATCAATATTTGAGAGTTGATTTTTCAAGCATGATGTGGTGTATTAAATCATGCTACAGAAGACATTTATAAGAAAAATGCGTAGTGGCTTTCAAGATGATATCGTATGATAAACGACACACAGGGTAAAACAACAAAACACCCAACCCTTGGAGGTGAATAGAAAATGAACTACAACACTTTCCACAGACTAATGAAGAACAAATACGCACTAAGCACCGTCGTCACAACCCTCATCATTCTGGTCATTTCAGTGCTGCTGGCAAGCGTCGTAACCTACTTCGCCATCAACGTCGTCAGCACTCGTGTCCAAGAAGAAAGCTTAGCACTAACAAAACAACACCTATACCACAACTCCACCGCAGCCCCAGGCGACTCAAGCTATGCTCAAGGAACACTCATGGTCATTAACACTGGTGGTAGAGACATCGTCATCGACAAATTAGCCGTCCGAGGACAAGAATGTAGCTGGGACGATAAAAGCACAAACAAGACAGTCCTATACTGTGTTACAACTGACTCAGTATCCTCAGACCTGCCATACAAACCAGACTTCGACCTAAATGCATCAAGCCCATCAGCAAACGTAGTTAACCTTGGAGGTCAACCATATTACTTCACAGTCGCTAAAAACGACCTTGTCCTACGCTCAGGATACACCATGATGATCTACATCATCAACCCAGACTCAATCACCATCAACGACATTGGCCTAACATGCTCCATCACACTCTACACCGCCCAAGCAATGTACTACCGAGAATCTAACGTACAGGCAGTTACCTAAAACTGCCCTTAATTTCCCCCTTTAGAATTTTTTACTTTTTACGATTTTATAATCTGAACTTATAAGCTGTGTCACTTTTTTTATGCACACATCGTCATATTCCAAAACTAGATACTTGCTTTTTCAAGTGAATATGACATGAGAAGTATACTAAGAAACCGTTTGGCTTTAAGTACAGTCGTTACTACATTGATTATCCTTGTCGTTTCAGTGCTGCTCGCTGGTGTCGTCACTTACTTTGCTATCAACGTTACTAGCACTCGTGTTCAAGAGGAAAGCTTGGCATTGACAAAGCAACATATCTGGTACAATTCTACTTCTGGTGTGTCTCAGGCTGCTATTATGATTATTAATACTGGTGGTCGAGACATCGTTATTGACAAGCTTACCGTTAGAGGACAAGAAACAACCTGGAGCGGAGCAACTCAGAACATTAGCTACGTCGTTACAGACACATCAATAGCATCTGATCTTAAATTCATTGAAAAAGTTGCCGACTATGACCTCGACAATGACCTCGGTCTTACTGACACTCTTGATCCTTTGGCGTTTGCAAGTACTGATCTTACTTTGCAGTCCGGTAAGACTATTATCATCTACATATGCAGTCCTGACAGCATTACCATCAACGACATTGGTTTAACCGCTGCTATCACTGTCTTCACATCACAGGCAATGTACTATAAAGAAACAAACGTTCAAGCAATAACCGTTGAATAAACAAAAGAGAGTTAGACCCCCCAAAAGTCTACCCCCCCCACAACTCTTTCTTTTCTATTTTTTAGATAAAGTGTTACGTCGCCATTTTCGAGATGATGTGGTTTTTTGCTTAGTTATTGCGCTCATTATCTGTAATTAGTATCTGTACATAGTTTTACGCACAAACGGCTTAATGCATTTTTTTCTATGTTAAAGGTAAAGGCTTAACTCCGAGTTGACACTGTTGAAACTGACCAGACCGAATCGTCACTTGAAGAAGTTTTTCCGCTCCAAGATAGCTTTGGCGCTGCCGGTGACATTTCTAATCCTGTTTGTGTCTACTTTGGGAATTGTTGCTTTCACTTACTTCTTTGCAGTTGAACGTGTCAACACACAGGGGGCTACGCTAAAAGTTTCTACGGCAAAACAGAACATGCTCTCATTAGATAGCGCAATTGTATCAACTGTTTGGCAGCCCGGTTCACAGGCAACCTATGAAGTATCCGATTCAGGTGGCCAACTAAACGTTGCCCCATCCAGTAATACTTTAACGCTGTATGTGAATTCAACTGAAATCCAAGACACCATCTACAACGCTTCTATCGGTAAAGTATTCTATGCCTTGCCTTACTCCAGCAGCTCAGAAACTGGTCTCTACCTCAAAGGCGACGCCCGATCAATAATCAACCAAACAGGAGCCTCCATGTCTCAACTGGGTATCGAAGCTGGGGTTGAACACCCTGAAATTCAGCTTCGTTATCGCCCAAGCGTCAACTATGCCCTAAGCGGCTATGATGATGGAAAAGCAGTAAACAACATTCGAGTATACATAGTCAACCTTAATGAGTCGGATGCAATTTCGCTTCTGGGGAAGCTACCTCTTCAGGTTAGCTGTGGCTCAACCGAGTTAACAACCCACACCTACGAAGTTACTTCAGCAGTTGAATCTTTGACTATTACAGCAGTCTTAGATGGCGTTCAGGGTACTGTTTCGGTTCCAATTTATAGCTCAACTCAGGGTGCAGAGATAAACTTGGAATTGGTAATTTGCAATATTTCGATTGAGAGGTGGCTTCGTTAATGCCAACAATTATTCCTGGTTACGTGTATTCTTTGTTTGCCGCTTTGGCAGTTGGTGTAATCTTGGTTGCATCTTGTAGCTTAGCAACCAGCGGTATGCGTACAGACGCTGAAAAGCAGCAACTCAAAAACATCGACGCGTACATAGCTGCGCAGACCCTGACACTGATATCACGTACTGGTGCAGGTGACCAAAACATCACCCAATACCTTGAGGTTCCCTCTCAGATTGGTAACCAAAGATTCTGGATACGCATAACAAACGATTCTTCTACGGCGTGGGTGGAATCAGGCTTCGGGACAGATATCCTCGCAAGTCAAATCCGCGTTGAGGTACCTGCGAAGGTGGCGGCGTCAGGAAGCATCGTAAGCGGAATGGGAAGAGCGCTTATCCAGTGTCACTTTGAAAATGGATTTGCAACTTTAACGTTAACGGATGAGTGAAAAAAGTATGCCTAAACTTGGAAAGAAAAAGAAGGATGAAATTCCAATAAATCAGGAAGCTCCAGATGAAGAGTTAATTGCCCATCTAGGTATCCAAGGCTACAGTGTGCCAGAAGGCTTCAGCCAAATCGAAAGCTACCCGCTTAACCCTCCGTTTTCTTATGCTTGGATTTTTCAGGATGAAATCGATGGAGGCTTTTTCTATGTTGTAGACGAATTGCCGATGTCACGGGATGAACGCGACTCGTATAAGCGTCTAAAAAGCATCCTCGAATATGAGCTTAAAGCGCCACGCACAGATGAGTCACTAGTAGATTCCTTCCGCAGGCAACTTCCCACTATCCTAGACGAGCATAAAGGCGTGTTAAGCGGCACCAACAAAGTTGGGCTACGCAAAATAATGTATTACCTCGAAAAAGACATGATTGGCTACGGCAAAATTGACGGCGTAATCAGCGACCCCTTAATTGAAGACATAAGTTGCTTAGGCATAGACAAGCCTGTCTACATTTATCACCGGAAATACGGAAACGTACGCACAAACGTCACTTTCACTGATGAAGAGGAACTTGACGACTTCATAACGCGCATCGTTCACCGTCAAGGCAAACACGTGAGCATAGCGCACCCCATTGTGGACTTAACATTACCTGGTAAACACAGATTGGCCGTGGCTTTCGGCAAAGAAACAACCCCCGCTGGAACAAGCTTCACTATCAGAAAATTCAAAGAAGACCCTCTCACAATCGTCGATTTAATAATGAATGAAACTATCGATGAATCAATAGCTGCCTATCTCTGGATGCTAATGGAAAACAAGATGTCTGTAATGGTCGTTGGGCCCACAGGTGCAGGTAAAACAACTGCGCTCAACGCAATCGCATGTTTAGTGCGTCCCGATTACAAGATGATTTCTGTAGAAGAAGTGCAGGAAATCAACTTGCCGCAGGAAAACTGGATTTCAACCATCGCGAGAACTGGATTCGGAGGCGACAGCGACGGCGAGGTAACCCTCTATGACCTCATTAAATCTGCTGTAAGACACAGACCCACATTGATTCTTGTAGGTGAAATCAGAGGCGAAGAAGCATATGTTCTTTTCCAAGCGCTTGCGACTGGACACGGCGGCTTATGTACCATGCACGCAGATGATGTTGAAACAGTCATAAAGAGATTAACTCAACCTCCCATGAATATTCCACAGACAATCATCTCTTTGATGAACTGCGTCATTGTAGTTAAGCAAATACGAAATTCAAGTTTCGGCACAGTTGACCACAAGGGATCACAGCGTAAATTCGTCAAAATATCCGAGATAGATGGCGGCGGCAACTCCGTGGACGTTTTCAACTATAACTTCGCTGTTGACCAGTTCCAAAGTCACCTTGAACGGAGTTACCTCTTCAACAAGATTGCCAAATCAGTCGACGCTCCAGTAAGCGTGGTTATCCAAGAGTTTGAACGCCGCAAAAAGATACTTCTAACTATGGTCGAGCAAAACCTCCGTGACTTCCGAAGTGTACACAAGGCATTGAACTCTTCACTTGCCCTTGATGAATTAACAGCCAAAGCTACTGCGACGGAGACATAACTGTGAAATCGGCGAAACCAGCCTCAAACGGATTCATAGGCAAAATCTTCGGTGCATTAAACAATGCTGCTAGCGAAGAACGTGAAAAAACAGAGGCTGAACTGCCTTTTGCAGTTATGATTTTTACTCTCATGGCTGCAAGCGGGATTTCACCTTATGAGAGCTGGAAAAAAATGCGCAAAATGACTTTTCTGCCCATTTTCAAGAAGGAGGCCGATGAGGTTATTCGTCAGGTTGAAGTTCTGGGTAAAGATCCTTTGACGGTTATGTATCAGAGGGCGGAAGCGACTCAATCAAAGCTCTACCGAAGTTTTCTCGGCGGCTTCGTATCGTCGGTTCGGAGCGGAGGCAAACTGGTTGACTACATGAAAAGCCAGCTTAAATCAATCTTTGAGTTGCGCTACATCAGCTTAAACCGTAACATCGAAAAAATCGCGGCGCTAGTGGAAGCATACTCCGTTATGCTCATCGTTGTGTTATGCACCTATATTCTATTCGTGATCTTCTCCTCCTCCAGTGTCATGGACCTACTATCTAGTACATCAATTTCCATCTCGCCATCAATGTCCTACATCATCGCTTTCGTGCTTATGCCAGTCATGTCAGGTATATTCATACTAATTGCTCATAACATGCAAAGAAGCGCCTTCCCCGATCTAAAAGATCTCTACAAGAAAGCATTAATCCTCATAATCCCCGCATTCGCCGTTATAGGCATCGTGGCAGTGGTGCCGGGTCTGCTGGAAGCGATTAAACCTGTTGGTTTGCCTGAGGTAACTACCATAGTGCTAGTCGCAGCTTCTTTGCCGCTTGCTATAGAATACTACCGAATAGCCAAACTAAACTATAATGCAGAAGAATCAATACCAAGCTTCATCCGAGACATAACTGAAGCCCAAAAAACTGGTCAATCACCCGAGAAAAGCATTGTACAGGCAACAAAACGAAAAGACTATGGTCCATTCTCCAAGTTTCTGGAGTTAATCAGAAGCCAAATTGAGTGGGGCATACCGCTTAGAAAGACCTTTGAGAATCTCAAAAAGCAAATTCGAAGCTGGTTCGTGGTAGTTAACTTCGCCATGATGGTTGAAACTATCGAAATTGGAGGCAACTCTATTCAGTCGCTTGAAATCCTCTCGGAATACAGCGAAAAAGAACGTGAGTTACAAGTTAACCGCAGAACACTGCTTAAACCCTACATCTTGCTGGCGTTCATGTGGAGCGCTTTAATCGCCGTAACAACGACCATAGTTGCATTAACCACCACGATGATGACGGGTATCGTAAGCACAGATCTATCCTCCGTAGCGACAATCGCCATGCAATCTCAACTGAAAGTGTTCTCCGTCGGCATCATTATCCAATGCTGGATTTCAGGATTCTTCATCGGCAAAATCAGCGAGGGTAACTTCGGCGCAGGCTTTAAAATTGCAGCAATGCTTGCTATAACAGCGTACCTCTCCTTGGTGCTCTCTCAAATATTGCTTTCAGACGCCTTTACTATCGTTAAACCTGTTAATGGGGGCTTCTAATTGCCTGCAACAACCTTTGACACCTTCTTTGCATGCACCATAGTTGTAGCGGCGGTTCTCATAGCAACCGCCTTCTTAGGTACAACCCTGGAAGCCAGAATAGCCAGCACCCAAGACGTCAACAAGGACAGTTACCTCAAAGCCATAGCTGACCGCATAGTAGCTAATCCCGGTGATCCCCTTGATTGGGGCACAAGCACAGTGGTACCCGCGAACTTTGGCTTAGCAGCAACCGGCAACTCCCTTGGAGCATACACCTTAGACCCAGATAAAATTAGCCGATTAAATTTCCAAAATAATGCTTCGTTATCTTACCCTGAATTAGCAGCCTCCGCGGGAATAAATAACATCGCTGTGGGGATAGCTGTCTCACAAATCCTCGACATCGAAATAGAGCAGACTGCGAATCATACAGTTGGGAGCAATACATCCTTTGATTTTCAAGTTTCCACAAGTATCGAGGCTAAACCCAATAGTGCCAGCCTTCACTGCTACGTGGTCGCTGAAAGTTACCTATCTGAAGTTAACGCAACAACAAATGCTTCCGGTGTCGGCTCATTAACTGTACAGGTTCCAAGTGCTGGCGTTGATGATGCTCTGCTTATAGTGTTTGCCCGTGTGCCATTCGATAATAGACTAACCTCCTTTGCCGTGTATAGCTTTGCAAATTCGGCGCAGCAGTCTCTTCCCAGCAGCACACAACTTTCTATGAGTCCTCTTGACAGCATCTTATACTATAATGCATCTGATGGTTTATCTGTTCAGAATGTTTACGCCTTAAGTTACTCATACCAGCAAACCGCCTCCCTTATACGAACCTCTCAACGTGCAATTTCCCCATCTATTGACCACAGCCCAACCGTTCTAGTGGCATGTGCATCAGGCGGCGAGGGTTACT
The DNA here is from genome assembly GCA_050108155.1 of Bathyarchaeia archaeon. Lineage (GTDB taxonomy): Archaea > Thermoproteota > Bathyarchaeia > Bathyarchaeales > Bathycorpusculaceae > Bathycorpusculum. The sequence continues at coordinate 31,937 of JBNIDR010000035.1, read as the reverse complement.
TTGAGGAGTGGACTGCCTATCCGCAGGTGCCCCTAACCACAGGGTCAAGTTTTGAGAATTCTGAACGAAACGTCTTCACCTACACAGTAACCATAGACGATGTTCTCTACAAGTTACAGTTAAGTTTAGGAGCCATAAACCCATGAGGCGACTGCTAAAAGACAACAAAGGGCAGGTCCGCGTTATCGAAGCTTTCTTCGCTGCGGTGCTGTTGCTTTCCTGTTTAACTTTGATTCCTGCGCAGCCAACCCCAAAAAACACCTCAGGCGGCAACTTGGTGGAGCTCGCAGAAAATACGCTCGTTAGCTTAGATAGTGACGGGCATATTTCGCGTTTGATAAGCGACGGCGATTGGGCTGCACTGGGCAAATGCCTTGAATCTGCACTGCCGCTTGCCGTATGGTTTAACCTAACAGTCTACGATCAAAACAGAAACATCCTAAATAGTTATCCCATATGTAATGGCGGCGCAGTAAGCAACACAGTTTCCTCATTTAGCTATGTTTGTGCGTCTTCAAGCAGCAACTATGCGGTTTATGTGTTGCAGCTGCAGTTGGCGGCGGTGGATTAAGGATGGCGCGGCGTAGTTTTAGGAGAAACTGCAGCGGGCAAGTCATTATAGTAACCGCTTTGCTGGTAGCTATGATACTGCTTACAACAGCGCTATACGTTATCGAAGTAGAAAAATCAGTTCCAACTGTAGACGCCAATTCTGCTGGTTCCTTTGACGCTTATCTTCCCGCTTTGAGAAGCACCCTTATCAGTGCTTTAGCAAACGCAAGTGCTGGGGGTAACTCGGATATTTTAAAGAGTGATTTAGCCCAGCTAAAAACAGCGATTCTTTCTCATTCTTATGATGCACTGTTGACCATGGATTACAGCACCAAAAACAGCGGAGGCTACACCAATGGACTCAATATCGCTTGGGGCAGCAGTGGCAGCGGTGTCTCCGAAGCTTCAGCAAGTTTCACCTTCAGTTCTTCAAGTACTACCGGCAAATCAGATGCAGCTTACACGGTAGAATTGTCCTCGCGGCTGCAAGCAAGCGGTAGCTATAGTGAGCAAAACGGTACAAAGCAAGTTAATCTCACTGTCAATGTCTTAAACGATGGTTCACCCGCTCTTGCGGAGCGCTTCGGATTTAGCTATCAGACATCTCAGGGCTGGGTGCAGGTAGATTCCCTTGCAATAGTTGACCACGGTAACGGCTCATACTCCATCAGCTTCACAGCTGAAACAGGCCAGACAGGTGAGCCGCTAGTTGTCTCAGCGGTTATTGTTGATGAGCGAGGTATATCTGTTGGGGCAAACCTAACATGCAATCCCATATAGTAATAAGTAACAACCCGTTAAACTTGTGAGGGCGATAAGCGGTTATGCGTATGCATCACTCTTTAACCATCCGAATTTTAGTTGTGCTCTTGGCGATAGTGCTTATTCTAACAGTTGTTAGCGCAGTTACAGCTCCTCCGCAGCTAAAAGTGGATAACGGCTCCTCAGTGGGTGTGCCTGCGGCTCAATCAGTGTGGGCAAAAACCTATGGTGGCGAAGGTGACGACCGTGCATTTTCTATGTTGCAGGTAGGCGAGGACTTCTTGGTTGTTGGCTCTACTAAGGAAATTAACACAACCATGGGGTGGGCACTCATGCTCAACGGAACTGGAGATGCAGTGTGGAACCGTACATATCTCGAGGGCGCAGGGACAGAAATTCGATATGCAGTAAACACTACCCGAGGCTACCTCTTTGTGGGTAACATGTTTACTTCGAATGGCGATCAAAACGGGTACGCATTTGAAGTGGATTCTATGGGTACCATTATTTGGCAAGTTACTTTGGGCGGCGAGAAGACAGACAAATTCTTCGGAGGCGTAGTTCTGCCTGATGGTTTCTGCCTCTACGGCTTAACCAACTCCTACGGAAACACCGCCACAGCAGCTTGGGTTGTGAGACTCGATACATCAGGCAATCTGCTGTGGGATAACAGTTACCAACAGGGCGCTGATTGTGCATTACGCTCAGGAGTCGCAGATGACATTGGATTGGTCGCATCAGGTTACGCCGATGCAACAGGCGACGGAAACTATGATTTCCTACTTCTAAAAATCGCCCCCAACGGCAATATAGTTTGGAACCGAACCTACGGCGGTGTGGAAGCAGAAAAAGCCTACAGCATGACAAACGCCGCTGATGGCTACGTCCTCACAGGCGAGATAGAGTCTCAGAAAACCTCAACAGACACTTGGGTACTCAAAGTTGACTACCAAGGCAATCCCCAGTGGGCACGCACTATGGGTGGAGACTTAGCAGACTCCCCCTCATATATTACGGATGCAAAAGACAGCGGTTTCTTGATCTGCGGTTTCACGTTTTCCTTTGGGGGAGGCAACCGAGACTTTTGGCTAACTAAACTCAGCGCTGAAGGTAACGTTTTGTTCAGTTGCACCTACGGCGACGGCAGTTTCCAGGAAGCTTACAGCGTAATAGATTTAGGAGAAAACCTATATGTCCTGGCTGGCTGGACAGACCCCGTAGGCAAACCTGAGCTTATTGGGAGCGCAAAGTATGACTTCTTAGCCGTAGAACTTAACGCTCCCGAAGAAAGTCAGAACCCAGCGAGTTTATGGTTAATTGCCGCTTGGGTCGTATTCGGTTTTGCCTTGGCGGCGGCTGTGTTACATTGGGTGCTGCTTAAAAAAGGGGACTTAAAAATAAAACTAAGATGGCCAAAAATAAAATGGCCTAAAATTAAGTGGCCAAAAAAGTGGCCGTTTACTCGCTGGTGAGTTTGCCGAATAAAACCTGGAGTGTACCAACCAGCGCTGCGTAGTTAGTCCAGATTGCGGCTGTGCGAAACTTGTTTTTCCCCTCGTCGCCATCCACTGATTTCTCATGGAAAACGATGAGTACTTCTCTATTATCGGCAATCATGAAGCATGGTAGGTTGCTGTCCGAGGTTATTCTGTGTTGGTCGCTTAGCCACTTCATTTGAGCCATAAAGTAGCTGCTTTTGAGGCTGTTGTCTGTAATCATGGATACGTTGATTTTGTTTGATTGCATCTTGAGTTTATCGCTAAAGTCATTGTAGTATAAATCGCTGAAGTAGTCTGCGCTGGCGTAAATTTGGAATGAATCCGTTGCGCTTTCGAGGAGTTCGTTTGCTTTCATGAGCACTTGCTGTTCGCCTTCAAGCATCTGGAATAGTTCTTTTTTGGAGGGTTCCATTTTGGGTTGAGGCATGCTTCTCCATAGCTCAACGAGGCTTGGCTTTTCTTGCTCTAAGAGTTTAATTTTGATTTTTTGTGCGTCAACTAGGAGGTCGATGGCTTTATCCAGTGGAACGGCGGTGAATTTGAGTGGCTTCTCGAATATGCTAAAGACTATACCTTTCTTTTCTAGGTCGCGCAGGATGCGGTATGTTTCGGTGCGGTGTAACTGGATGGCTTCTGCGATTTCGCCTGCCTTCTTTTCGCCAGACCGTGCGAGGTGTAGATAAACTTTGATTTCGTTTTTCAGCAATCCAAAATGAGCGAGTGTTTCCTCTATGGTGCTGAGTTGCTTGTTGAATTGGTTGTCTTTTTTAACCAGCTTGTACTGGTCGGTTTGTTTATTGTAGACTTTTATCACGTTTTCTAAAGCGAGTGCCATTTTGTTTTTTTCTTCCTTGATGTGGGGTTATGCTTCTCAGTTTAGACAAACAATATATAATATTCTTATGAAAGGGCAATCTGAATCCACAATTCATATCTGAAATACCATCGTTTTTTATGTCAAAAAATTGTAAAACATGTAAATAAGCGCTTAATTTGGTGAATATGATGCGATTTCCTGTGTGACCGTTCTGGACACACATTAGTGTTTGTCAGAAACTACATGTGCAACTGCTTTAACGGCGGAACGTATGCTGCAAGATCCTCTTTTTTAGTGCTTAGGGGGTATGTGTGGTAAATGTTTCCTTTATTTGCATTTATTTAATTTTGGCTAAATTTTTATTGAATGCTCTTCTTTTTAAACAGGTATGGAGTGTTAAGTTGTGCCATTAAATAATCATGTTGAAAAAAAGGGTAGAAATAAACAAACGGAGACTTGCGGTTTTGCTTTGGTGGATGCGGAAGGAAAACAAACATGCGGCGGCTGTGGCCAGCTAAACCCTGAGTACGTCTTGGATGATAAACCCTTATGCTTTGATTGTTACAAAGTTGAAAAAGCACTGACTAGATAAGCATAAGCACGCTTCTGGAGCCAAGCGCCTCCTCTTTATCGTCTTTAGTGCCAAAGAGTTATATAACAAAGTACTTGGGTGAAAGCGCGGTTATTTCGCTCCAAAAAGAGACTTCCATATCCATAACGCCGGGAATAGCTGCTATTTCATTCCTAATTGCAAACAGGTGCTGAAAATCCCTCACCACCCCGATGGCCAATAAATCGTGGTCTCCCACAGTTTTGGAAGCAACGATGATATTTCGCATTTTTATCAGCGTTTCTAGAATTACTTGTGAATCGAAATGTGTGTTGTTTCCCCCTGGAGAAATATCGATCATAAAAACAGCCATAGCTTTGTAGCCTATTTCTTTTGGGTTGAGAATGATTGTTGATCCCCGGATTACTCCTTTCTGCTGAAGGGCCTTGTAGCGGTCGATGATGGTGTCTGGTGAAACGTTAAGTGACATGGCGATTTGGCGGAAGCTGGTGCGGGCATCCTTTGTCAACGCTTCCATAATGGCAAGGTCAATTTTGTCCAGCTTTTTCTCCTCCAACCTCGGGTAAATCGAAGTTTTCTGGGCACAACAGTATGTCGCTTACCCAGATGCTTGTAGTTACCTCTCTAACCATTGGGTGGCCTTTGATTGCTTCCTTAACTTGACTGAGGTTAGTCACATTTTTAACGATGGCTACTGCAAAAATGTTGTGTCTCCCCAGTGTCTGAGTGGAGAAGACGATTTCGGGCATTTTTCTGAGGAACTGCAATATTCCTTCTATGTGAGAAAGATCTGTTCTTACTCCAAAACTGCCTACGCAGTCATAACCGAAGCTTTTGGGGTTCACCAGAACAGTTGTTCCACGTGCGACGCCTGACTCCTCGATTTTTTTGTATCTTTTGCTTATTGTATCGATTGAGACGCTGCAGTTTTTTGCGATTGCTGCAAAGCTTGCTCGTGCATCTTTTTGGAGTGCTCTGATGATTGCTATGTCTATTTCGTCAAGTTCTTCGCCCATATTCCTTTACCGCGTCTATGTTAGTGGTTGATTTAATATAATGATTCTGTTTCGAAGTGGCTGTGGGGTGGCGTCTTTTTTTCTATAAAATCGATTTTTTATTTGTTTTTAACTTAAAGTTTGGATTATTATAGTCGTTAAATTCTACAAAATCTTAAATATCTCCTGAAATATCTTATGGCAATCGGTGGCTGTACATGCGACTGGAAGAAGCGCTACATCAGGTAGAGCACAAATCACAAAGCAGTCTCAAAAAAAGATTTGCCTGCTCCCACTGTGGTAAAACTTGGATCGAAATAGTCGGATTTTTAACACTCAATAAAGAAGAGCAAGAAGACGTTTATTTCCGGCTAGGCGAAGAATCCGAAACCTGCCAAAACTGCAAGTTCAGGACAAGAACCTGCCCCGCATGCGGCTCTAAAGACATCTACGAAATTAGTTTTCCATCCAATACCCAGGAGTCCCCATTGAGCTTCAACCGGATTCGTATAGTCAGCAAAACATAACAAAAAGCTGTGAAGACACCTATGTATAAAACCCCTCAAGACTTTATGGCATACGTTAAAGAAAAGAACCCTAACCAACCCGAATTCCATCAAGCAGTCGAAGAAGTTGTTTCTTCGGTTTGGCCTGTAATAGAGAAGAACCCTAAGTATCAATCTGCAAACATTTTAGAGCGAATAGTTGAGCCTGAACGTGTAGTCATGTTCAGGGTTACTTGGGTTGACGACAACGGCGAAGTTAAAGTTAACAAAGGTTACCGAATACAAATGAATAGCGCCATCGGCCCCTACAAAGGCGGCTTACGCTTCCATCCAACCGTCAACCTTAGCATACTCAAATTTCTGGCGTTCGAGCAAGTATTCAAGAATTCCTTAACCACCCTTCCGATGGGCGGTGGAAAGGGCGGTTCTGACTTCAACCCTAAAGGTAAAAGCGACGCTGAAGTCATGCGGTTCTGCCAGAACTTTATGCTAGAACTTACACGTCACGTCGGTCCGAATACTGATGTTCCAGCGGGCGATATCGGCGTTGGCGGTCGAGAAATCGGCTTTATGTTTGGAATGTACAAGAAGCTCCGAAATGAGTTTACCGGCGTATTAACGGGTAAAGGCTTGAACTGGGGCGGCAGCTTAATCCGGCCAGAAGCTACAGGCTACGGCGTTACTTACTTCGCCGAGGAAATGCTTAAGACTCAAAACGAAACTTTCGAGGGCAAAACCGTTGCAATCTCAGGTTCAGGCAACGTTGCACAATACGCTGTTGAAAAAGTAACCCAGCTTGGCGGAAAAGTGGTCACTTTGTCTGACAGTGACGGAACCATCTACGATGATGAAGGTATAGATTTGGCTAAACTTGCGTTTGTTATGGACCTAAAAAACAACAAGCGTGGCCGCATAAAAGAATACGTGACCAAATACAAGAACGCTGAGTATCTTGAAGGTAAACGTCCCTGGGAAGTCGAATGTCAAGTAGCGTTGCCCTGTGCAACCCAGAACGAAATTAACGAAGAAGAAGCTAAGACTCTTGTTAAAAACGGCTGTCTCTGCGTGGCTGAGGGCGCCAACATGCCGACTGAACCCCCAGGCGTCAAATTGTTCCTGAAAAACCAGGTCTTATATGGACCCGGAAAAGCAGCAAACGCTGGTGGTGTAGCCACATCTGGATTGGAAATGTCTCAGAATAGTATGCACTTGCTATGGACCCGTGACGAAGTAGATGCTCGATTGCATGCAATTATGAAGTCGATTCACGAGACATGTGTTCGATACGGCAAAGAAGGTGACTACATAAACTACGTTAAAGGCGCCAACATCGGTGGCTTCGTTAAAGTGGCGGATGCAATGGTTGACCAAGGCGTAGTCTAACCCAAAAAGCTGCAAAACACAATGGAGCTGTTAGGACATGGTAGTTGAATCTTGGACGCACAAGATAATCTGGCGAACACAAAAAGACGATGATGTTTGTCCTACCTGTAAGGCTCTGGATGGCTATACTTGGAGTATAGGCATCGACGAGCCTTATCCTAAACAGCTTATTCACCCTATTTTCGGCCCAGTTTTTGACAATCGCCCCGCAGCGGATTGCAGTCTAGTTAAAGAAGAAAAAGGTCACTGCTGCAGATGCACTCTGGAACATCAATTTGACATTTCTGCAAAGCCAGTTGAATCTGCTGTCTCTGGAAAAGTTGATTCTAAACGAGCGTGTGATCTCCTAGAAAAAGAAGCCCCTTAGGCTGTTTTGGGTAGCTTTACAACAAGAAATCTAAACAAGGTGTCGCCGTTGTTTTTAAGAAGATGCGGGATTCCTTTTGGGCTGTCAATCACGGTGTCTTTTTCCACTTCTTGTGTCTGGTCGCCTACTTCGACCACTCCTTTGCCTTCTAAAATATAGAAAAATACGTCCACAGGAGTTGTGTGTCGTTTGAGTGCTTGGCCTGGGGCAAGAGTCATATGGATTACTTGGGCGTCTGGGGTTTCGTAGATTTTTCTTGCGTCGACTTCGTGTGTGTTTTGGAATGTTTTTGTTTCTTTTACTTTAGTGATTTTCATAATTATGTATAATTGTGGTGAAGGTAATTTGGGTTCTCCCTTATATTTTAGGGATTTTTTGGTTGCTGGCGTGTTTGGGCTATTTTTGGGTAAACCTTATTAAATTCAGTTGGATAATCCAGCCATAAATGTTTGCTGGAGCGCTGAATACAATCAACCCCAAAAAAGCCACATGCATCTTCGCTTTAATCCTAATCCTCTTTTCACTACTAACCCCCACTCTAGCCCAACAATCCTCCGTTGTTTGGTCAACAACCTTCCGAGGCAACTACAATCGCAGTGGCGTATACTCCTCAACAGAAATACCTCTTTCCAACCAGACCTTATGGATATTTCCTACAGCTAATTCAATAGAATACACCTCGCCAGCAATCGTTGATGGCGTAGTCTATGCTGCCTCACATGACCACTTCGTTTATGCTCTTGATGCAGCTACTGGAGCCAAACTGTGGAGTTTTGAAACTGGCACCTCAGTCGAGGCATCTCCAACGGTCCTCGACGGCGTAGTCTACATAGGCTCCAAAGACCACAATGTCTACGCGTTGGATGCTGCCTCTGGGACGCAAATATGGAACTTTACAACTGGCGATGTTGTATATTCCTGTCCTGTGGTTGAAAACGGCGTAGTATACATCGGTTCTAATGACAAATACATCTATGCTCTCGATGCGCAGACAGGTGCTAAACTCTGGAGTTACAATACTGGCTATGTTGTCTGGTCTTCGCCTGCACTAGTTAACGGTATCCTCTATGTTACGCCCTTCTATAATGTAATTGCACTTGATGCTTCCACTGGCGAAAAAGTTTGGAGTCATAAAACCTCTGATTCAATTTATGGGTCGCCCGCAGTTGTTGATAACATGGTATATTACACTTCAAACGACGGCAAACTGCACGCTCTAAACGCAGAAACAGGCGAAGAAACATGGAGTTACCAAACCGGCGAATCTGCCTCCTCTTCTCCCGCAGTTGCTAACGGCGTCGTTTATTTTGGCTCCAACGATAACAGCTTCTACGCAGTGGATGCCGCATCTGGGCTTAAACTCTGGAGCTACCAAACAGGCGACGACATACTTTCCTCGCCTGCAGTAGTAAACAACGTTGTATACGTGGGCTCAAACGATTTCTACCTATACGCGTTCAACGCGCAAACAGGCGACTTGCTCTGGAGTTACAAGACTGGTCAAGGCGTTGAATCCTCACCCGCTGTAGTCAATGGTGTGCTATATGTTGGCTCAATGGATGGTAATCTATACGCCTTCGGCTCAATCACAACTCCCCAACAAACACCAACAACCNCTCACACCGCCTCTACACCGACATCGTCTCCAACTGCCGCTGTCTCCGATGCGATTCCTGTATTGCCATTAGCGGGTGTGCTGCTTGTGGTCATTGTGGTAGTCGCCGTAGGTGGCTTAGCTTATTATCGAAAGTGCAAATAGAAATTCGGCTGCTGCATTCAGCGATTTCTTTTTTTATTTGCTTAGCATATTTTGGGGTTTTTAGAAAAGAGAAATGTTGCCAGCTTTCCTAGGTTCACGTGGCCTAAGACCACACTACAGCTAGGAACGGAACGCGGTTTAACTTCTGAGTTCGGTATGGGATCAGGTGGAACCCGCGCCCTATGACCGGCAAACACGCAGTTACTGCTCAATCTGCCTTATAAGTGTTGTTTTTGTCTGGCCTGATTTCTCTTCTATATCGTGTTTTGTTTGCGGACTCTGCGTTTTAGACTGCGGCTAGTTGGGGCTGTTATGCCACGCATCGGTTAAGCTAATGTGTGCACTCAACAGTGCAGGGTACGATGAATTCTAACTCGACAAACCCGGCGTTCTTCTTCGTTTGCGGCTTGTTCTGTTTCTCCACAGGAAAATCTGCCTTATTCATTAATGTTAAATGGCACATAATGAAATAAAGGGTAAATCTGTTTTTTAGGGATTATGAATTTAAAATCAGTAAAGCTTGTTCAACAACTCTCCAAAGCTACCGATGATTAGTAATTGTGCGTAAAACGCTGCAGGTGTCACGTAAAGCGCACGGCGGCGTGCGTTTTTCGCAGACATATTTGGATCCTATTAGAAGCTCTATGCAGAAACCTATAGAGGTAGGGGTTCTACGTGGCGAAAAGGTGCGTTTGGCGTGCTGCGGAGAGATTTAGCGGTGCTTTTAGGAGGCGGTTAATGTTGGAGCAGCTTTGTTTATGCTTGTGGCACAGGAATTTGTAGTGGTTTAGGCTTTTAAAAGCGGGGTAGTTGGTCGGCCGCAACAGAAACCTAGCTTTTCTGCATTAAACCTTTAAACAACCGCGCCATTAATGAGTGTGGACGCCTAAAAAAGCTCAGATTTGCAGTTTTTTAATCTGATATCGCAGTAGACACCTAAATGTATATATCTCCATGTTAGGAACCGTTAAAAGCTCCATTTTACGTAAAACTTCTCCATCGAGATGTTAACCGTATGTCTGAACGTTTTGCTAAGAAATGGGAAGCAAAAAGAGAAGGAGACTCCTTCACCACAACACTAAAAAACACCGTAACCCCCCCGCCACCGCTAAAACCCGCCCTAGAAGCAGCAACCCGCAAACTTGATCTCCAAATACAAAAACTTGACCAAGCCAACGATCGATTCACACAAAAAGACAAGGCCCTATTCGCCAAAGTAGTAGACGCCTACACCAAACACGATCAAGCCCACGCAAACATCTACGCAGGCGAACTAGCAGAAATCCGCAAAATGAGCAAACTCGTCATGAATGCACGCCTCGCACTCGACCAAGTCTCACTACGCATAAAAACCGTATCCGAACTAGGCGACGTCGTCTCAACACTTGGCCCCTGCATCGGCGTTCTCCGAAGTGTAAGCTCAGGCTTAGGCGGAGTCCTTCCAGAAGCAGAAGGCGAACTAGGCGACATCGGCAACATGCTAAGCGGCTTAATGTTCGAAGCAGGCACCTCAAGCGGCATGTCCTTGAACTTTGACAACGTCAACGAAGACGCCTCAAAAATCCTCGCTGAAGCAGCAACAGTCGCGGAGCAGCGTGTAAGCGCAAACTTCCCCGACCTGCCACCTGGAATGAGCACTGGCTCAGCAAACAGAACCAGCACCTAAACCCTCCCTTTCCCCTCTTCTTTTCTTTATTTAACCCGCAGCATCAAGCTTTTATGAACAATCTTTCTGCGCTCAACAAGCATCGCCCACGCCATCCACGCAGCCAATCCACCCCAACCTAACACAGACCAACCAGCCGCAACCCCCACGGAAAACGCATCCCAAATCGGATAAATTTTCCTTCCATCCTGTAATCCGCTGTCAAGCATCAGGCTGTAGTACATGTATCCGTCTTGGAAGTTGCTTGCATAACCTGACCCGTAATAGGGAGTGTGGACGTTGTAGACGTGAATTGGAGTCCACGTTCGCCCGTAGTTTGTGCTCAAATAGATTGCCGCCATCCAGTTTGTCGGCTGTTCTCCAGCTACGAAGCTTGCGTAGATGTTGCCGTTTAGCATGTTCTGTCGAATCCAGTAGCCGTAGCACTGTGTTCCCATGTCAAGAACCAATTCAAAGTTGGCGTCGTCGGTTGTTCGGTAAATCTGCCCATTATCGTAATCTGTAGCGAAAACACGTGCAGCAGGCACAAGCGACCCATTCGCCGCCACTTCATCAAGAGCTGCAACAGCTAGCATCTGCGGCAAACTAAGCAGCACCCTCCAGCTTGCTCCGCCATCCGTTGAGCGAATCACATACGAGGTGTACCATGGCCAAACCCTCTGGTCACCAACCGTAGCGTAGACGTAGCCGTTTGCCAAATCGACCTCCACGCAATGCACATGCCGAGCGTCAGAGTCATAATAAACCGTTGTCCAGTGAGCGCCACCGTCAACGCTTTTACAGATGCTTGCGTTGCCCGTTGCCCAAACCGTGTAAACACCCAAGTACAAATTACCATCTGCGTCCTCAGACATCGACATAGACGTGCAACCCGCACGCATCACCAGCACCCGCTTCCATGTTTCTCCCCCGTCAACGCTTCGCCAAACCCCCAACGAATTCACATCAGCGTCCGGAGTGGGCACCACGAAAACATAACCAAGTTTGTTAACGTAAACAAGAGCAAATTCTGTATCCGTACCGCTGAAAGTTATCAGTGGTTCCCATGTGACACCATAGTTTTGGCTCTTGTAGACTGTGTTGGTCATGCCTGCGTAAACTGTACCATCGTTTGCTATCCAGCTTGCCTGGATTGGTGCTGGTATGATTGTTTCATTGTCTGTCGGCGGAGATGTGGGCGTTGGTGTTGGCTTAGGAGTTGAAGATGGAGTCACAGACGCCGTCGGTGTTGGCGAGGCTGTGGCTGTCGGAGTGGCACTCGGCGAAGGCGAAAGCAGCCCGATGTATCCTTTGGCAACTGCAACTGCGTCAAAGAAGACGTTTAGATTATTGCTGCCTAATTCGTCGTCAACACCCATAGCGAAGTAACGCACTGAGCTTCCAGCAGCTGTGTTTGTCAAGCCCGTTTTGGTGATTAATTCCGCGCCGTTAATGTATAGTCGTGTTTCGCCGTTTCCGCTGCCAAGAACCAACTTGACCTCAACGCAGTACCACGTGTCAGTGCTTACTTGACCAGTATATGCGCTTTGCCAGCCTCCATTGCTGATGTAGTTGACTCTCCACTGCAACACACCGTTAACATTTTCCACATCAACCCTTGCACCAACAGCGTTAGGCATCCAGCCGCCGCTGCAAAACCCAAAAACCTCCAAGTTAGTTCCAGACGCGGGTTTAGCACTCAACCGCATGTAAACCCGTGCGTCAACGGTGCTGTAGCTTGCGCCGAGATCCCTATATAGCCACTTACCGCTCTCCCTTGCGCCATCCGAGACAGCCACGCTAAACGCGTACTTGCCCTCAAAAGTCGTTGCCGTTTGTACGCTTGAGGTTACGCCTGTGGCTACTGTGGCTGTTCCCGTCCATGCGCTGGGGGTTCCGTTTTCGAATCCGTCGCTAAAGAGGTAGGTTGGCGGCGTCGGTGTTGGTGAAGGGGTTGGGGAGGGG
>JBNIDR010000035.1:18566-19066 GCA_050108155.1 Bathyarchaeia archaeon | reverse complement strand
TGTGGGGGTTGGAGTTGCGGTCGGTGTAGGCGTTGGAGTAGGTGTTGATGTTGGGGTAGGGCTTGGAGTTGGCGAGGGAGTGGGCGTTGGTGTGGCAGTTGGGGTTGGGCTGGGTGTTGGTGTGGGCGAATGTGTGGGTGTTGGGCTTGGAGTCGGCGAAGGAGTAGATGAGGCCGTAGGGGTAGGGGTTGGAGACGGAGTTGGGGTTGGTGAAGGAGTGGGTGTGGGGGTTGGGGATGGCGTAGGAGTACTTGTCGGAGTCGGCGACGGAGTAGGCGATGGAGTTGGCGTCGGTTCAGGTCCAACATATGCGTTTGAAACAACCACCGAATCAAAGTATGCGTTAAGCGTGTTACCCCCGACTTCATCGTCTATGCCCAGCGAAAAGTACCTAACAGACGCCCCAGGTGCCGTATTAGCCAATGCAGTTTTGGCGATTAATTCGACGCCATCAACGTAGAGGTGGCTTTCCCCAGAACCGTTGCTAATAACCAGCTTGG
>JBNIDR010000035.1:6188-18516 GCA_050108155.1 Bathyarchaeia archaeon | reverse complement strand
GTACCATGTGTTAAGGCTAATTTGCCCAGCATACGCACTTTTCCAGCCATCATTGTAGTAGTTGAGCCGCCACTGAAGCACCCCGTTGATGTTTACGATGTCAACTCTTGTTCCCACAGCGTTCGGTAGCCAGCCGTCATTGGAAAAACCAAAAACCTCCAGAGTAGCATCATTTGCGGGTTTTGCGTTTAGCTGAACGTATACTCTGGCGTTAACTGAACTGTATGTGCTGCCCAGATTCTTGTAGATACAGAAGCCAGCTTCACCTGTACCGTCCGCCACTGCTACTTTCACTGCATAGGGTACGCTGACAGAAACAGTTGTTTGTAAACTTGCCGTGACCCCTGATCTGTAAGACGCTGTTCCAGTCCAAGCGCTGAACCCACCAGATTCGAAACCGTCGGAGAAAATTGGAGCCGCATCCGCGTCAGCGAACGGTTGAATGCTGAGCAGAGGTAGACTTGACAGGACCAACACGGAGATCCTTAAAATTAAAAACGCTTTTTTTACAGACTGCCACACAGGCAAAAAACCACGCAAAAGGTTAGCCTCACAAAAAATCGGTTAGTTAACTAAGAAAACTAAAAGCGGAATACTAATAGGCATTATGGCAATTAAGCCTTACCTCAGTAGCGTTTTACTTTCCCTTACTGCTTGCTTGGGCAACTCTGAAGTTTAGGAATGGTTATATCCAGAAAACCTTCTAATGTTTCATGAACATCTATGGGTACTCCGCGGTTATGCCCCGAATGCTACGTCGAAATGAAGCCAGTATACGACAAAAACGGCAGACTGATTTATCACGAATGCCCAAAATGTGGCATGCGAATTCTGTTCACCCACTCAGGCCATTAAAAATTCTTTTTCGCGCTGTTCTGCCTGAGGAATAGAAGTAGCGTCGCTGTTCTAAAGATTGGACTTATATGTTTCACCCCCTGTTATGCATTGGAGAGAAGGGGTTCACTGCTTGAATGCCGATAACGAAACAGAGTTAGAGTATGCGCTACGCGGTAAAGCTTGGAAAGTTTACTGGTTTTTACTAAAAACTGGTAATCCTGTGGGTGTCCGCGAAGTTCAGAGGTCCCTGCATTTTAGCAGCCCAAGCATAGCTTTTCACCATCTTGAGCAACTGCGTGAGTTAGGGCTTGTTGACAAGCAGGAAGTCGGCGGCCATTACGTACTGGTCGGCGAAGTAAAAATCGGTGTCCTCAAGCATTATGTTAAGCTTGGTAAACTGCTGTTTCCGCGATATTTCTTCTATGCCCTCTTTTCAACGCTCTTTTACGGTTTGTACTTGGCTCTTATGGTTCATAGTTTCACCCGTGACAATGTCTTCATCATCTTATTTGGCGCAATTATCAGCGGTATCTTCTGGTATGAGGCTTACCGCGTGTGGGGTATGCGTCCATTCTAACAGTTAGAACAGCATGTTCGCATGCTTAGCATAAAATAAACTCTCAGGTATGGTGTAGCAAGGAGAAAAATACGTATGGTTCAGCGAGAAATCAAGAAAAAAACCGGCGCCTACGGAGTAGTCGCAGTTCTTTCCGCAATAGTTCTGGTTAGCATGGTTTACGTTATTGGCGCAGCCCCTCTGGTTTTTCCTTCTCAAGCACCCAGTGCTAGCGGTATGAGATTTTTCTCTTCTAACCAGGAGATCATAGATTACCTTACCGCAAACTCCAACGGTAACGGCTATTATACCGGCGGTCCATTAGACAGCAAGTACTTCGGTACCTCAGCCTTGCCCATACCTGCACCTGCGCAAATAACTTCGGGGGCTTTAGGTGCTGATAACAGCTACTCTCTGCCTCAAGAGTATTGGACTCAACCCACCTCTGAGGACTATTCAAGGACAAACATACAAGTAACAGGCGTTGATGAAGCTGACACAGTGAAAACCGACGGCAACTACATCTACACAGTTTCAACCACTCAAACCAGCGGCTTAGTATACTACACAAGTTCTTCTCAATCTTCCAACCAGAATGCAGTTTACATAATAGACGCATCGCCACAAAACCCTCATGTTACATCAAAAATCATGTTGGGAAACAACACTGAACCAGCAGGGTTATACCTAAGCGCTGACGGAAACAAACTCGTAGTAATCGCAAGCAAATATCAAACCTACAACTATGCCGCTCGCTGGGAAGATGAAAACGCAACTCCAATGATTATGCCAAATCACCAGAGTGACGTTTACACATACATCAACGTCTATGATGTTTCAAACAAAGCCGAGCCAGTTTTAACCCGTAACTTCACAGCCAGCGGCAGCTACTTCAACAGCCGTATGATAGGCGACGATGTTTACGCTGTTGTCAGCCAGTCTGCTTGGGTGTATAACAACAAGATTTCTCTTCCGGTAATGTATGAAGCTGACGCCGCTTACACTGCCTCCCCAACCAGCATCTATTATGCTGACATGAACGATACAAGCTTCAGCTTCACTAGCTTCTACGGTATAGATGTGGCTGATGATTATTCCCAACCTACTAACATGACGGTTATGATGGGAGGCGCAAGCACAATGTACGTCTCAACCGGCAACATATACATAACTTATCCTGACTGGAACTATGAGTCAGGCAGCTACACATCAATCTACCGTGTCGCTATAGATGGACTCCAACTAAGTTTGGAAGCTCAGGGAAGTGTACCCGGCAACACCATAAATCAGTACGCAATGGATGAAAATGCCGGTGACTTTAGAATAGCCACTAATTGGTATGGCACAGAGAACCAGATAAACAACGTTTATGTCTTAGACTCTAACTTGACCGTTATCGGCAAACTCGAGGGCTTAGCGCCCAACGAGAACCTTCATGCTGTACGTTTCATGGGAGACAAATGCTACCTTGTAACCTTCAAGACCACTGACCCACTCTTTGTTATTGACCTTAGTCAATCAACAAATCCAACACTACTCGGTGAACTCAAAATCCCCGGTTACTCCGATTATCTGCACCCCTACGACCAAACCCACCTAATAGGCGTCGGCAAAGAAACAGTCGAATCCGACCAGCCTGACTTCGCATGGTATCAAGGACTTAAGCTTTCACTGTTTGACGTAAGCAACGTGAACAGCCCTATCCAACTCTCCAACATCACCATAGGCAACAGAGGCACTAACTCGCCTGCGCTGACTGACCCCCATTCGTTCCTATTCGACAAATCCAAAAACCTGCTTGTAATTCCAGTTAGCTTGGCAATTGTCAGCGATGCAAACAGACAATCCGACCCATCCGCTTATGGCAGAACAGTTTGGCAAGGTGCATACGTCTATAGCCTAAGTGTTGAGGGCGGTTTCGTCTTAAAGGGCACAATCACACACCTTGACTCGGCACTCTTGGGCGTCGACGGCTACCTCCAAAACCCAAATGACTACTACAGTACCCAAAACAGCTGGATTACCCGCTCACTCTACATTGGTAATGTGCTCTATACAATCTCCAACAGCGAAGTTAAACTCAACAGCCTATCTGATCTAACCCCCGTAGGTATAGTAAACCTGAACTAGCCTCCCTCTTTCCTTTTTCCCTTTTCAGTGTAGGTAAATCCACAATACCTCACCGCCCCTTAGCATACGAGAAGGCACCAAACAACAACTTCATTTTCACTACTAACGGACTATTTGTACATACATTTTTGTAAAAAATACGAAAAATATTAAAAGCGTCTTATTCTTGAAAACTCTTTGGGGTGAGGAGTAGGTGTTTGCAAAGGAAAATGCGTTGTTTGTTTGCCCAAAATGTGGAGCATCATCTTTGTCAATTCACAGAAAAACCTACGAGAGCGCCGTCATTATTTTCTGCGAGAATTGCCGATTACACACAGCTTTTGAGCCATCAAAGGACGCATATTTTGATTTAGCAAAATGTTATCAAGAATTTAGTATGCAGTATAAACAAGTGAAAGTCTCAAAAAATACAATATAGACGCTTCATTTATTGTGCCCTTTTAATCCAATCTCTATATGTTTTAAATTTTAAAAGTTAAAAGCCGCTACTGTTCTACTGTTTAATGTGGCATAGCTTTGAAGCTGGTTTTTTGGCTCCTAGACATAAACACTAATACAAGAGAAAACAATACGGAGCTTCAGCTATGGGGCCTCGACGAGGCAGGCAACCGCGTGCTCGTTGTGGACAGAAATTTCAAAGCTTACTTTTACGCTATGCTACACGGTGGAGCTAGCGCCCCGCGGGTTTTAGAGGAAATCAAACGGATAGGCGGAGACGCAGTTGCCGCAGTAGAAATAGTTTCAAAGTGCTTCTTTGGAAAACCTGTAAACACAATAAAAGTAAGCTGCGCAACCGCTGAAATAAGCAAACTGGCTAAACAACTACGTAAACTCGACGGTGTCGCAGACTGTATAGAAGACGATTTACGCTTTTCAATGCGTTACCTCATCACCAATGGTATTGTTCCCTGTAGCTGGCACCAAGTCGAAGCTATCCCAGAACATAACCCTGATGTATTTAGGGTTGCTCAAGTTTACGCCGCTGTTTCCCCTCCTAAAATGATTGAAAACAATGTTACGCCCTCCTTACGAGTGCTTAGCTATAACTTGATATGCTATAGCCGCGAGGGTTCGCCAAACCCAGACCGAAACCCCATAATTGTAATATCAACGGTAGCCAGCAATGGCGAAACGCGCCAATTCACTGCAGACGATGACAAAAACGACACACCCGTCATCGAAGAATTCATTCGTTACCTCCAGCAGTTCGACCCCGACATAATCGCCAGCTATGGTGCAAACACACTGGACTGGAACTATATGCAAAAGAGAGCCAAAAAACATAAGCTAAAATTTGTTTTTGATCGTGCCGGAGCTGAGCCGCATACAAGCGTTTACGGTCACGTGTCTACGACGGGCATGGCTAACGTTGATTTGGCTGATTTTAACGACATGTTCCCCGAAGTCAAGGTAAAAACGCTCCATAATATAGCTACTCATTTGGGAGTAGGTGCTAAAGGTGTGGTGATTGAGAGTTTGCTATTTGCTGATTACTGGGATGACCCACAAAAACGTAATGATTTGCTACGTTTCGGGTTGAGCAGCGCAGGGGAAGTCAATGGAGCTGTTGGGTTGCTGCTGGATTTTGCTATGCAACTCTCTGCTTTAACCAGTTTACCGTTGGACCATGTAATGACTGCTGCAACAGGTTTCCGTGTCGAGTGGTACCTTATTAAGCAGGCGCAGAAAACCGATGAACTAGTACCCCACCGTTTAGAGCAAATATACCAGACCTACACTGGAGGTTTAGTGCTTACGCCAAAGCCCGGTTTGCATGAGAACATCGCCGTTTTAGACTTCAAATCCATGTACCCCAACATCATGATAACCTACAACATCTCCCCCGACACCTACATCCCGCCAGGCGACCCCGAACCAGAAGAAGGCGTCTACGCGGCACCAGAAGTAGGGTATCGATTCCGCAGGCAACCGCCAGGATTCTACAAGGAAGCCCTCAGCTACCTGATTGATTTGCGAGGCGAGGTGCGCCATACTATGAAAACGCTGGATCCCCAGTCGTTAGAGTACCGAGTTTTGGATGCGCGTCAGAAAGCTGTAAAAATCCTCACTAACGCAGCTTACGGCTACGCTGGATGGGTCGGTGCCCGATGGTACATTAAACCCGTTGCTGAGGCGGCTTCAGCGTGGGGCAGGCACATAATCGTCTCGGCTGCTGAGATGGCTAAAAAAGCAGGTATTACAGTGATATATGGAGACACTGACAGTTTATTCATTAATTACGACAAAGTCAAAGCCCAAAAACTTCAGCAAGATATCAAACGGGAACTCAAACTCGACGTCGAAATCAGCGATATATATCAGCGTATCTTTTTTACTGAAGCCAAAAAGCGGTATGCTGGTCTGCGGCTGGATGGCAGCATTGATTTTGTTGGGCTTGAGGTAATTCGAGGTGACTGGGCAGAAGTAGCAAAGCTGGTTCAAGAACGTGTGCTGGAAATTATTCTACGGGAACAATCACCGAAAAAGGCAATGGAGTACGTGCACCAAATCGTTACTGATCTACGACACAGAAAAGTCCGCCTGCAAGACCTGATAATTTGGAAAACCCTAACCAAACCCCCTAAACAGTACGCTATCAGAGCGCCCCATGTCGAAGCCGCCAAGATGCTCCTTGAGAAGGGCTGGCGCTTGTCGGCTGGCGATAAAGTAGGATATGTAATTTTACCTGGTAAGGGAGCGCTTTACAGTCGAATAAAACCATACGCCTACGCGAACATAGAGGAAGTAGATGTTGACTACTATGTAACTAATCAGGTGCTACCTGCAGCAGCGAGGATACTTGGTTTCTTTAATATCGACGACAAAGAGTTACAGCGAAAAGAATCAAAAGAAAATCAAAAAGTTAGAAGCCTAACAGATTATGTTTAGGCTGGGGAAATAACGTTTTGGAACGTTACCAATTCCACGTTTAGCGCTGGTTTAACCGCTTCGCTTAAGCGTGAAGCAACAATGCGTTTGATGTTTTTGTCGCCTGCGATGTCGACGATCCGCTGGGTAATGATTCCATCAAAGACAACTGTGTCTACACCCGTAATTTGCTGGAGCTTCTCTGCGAGTTGGCTAACTGGTAAGCGCTCGATGAGTTCAAGCTTGTCGTTTAGCAGGACTGCTTCAAGTGTGCCAACTAGTGCCTTTGCTGCCTGGGCGACTGTTTCTGGAACTTCAACTTTAACGCGTTCATGAACAACCGGCGCCTTCTTTGGTGCTGGTGGCTGCGGTGCCGTTTGTTGTTGCTGTTGCGATTTGCTGCCTGCGCCTTCTTTAAGTTCTGAAACGGCGACTTTGTTTTCTATGGCTTCATTGATTTCTTTGCAGTTACACTCCTCGATCTCTTTTCCCCTTGGGGCACGGCCGACAAATTTGACGTTAGTTACTTGCAGGAGTTCCTTTTGGATTAAGTCTCCACCTCTATCGCCGTCAAGAAGTGCAGTTGCGTTTTTCTCTTTAGTGATTTTCTTGATTGAGTCGGGAACTTTTGCGCCTTCAAGTGCCACAGTGTTAAAGATTCCGCAGCGCATCAGATTAATGATGTCTGCGCGGCCTTCAACAACGAAGATATCTTTTGAGCCTTCTAAAGCTGGACCCGCAGGTAATTCTTCTGGACCGTACTTTTCGACTTTGCCAACTTTCATGGTGTCGCTGATTTCTTTGTAGACTTCATCTACACTTGGCATGGATTCGATGTTCCAGCGGTGTAAGATTTCTTTTGCTCGGTCGATAATGACTTTTCGGCGTGCCTCGCGAATGTCCTCGATGCGCTCAAGGTTAACTTTGGCTGAGCATGGACCAACTCGGTTGATACTTTCCACGCTGGCCGCTATGAGTGCTGTGGAAACGCGGTCAAGGCTGGTGGGGATTGTTATATTGCCGTTTGTGCGGTCGTTTTTAGAATGGAGGTCAATTTCGATTCTGCCGATTCGTCCAGTTTTTTGTAGTTCTCGGAGATCCAGTTCTGGACCGAAAAGTCCTTCTGTTTGCCCGAAAACTGCGCCGATCACATCCGGTTTTTCAACTACGCCTTCAATATCAAATCTAGCATGTACAACGTACTTTATCGTAAAGGTTTGGGATTGTCCCGTAAATATGCAACTCCTGTGAATTATTTATTTGATTGATTATGTTAATCGCACTATGCGAGTTTTTACCCGCAATGATGAGATTTAGTTTAACTGAGAAGAAATTAGGGTGCATGCCATCTAATAATACTTGTGGTGTAGCTCTAGACGGCTATTTTGGGGTGTTTACGGTTTTTACTTTTTGGGTGATTTGAACCCTTTATCTTAAATAATAAAAACAACTAAAACTAAGGGAGATACCAATGAATCTACAGCTTAACCCCGAATACGATAAACTTCTGCCCCGTATGTCTGAAGAAGAGTTCGCTGAACTCAAAGAATCCATAAGAACTGAAGGACAACACTACCCCATCATCGTAAACGAGGACCTTGTGGTTCTAGATGGTCACCACCGTTTCCGCGCATGCACTGAACTTGGTATCGAACCAGATTTTGAAGTAAAACAATTCGAGGACAAACTGCTAGAAAAAAAGTTTGTAATAGAAGCTAACTTGAGGCGGCGTCACCTCAACAATTTTCAGCTTGTGGAGTTGGCGGTGCCTCTGCTGGAGATAGAAAAGGCGCTGGCAAAGAAGCGGCAATCACAAGGCGGCAAGAATGGGCGTGAAAAACAAATAGTCTCTGAGATAGCGTCAGATGACGCTGAGCCAGAGTTTGAGCCCTTCTCTAAGGGAAAAGCTGCTGAAGTCGTAGCGAAAAGAGCCGGTGTATCCACGCGGACTCTAGAAAGAGGAAAGAAAATTATTGAAAAAGCTTCGGAAGACGAGAAACAAAAGCTTCGCGAGGGCAAAACAAGCATTGCACATGTTTACCAAGAGATTGTGAGGGAAGAAAAGCCCCGAAAACCAGTTGAGGAAGAATTGCCTAAGCAGGAAACCGAACATGACTTGCAGAATAAGTTGGCGTTGCTTGCGCTTTTGGAGCGGCTTGAGAAGCATGAACTTTTTTGTCCTTCATGTGGGCACACGATGTTTGAATGTGGTAAATGCCACAAAAATCTAAAAGTACTGCTTAAAAACGAAATTGAGCGAGAAAAAGTAAGTTAACCCTAAAAATCAAATTTTTGTTGAAATCTTCGTTTGAGCGGAAAAATTGATTAGGTAAGCCAACCTTTGACCTTAAAGGTATGAAGGCCATTATCGACCCAACAAAATGTATTTTATGCAAAAGATGCGCCGTATCTAGAGAATGCCCCGTTAAAGCAGTTTTCCGCATCGCCGACGATGAACCAGCCGCTGTCGATGTGAGTCTCTGTCACGGTTGCGGTGTCTGCGCTGCGGTTTGCCCCGGTCATGCGGTTGTGCTCAAAGAAGGCTAGCACCGACTTATTGCGTTTTGTTCTCTATTATCTGCTTGATTATGCGTTGCTCAGCCTTACGCAGATGCTCCACGACGGTTGAATCCACGAGGCCGAGTTTTTTAGCGATCTCTTCAGTGGTTACCCTTCTGGGAATGTCATAGTACCCCATTTTGTAGGCGCTAAGCAGTACTGTCTGCTGTTTCTCCGTTAACTGGCTGAACGGGGAAATCGGCGAGAAGTTGGCGTCTGCCAGTAAAACAACATGGTAGCGGATTGCTATGGCGTCGAGTTTCTCCATGAAATCTTTGATTTGAGCCTCGTTTCCTATGAAAGAAAACTTTACTTTTCCATCTTCGATGCCCAGTGGCGGAAACAGGTAGCCTCCCTCTATACCTATGTAGTTTAGTACTGAAGATAGAGTAGGGGAACCGCTACGGACGAATAGGATGTAGGCGCCGTTTTTTTCTCTCTCGATAACTTGAGCGTCGGTTAATATTCCTCTTTTTAGCAGGTCTTCAGCTTTTACGTTTGAATCTTTGAATTCTACCCGAGAAATCGCGGCTAGTTCTTGGGGATCTTGTCTGAGAAAATAGAGCAGCTCGAGGGATTTTATTTCCTTGAGCGGGGGCAACTCTATGCCTGCTTTGAATAGTTCTTTCTCCGAGACTTCTAGGATTAGGCGGCGCATATCTAAAATATTGATTCTTACTCTTATATTCATGTTGGCACCCGAGTATACTCGGGTCAATCTTAAAGAGCACCCGAGACATCCATACCAAGAATTAAAATTAACATAAACGCGGTAAAAACGAAAATTAGGTGTTTACTTATGTCTAATGGAAAAGTTAACGCATTCGGCAAGCTTGGCCGATTGATTACAAAACGCAAATGGGTTGTAATCGCTGTTTGGCTACTGCTTCTCGCCATCATTGTTCCAGTAGTGGTCACTGCTTCAGGTTACACTTCATTAACTTTTAACGCCTCTACAGATACAGGCAGTGAATCTGGAAAAGCGAACGATATAATCGCCAACCAGTTTAAAAGCGCAGTATCAAACGACTCGCTTATTCTAGTCGTATCGACCAACAACGCTTCGTCGATTGAAACGCAAAAGTTTCTTGACGATTTAGTCAATAAAATCAAGTCCGACTCCAGTATAACTGGAATCGAGAACGTAACAAGCATCTACGCCATTCTTATCCCAGCGTTAAACCAGACGAATCAGGGTGTTTATCTTGCTTATAACAACGGAAACTTAACCTACAATTTACTCTACGCGGTTCCGACGGTTTACTCTAAAGTCTGGTACGTCGCCTATACCACAGCCCTCAACGATAACCTTGTTCCAGGGCTCAGCCAGACTAACCAGGGTGTCTACCAGCTTATTCCAAACGCAAACCAAACCTACACATTACTCTACAGCGTACCAACTGCTTACTCGACTGTTTACGCCAATGCTTACAACCAAACACGCGACACAATGCTTGCTCCAGGTCTACAGCAAGCTAACGCAGGTGTCTACACAGCCATCGAAAACGCAAACTTAACCTACAACATGCTATTCAGCACCCCAGCAATCTACCTCAACGTCTGGGGCCAAACATACGCTGCGACCAGCGACATAAACCAAGCTAACACCGTGGCAAATCAGACAACCGCAGAAACCCTCTACGCCGCCGACCCGATTTCCTATCAAATGTACACTTCACATTTACTAGAAGCATTCCACACATACTGGACCACAAGCTTCTCGGATCCCGGCACGGCATCTTGGACGCCACAGTACCGCGCCTCGTACGCTTCAAACCAAACCAACCAACTATACATCAGCACCTATCTGGCGAGTAACGCAACCGAGCAAGCCTTCGTGACAGCGGTGACAAACACCTTCTCGCTTGAGGATTACTTGGCAAATAACCAAACCGCAACCAACGCTAAACTCGTCGGCTTCGGCATCCAAACCGTTACTGCCGCTTCAGCGGGGCAATCCTCAATTGAATTCATCACTGCAGCCTACAACTTAGGCTCCAACCCAACTAACGCGCAGCTTACTGCATTAGCCGAAGACTTAATCCAGAACCCGACCGCCTACAACATGGGCACAGACTTCATCTCAACATTCAACGACGTCGCATTCAATCAAACCCAAGCCATACTTCAGGCTGCCGACCCAACATCTTATGCACAGTACACTGGACCCTTGCTGGCAGCCTTCGATAATGCATGGCGCTTAAGCTACCAGAACTCCTCTCTGCAGTCGCTAACCGTGTTCGAGCGGGCAGCGCTGGTTTCCAGCATGACCAACAAGGCTTACATCGACACCGCTTTCGCCTCTGACCCAACCAGCAAAGCCTTCGCAACGGCATTAATTCAGAATTTCACATTAACCGATTTCATGACTAACACGCAAGCGCAGAACAACGCCAAAATCCTCGACTTCTCAATCAAATACGTGGCAGGTCAAGGAGGCGTTTCGACACAGTTCGTTTGGGCAGCCTACAATTTAGGCTCATCCCCCAGCAACAGCGCACTCAAGGATTTAGCCAACAACATCATCTGGCACCCCTCCAGCTACGGTATGACGCAGGATTTCATCTCAACTTTCAACAAAGTCTCCTACGACCAAACTAAAACTATACTCAGAGACGCCGACAGAGAATCCTTCCAAAACTACACCTCGCATCTGCTAGACAACTTTAACTCTGCATGGGCTGCTAGAGTGCCGAACACTCCGGGTTCAAGCTGGATTAACAGCACAGCCGCAGCTGCCTCAAGCGTAGCCAACGCTAAATTCATCAACGACTACTTCAGCGACAACGCAGACTTCGCAAACGCCGTGGGCTCAACCTTTAGTCTGCAGGATTACTTGACCGCTAACACAACAAAATCCAACGCTAAACTCTACGACTTCGCCATAAACTACGTCGCAAACGAATCCGGCATGTCCAAAGAGCTACTTGCCGCAGTGTACAAACTCGGCGAAAACGCCACCGAGACTTCGCTGCAGACTTTAGCTTCGAACATCCTTTGGAATCCTGACGCTTACGGCATAGGTGAAGCGCTCAACACAGCCGTAACCTCCTTCGTCTCGCCCACACAGGATGTCACGTTGATCTCCGTTAGTTTCAACGAGACAAACGTTGACAACGTCCAAGCAATCAGAAACGACATCGCATCGCTGCTAAACCAAGACACGGGTGCTGTTTCGTCGGTGAAGGTTACGGGTGAAGATGCGATCTCTCAGGACTACATGAACTCAACCAACAGCGACTTAGATTTGATTTTGCCCATAACCATTGCGCTTCTGGTGATAGCGACGGGCTTGTTCTTCCGCTCAATCGTTACGCCCATTGTCACACTGGGAACTATCGGTATAGGGCTGGGTGTTTCTATGGTGTTCCCCTACTT
>JBNIDR010000035.1:0-6138 GCA_050108155.1 Bathyarchaeia archaeon | reverse complement strand
CAAGTTGACTACACCACCGTAACTGTACTGCTGACAGTTTTGATAGGGGTGGGAACAGACTATAGCATATTCGTTATTGCTCGTCACCGAGAAGAGCGAATCAACGGGTTACCCCTGGCTGAGGCAATAAAGAAATCCGTTACGTGGGCAGGAGAAAGCATCGTCACAAGCGGCACAACAGTTATCATCTCTTTCCTTGCACTTGCCACGACCTCGATGGTTATGCTCCAAACAATGGGTTTAATAGTCGGCTTAGGTGTCATAGTTACCTTGTTGGCATCCCTAACAGTCGCGCCTGCGTTAACCGCTATATTGGGCGACAGAATCTTCTGGCCCAACTCCGGCAAACGCTTTGAACGGTATAGTAAAGCAATCTTGGAGAAAAACAACCGCAAGGGCGGCTACTTCGCAAAAAGCGGCAACTTCTCCGTGAAACACAGCAAAGCCATCATACTAGTAGCTATACTGGTTACGGTGCCGACATTCTACGTCTATGCAACTACGACGCAGACTTTTGACATCATCGGAAGCGCTTCAGACCGTTTAGAATCGATTTCGGGCATGAATACGCTGACGGATTCCTTCGGCGGCGGCAGAATGTTGCCCTCATACGTGGTGGTCACGTTCTCCGAGCCTATCCTGTATAGTAACGGTAGCTTTAACCAGAATGAAATGGCGACGCTCAGCGAAATATCCTCCTACATAGGCTCACATGAAGGCGTGGATAAAGTGACAGCACCGACTATGCCTTTTGGCGTCGCAGTTGACTATCAGACTATAACAAACGACTCTGACTCAACAACCTACAGCAGCATGATAGGTGCAATTGGCAGCGACAACTCGTCAGCGCTTATAACTGTCCAGTTCAGAGATGACCCCTACACTACTGTTGCGATGGATTACGCTAAAGACATCCGGACATACCTGCACACCAACTATGACTCGGCCGCTGATGTCACGGGTATATACTTAGGCGGAACCACAGGCTCTATACTTGACATGAGAAACAACTTCGACAATGAATTCAACTCTATTTTGCCTGTTGTGGCTTTAGGTGTGGGTATAGTGCTGTTCTTCGTCTTAGGTTCGCTGATACTGCCGGTCTTCGCCGTCCTCTCAGTCCTGATGAGCATCGTCTGGACGCTCGCAGCCACCATATTTGTGTTCCAATCAGCCTTCAGCTACGGATTGCTCTTCATCACACCGCTAATACTCTTCGTGCTGCTACTTGGATTAGGCATGGACTACAACATCTTCATCCTCACCCGCATACGTGAAGAAGCAGCTAAAGGACAAAAGCAAAACGATGCAATCGTACACGCCATACAGCAAACAGGCGGAATCATCACCGCTGCAGCCATAATCTTGGCAGGTTCACTGGGCGCCTTGATGCTATCAAGCAACCTGATGATGCGGGAAATGGGCTTTGCATTCGCTTTCAGCATCCTCATCGATGCCTTGGTGGTTAGAACTTACTTGGTGCCTGCGGTGATGGCGGCGTTTGGCAAATGGAACTGGTACAACCCAATTAAACGCCTCCGCAGAGTCAAAGACGAAGACCTCAAAGCCAACGAAAAAGCAGCTGAAAATGCAGCTGGACAAGTGGAAACAGAGCATAAACCTCAATAAAACGACGAGGGAACCAGCGTGTTCCCAAGCAACCTTTTTATTTTCCATTTTTTCTTAGCCTAAAAAAATCACAGATAGAAGACGGGTTTATGGTACAGTACAAATGGGTAGCTCTTTCAAACACTACAATCGGCACTTTAATGGCATCCATAGATATGTCCATCGTTCTCATTGCGTTGCCATCGATCTTTAACGGTATTCAGATTAATCCTTTCACATCTTTCCAGTACATGTTGTGGATCATGTTCGGCTACAGTATCGTAACCGCTGTTCTGCTCGTTACTTTCGGGAGGCTGTCGGATATCTACGGCAGAGTTAAACTCTTCAATCTGGGTTTTGCAATCTTCACTGTTGGATCCATCTTGTTGGCTATAACGCCCAATACAGGTGACCTTGGCGCAATAGAGCTAATTGTGTTCCGAATTATTCAGGGCATCGGCGCAGCTTTCCTGTTCTCCAACAGTGGAGCAATCATCACCGATGCCTTTCCAGAAAATGAACGCGGAAAAGCCTTGGGCATAAACCAACTCAGCTTCCTCGCCGGCTCCCTCGTCGGCTTAGTTTTGGGTGGCGTCTTAGCAGTCATAGATTGGCGTCTTGTCTTCTTAGTCAGTGTACCAGTCGGTGTAATAGGCACAGTCTGGTCATACTGGAAACTAAAAGAGCAACATGTGATAAAGAAGAAGCAGAAACTTGACATCTGGGGTAACATCTGCTTCGGCGGTGGCTTAACGCTGCTGTTGCTCGGCATCACCTACGGATTAACACCCTACGGAACCTCATCGATGGGTTGGACTAACCCTTGGGTCGTAGCTTCCCTGCTGGGCGGCGCAGTCATGTTGGTTGCGTTTCCGTTCATAGAGCGTAGAGCTGAAGCCCCCATGTTCAGACTTGATCTGTTCAAGAACAGAAACTTTGCAGCTGGAAACGTCGCCACGTTCCTAAGCAGCTTAGCAAGAGGCGGAGTGATGATTATGCTTGTGGTGCTCTTACAGGGCATTTGGCTTCCTCTGCATGGCTTTAGCTACGAGGATGCGCCCTTCTGGGCAGGGATATTCATGATTCCAATGACCATCGGTGTAGCACTCACTGGTCCAATCAGCGGCTGGCTATCGGACAAGCATGGCGCACGAACCTTCGCAACCGCAGGCATGGTCATAACCGGAGTCACATTCCTGGCCTTCATGATGCTGCCAGTAAACTTCGATTATCTACCATTCGCCATAATACTCTTCGTCATGGGCTTAGGCAACGGCATATTCATGTCACCCAACATGGCTTCAGTCATGAATTCCTGCCCAGCAGAGCATCGAGGCGCTGCATCAGGAATGCGGTCCACGCTACAGAACGTAGGCCAAACAGTCAGCCAAGCCATATTCTTCTCCATAATCATCATCTCGCTAAACGCAACCTTACCTACAGCGCTTTCCTCTGCAGTGGCAAACTCAGGCGCATCAGCACAGGTTTCAGCGGCATTCAGCCAAGTTCCAGCTTCTTCAGCGCTCTTTGCAGCTTTTCTAGGATATAATCCCATAACAACAATCCTGCAGGGAATGGGTTCACTGGGCTCCAGCCTTTCCTCGGCAACACTGGCTGTTCTAAATGAGCCAACGTTCTTCCCTAACGCCATAGCAAACCCGTTCATGTCAGCGTTAACCGTTGCATTTGTCATCGCCGCAATTTTGTGCTTCTTGGCGGCTGTTTGCTCTGCATTGAGAGGACCGAAAATTGCGAATGATTGTCCTCCGAAAGCGACGGCTCTAAAAGAACTTTGACCTTTCTTTTTTTAGCTTTGTTTTATCAAAACGTTTGCTTCTTGGTTCGCTAAATCTTTTCTTTGGTCTGTCTTGAGCGTTTCTTAGAAACCAGCGCTAAAATCAGAAGCGACGATGCAGCAAGCAAAAACAGAACCATCCAAACCGAAAACTCTGACACAGGAGGCGTCGGCGAAACAGTCGGTGTTGCTGTTGGCTCAGAAACAAACGGGTTGGACGAGGGTTCAATTGGAGTTTGA
This sequence comes from Bathyarchaeia archaeon, assembly GCA_050108155.1. GTDB lineage: Archaea > Thermoproteota > Bathyarchaeia > Bathyarchaeales > Bathycorpusculaceae > Bathycorpusculum. The sequence continues at coordinate 2,495 of JBNIDR010000035.1, read as the reverse complement.
ACCGTTACTGCGCAGCTGTAAGTGGGCGATGTTAATCCTGCGTTATCCATGTACTGGACATAAACGGTTTTTACGCCGTAGCCTGAGGAAAGGGTCCAACTTTTTGTTGAAGTGTATGGCATCCAGCCGCTCCAGTCGCCGTTTTCATTCTTCAGTCTCATTCCTGTAACTCCTGAAGTGGCGTCATAAGCATAAAAGCTCAAGGTTATCGTTGATGACTGCGTTACGCTGGACGTAGTGATTACGGAGCCTGATGGTGCAGTTTTATCCAGTTTAATTCCGTTAATGGCTCCGTAGTGAACTTCGATAGTGCCTGTGTCTGGGCTGTTCCACGAAATCCACGTTTCAAGCATGTTGTCGGCGCCTTCAGCGGTTATTTGAGGTTGTCCATCTACTGATACACTATGTGTGCTGCCTCCGTTTATACGGTAAAATATGTCGTTTACTGGGGAATCGGCGGTTATGCTGATGCTGAAATCTGATGTATGCCATACATCGGTATAGTCAATGGCTATCGACGGCACACATGTCAGATTCACAAAGAAGGTTGTGGAGTTATCGTTTATACCAATTGTGTGTTTTCCAAGTGTCGTTTGGGGAACCGGAATGTTTACGCTAAATTGCCCCTTCTCATTGATGGTGGCGGTGGTAATTTCTGTGTTATCCCAAAGTATCGACGCAGTGCCAGGACGGAACCACTTCCCTACAATCTGCAAGTCGCCTCCGTTCTGAACAAAGGCCGATGCGGCTAAGTTACTGTTATTGCCTATGATCCCTTGGGCCACTGCGTTGCCCACCTGAGTTAAGCCCCTTCTGTACTCTGTAAACGCTGTGGTTGAATTGTAGGATCGACCGTAGTTGTCTGTTGCCCTAAAGATTACTTTGTCGTAGATTTGGGGGTTGTCGCCTTTGGGGTTTGCGCGCATAAAATCTGGCGCTGTCATAGTATATGTAAAGTTCTGAGAAGTAAGTGGTACATCATCGGCGACTTTAATCCATGTGTAATTAAATGGGTCCAGATATGAAATATCGACTGAGTAACCTCTGAATGCGCTACCGTTAATTGTGAGTTGCGTGTTGGGGGCGCCTTCGGTTGGGTAAACATTTACTTGAGTTCCATAGTAAATCGTTAAGGGGCTACCTAGTCCCGTCACTAAATCATAGTCGTTTGTAGCATTGTTTATACTGTTTACTCCTTCGGTTATGTCGCGGAAATAAGCGTTATAGGAGACCTTCGCCCTAGCGTAAACGTTGTAGTTATTTGCTGATTGCCCCAAGGCGCAGATTGCTGCCCATTGCGGTGCGCCGGCGCTTGTTCCCCCCACTTTGTGCCATGTGCCATCGTAAACCGCCACTCCCGTTGACGGATTAGCATCATACGCTACATCTGGGATTGCCCGCCCAGAGTAATTAAGCCCATATTTCGATTGATAATACGGTCTGGAAACATACTCGCTTATGCCGCCGCTGCTCTTCTGCCATGCGGTCTCAGAAATCACTGTGCAATTGTCAAGAGATAACGTCGTTCCGCCAACACTTACTACGTATGATGAGACAGCGGGCCAGTTGACGTTTGCGCCGTCATCGCCTGAAGCGGCAAAAAAAGTTATACCTATTTTGTTGAAGTGGCTATCAAAGTAAGTGCAGCCGTAGAATTCTTTGCCACCCCAACTCATCGAAACCGCAACTACTCCCGGTTGACTTGTAGCGTAATCTACGGCGTCGATAAGGGAGCTTGAGCGATTATCTGCGGCTTCTACAAGTAGAATTGTAGCGTTGGGTGCAATAGCGTGCGCCCATTCGACATCTAAACAAGTTTCTAGTGCCCAATTGGGGTCCTCTGAAGTTCCCATGCTTTTTACTATGAAGTTGCCTGTGCTGTTATCTGGTAGACCGAATTCGTTAGAAAAAGTGTTGAAATACTCTTCGATGTTTGGCACATGAAAAGCGCCTATTATGGCTATTGTTGTTCCGTTTCCTCCATAATTGGGCAAGTTGTAGGCGGCTCGAATCTGGCTGGGGCTGTATCCTATTGGGGTTGACGCGCCCGAGTACGGTGATATGTACAGAGGGTGTGCTTCCCATATTTCTGCTGGTTTGGCCGTGAAAATGTTGTTGCTGGGGGAAAGAAAGGCAAATGTGAATAATATGATTGTTGTGAACATCAATGATTTAGTAAATTTAGATGTCTGCGCCGTGACCCTTTTCCCTCGATTCAACTTAAACATGTTAAAGCCGAAGATAACTGGGTAATGTTACTCTTTGGCGTCTATTATGCTTTCGTATGATCGCCATAAGTTAACACAACATAACTCTTGCTTATAACCGGCAAAATAATGCTTATTTGCAGCTCTTGAATTCTTATGGATACCGATTTGACATTCATCCACAACAAACGTAAGCTTATCGAATCCGCCTATACCCTGTAGTTTCGCAGCCAGGCGCAAAATGTAATTATTAGTTTCAGCTTAGGAGAAGTAAAGGGACAAAAAACA
>JBNIDR010000034.1:20869-33992 GCA_050108155.1 Bathyarchaeia archaeon | reverse complement strand
TAGCAAAGACAGAGAAGGAAGTCTGCAAACTCATAGAAGAAGGCTTTGAATACGTTACCGACTTTGAAGGCGCTAAAGTCTTTAGAAAACGCAAACTCTAACAGCCAAAAACCCCTAAAACATCACCCGCGAGGACCCTAGGCCTTTTCCTTTATATTGGTGCAGGGGGTGGGATTCGGACTCCCAACCTTATGGCGATATCGCCATACCAACAAGGTTTCTTTTCGCTAAATCTTCCTTTTTTTCTTTATTTTTAAGGCAATCTTACGTTTTTAGTGCAAACATTAAATCTCCTGAAGCTTTCTCTCAAGGCTCCTTCTGTATGGATTGCGTTTTTTGGTGTGGGCGTTGCTCGGAACCGACGATGCAGGGCAGAAGATCAGTAGGCAGTGTGGCTTCTTCTGACGCCTGCGACAACTTTAAACAATCCAGGAGGCGCTAAGTTTTTGGCTGAGCAACCTGATAGAAGTCAAAATTTTGGCGTTTCAAAGTCCAAAGTCAAATTTGACTTCTCTACTGTACGCAGCCGCGTCCTACCCATCCTCAAGGGTATAGAGGTCAAAATGTACCCTGCCAAGATAGGTCGCGCCCGTGGATGGAGCAAACAACACGTCGATTACTACGTAAAAAAGATAGAAAAGGCAGGCCTAATCCGCCGACTGAAGCGCAGTAACTTTGTTGATTACGAGTTAACCGAGAAAGGTCAAAACTTTCTCATATCATGTGAGGGCGTGCTCTTTAGCAGCGGCGTCTTCCGGCTGCATCGGTGTTTCTTCAAGTTTCCAGTTTTACGCGAGGGGGTTTATCCGATGGCAGATTTTAAGCGGATAGAGATGCAGAACTGGACTGCTCTTTTGGGATTAGAGCAAGGCGTTAAGGTTAGGCATACGACGACTTCTTGGATTGTTCATGTGGAGACGCTGTATGGTCGTAGCCCGGGAGAGCTTGTGACGTTGGCTAAGAATTTGGCTGATCGAGTCGCTAAAGGTCTGTCCAGTAAGTATGGCTGTGTCTTAGGTGAGGGGCAGATTAACAAGCGTCATGAGTTGGGCATCGATGACCCAGTCGCCAACTTGCTGAACCGCTATTTTACAGTGAGTACGCCGAAACGGGTTATTGATGACAGCCCAGGAGAAGACGAGGGCGAACTTGACCATCTTGGCCGTGACGCCGCAGTCGAGTATCTGTTGATGCCTGAGCGCGTTAAAAAGCTGGAGGGGCAAATGGGCAATGTCCTATACGATTTGGAGAAAATCGCAGGCAGCCTAACCAAGCTAGATAAGATGGGCTACGACTTAGCCAAAGTTGCCGAGGTCCTATGCAAGCTTGCTGATCCCGAAGGCAGCCAAGGCGTGGCTAAGGCTTCGGCTGATGGAGGTAACAGCTATGTCTCTTAGGGCTACTGGGGCATTTTTGGCTGTGGAAACCTGTTCAAAAGCCATTTTGGCGGTATGCCTAGGGTATGGGAAAAGTCCATGCTTTTTGGAAGTTGCTTTTCTACGGTTGCTTGGTGTAGATTGCCGAGTGCTAAAAGCGGCGTGCCTTCATGGAGCGAAAAACTTGGAGTGTGCATTTTGACATGGAAGCAAACGATGAACCTGTTCAAAACATGCCAATTTCAGCCCAAAAATCGCCAAAAACTAAGCGCAGCCAAGCCGACAAGGTTGGAAAACTCAAGTACCTACTTGCCAAGGACAAGAAACTCGACCGAGACGTCGCCGAAATCAAGCTACTGCTCAAGGTTATCTTTGCTGGCCTGAAAGATTCCCTGCACTTTGAGAAGTCACTTATCGAAGAGGCAGCCTGTGAAGATGAAATTGACAAGGCAATTCTTCAGCTGCTGTTTGAAGTAGGCGCTCCCGGAATGCTCCCTAAAGACATAGCCGCTAGGCTTGTTGAATTCAAGATTGCCCGGCATCAAGTGACTCGCAGAATCGTTCGGATGAATAAGCGGCTGGCTAAAGAGTTGGATTCATGGTTGTTTAGCGGCGGGGTTGGTGCTGGGCTATGACAAGCTTTGGCGTAGACGCCTACAAAGCATCAGAGAAAGACTTGCTAGCCGAGGGCGTGAATCTACACAGCGATTCTGAAGAGGAGACCTAACTTATGGCATTGACCGAGCGTGAACGGCAGATTCTACGATTACAGGCTGAGGGTCTGAATGATTATAGAATTGCCAGAAAGTTAAAGATGGAAACACCTAACGTTTCTCGCTCAAGAAAGAATGCTCTTAAAAAACTCGAACGTGCACATGAAGATTTAGAATTCGCTAAGAACCTTAAACGATAAAAGAATTATTTGGATCTTCTAAATAGGTAAAGGAGTCTACAGACCAAGGAAACCCCAGTGATTCCCACTAACAAGATAGCAATTATACCAGGCAATATTGTCCCAAATGAAAGCATAGTTAAGCCGATGGCGCCATATAGAAAACCGCCATAGTATTTGCCTAAGGGATCATAGAACTTTTTTGAAAGAATGCTTGTAATTATGAATTGCGCAAACATAAACACAATAAGCCCCAGAATCCAAGCAGAATAAAGTCCTTGGAATACAAAGTACTGAAAAACACCCAAGATGAAGACAAAATCGACGGCAGCATCGAACTTTGCCCCAAATTTGGAGGAAACTTTGAAATGTCTAGCTAATGGGCCGTCCGCTAAATCCGAAGCAATCGCAACAAAAAATAAAAAAGCACCAAGAACAAACTGTCCTGTGCTTAAGGATAATATTAGGAAGGGCAAAGTTACTAAACGTAAACTAGTGACAGCAGAGGGCAAGAGCTGGAGCATCTTTTGTTGCTTGAGAAATCCGATCTGTGATGCATTTGATATTTTATCCAGTCTCTCAAGCCTCTTTTATTTGTTAATTGATTTATGGGTCAATGTTAAGAGCGCTACTCCAAGTACTGGTAGTGTTAGCATCCATGTGTCGGTTAGGTACCAAAACCAAGCATAGACTGGTACAAAAAACGCAACCAAAGAGTATATAATGAAAAAACCGCCAACCAGTATCAGGGCTACTCCAGTTAAAAGTTTTCCAATGTTTTTATTTTTATAGAACGCAAAGCATGCCGCGATAGTAATTGCACCTGCAATCGCCAAAGTCACTACCGAATTGAATGCGCCCACTAAGACGGCCACTGTTGGTGTTTGTGGACCCATTTGTGAGAGCGTGTCAGCCCAGAGAAATAGGTACTTGAAGTATAATGCAAAAACGAAAGCTGGTGCGGCGATTAACGCCCACTTCTTGATTGAAGAAGTGTTTTCGACAGTACTCAATTTATGACTCAAAATCAGCAGAGTTGGTACGATAAGAAGTGCTTGTACTAAGTATGATAACCCTACAAAGATATCGACATAATACCAACCTAAAGCGACACCAAGAAAGTGATGAATGCTAGCCGGCACGAGCAATAACGAGAAAACCGCCAAAAGAACCAACGCCCATCTAAGCTTGCGAAGGTAGTTCATGTTATTTCTGACATAATAAACGACGCTTTGGAAAGCGAATGCTCCGCAGAACATAAGTACAAAGCTGTTAGTAACAGAGCAGTACTCTTGAATTGCTACTGCCGTTAACTCTGCGGGCCCCCTTTGTGCAAAAATGGGAATTTGAGAGATGTTGAGAAGATGGTCTGTTAGTGTATATCCCCAAATTATGCCGTTGACAAGCCAGTAGATGCTATATGCTAAAAAGGCGGTTGCTATGATTAAGAGGGCTACTTTTATCCTAGTGGATGAGTTGAATTGAGATGTGCTGATTTGGTACACTGTAATACTCTCTTGTTATTCTTTTGTCTCTAATTTGCCTGGTGATCTTCGTGCATCCCATAGATGGTGCAACGCAAGACCCGGATGGCGCAAAGCCATTCGTGGACCTGCATAATTCATAATCGCCTCAACCTTAGTCTTTGAAGTAGGCGAATAGCATCTTAGGCCGCATCTTCCACATGCGGTTTTTCTTTCTTGAAATGGGCACTTTGTAAGATGCAAAACAACGAGTTCCTTCGCTTGTTTACAATCGGGACAGAGATCGCTAGCTGTTTTATGGTGGTCCTTACAGTAAATATCTATCATATAGCTGACTGTTTCTTTTTCTCGCTTGAGCATATTTTCATATTTAGGGAGTATAGCCACCATGTTATTCAGCACATTATCTTTGTCTTTGTTGAACCCAATTATTGCCCAGTAAAAAAGGGGTGGAAAAATGTTTGTTGTGATTTTATGCTAGTTTTTTGCTGTCTTGACCGGGAGATGCTGAGTAGACTGCATCTACTTTTATCAGCCCTACGCTTTTTATCTGCATGTTCATGGCTTTCTTTACGTTTTCAGAAAAGTTATCGAACAGTGTCCCTGAAGTTTGGAAACCGGCAAAGGTACCTTTCAGTTGATATCCTGACATTGGGCTTTTGAAGACTGCTATTGCAACTTTTTTGTTGCTTTCAAGGTTTTCTTTTGTGTGTTTTATGAATAATTCTGCGAAGGCTATTGTTTCAGCATCTACGGCGGTTATGCTCCATACTGGCACAACGTTTGGGAGGCCTTCGGCGTTTGTTGTCGCTATCATTTTAGCAGAGTCTGGTGCAGCGAGGACGTCCATTATTTCTTTTGGTATATTTACCATTTTTTATCACAAATACGTAAATATCCGATACTCTAATATACCTTTAGGGAATTAAAATATAGCACTCAAAATGTGTGTCACCGCATGGATAACTCATCAAAAACCGACCAAGCCACAAGCGATTTACTAAACAATCTGCGAGAAGAAATAAAGAACCTAAGAGTGGACGTGAACCGAATTGAAGAATCTGTCCTAAAGCAACGCCTACTCTCAATAGAAGAGACCTTATCGCAGAATCACCTTGAAGTCTATGCTAACCAAAGAGCAGAGACAATAGACGATAATATTTCTTTGATGCTTAAATCGGATTGCCCCACAAGAGGAAAATGTTTACCCTACTTCAAAGGAAAGATAGAGGACAACACAAGAGCAATCAAAGCAAGCTCAAAAAAGGCAATAGTGGACCTTGATGACAAAATCGCTGAAAATGATTTAATGATTGAAAAAAATAAGGGTGGCAATTGTGAAAACTGTTTTACAGAGTTCAGTAAACGGCTAAAACGTGAAAAAAGAGCTTATCAGGAAATAACTCTAATCGAGGATCTTAGCAAGCAACAAAATGAAAACAATCTTGATGTGGCGTTTATTGTCGATAACTTTCTTGAACCGCTCGCCAATTACTCAAGACTAACCATTCTATCGTCCGTTACTCAAGGAAAAAAGAGCTTCTCAGAGCTATCAAAAATCACCAACATAAAAGCAGGGCACCTCGCTTTTCATTTAAGAAAACTTGTGGCTGCAAAACTGGTTGCACAAGAAGCAACAAAGGGAGATTATGTCGTTACGCAGAGAGGTCTTGAGTTAATCAAAAAATTAGAATCCTTACAACCGGAGATAACAACTTGAACCCCAACCCTAAACCCTGTTTAATCTCCTGTAGTGTGTTAAAACGAGAACTGCAGCAGCTTCAAGCCGAGGGAAAACTTGATGCAGAACTGATCTGGGTATGTAAATTCTATCATCAAGAGCCTGCTGTTTTAGAAAAAAATCTGCGGAAAGTCATAGCTCACACAAAGCAAAAGCACAGTGGCAAAATCGTATTGGTTTATGGCAATTTGTGTTTGGGCCAAGATGGCGAAATGAAGAAACTCGCAGATGAGTTTGGTATTGCCAGGGTAGATGCTGTTAACTGTATTGACTGCCAACTGGGCGGCAAAGGCAAATTTTTTGAATCCGACCCAGAGCATAACTTAATTTTTGCTGGACCAGGCATGGCTGATTCTTTTGAAAACTTCAAGTTTTACTTAAGAACCCAAGGTGTGGATGACGTTGACGCTGCGCTATCGAAGATTTTTAGCGGAATCAAGGGTGCTGTATTACTGGATACCTGTGGTGACGGCGGAAAACTAGAGATTACTTTCAAAGAAACCGGTGTACCACTTGAGGTTCTTGAAACTCGAAAAATTGGTCTTGACAATTTCTTACATGTTATCATAGATGCAATTGACCACACCTAAGCGGTATTGATACCCAAAAGCTACAGATTAGCTTCAGCTATGCTATCGCTCTGTCACAAGCTAGCATTCATTAAATCGGACGTTCAAAAATAACCTATCACCTATATGTCGTATTTGCGATATTATCGTGTTTAGGCTCTCAAGCCATTAATCCTTAGTCTCGGCTTGTTTCTGCGATTAGTTATGTCTCAGGATGGCGTTGGTTGTAAAGAATGCAAGCGGCTTAGAGAACATGTCGCTTCTCTTTTGCCGTTCAAAGTTCTTGAAGCTATGTCAGGTAAACCCTTGAGTATTCGGGGAGTAGCCATATGCAGTGGCATGAGCAGAAACCACAATATCTACACCGCCGAGGAGCTGCAAGCCTTCACAAGCAAGCTAGCTAATGCACCGGTCTATATCGAGCATGTTGCTGTTCCCAACGCAATCGGCAAGGTCACAAAGACCGATTGGGATGGCCACAACCTCTTCTACGAAGCGGAAATCTATGACGAGGCAACCGCTGAGAAAATTCGCAAAGGCCTAATCCAGCACGTCAGCGTCGGAGCAGACTACGAAGCCGTCGATCTCGTAGATGGCAAAGTCCCACATGGGTTGCATAATGCCGAGTTAAGCCTTGTAGCAGTGCCTGGTTTTCCCGAGACTAACGTGCAAGTTTTAGAAAAACTGACCCAAACAGAAGGCAGGTTAACTGAGGCGCAAAAGACCATTGAGGACCTGCGCAAACAAGTCCCGGGTAGTGGCTTGCTAAAGAATCCTCCTAAAATGATAGCTGTCTCTGAAGCAGCCAAAATGGTTGAAGCCGTTTTACCCTCGACCATGGTTCAGAGAAGTTGGAGTTTAGGACCGCAACGTATGTGTCAAGAACTACGCAGAGTGGTTCAGCAGTTAGAGCAGAAAGCTGGAGGTAGCTAGCTGTGTTTATGCTCATTTCTATGAGGGAGAGTACCAAAGGACGAACTTTGGGAAATTCAAAACAGAAAATCGAATTGATTAGATGACTGATAGAACAAGCAAAGCTTGGATGGCTGCAGGAGAAACAGACGACCCAAATGCCATCATCGAATCTTTTGAAGCCGCCGCAGGCATCACCAAAGGCTCACCCGTCTACCTGAGCGCCGACGATAAAGTCTCGGCTAGCCCAGGCGGAGACGACGCCATAGGCATAGCAACCAAAACAGTGCTGGCAGCGGAAATGTGTCCGGTGCTTAAACGCGGCAGAGTAAAAGTCACAGCAAACGGAGCAATAACACGCGGAAAAGCAGTCTGCGCAGCCGGAAGCAACAAAGTAGCCCCACTGGTTGACCAAGCAGTCAACGAAGGCGGAGCAGCAACCTACACCATATTCTACAACCGCAAACTCGGAACCGCCCTTGAATCCACAACCATAGACGGCGACTTGCTATTCATCGATGTGGAGAAGTGATAGGCATTGAAACCTCGACTTTTTGAAGCTCTAATGGCAAAGCAAAACGACCAACGCGAAGTCTACGAGAAACTTAAGCAGAAAGCCGACCACCCATTCCTTAAGCGCTATGCGCAGATGGGAGTCAAAGAAGGCTTCTTCAGTGACATGGCAAGCGCCCTTGGCAGAATGCATGACACCATGGTTGATGCAGCATGGCCTGAGCTGATTGGCAGAAACATCATCACCGTCATGCCAACCTCTGAGGCGATGGAGCGTTTCCCACTTGACGCAGGCGCAGTAGGCTACCGCTATGCAGAAGGCGCAGTAACAAGGCTAAGCTCAAAAAAACCCTCGACAGTAGACATCTACACTAACCAGCTAGCCGAATCCTCAGACGAATGGTCCCGCGAATACCTAGAAGATGCCACTTGGAACGTTATGAGCAAAGCCGTCGACAACGTAGGCAGAGCACTTGGACAAAATGAAACCGAAGTAATCTTGGCATTGTACGCTGCAGTTCAAGCCGCTGACTTAGCAACAGGCGCAGAGTTAGCTGGCGGCGGTCTTGTCGCTAGCTGGGCATCACTGTTAAGCTTGCATGAGGCTGTCCGAAGAGAACACTGGCGCCCCAACGTGCTAGCCGTCAACGAAATGCAACTTCACCAGCTGCTAAACGATGACAAATTCGTAAAATCCGTCTACCTGCCAAGCAGTGAAACCGACATCGCACAAGGCACCATCGGCAGCGTACTTGGCATGACAGTGCAATCAAGCACTCTGGTACCCAACGGAACAATGTATGCAATCGACACTCGAGTGGCGTCAGTTATGCTTCTACGCCGAGACGTTACTGTGGAAGACTGGGAAGACGTCAAAACAGGTAAGTACGGCGTCCGTGGAACCACACGGTTTGGCGCTGGCATCCTTCGCTCCAAAGCTATTGCCCGAATGACCAACGTAAAGCAGACCATGACCTAAGCTGCTGCCTAACAACAATTTTTCATCCCTCTTTTTTGGGAACAAAAAAACTTGAGGTTATTCCTGCATGAATAATATCTTAAGAAAAATCCGTGAAGTACTCTCCTATGCGCCTGCTTCGGGCGTGGCATCCCCAAAGGATAGAGCGTTCTTTGACACCTCATGCATTCCGCTAGCCGACGTCATGAAGCTTTACGACAGAGACCCAACCTGCAAAAGCAGCGTGGACCTGCTGGCGGCTTCAACGGTTGGCATGGGCTTCTACACCACAGTTGACGAGAAATACGACAAAGCAGCCGAGGCTAAAGCGGCAGTTGATCGGTTTTGCGAAGGCGTCAACCTTGACGGGCTTCTAAACGACATGGCCAAGCCATTGATTGCTTGTGGCAACGATTTCTGGCTCAAACTCACACCCGAACGGCTAGCCGACATGCTGAGAATGCCGATTGACTCAGTCCAACGCATTGGGCTAAGCTCTGTACCTAACCTAAAAATTCCCTACAAAGTCACAGGCTACCAGCTCCAAGCCACCTACAGCGGCAACGCTGGAAACGAGCTAAAACCCGAAGCTGTAATCCACTGGCGCCTAAACGGCGATGTTCCATCTGGGTTCGGCGTGGGCTTACTGCAGGTTCTACTGCACACCTTAACCGTTGACACGGATAAGCGCCCCTCCTATGCTTGGATGAAAGCCAAGATAGAGAAGATTCTGCCAAACATTTTCGTTAAATACGCTGGGCCTGACGTCGTTGTCCAACTTGAAGGCCAGAAAGAGGACACCATCAAAAAGTATGAGTCTGCGATTAAGAACCGCCCAGAAGAAGGGCAGTGGCTGTTTAGCGGCGCCAAATCCGTCGGCGTTTACCCCGTATCCATTGACCCACGGGCACGCTTCGAGTACTACATAGACCACATGGTAAACCAATTCTACCTCGGATGCGAAACACCTCTCCCACGGCTATTTAGCACTCCAGGATTCACGGAAGCATCGGCGAGGGCAGCGCTGGATTTACAGGACATGCTCATAAAACCTGTTCAGCGGTACATCAAACGCCAGGTTGAGAAAGAAATTTTCGCAGTCATTGTAGCCCAAAACGGGTTTGAGGCAGCCAAGGCTAAAGTTCGATTAAATTTTGGCAACCCCGAAACGCCAGAGCTAGTCCCTGCCGATCTAATCAAAGCTGCTGAATTGGGACTGGTAAGAGCGGAAGAGTTCCGTAAGAACGCGGTTAAATTTGGCTGGGAACTCTGGGAAGACAAGGCTGTATCAGCACAAAACAAAAAACAAGAGATCAATTTGGAGGATAAGAAAGATTGAGCGAATTTGCATTACCCGCTTCAACTAAAGAAACGGTCATTTTGAATGGGCAAGTTAGCGAACGCAAAAAATTGCTTGCCGATAACGTTGCAACTACTGATGCAGAGCAGTTTAGCAGTATTTTTGATATGCGCCTGTTTTCCAAAGCCGTTTTTCAAGCGCTCAACTCAGGAAGCCACCCTGTTAAGTACACGTTTTACGGCGCTATTGACCCTAACATAAAATGGGATCCTCTGCCGAACGGACAAAACCAAGTTTTACCGGCAGATTCCTCTCAGTTGCATGCGCTTAGTGATTCATACGCGTTTATCCGAGTTGGCTTTCAAAGTAATGTTGCAGGCAGTGCAAGCGTTTTTCAGGTACTTGTGGAGGCCAAGAACCGTTGAGCATGAACATGCTGGGTATGGATCAACCAAAATTTGGAGGCAACTTTACTAAACATGCTCGCCTTGCGGGTCCTGTTGAAACGGTAATTAGTAATTTTCAGGCAGGCCACGGGTGGGTGAAAGAGACTTCAAGCGGCACAATGACTGATGACACAACTGATTATGTTCGTGGGAGTCAATCGCTTAAGCTTACAGGTCCTTCAGACGGCAACACTCCACGCATAAAACTAACTCTGGGCACACCTCTTGATGTAACAGGCAAAGTTTTCAAAATTATCTTGAAGGTTGATAATCCGTCGGCGCTTGTAAATTTGCAGTTTGGCTATTCAAGTGACGGTTTTGCTGCAAATTGGGTTCTTGTTAACTTCAAAACGTTCGCGTCCAGCTTAATCCCGGCTAACGAATGGTTTATCCTAACTGTTACTCCCAGCATGGTTACTGAAACGTCAGGTTCAACGGTTCTAAACGCGATAAACGCTTTCAGATTCTACATGAGAGCAAACAATGGCGTTTCAACTACTCTTTGGCTGGGGGGTTTAAGTTACCATTCAAACCCTGCAGAGGCAGCCTGCATTCTAACCTTTGATGATGGCTTCGTAAGCCAGTTTACTGAAGCAAGAAAGAAAATGGATACCTACAATTATCCGGGCGTTGCCTACATCATTAATGAGTACATTGACGTCAACCCAAACTACATGACCTCGGCACAACTGCGGGAACTACAGGATTTTCACGGCTGGGATATTAGCGGTCACGCCAGCGGCTCATTTGACGCTTACAGTGATTTAGGCTTAGAAGCCAAACTTGTCAGCATCAAGGATTACCTGTTGAGAAACGGGTATGCGAAAGGTGCTGAGCATATCGCGTATCCTAACGGTGTGCACAACCCAATAATCAGACGGTTAACAAGCAAATACTTCACCACTGCCAGAACCGTGACCACTGCGCCAGAAGTTAACCCGCCATCCGATTACATGCGCCTGAAAGTGTTCATGGTTACTAACACGACAACAACCTCTGCGATTGCAACTGCCGTCGCCAACGCTTTGAACAATAAGGAACTTTTGATTTTAGTATTCCACAAAATAGTCACATCGCCCAGCGTTGAAACTGAATATAGCGTCGCAAACTTCTCAACAGTAATTGAAAACATTCACACGCAAGGTATCAAGGTTAGAACTTTAAGTGACGTTTTTGGGTGACTCAAAAAATGGCTTCTGTAAATGTTGAGGACGTGCGTGATGTGCTGAATGTCGGTGAATCAGACATTCCAGACGCTAAAGTCCAAAAGATGATTAAGCGTGCAGCTGTGACTTTGGAGCTTGAAATCTCTTTAAGTATTGACTCCGGGAACTGTACGGATGCTCAAAAAGAGGCAATTACGCTTCTTGCAGCAATTTATGCAGTCTGCTACTTGACTGGAGGCTCAGCAGTTGGATTGAACTTCAGCGTCGGGGACCTATCCAGTACCAACTCAACTTTGCCAAGCTTAGCGGTTTTACAGACAGAATTCCAGCGTGTTCTTGCCGGACTTAAAGATATCTACGTGGGGAGCGCTTAGCAATGGGAATTGTGCCTGAAACCTATTACCAATTCATAATGGACTATGCGCCTTATGTTTATGTTATTCCACCTAGCACTCCTGACTTGTCTTTTGGTAAGGGTGTTTTAGCGGCTAGCTTTGCCATCGACTTTTTTTGTGAAGCTTACGGTGCACCTCAATTTGAGGATAGAAGAGCCGCTATCTTCGCCAAAATCGAAAGCTTAGCTGATTGGATTCTAACTCAGCAGTGTCTTAATTCAGCACGGAAGGCTTATGGCGGATTTCAAAGCTCAGAGGACAGCACCTATTATTACAGTGTAGACGCTTGCCGAGTCATACCCTCACTGCTCAGAGCGTATGAACTCACCAGCGATTCACGATACTTGGAAGCGGCAAAGCTAGCCGGCGGAACTTTTCTGAAAACTATGCAGGACCAGCAGGCTTACGGCGGTTTCGCAAGGGCTGTCACGATTGGGGATGCTTGGCTTCTGCAACTCGACGTGGAGTGCCTCTACGGCCTAATCGGCTTAAAGATGCTGGCCGAAAAGCACGACATCCCAAACGTTTCAGTCTACCAAAGCATTATGAGCAAAGCATTAGGCTTTCTCCGATTTGGTTTTGAGAATCTCTGGTTAAACTTTGACCCCGCCGACGGCAAATGGCACAGAGTCGGCTTAACAGAAAACGAGGTTTACGATGACCCTTTCGCCTACGCACTTTTAGGTTTGTATGCGGTTGAGGGCTGGAGTGTTAGCTGTCAAAAAGTCTACAACAGCCTAAACAATATCCGTGCCAGCGCAAAGTATCCGGCTTATGACCCCGCAGTGTGCTGGGCGGGTTACATAGATGTTGTCAGCCGCTTCAGCGCATGCGACTATTACGACGCCGTCACCAGCGGAATCCTTTGGAAAATTCGCAGCCGCCACGACAAGCCAAGCCTAAAACTCAGCGCGGAAGTCATCGGCAAACACACGGGGGAGTTCATGTTTTGGGGCGTTAAGCATGCCGACTACAGTTTTGTGGAGAACAAGTGGGCTATGGCGACGGTTTGCTGGCTGGCTCAGTTGTTCCTAAACTATGAGGAACCCGCAACAGCATTAACCCAGATTCTGGGCAGTAAAGGCGAAACTGTAACGTTGTTTCCTGTTAGAGAAGCCACTACAACAGTTACCTATGGCGAGTCAATGGATTTGTTGGCGATTGTTTCTCCGCTAAAGGCTGAACAGGTGATGCTGGAAGCGGGTTACTACCTCAGCGACTACTTGGCATTCTACACGTTCCTGCCCGTCAGGGTTCACGACAAGATACAGCGGCAGGGCGAAGACTACGAAGTCCAAACCGTAACGCCTTTCACGTTTGGGAATCAGCGGTTCTACTTCAAAAGCACGGCAAGGAGGCTAATCGCAACTT
>JBNIDR010000034.1:5134-20819 GCA_050108155.1 Bathyarchaeia archaeon | reverse complement strand
TTGTCACCATTCTGCGCCTGATAGAATCACGCTTAAGAGTTGTCAAAGACGACGGAGGCTTAGCCCGCGTCCTCTGCTCTCAGGCGAATTATGACCGGGAACTGCTCAAAGACATCGACGCCCAAATCACCGTCTCCAAAACCGCTGAACCCAGTCAAACGCAGAAGCACACTTTAGACGGCAAGCTGAGACGCCGAATCTACTCCCTGCGGGCAACCGTAACCACAGTGGACAAGCCGTCGGCTAGCGCTGACGTGGGCAGAGTCATACGCGACAAAGTGCTTGAGCAGTTACTATTGATTATTCCCGAAAACCGCAACCTGCCCTACAGGACAACTTACAACTTTTACCCGTTGGACTCAACGTCGGCAACTCATAAGGCTTACACTGCAGCAGCCCAAACAGAACCCGAACCCTCAAACCCCGCATGGACGGAACTTTCAAATCCCGAGTACGGGAACCTTTGGGGAAGCGACGACGTTCGAGCATCTAAAAGCGCAACGGGCAACGGGGAGTCCGCGTTTATGCTTTTCCGATTCAAAATAGGCGCCAAAGCAGGCGAAGCCCGTAATGAACCGAGAAAGCAGTGTTTAAAGCGGCTTGTTTTGGCGTTTGAAGGTTTCGGGCAATCGCCGCTGGGAAACGGCGTAACCATAAAAGTCTGGGACAACTCAGCCAGCGCTTGGGGCAACGCGCAAGGCGGCGTTTTGGGAACCGACCAAACCCTCACAATCACTTTAACCATTAGCCCTACGAGCTACGTTAACGACGACGGCTTCTTGTACCTCTTGGCAAGGACAACTAACCCTTCTGACGGGGTTTCTCTTGCCGTTTTGTATTGCGATTTTGTGCAGGCAACCGTTGACGTGCATGGCGTGACGTTCTGCGACATCCAGAGTTGGCGGGATGTTGACGTGGTGGATGTTAAGCCGTTCCTCTTCAAGGAAGAGATTGGTATTGTGGCGTGGCTGTTTGAGTCCATAGCCGTTTCATAGTAACAGGTGAAAAAAGATGGTTGACACCTATCATAGCGACCAAGAAAAATTCTATTACGTGACGGAAGGCACCTTCGGGGCTGTTCCGGCTAATCCGGCTATGCTTGGGCACTCCTGCAGCAGCATAGACCCGGACATTAACCCAAACAACATCCGAGTTGCGGGCACAGGCTCAATCGACCTTGCCGCCCTTAAACGCGGAATGCGGCAGCCGCTGCTTAAAGTCAAGTATCCAATCCCGTCCGATGCCCCAATCAACCTGCTCCAGTACGTCAAGCAGGAACTCAACCTCAGCCTCGCCTTGCAGGTGCTCTACTACAAAGACAACTTCATCTCAGCAACCGACATCATCAGCCTGCTCTACAAGGGCGCAAGATTTGACAAAGCCACCCTGACATGCGACATCGACGGCATCTTAGAGTGCGAAGCCGAGTTTCCCGCTCAAGACGTCGAAGTCACAACCGCAAAAATCGCGGGAGCATCCTACACCGAGTACGCGGGCGCGGTCTCAGGAAGCGAGAGCTACGTTAAAATCGGCGGCGTAACCTGCGAGCGGGTGACTTCTTGGAAACTGCAGATTGACAACTCGTGCAAGCCCGTTCCCGTCATTCGGTCAGTTAACGGGCATTTGGCAAAGTATCTCACTTGGGGTAAACGGCTGCTGACGGGTGAACTCACGTTTGAGTTTGAGAGCAAACAGGAAGCCGAGGACGTCTTAGCCGACACGGAGCAGTCCAGCCTTGAATTTGGGCTTGGCGGAGCAAACAAAGTGACCGTTGAGCACACGAAATGGGACGATTTCAGTTTAGGCGGCAAAGCTGAGGACCTAATCTACGCCAAAGTATCCTTCACGGCCAGAGGACCGCTCACGATTTCATAGTAACAGGAGGAGAAAAGAATGGAAGAAACTAAAATTGAGCAAGATTTCCTTCGGGAAGCTGCATTGCGCAGTGAATGGCTTAAAATGTGGGAGGCAATCGGCGTTCGGATTCTAAGGCTTCCCAAGTGGATGCAGGACATTGTGCTTGAAGACATCGACACCGCCGTGAGAAACAGGGTTGCAACCATGGAGATGATTGAGAATGCGCACCGAAAAAATAGAGCTTGATGGCAGATTCGGCGAGGAATACAGGGGCACCTATAGCTTTGCGGAGATAACGTGGGCTAAACGTAACCGCATAATCCAAAAACACACCAGATACAACCGACTCAGCGGCGACGTAGAGAGCAGCGACTTCATAGCCATTCAGGCGGAAACCATAATGGCAAGCATGCATGGTCAACCCCAAACCCGCCCCATAACGCTGGAGAAGCTGCTGGCGGAAGAAGACGGAGTTCCAATCGAGCTTGGCGAACTCTTCTCGAAGGTAGTCAACAGGCTAAACGGCGTTTCAAAGGAGGATTTGCGTTTTTTACCCGAGCAGTTAGACGGGGAAAACCGCACGGCGCTCTTGTCGAGTTCAGGCTATGCCAAACCTTCGGATGGACACCAACCCAACTTGCACGACAACCGGCAAGGACAGTGCAGGAGTTCTGCCAAATCTTGAACCTATTAGACGAAATCGCCGAGGAAGAAAAACGGAAAACGGAGCGTGAAGCAAAACGGCACTAACCGTAACCCTCGAAGTAGACGGCGCTGAAGAATTCAAAGCGGCAATGCAGCGGTTCGATTCGGGCATGCAGCGTCACGTGCACAGTCAACTGGCTAGCTGGGCTGAAGACGTCAAAGCCGAAGCAACACGCCAAGTTCCCGTCCGCACCGGCTACCTAAAAAGCACCATCTACGCAAAAATCCGAGAATGGACAGCAGAAATCGGCGCCGAAGCCGCATACGCATTGTTTGTAGAGTTAGGCACAAAATACATGCAGGCGCATCCCTACCTGTACCCAGCAGTTGAACAGTTCCTGCCCCAACTTGAAGCCACAATAACAGCAGCCATCAAACAGGCAAAAGCGGAGGCGGAGCATTGAGTTTTCGCGAAATCGCCGTAACTATTCGGGCTGTTAACCGCGCCAGCAATGAGTTTAGCCGAATCAGAACCGACGCTGAAGCCCTAAGTTCCCGAGTTAAAAGTTTGGGTGCTGCCATAGCAGGTATCGGCGCTTCGGGTATGGCAATCGGCTACATCGCCAACCAATTCGGACTCCTAAACGACGCCCAAGCTAAGGTGTTCAATTCGGCGATGACGGTTGTTTCCGTCATGGGCACCTTCATGACCACCAGCGTAGGCGTCGCAGTTGCCCAAAAAGTGTATTCCGCCGCCTGCTGGGTTGCCACCGCAGCACAGAACGCGCTCAACATCAGCTACGGCACCTTTCTAGCCCTCACGGGGGTGGGGTTAGCGGTTATTGCGGCTGCCGCAGTTGCAATGTACAGTTTCGCCAACAGCATGAACACCGCGACCGCCAGCATGCAGAACTTTAACGCATCAGCCGCCCAAACCAACGCCACCACTCGGGGCATCGTGCGCTCAGGTGACATGGCGATTTATCGTCAAGGAGTAGAGGACACATGAGCCAACCCGCCGCGCCCATCGTTGCGCTCTACTCTGGGGTAACGGGCGGCCCGATAGAGAAAAATGACATTTTAGAGTTGACTGTGCATTTGGGCGGAACTGAGGAAGTCAGCAGCTTTGCCTATCGCCTGCAGAACTGGGACGGCAAATACAGCACCGCCGGTTCCCCAATCGCCTTGGGCGAGGACGGCTACATCATGCTCGGAAGAGGCGCCAATTGCCCCCAGCTTATAACGACGCGTAACGAGAACATGAAGTTCCATTCAACCCCTACAGAGCATTATGTTACTGTTTCGGGGCGTGACTGGGGCGAACGCTTATTCCGCGAATACGTCACCGAAAGCTACGCCCTCATGAAGGGCGAGGAAATCGTTAAGCACCTGCTGGATTACCATTCGGGGCTTCCGCATGTACGGGGCACCCTGGAACTGGTTGAAGACACCGACACCACGTTTACGCGTTTGGATTTTGAGAATAAGCAGGCGTGGGAAATCCTAAAACAAATCGCCAAAGACAGCGACAAAGCAGGCGCCATCGGCTTCGATTTCAGGGTGGCTCCGGATGGTCGCTTCGAGTTTTTCCACAGAGGCGCCAAAACCTGCCCCGTCAACCTCAACGAGCTGATTGAAGAGGCACAGACGGAATCGGATATTCTCTCGGTCAGAAATAAAGTCACGATTTATGGGGCAGCAACTAAAACCACACCCGCAGACGTGGATGAAACGGTTGAGAGTCTTACTCCTGCATGCGGTTACTGGACAGGCTACGGCGGCACCCTCTCCCTCGACGCCACACGGCAGTATGGTTCGGCTGCTTCAAGCGTCAAAAACACCACAGGCACCGCTTACAACGCCGTATCCGTTTATTACTTCAACGTAACCGTCAACGGCAACCTTTACCCCAAACTGTTCCTGGCTCTGCTGCGAGATGACCAGGTGAAATCCGACGGTTTTCTGGTTATACTGCATGATTCTTCTTCTCGGGTTTGCGGGCGAAACCTCTCAACAGTTAACAGCATATCCGCAAGCAATGACTGGTCAACCTATCAGTTAGACGTGGGCTTGAATCATGCTTCGGAGTGGGCGGCGCCCGCTGATTTTGACTGGGAAAACATCCGCACCGTAACCGTAACGGCTTATCTGGTTACTCCGGGCGTGAGCGGTCAAGTGTGGCATGGCCAACTCTACTTCACCGGCGCAAGATACAGCAACATGCAAACCGACTCCTCAAGCATATCGGTTTACGGCGAACGCCAATACGTGGACATCGTTGAGGACCTCTGCAGTGATAACGAATGCATGCTCAGAGCCAAATCGATACTGGCTTACAAGAAACAGGCTAAAACAGCGCTTGTCATCAAAAGCACCCTAATTGATTACGGCTCCACGCCCGTTCTGCCCGGCGACACGATACAGGTTACGTTGCCAAACGAGTGCATCTCCTCGGTGAATTTTCTTGTCAAAAGCGTGGACTATCATTTGTTGGCAGAAAACAACACGCTGGAGGTTACTTTGAATCTTGGCTATCAGAAGCAGCTGATGGCCGACTGGATATACGCTCTGCGAACCCGAACAGACGCGCTGAGCAACTACAAGGCAAGACGTTAAAGGTGACTTAGAAATGAGTAAACAAATCCTAAAACTCTTTGAAAACATCAAACCCGGCGACCTAATCGCCGTTGACTGGTGCGACGCCAGCGTGGGCAAAAGCAGCGGCAGCGGCATGACCATCGACGTGCCCGTGAAAAGCTGGGGCATATTTGTCGGTTTAATCGGCGACCGCGTAAAACACATAGTAATTGCCCAAAACAGTTTCCGATACGCCGACGGCCTGTTCGATTTAGACTACACCGCCATACCCGTCGGTTGGGCGCTGGGCGTGACTGTTCTGGTTAAAGAGCACATTCCCGCGGAGTCGGCAGGCAGGCTGGTTAACAGTTTCATGATGGGCGGACACCGCTCCATGAATCGCCCAAGGACTTTTCGGCGTGCACTTGCGCAGCGGAGGTTAAGCGTCGATGGCCGACCTCATTAAGCGGGCGTTGACAAGGCGGCGTTTTGAGCGGGGGCGTCTTATCGTTGAGGAACCCGCGGCTAAGCTGGTTTTGGGCGTTAAATTCGCCATAGGCATGACCGCCTTTATGTCGGCACTTGAGCTGGCGCATTTGGTCGTTTTGGGGGCGTGGAACGCAGAGATTTTTGCTTCCATCACGGGCTTAAGCGGCACCGTAATTGGGTTGTTTGTGGGGCAGAAAGCATGACGAAGGGTAAACCGTGGGATATAGAGGAGGAACGGCAGCTTCGGATGCTCTTTGAAGAGGGCAAAAACGTTGACCAAATCGCAAAAGTCATGGTTAAAACCCGCGATGCCGTGCTTAACAAAATCTACGATTTAGGTTTAAAAAGAGAAGAAGAAAACAAAGCGCACAGCAGCAGATTGTCTTCTTCTTTCCAACTGCCCAAAGAGTTGCCAAGCGTTGAAGAGGCACTAAAAAAGTTGGCGGCTGCCTTAAAAGAGCTGGAGCAGCCCGGGCTTGACCAATCCGAAGTATTACGGTTACGCAGCATCATTTCGGGAGTGAAAGTGTACAAGGAAATTTTCGCCGACTACTTTGACTACTGCGAGTTGGAGCAGCGGCTAATGGAGTTGGAACGCAAATATGCCGAGTCAGCAAAAAACAAGAAGCCCACGGCGGATGCATCTGCCTGACTACCACCTAATCCGCGGCTCACTGGAAGACTACGCCCGGCAAATGCAGACTGAGGAGTCGATACAAGTCGATGAAGCATCCAAGGATACCGTACGGTTTTTGGAGCAGTACTGTAAACTTAAGCCCTACTGGTACCTGCTCGAACTGATTGCATCCTACGAAAAATTCCAGTTTAACGCGGTGAGGTGGCCGCGGCAGACGGGTAAAAGCACGGGAATCGGAGCACTGCACCTAGCCGACGCATGGAACAACCCCGACTTAAACATCGGTTTCGTTGGACCCAGCTGGCGCCAAACCAAACTCAACATACGCCGAGTCGCAGGCTTCTGCCGCAACCTACCCCAACAAGGCCTACAAGTACAAAAAACCAAAATCACCTTCCCAAACGGCAGCGTAATTGAAGCGTTCCCAAACAATCCCGACACCATCCGAGGCAACACTTTCCACCGCATCTGGTGGGACGAAGTCAACTTCACCGCCAACGACGAAGACCTCTACGACGCCATCCTATTCACGCTGGGCACCACCAACGGCAAACTAACCGCCAGCAGCACACCATTTAATACGGATTCATTGTTTTGGAGGATGTGTAACCATAAAGATTATGAGGATTTTGGGCGGCTGCATTTCGGCTGGGAAAAAGCCCTGGAACCCGACGGACCGCTTAAACCTGGGATTATTGAGAAGATTAAGCGGCAATTCGGGGATGACCCGGCAAGGTGGCGGCGGGAGATGGAGGCCGAGTGGGCGGAGGATGAGGACGTGTGGCTTGCTCAGAGTTTAATCGTTTCCTGCGTTGGTACGGTGAAGAACTGCGGCTTTGACCTGCAAGAGTTCAACCCCGAAGCCAGCTGCGAAGGCGAGTTTTTTGCGGGGCTGGATTTAGCGCAAACCCGCGATTACTGCGTGCTCTCGGTGGTTGAACGCTTAAACGATAGGCTGTTTCTGCGGCATCTAAAGATTTTTCAGCAACCCACACTCTACGCCCAAGTCCTCGGTTATCTAAAGGCGCTGCAGGACAGGTGGGGCGGCTTCCAAAAAATCCGAGTGGACTTCACCCGGGAAGGCCCCTCGATTATAGCAGACATGGAGAACGCGGGCATCGAGAACGCTGAAGGCGTAAACTTTAGCGTACCCCGAAAATCAGAGATGGCAAGCCTCCTAAAACAGCGCATGATGAATAGACAGTTCTATTATCCATTGCTGAATTGGGAGCGACCGTATCGGGGCGACCTCTGCACCGAGCTAAACGTGGAACGCTATGACCTGCGCAAGGACGGCGCCATAGGCTACAGCCACCCCAACGGCACCCACGACGACGTGTTTTGGAGCATCGCGCTAGCAGTGTACGCAACCCAACAGATGGAACCCGAACCATTCCTAACAGTTATACCGAGGTAGCCAAGAAATGAGGCGACGAAATGACTTTCGGATAAGGCAGTTCCGACGAATCTACGACCGCACGGAAGCCAAATTCACGTTCAACATAAGCTACGAGACGCACACGAAGCTGACGCCTCGGAGTTTGGTTGTGGCTGAAGCCTTCGGGCTGGGCATTGACGAAGCGCAACGCTTCAAGGTTTTGGATGCGGAACTTAAGATTGGCCCCAAAGACATTGTCTACATCACGGGGGACAGCGGCAGCGGAAAAAGCGTCCTGCTGCGGGCAATCAGAGCAGACTTGGGCGACGAAGCCGTTGACCTATCCGAGGTTGCAGTGGACCCGGATAAGCCCCTTATCGAGACCGTCGGCGCCACCGTCGAGGAAGGCTTGGAGTTGCTTAGTAAAGTCGGCTTAAACGACGCCTTCCTATTCCTCCGCACTTACAGCCAACTCAGCGACGGACAACGATACCGCTACAGAATCGCCAAACTAATCGAATCTGGCAAGCAATGGTGGCTCATGGACGAATTCGCCGCATGCCTCGACCGAGACACAGCTAAGATTATCGCGTTTAACTTGCAGAAAATCGCAAGGCAACAAGCCAAAGCAGTCATCGCCGCAACAACACACAGCGACCTAGCCGAGGACCTCAAACCCAGCGTACTTGTGCGGAAACGGTTCGGGGAAGAAATCAAAATCGACTACTACCCAAACACTCCAGCAGCCGAATGTAGCTTGGTCCGAGAAATGCGGGTTGAAGAGGGCACAAGGGCGGACTGGCAAAAACTCAGCAGCTTCCATTATCGCGGACATAAGGTGGCGGTGCCCAGAAAAATCTTCCGCCTAGTTCGAGGCGAGGAACTCTGCGGCGTCATCGTGTACAGTTACCCGCCCCCCGCCTGTTTTGGACGACGCTTGGTACTTCCTCGGATGACTATTCAGGAGTTGAATAAGCAACTGAGTATAATCAACAGGGTAGTTATCCACCCGAAATACCGCACCGTAGGCTTAGGCGCCAAACTCATCCGCGAAACAATGCCACTAGTCGGCACCCGATACGTCGAGCTGATAGCAGTAATGGCAAAGTACAGCCCATTCGCTGAGAAGGCAGGCATGCAGAAAATAGCTAAACAAGAATCAGGTAAAGGCCTAAAAAAACTAAACCAGATGCTCAATCAGCTTGGATTTAATTTGCAGCTAATAGGTAGCCAACGATATGTAGAATCAAAACTTGAGAGCTTAACCGAGAAACAGGTAAGTTACCTCAAAATTGCCTTTATGGCAAACAAACATCCACGCTTCAAGAAAGAAGTGGCAACTAGTCACCATCAGCCATATGGGAAAACAGCCGATTATTTAAGGTATGTCGAATTCGCTGATAATACTAGAATCAGTAGAATGATAAAGACACTAGCAATGCTCTCTCAAACAAAAGTCTATCTCTTTTGGTCTAAACTTGATTGAATTGTGGCTATAGGTTCAAGCCATAAATTAACGAAAGATTACTAAAGTGGAAAAAATCGTACTTGCTAAAAATGAGGGTAAGAAAATTAAGTAAATATTTCAGTAAAAGTATATATGCCAAAATTCTATTTTCAATCATTATCAGATAAATTTGTGTTAACCCCATCATTTCCATTGGAGAAAAATATATGCTCTTTTGTCACAGGTAGCAAAATTTAACTATGAATTGTCGAGATAATATGTTAGTGTTTTCTAATGACAACGAAAACTGAAAGATTAAATCTTTATTTCCCCCCTGAACTCTCAAAAAAACTTAATGAATACGTTTTGGCGCTCTCAAAAAAACAGAATAGAGAAACCTTCGGTGTAAAAACCGCAATTTGCAGGAAGGCTATTGATGAATGGTTAGAAAATCACCAAAATGACTTTGATATTGATATTCTTTAATTTGCTTGCCTCAGATGCTTTTCCACCTATTCAAGGTGATTAATTTGCTACATTCAGAAAATCAGAATCAATTTGAAAGTAAACATTGGCTTGTTAACAATACTTCCCCTAGCCCACCATTCAATTGACCCAATTGCATTTCGGTCTTCGATTATTTTATTTATTATTTGCTTTCTTTTCTTTTTCCCGACAGCCTTGAGAATTCTAACCTCTACAAGTTGGTAAGTTCTAAGGTTACTTTTTGAATATTCTAATTCCTCAACTTGATATACTTTGGTACTATCATATTTCATGAATGTACTTACCGGATCTATTTTATCTATTAACGGTATTTAAGAAAATATTCTTACAGGTACTATTTTGAAAGTAGGATACTCTTAAATTAGAAGGCGGCATACAATGTTGTGCTTCAAGAATCGAAGATCTAAAAAATAGCCGGATCACATAATTAGAGAAAAGACTACTCATTTGGATGTAAGCAGAGTTTCCTAAATGAAAAAATAAAAATATGGCTGACAAAGAGTACAAGGTCAAGAAAAGTTGGTTTAAAGATAAGTGTGTTCCGGCCATGAGTTGAGCGGTAAATGACAAAGATTACAAAATCTTCAATCAATAAAGAAAACAACAAAGAGAGACGCAGTTTTAATGATCTTACTCCAAGAGAATGGACACAATTAAGCAGAAGCATTTGGACTGCACGAGAAGTTAGCTCGCCAAGAGAATGGTATCATTTAGAACACGGAGCTACCTTTTCTGCGGCGCTAGTGGAAAGGGCAATTAAAATATACACAAAGAAAGGAGACCTTGTGTTAGATCCATTTCTAGGTGTCGGAACTACTCTGCTTGCCGCAAAGGATAATGAACGAAGAGGCATTGGATTTGAGCTGTATCCAAGATTCGCAGAAATTGCAAAAAAAGTCCTTAGTCAAAAAACTCTAACTGAAGAACTACATCACAAGATTTTCCAATGTGATTGCCGAGAGTTGCTTCAATTTGTTGAACCCGACAGTGTTCAGTTAATGTTCACTTCACCACCTTATGCAAATTTTATTCAAAAATCAGTCGAAGATCGGAAAAAAACTCATAAGAAGTCAACATTAGTAATTGATAACAAATCAGTAGTAAAACAATATGGTCAAGATTCAAAAGATTTTGGAAATTTGACATATGACGCTTTTCTTGATGCAACAAAGGAACTCATGAAAAAATTATTTGTTGTTACAAAACCTGGAGGATACAATGTTTGGGTTGTTAAAGATGTCAGAGACCCTAAGAATGGAAAACCGTTGATTGATTTTCACTCCGACATTGGGCGTATTGGGCAGGAAGCGGGGTTCCTTTACCATGATTTGATCATATGGGATCAAAATGATCAAAGACGATTGGTGCTTCTTGGCTATCCTTCAGTTTTCTATGTTAATATCAACCACACTTTCCTAGTAGTATTGAGGAAACATCCCGACCATGGGAAGGCAAAGGCATGACTTTTCCAAATAAAGAAGACATAATGAAAATTGTCTTAAATAATGAACAGACAACCTACTTAACGCATAATTTCCATCCGTTTCCTGCAAAGTTTATTCCTCAAGTGCCTAATCTGATGATAAGATGGTTCACATCTGAAAAAGAAACGGTTTTGGATCCGTATTGTGGAAGTGGGACCACATTGGTTGAAGCCAAGCTTCTTGGGCGGAAGGCTATAGGGACGGATATACACCCATTAGGGGTGTTTATCTCAAAAGTTAAGACTACCAAAATACCTGATTATGAATTGCGCAAAATTAACGATTTCATAAAGAGCT
The DNA here is from genome assembly GCA_050108155.1 of Bathyarchaeia archaeon. GTDB lineage: Archaea > Thermoproteota > Bathyarchaeia > Bathyarchaeales > Bathycorpusculaceae > Bathycorpusculum. The sequence goes on along the minus strand of JBNIDR010000034.1, from coordinate 9,501 downwards.
TAGATAAACGAATAGAATTGTTGCTGGCACGCTATTCAAAAACAAAAACAATAAGCTCGTTTTCAGATGACGAAAGTGAAAAGACTACCTATCAACAAGACTTTGTTGTACCAGATTTTCCAAATCGCGATCATTGGTTTCAGGAAAACATACTTTATGAACTTTCAGTAATACATGACGCTATAATAAAGGCAGATGTGAGCAAAGATCTTAGAGACCTGTTTTTTCTAGCCTTTTCATGCATAATAGTCCAAGTTTCTAATCAAGAAAGTGAGACTCGATATGCCGCAATCAAGAAAGAAATTTCGCCGAAGCAACCTTTCAGACTTTTTAAAGAAAAGTTGATAGATATGGAAAAAAGAGTTTCAGTTTTTAACCAGAAAGGAAGCGATTGCCCTGTAAGTGTATATAACGCGGATTCCAGGCAACTCGATTTCTTAGATGAAAATATTGCTGATTTCCTTGTCACCTCACCTCCATATGCAAATACTTATGATTATTACTTATACCACAAACTTCGGATGTTCTGGCTGAAAATGGATTGGGAAATGGCCAAGTACAATGAAATAGGTTCAAGACTAAGACATTCTAGTCAAGGAGAATCAGTGGACTCTTACATTAATGATATGGCTAAATGCTTTGAACAGTTTAGCCGTATCTTAAAACCTGAGAAGAAGTTTGTGATTGTAATCGGAGATTCGATAATACGAAAAGAATTCTATAAAGGGGACGAAATTATTGCCTCAATTGCAGCTAAAAATGGATTTAAAATTGAAGATAAAATAGCTTATAATTTAGGCTATGCAAGCAAGCTATTTAATCCCGCATTCAGAAATAAGTCTAAGCAGGAACATATAATATTATTAAGGAACTCAAAGTAGGCGTTAAAGAGTATGAACGTAAGAATATACTTTGAAAGTCTTGAGCAAGCAACACATTTTATTTATCCAATAATAGACGACGCTTTGAAAGAAATAGGCGGAGAACACAGCATTAAAATGGTAAAATTGAAGGGGAATTGTAAATACTATTCGAAGAAAACGGCGCCTATATTATTTTGGAAAGATCCTGACGCAATGATTACTTGCATTAAGAACGGGGTTGAATATCCATTATTGCTAGTAGAGTTTTCGAATGCAGTCTTTACAGAGGACCACGAGCTTCAACGATTTGATGGACTCGTTGCGGCAGCTAGGAACAACTGTTTCTACGCAAAAATATCTCCCTCAAACAAATCTTCACCAAGTGCACATGGTGGAAATACTGATTTTGATTTTGCTTTACCCTATGTCTCAATCCAAAAAAAATACGGTAAAACCTTTTTTCATTTTGAATGGAAATGTGACGAAAAGGGAGTAGTTGAAGTAGAAGAAAATTTCCCATCATGCCCTAAACGTATCAAATCTTTTGAATATTTTTTGAAGTCAATTTTAATTCTTGCGTACAAAGAAGATATCTCAAATGATTGGATGAATGTTGTAGTTAGCAAATTAAAGTCTGACCACTTCTTTTCAAGCTGGATTTCTCGACTAACTGAAACACCCGATATTGATTTGACTGAATTATGCACCTCACGAACAAAATGGGTGCCCAAGGACTCTATATTAAATAAAGGAGCACTTGAGCTTAAACTAAACAGATTCGGTCATGCAATGGACCCAGAAAGAGGAATGTTAGCTTATTACGGAACTATATGTGAAAATGTAGTCTCAAAAATGTTGCTTTCAGAAGACAATGATGCATGGTACAAGGATACTGCAGAAGAAGAACAAATTCGAGAATATATCAAATTAAATGGTTTGACGAATCCATATAACTATTTGTTTTGTTTCGCTTTAGGCTCTGGGCTTCATAGAAATAAGTCTTTCATGAATATTGTAGCAGGTTATAAGAATGATAGGTCAAAAAGTATTCTTATTGATTTGACTGAATTTATCCAAAATAACTTCTCGAGACTCAATAAGGCACTGAGGACAATATTTGGTTACTCATCTCTGTTTGCAATCGAAGACAGAAGTGGAGAGAAAAGAGTTATTTTTAGGTGGGAATCTTATGAGGAACCTGCCTTTTTTGATAATTATCCTCTAACGACTCCAATTATCGAGAGAAATACTCTAGAGGAGGATGATGTTACGTACATTAGCATTCACAATATTCTTGTTCCTAATGGTTACACGATAATTGCCGCAAGTTACCCTGGATCTCAGGCGGATCGTAGAATATTAATAGAACCTGGAACCGGAAGGAGGCAACCACGGAAATACATTGACATCGTTTCTTTTTTACCAAACAAATATACTAGCCTTCAAGAAAACAAAGGACCTTATTCAACGATTGCAGTTCAAAGTGATATTCAAGAAATAATGAAATACAAAACTGACCCGGCATATGCAAAAGGATTGCAGGAATTCCAAAAGATGTTTGCCCCAGAATCCTTGAAAACAATAGTAAAGATAGGAGTTGGCTTTTGGTCAGATGAAGCATTTTCAATTTCTAAAGTAAGGGACTTAGACTTAGTCGAACTTGATTATTTTGTCTACATAACGAATGATCGAAAGAGCTGGAATATTTGGAGCAATGGAAAAAACGAGATGTTCCAATATACAAAAGGGGATGTCAAGACTCCTCAGACATATTCTGTTAAAGGCTAAGGAATTTTAGGCAATCCCTTCTCACAGTTCTTATGATATATTCACCGAAAATTCGTAAATCATACTCAATTTCCTAATTGAAAATTTAGAGGGGATTTAAGTCATAAGGTTAAAGGATTTTAATTGCTTTCATGTATCTGTCTGGATTCTAAATTAAATAGAGTTAAATTTGAAATTTATCAATCATAACTTATGCCCTACTTGATTGCTTGGCTAGCCAAAAAAAGGAGATTACCCTAATGTCAACTATTCTTAAAAGTCTCAATCCTCAGCAGACAGAGGCTGTAAAAGAAATAAGCAAACCTCTATTGATTATAGCCGGCGCTGGCTCAGGTAAAACTTTGACTGTGGCCAGCAAAATCGCTTATTTACTCGAGCGGGGCGCTGAGCCGGAGGAGATTTTGGCGTTGGCTTTTAACCAGAAAGCCGCCGAAGAACTAAAGCAACGTGTTGTCGGTATGCTAAAGTCGCCCCAGGATTTGAGCATATCCACTTTTCACTCATTCTGCAACCAAGTCATACAAGACAACATTTTAAACACTAAACTTAACGCTAACTTTAAAGTAATCACCGACACAGCCCAACTCGTCTATCTAACTAAAAACATTAACGAGTTCGGCATTGAACACCTAGAATTTAACCATGAACCATACACGTTAGCTGAGGAAATGCGGAAATTCATCTCAAGATGCAAAGACGAATCAATCTCACCCGACGACATACAACAATACATCAAAATGTAGGAAAAAGAAAAGCTCGACGAGGAAGCCCAAGAGGACCTAAACTACCTAAAAGACATCCATAAAATTTACAGGGCCTACGAAGACTACAAGTCACAAAATAACATGCTTGATTTCGGAGACATGCTCTGTACCGTCTACAACCTGCTGAAGAACAAGCCGTTGATTCTGAAGAATTATCAGAAACGATTCAAGTACGTAATCGTGGACGAATTCCAAGATACCAACTACATACAGCTGCAGATAGTCCACATGATAGCCCAGCGGCATGGCCACATCACCGTCGTAGGAGACGACGACCAGAGCATCTACCGATTCCGCGGCGCCTACCTAACCAACATAGCCGAATTCAAAAAAATGTTCCCAAACTACGTGGAAGTAGCGCTGGAACATAACTACCGCAGCACCAAAAAAATCGTATCCGTCGCCAACACTCTGATAGAAACAAGCCCCGAACGTACACAAAAAAAGCTCTTCACAAGCAACCCCGACGGAGAAAACATCACGGTAACCGAAACACCCAGCGACACCTCACAAGCCAACTACATCCTTGAAACCATCAAAGAACAACTAAAAACGCATCCCGCAAAGGACATTGCGGTGCTTTGCCGACGCAGAGCAAGCGCGGAACCAATAATAAAAGCCCTAAGAAAACAAAAAATACCCTTCAACTTTGTAGGCGAAACAGGCTTCTTCCAAGAACCAATCATAAAAGACGTAACCGCCTACCTCAAAGCCATAACCAACCCCTTAGAGTACAACACAGAAATCGTTAGAATACTAAACCGACACAACTATGGCATCGAACAAATCGATATATGCAAATTCAACAGCTACGCAAACCAACACGACCTATCCTTATATGAAGCATTCAGCCACCTAAACGGCATAGCGGTAGACAAAATCAGGTTCCTCCAAGTAAAACAAACCCTAAACGCAATAATAAAAGACAAAAAACGCCTCCGAACCCTCGACC
>JBNIDR010000034.1:0-5084 GCA_050108155.1 Bathyarchaeia archaeon | reverse complement strand
CCTACTCTTTGAACGGGAATTCTACAAGTACGAAGTAGCACTCCAAAACAGCCGAAACATACAACTCCTAAACCAATTCTACGAATTCGCCGAAGAATTCAACAGCATCTACCCAGACAACGACATCGAAGACTTCACCGAATACCTCTCATTTGCCTCCAACTTTGAAATAGAAGAACAAAACCAAGAAGAACAAGCCATAACCATCTCAACAATCCACGGCGTCAAAGGCATGCAATACCCCATAGTCATAATCCCCGACGCCAACGAACGCAGAATACCAACCACATACAAAAAAGACAAATTCGCAATCCCAAAACCCCTACTCAAAGGCATCCAATCCCAATTCGACGAAAAAGAACTACACATCCAAGAAGAAAGAAGACTCTTCTACGTCGCCATAACCCGCGCCAAAGAAAAACTAATCATCACCTACCCAAAACGATTCGGCGACAACAAAACAGACTCCAAACCCTCAAGATTTTTAACCGAAATAAACTACCAAAACAACCCAAACATAACCTTCCAACAAACCGACACCCAAAACATAGCCGAAGAATACGCGTCAAAAGAAGACCAAACCCAAACCCGCATAATACATCAAGTAATCTCCAACCTAACAACGGGAAAATTCACCGAAGCCATAGAAAACATACTCCTATACGCGAAAGCAACAAACAAAAACATAAACATCCAAACTGACCTATTAAACAAAATAAAAGAACCCGACTACTCAACCCTAAACCAACTCGACATGCAACCCGTAACCGTCACCGACGACCACGTTTTCAGCGTATCCCAATTTGTAAGCTACAAGAAATGCCCAAGACTTTACCAGTACCGCCACGTCATGAAAATCCCAGAAAAACCCCGATACTACTTCGACTTCGGCTCAACCCTGCACAGCATCGCCGAGCACTTAACCAAGATGCAAAAACAAGGCAACCCCGTCAACGAAACAGTCGCCTTTAGCCTTCTGGAGAAATTCTGGGACCCCAAAGGCTACAAGTCAAAGATAGATGAAAAAAGAGATTACACCGAGGCGAAAGATGTGCTGAAAGTGTTCCTCGAGGAGCAGGCTAAGAATAAATCAGAAACGGTTGATATTGAACGCTGGTTTGAAACCTCAATCGGCGACGTCAAACTCAGAGGCCGAATTGACCGCATCGACCGAGACGGCCCAAACCTCACCGTAGTTGACTATAAGACAAGCAGGGAAGCATCATCGTTGAATGAACTTAAAAAGGACATGCAGCTGCTGGTTTACGCTATAGCCGTTAAAGAAATGTACAGTGACATTGGCCAATTGATGGTTGGGGACTGGTTTTTGCGGTCAAACAAAAAAGTGTTCTTTACACCGGAAAACCAAGCTATTGACGCGGTACGGGCGGAAATCACGGATATGGCAGCTAAGATTAAGGCGGCGTCGTTTGAGCCTAAGAAGGGAAGCTGGGAATGCACACAATGCGACTACAAATGCCTATGCGACTGATAAGCCTACATAAGGCTTCTCCCTTTTTTACATTAACTCATCAAACATGCTGTCTGACTCTTCTGTTAACCGGTCGTCCCAGCATTCCCAGCACATGCCGTCGTGATCTTCATATTCGTCTTTGGAGATTTCTCTGCCGCACACCGTGCACTCGTACTTTTTAGCGGGCTGCATTCTCTTGGCTCCTCTCAATCAAGTCGTTTATTACGTCGTTGAAGGTTTGGGTTTTCCCGGTTTTAGCCATCCGCTCGCCTAGGAGGCGGGTGAGTTTCTGATGTACATTGTCGGAGACTCGTATGGTTTTCAATGCTGCATCCAACAGGTAACATGGTTCACTTTAAGTTATAAAATGCTCGCCGGTCACTTTCACTCAACCCTCCGGGGACATGTAGAGTCGCTGGGGCTTTGGCTTTTTAAGCGTTCACCACCCGAAATGTGGCACTTGAGGGACATGCGGATATTGGACAGCACGGTATTCGGTCGGCTCGATGATTTAGAAGCATCAGCTACGGAAGCTTGCAGTCGGGGAGTAAAGTTGTCAAAGATAACCGAGACGCTTAACGGGGCAATCGAGGTTATGCCGCTTCTCGGCAGATTCCAGCAGATCGGCCTTGTTAAGATAGTGTATGACCCAGCCTTTGATGCGGAGCCTGTTGTGCAGGTTACTGAGAAGGGTAAACTGCAAATCACCGAGTTGCTGCTGACGCTGCGGGATTCGGGGAAGTGACGGGGTTTGGTTGGGGTTGGTTTTTATGTTGTGCGGAAGCGGGGGAAGCGTGGTGTTCGTGAGTATGAGGAGGTTTGTCTGCGTTTTCCGAGGGAGCTGCATGGTTTTCTGCGTTGTCTGCAGCATCGGCAGCTGGAGATTAAGGCAACCCGAGAAGGCAACATAACCCACATTATGCTCATCGATAAGCAACCGAAATGAAAACGCCCGCCGCATTTACCCGCACAAGAGAAAGCGCTGCTTTTCTAGTCTAGAAAAGACCCCGACAAAACACTTCTAGTCTAGAAAAACGCTAAACTGGGCCTCGGCAAAATTCAACCCCAACCCGTCTGCGTCTCCGCATTTTTTACATGAAGCTAGCAAAGTTGCTATTTAAAGGCGCCTTTCCGAATTTTCCCCGAGGGCATTTCTAGTCTAGAACTGTTTTGCCCCAGACAAAACCGCCAAAAACGCAGGAGTTAACGTGATAACCTAGAACCGACGGCTTCTTCTTTGCTCCAAAGATTAGGGGAGAGCAAGAGACTTTGGCGCATAAGAGAACAGGCAGGAGCAGCGGCACCGAGCTTGACGTGTTCCATGACCGAGCGGCTAGGGCTAACGCCGCAATCTTTGAAGTCCTCGCCAAAGAAAGCCCCCAAACAATCAAACAGATACACAAAAAAATAACCCACTACGAAGGCCTCCAAGAAACCTACTATGCAAGCCTCACCAAGCGTCTGCATAACCTCACCGAAACAGGATTTATTGAAGAGATAAAACCCAATCAGAAGGGCGCTCCAGCAAGCTATAGGCTATGCGCTAAAGCGATCCTTGCCATGTTTCTGAAGGAAAACAGTATCCAAGACATCATAGGCCAAGCAACAGATCAGCAGGCAGCACACATCCTGCTAACCCTACTAAACGTTGTATCATCAGAAAAAGAGCTTACATAGCACCTAAAATTTGAAGAACCTCGGCTACAGAAACTATTCTTGTCTTCTTGTAACTGCCTACTTTAAGCAAGTGCTTATCTCCGCTAACAATATAATCTGCCCTAGCCGCCAAAGCGCACTCGATGAACTTGTCATCAGCTGGATGCTCCAGTACAACCTTAACTGTCTTAGTTACTTCAACTTCAACAAACTTTACTACTTTCAGAACAGCCTCAATTAACTCTTCATGAAGCAAACCGTCGGCTTGAAGGATTTTGGCGATTTTTGGATAAGCCAGAACCTGATTGATTTCCCCAACCGTCTGTTCACTTGCAAAAATGTCGATTTTGCCTTCTTCGGCAGCTTTTATGACCTCTGCAGGTTTGCCGCCCCACAGCAATGCGGATACCCAGACGTTGGTGTCAAGGACTACTTTGGGTGCGTGCTTCTTCGATGAGGGCATCTACATCAGCCTCTACTAGACCCAGCTTGCGGACTCTGCTCCAGACGGGCTTTAGGGTTTCTTCAAAGGATTTGTCTACGATTTTTTTGAGCACTACGGTGTCGTCTATGGCTATGGCTAAGATTTTTTCGCCTTTCTTGAGGCTGGCGGCTTTGCGTACGTTGGCGGGGATGACTACTTGGCCTTTGGAGGAAACCTTTGTAGTGGATGCTTCAACCATAACTTTTACCGTGCAATAGTAAGAACTTTCTTACTTATAACAATAATGCAGAGGTAACGTAGAAGGCTGGCTGATCCCGGGTCTAACTGCCTGTGGCGCCCAATCTTATCCGGTCTCTTTGAAGGGCATCCCGATGGCAAGTAGTAGAAGCTAACCTTCCACGTCAAAATAAATGTGGGAATTTCCGCTTATTTCGTTTTTTTACAATGAAAGCAGCAATCGCGATCAACCTCAAGAAAACTATCTGTGCTTGTTTTGACTGTTTTAGGTAGTTTCCGTGAGACCCCCCTACAAGGAAACTCCCCACAGAGGGGTTACAAGGAGTTTCCGTGAAAGCGCCAGATAGTTTTTGAATTCACACGCTGCGAATGTTTAGGTGACAATAAATTGGTTAATTTGATTGAGGACTGGGATGTCCTTGAGGAATATGCTGGAGAAAAATTGGGCTTCTACCAGCTGCTTAGCAACGATAGAATTATCGAGATAAGGGTTCAAACCGGACGGATCGGCTTCAAAAAAGAGTTCACGGCTGGCAATGACCCGTTGCTAACCAAGATTTTGGATTTCTGCAAGAAGCGCCGCTTTATCCAAATCAGCGAAAACATGCGAGACGACCAATTCTTCAAGTAAGGAGCAAAGCACCTTGAGGAGACGGCTGAATCGCAAGCGTTGCATAGTCTGCGGAAACCCAACTGCTGGTCTATGCGGCTATGCCTTTTACGAGAGCGGAAGAACAAGACTAGCCGCGCCATTCTGCCAAGACCACCTAGAAAAGGCGCCGCAATACGCTGTCCCAGTCTTTGAGAACCAGCCAGCCCTTGACATCTTCCAAAAAATGTTCCCAGTAACCTATCTGCAAGACGTCAAAGGCAAACCAATCCTCTTTTTTGGCAATCACAAAATCGTAAGTACAAACTAAAATGGGAGGGGGGAGGGAATGGCTGAACTTACATCTAAGCCTTCTCCAGACGGCATATTTGGCACTAAAGCCGGTTCCAAATCTCGTAAGTCAGAGTCAGCAGACGGCTCTGCCGGCACCAGCCCCCTAAACCCAACATGCCCCAAATGTGGACCTAAAACTACGACTGTTTGGCGCGATGGAACCTACTCACCGATGTTTGGAGAGCCAATCCAGCGTTGGCTTTGTCGTCGATGTGGTTTGCGTTTTAGTGATCCTGTAGGCGTTGAAACGGCAAAAAACCTGTTGAAAGATGACCTATCTATTGAAACGAAGAAATTAAAAAGCGATCTGGACATACTACCTTCTCGCC
>JBNIDR010000033.1:0-11746 GCA_050108155.1 Bathyarchaeia archaeon | reverse complement strand
TATGAAGGCGTTGATGGATGAGAATGCAGCGCTGAAAAAACAGAATCCTGATCTTAAGGCTAAAGTGGCGAATTAGCAAGACCCAAACTTGCTTCTTTTTCTTTCTTAACACTTTTCTTTTTTTGCTCGTAGTAATTTCAGCCATTGTCCTGCGGAGACATTGTTCATAACGCTTATCTTTATGGTGTTCTTCAACATTGCAGATAAATAGGTTTGATTAGCATGGGAAACATTACTGTTGCAGTTTTAGGTGTACAGGGTTACAGCGCTGCGATCGCCAAAAAAAGCACCTCAACCGACATCACACTCTACGACATCAAAAAAGGAGAAGCCACAGTCACCCTAATCGAACCTACACGCTACCCTGAACGCCTTGCTCCATTATTCTATGCATGCGCCTTAGCCACCAAAGCCCTCGTAGTAGTTGACGAATTAAACGCCACATTAGGCGAGCAGCTGGTTATGTTGCAGTGCAGCGGCATAAAAAGCGGCTACTTTATACTGCGCAACTACATTCCCAGAGAAAAAATTGAGGCTCTCATAAAAGGCACAAGCATCGAGGGTTTCGAGTTCCTAACAGACGACCCCAATATGCTCCGCGAAAAACTTCTATCTGAGGCCGCGGAGGTTAAACATGCTGAGACTGCAGCGGTAGGCACAGTACCGGTTGATCACGCATTCAACGTGAAGGGCGTTGGCGCAGTTATCCTTGGCATAGTGGTTTATGGCGGAGTTAAAAAGCACGCTAATCTAAATGTTCTGCCGGGGTCTAAGTCTGCTCAAGTGCGCTCGATCCAGAAGCATGATGACGAATACGAGGAGGCAGTGGAGGGCGACCGCGTCGGATTTGCACTAAAGAATGTGGATGTGGAGGATTTGGATCGCGGCACCGTGTTAACCAACGACCCCGCCGTCAAAGCATCGAATAAATTGCAGGTTAACGCTTCATTGGTCAAGTATTGGCAAACCCCAATCAAAACAGGTATGGTCATGCATGTTGGCCACTGGGCGCAGTTCGTTACTGCAAAAGTTGAAGCTGTATCTGAAGGCGGCGACTTCCGAAAACCTAACTTGACTTTGGCGTTGGATAAGCCGCTGGTTTACCGCTCTGGCGACACGGCGGTGCTGATGTATCTGGAAGGCGCTAAACTTCGTGTGGCTGGAACAATGTGTCTTTCTAGTTAGCGATGCCTTTTTGCTTCTTGTATACGCATGGTGACTACTAACATGCGGTTGTAAATCGCTTCTGGATTTATGGATTACAGATAAACAATATTTATTAAAATTCATGGTTCTGGCAGATGATAGTGGGTACCTCTGACATCCAAAAACCGAAGTAGCCTACGTGCCACTGTACATCTTCCGAAACTTAGCTTCGCTGGCGCATTAGACAAGCAGCTGGCTTTGCTGGTTGCTTTCGCTGTCATCTACGGCTTGGTCTTCATAAACTACATAGACATAGCCTCGTCAGGCGCAAACAGCGGCTATCACCTGTGGCTTATGTTGATGTATTTCTTGCCTTTCGCAGGTTTCTCTTTGTTAAACATCAGAAACTGGGATCTCACTCTCGGGTTGGGTTTGACTGCTTCGTTGATGAACGATGTATTCTACGGTGGTGTCAGGTACCTCTTTGGGTTGCCGCTTGATGTCCAATGGTATTATAGTCAATGGCTGATTCCTCAGGGCACCCGGCTGTTTACCTTGAACTTAGGCTTCACTGCGATACCCGTTTATTCTTGGATGATGGCTCTGTCGATTTACATCCGAATCGGGGTTGTGGCTGCTTTGCTGTGGCATTGGAAACGTGTTCGCAGGGTTCAAATCCGGAAAGAAACCGCATGGGTTTCACGTTTAACCTCTAAATTTGCTGTGCCCAAGTAAGATTGCGCAAAGAGATGATTTTTCCAGTAGTTGTTGTTGCAGGGAATCGCCTAGGCACAACTACTACCAGCGGTTTGTGGGTAACAAAGCGATTTAGCTTTTGCGTTTGGGGTCGATTGCTGGCTGGTTGTGGAGTTTTCCGCAAGCAGAACACAAAATATCCTGTTTGCCCCATTATTCAGAAAGGAACGTGGGCGGCTTTTCTAAACTATGTATACCCTAATCGCCAAAATAGGTAGAACAACCACCAGCCCAAACAGCGCCGCCGTCAACGTCATCACCCGCAACGCTTTCCCAATATCCTCATGCGAAATGTGTCCCTTATCGTCGCCCAGCTTGTAGCAGCCCTGTTTCTCAAGCTGAATATCAAGCGCCCCCGCCATAGCGGAGATGGTGAAGCCTGCGTTGGGGCTTGAGGTTTTGTGTTTGTCACGTTGCAGTATGCGCAATGACTCTCGCCAGTTTTCGCCTAGTAGTAACGCAGCGGCAACCATGAGGTACGCGGTTATGCGTGCGGGGATATAATTGGTGATTGTGTCCATTTTGGCGCTGAACCAGCCGATGTTTCGGTACTCCTCGTTCTTGTAGCCCACCATCGAGTCGAGCGTGTTGATTACTCGGTACGCGAAGGCGCCTGGCACGCCGAATATGGCGAAGAAGAAGAATGGAGCGGTTATGCCGTCGGTTGTGCTCTCGGCGATGGATTCTACGGCTGCAGAGATTATTTGGCGCTCGTTAAGCGTGTTGGGGTCTCGGCGTACGATGTAGGGAAGCCACTTGCGGGCGCCATCGAGGTCTCTTTGTTTTAGGGCGGCGGCGATTGGTTTTGTGTACTGCCCCATGCCTGAGATGGCAAATGTTGCTTTGAACAAGATTGCGCCCACGATAATGTAGCTGACTTCCCCGTATGGAAAAGGCAGTGACCTCAGCCAGAACAGCAGAACAAAGACTGGCAACGCAGCAATCATCATAATTGCCACCGCCATCAAAACGCCGTTTGCTTTCTCAACTCTCGGGTTAGGATTTTTCGCCTTCTTTTTGAAGTAGATGATAAGTTTGCCTATGCCGATTGTTGGGTGAATTCGGTCAGGGTACTCGCCTAAAACCAAGTCAATCAGAAAAGCTAAAGCAAAAATGAAGACGGAGTCAACAAACCAAGAGAAGTCAAAGGCAAACATGTTGCTCAAACCGACTTCAGTGACTTCTTAAACGCTTCTATTAGCTGAACGTTTTCTTGGTGAGTTTTAACGGCGACTCGGATGTAGAATTCGTTGAGTCCAACGAAGGAACTGCAGTCTCGGATTAGGATGCCATGTTTTAGCATGCGGTGTTTGAGGTTGTTGGCGGTTAAGCCTGTTTTTTCGATGTTTATGAAGAAAAAGTTTGCATCGGGTGGACTAAAACTGAATGATTCAATTGCGGAGAGTTCTTTTTGGAGCCATGCCTTCTCCTTTTTGATTAAATCCAAGGTGACTTTGAGGTGCTCTTGATCCTCTATGGCGGCTACTGCAGCTGCCTGCCCCAAACAGTTAACATTCCACGGAATCTTGGCGCATAGTAGCACATTGGCGATTTCCTTTGAGGTTATGCCGTAGCCTATTCGTAATCCTGTTAAGCCGAAGATTTTGGTGAAGCTACGCAGGATGAAGAGGTTGGGGTACCTGTCGATTTTGCCAATCATCGACAGCGTCGCTTCGTCGTCAACGAATTCTAAGAAGTCCTCGTCTAGGAAAACTAGGATGTCCTGCGCTAATGCTGCATCGAGGATTTCTGTTAGCGTTTTTTGTGGGATGAGTTTTCCTGTGGGGTTATTTGGGTTGCAGAGGAATAATAATTTGCAGCCTGCCATGGCAGACTTAAACGCTTCCGCTTCAATTTGGAAGTCCTTGCCCAAGCGGACAAACTTGACGCATTCGCCCGTTTTTCGTACCGCTGCTTCGTATTCGCCGAAGGTAGGCGCTGCCATAAGCGCTTTTTCGCCCCTCCGCAGGAAGCATTCGGCGAAGAGGTACATGAGTTCTGTTGAGCCGTTGCCGACGACTATGTTGTCTTTGGTGATGCCGCTGTGGCGGCTCGCTATTGTTTCCCGCAGGATGTTTGAGTTTGTATCGGGGTAAGCGGCTATTGAAGAAAAAGCTGTGTGGGCTGCTTCTAAGGCTTTAGCTGAAGGACCAAGCGGGTTGACGCTGGAGCTGAAATCCAAAATTTCTTGAGGTTTAACTCCTGTTTCTTTTGCGGCGCCATAAACTTCTGCTCCGTGGGGACATGGCTTAAGATTTTTAACATTATCTCTGACTAGATTTGCAATTGGCTTCGTATCCTTCATCCCCTTGCCGCTTGGTTACATGGTTTTCTCTTCAACGTAAATCATATAAATGTTTGGTTGGATGTTCCAGCCGAAATATGTGTTATGCAAAAACCTAATTGACCTGCAGATTAATCTCTAATTATACTCTAAGGCTGGGAATCATATGAGTAAACGCTTAGTAGATGAAGCTACTACGCAGAATTAGTTAAAGAAGGCAAAATCAAAGAAAAATAACTTAAGCCGCAGTTCCAATATTTCTGCGAGGCTAAAGCTTGAGTGAACTCGTATTCGTAGGACTAGGACTAAACGATGACAGAGGCATAACCGTTAAGGGCTTAGAAGAAACAAAAAGTGCAGACGCGGTTTTCATGGAAACCTACACCAGCCGCATGCCCGACTTTAACATGCAACGCTTCGAAGCGGCTTGCGGAAAAAAAGTACAGTTAATCGAGCGCCGTGATCTTGAAGAAGAAAACGGCAAACTCATTTTGCAAGCCGCCAAAACTGGCAAAGCGGTGTTTCTGGTGCCCGGCGATCCCTTCATCGCCACAACCCACGTCACCTTGCGTATTGACGCTGAGAAAATGGGCATCAAAACCCGAGTAATTCATGGAATCTCGATTTTATCCGCTATCGTTAGCCTCTCTGGACTGCATAATTATAAATTCGGCAAAACCGTCACTGTGCCCTTCGCAGATAACTTTTCAGAGACTCCCTATAATGTCATCGCTCAAAACAAGAAAATGGGGTTGCACACGTTGTGTCTTTTGGATTTGAGGGCGGCAGAAAACAAGTACCTTTCAATTCGCGAAGCAATTCAGTCGCTAATGTTGATTGAAGAGAAAAAGAAACTGGGAATAATCACGTTGGACACTGTTGGCGTTGGTATTGCACGGGCTGGCAGCGACAACCCAGTGCTTAAGGCTGATTACATCCAGAACTTGCCCAACTATGATTTCGGTGAGCCGCCCTTCAGCCTCATAGTTCCCAGTGATTTGCACTTCATGGAAGTTGACGCGCTTATAGCGTTTGCTGGTGCTCCAACCGAGTTTAGGAGACTGATAAAATGAGCTTAGATGCACTTGCAGCAAAATACATCGGCTCAGCCGAGATAGTTTTCGCTGAACTCACACGCTCTCCCGCCCCGATAAGCGTGGATGAGGCAAAGGTTTCGGAGATTCTGCGTTGGGCACATGATTATTTGGAGGATGCAAAGTATTATAAGGCTCAGGGCAAGCTTGAAACCAGTTTAACGTCGGTGGCTTACTGTGAAGGGCTGCTTGACGCTTTACGATTGATGGGCGCAGTGAACTTTGTATGGCCAAGCAAGCAAGAAAAGCAAATGTAGTGTTAGCTTCAGGCGTCTTTGACCTGCTTCATCTGGGGCATGTAAAGTTTCTTGAAGACGCAAAGAAAGCAGGCGGCGTAGACGCTCGACTCGTCGTTATCATCGCAAGGGATAGCACCTGTGAGAGGCTTAAAGGCAAAAGGCCCATCATGAATGAAGACCAACGTCGTGCACTCGTCGAATCACTCAAGGTGGTGGATGCGGCAGTTTTGGGCATTGAAGGCTTGGAAATCGGGGAGGTTATTGAGAAAATTCATCCAGACGTAATTGCGCTGGGTTGGGATCAAGCAGAAATGGAGAAGGAAGTCAAAGAATATGTTTCAAAGCATAAACTGCCCGTCTCGGTTGTGCGTATCGGCAAATTTGGGGAGAATACTTTAGATAGCTCCACAAAGATTAAACAGAAAATAATCGATACCCGGCACACAACTGGTAATAAGCCATGAATTGTACCAAATACAAGCCCACCTACATTCTAATCGCATTAAACGTTGCCATCTACATTGCAGGCGCCATAGTGGGCGGCAACGCATTGGAAACAGGCGACAACGTAGTTTACATGTGGGGGCAAGTCAACCAGTATGTGTTTGAAGGAGCATACTGGCAACTGTTCACCTCCATGTTCATCCACGCCTCGATTTATCATCTTGTAGGTAACATGCTGTTCCTGCTTATCTTCGGTTTAAGGGGCGAAGAAATGTTCTCGCTGCCCGAGTTCCTCGGCATCTACCTCATCGGGGGCTTAGTTGGCAACCTGCTTTCGCTGGTGTTCGGGCCATTTTTCATCTCCGTCGGCGCCTCAGGAGCCATATTCGCATTATTCGGCGCATGCGTCATCTACGACCGACGCTCCGTACGGCAATCCATTCTGGGCGCGCTTGTGTACGCGTTTTTCCTGTTTTTCATAAACACAGGCGAGGGCGTAAACATTCTGGCGCACTTGGGCGGCTTAGCCTTCGGCTTAGTCGCTGGCTACATACTAGCCTCAACAAGAAAGCCCTCGCAGGAAGATTTGACTGGACAGTTCAAATATAGGAATTCGCCGTTTTAGAACTGCGTTGAGATTTCCACTTTGACTTTGTGGCCGTCTTTGAGCCCAAGCTGCTTGCGTAGGCAGACAGGCGCTATTATTTCAAGCACGGAGGCGTCGTAGTGGCTGCGGGTTGCCGTGACTAGGGCGCCTTTGATTTTTCCGCCGATTATGGCTGGGTAGCATTTGACTAATCCGAAGCTGCGGTCTTCGTTTTGGAAACCCATAACTTCGATGGCGGGGTACGCTTCGATGTCTCGGCGGGTTTTGATGTCGTAGTCAGAGGTTAACCTGACATTTAGAGTGCCGGGGTAGGGTGTGAACCCCATCTTTTTGACTATCTGCTTGTTATAGTCTGGTTTGGAGATGTAGTAGGCGCCTTCGCCTAGCCCCGTAAAAACTGTGCCCTCCAGCGTGACTGAAGGCGGATAAGCTTTCTCCATGACTACTTTGAGGTTGCTATAGAGTTTCTGCAATTCCGCTGCGCCTGCTTCCTCGATTTTGATGAGGCTGCCGTCGGGGGTGACTTTTCGGCTGACCCAGCCTTTGCGCTCCAACTCGATGAGGTAACGTGAGGCTGTCTGCTGAGAAATCCACAGCTTATTCGCCAAGTACTCCGTGCTGATTTTGGCTGTTCTGCCATAAGCACCCATCTCGGCGAGCTTCAGCAGCATAAAGACATGCGGCCAATTCTGCTTCTCAGTCAACACAGATAACTCCAACCTTTAGTGAATTAGCGCTTCAATATTTAAGCCAAACCGCTAAAAGCCCCCGCTCACAACATATTATTCAAGTTGAGGCAAAGCGATGGGGAACGTTTTCGATGAAATGGGCTTGTACTGGGCTGAGATAGCCGACGCCGACTACACGGAGCGCCAAATCGTTTTCCTCAAAAACCATCTTCCTGCGGGTTGCTGCGTGTTGGATGTTGCCTGCGGTTCAGGACGCCACACCATTGCCCTAGCCTCCTCGGGGTTCGAAGTGGTGGGCTTGGATGTTTCGCTGCGGCTACTCCGAATTGCTAAGCAGAGAGGCGCAGACATGTTGGTTAGAGGTGATATGCGCTATTTGCCCTTCAAATCAGCGGCATTTAAAGCGGTTGTTAGCATGGATACGAGTTTCGGTTATTTGCTGTCTGAAGCTGAGGACGCTCAGAGTTTAGCGGATATCCGAAGAGTGCTCAAGCCAGAAGGCGAGTTGTTTATCGACGTTTTCAACAGAGAAAGACTCGTAGCAAAATATCGTGGCAGGTCGGCTTCGCCGAGAAGTTTAGAGTATCCAAGTTTTCGCTTAGAACAGAAACGTAGCGTCAGTGAGGATGGCGCTTGGCTCAACGATGTCTGGATAGTAAATGACAGCGTCTCTATGCAGGTGAGGGTTTTTGAGCACAAAGTTCGCCTCTACAAACATGCTCAACTTGAATCACTGCTATTCGAGGCTGGTCTATTCATAAAATCCGTGCTGGGCGACTACGATGGGCAACAGTTTAATCTCGATTCACCCCGACAAATAATTATAGCCTGCGTCTGCCCCTAAAATCAACTCAGCATTGTTCAGGCTGAAATAAGCGGAGATTCGCATAACAGTTATAAGCGCCCCACGTGAAATGGGTAAAAAGGGATTTCCATGAATACTTGGAAACTACGCTTTTCCATGGTTGCCACTCTCGCAGCCATCTTCGGCTTAACAACACTTGTTTTCTCAGCAGTCCTGCTATACGTCGGCTACTTCTCCATCATAACCGTTGGGCTACTTGTAGTTGTGCTCAACGTGGGTCAGTGGCTTCTCTCGCCCTACCTCGTCGGCGCCATGTACCGCGTCAAAGAACTGAAAAGCGACGAAAACCCCAAACTACACCAAATGGTAGAGTCGCTGAGCAAGAAAAGCGGCATATCCACCCCAAAACTCATGCTCTCACATATTCCCCTGCCAAACGCCTTCGCCTACGGCTCCCCCTTGACGGGCAACAGAGTCGCCGTAACTGAGGGACTACTCAAAAACCTCGACGACGGCGAAGTCGAAGCGGTCATTGGACACGAACTTGGGCACCTTAAACACAGGGATGTTCAAGTTATGATGGTGGTGTCTTTCCTTCCTGCCCTGTTTTACTATATTGGCTGGTCGCTTATGTGGTCAGGCGCTATGGGTGGCGAGCGAAGGGAAGGCGGAGGCAACGGAAACAGCGCCCTTGTCGGCATCGCATTTATGGCGTTCTCTTGGGTACTTACCCTCTTTACGCTCTATCTTAGCCGTCTGCGCGAGTATTATGCTGATCGCCACAGCGCCTCAGTCGTGGAAAATGGCGCATACAAACTCCAAACTGGCTTAGTTACCATTGTTGAGGAAAGCCGACGCAGCTTTAGACCCAGCAAAAACGAAGCAAAAACCAATACCTCCTACAAGGCACTCTTCATCGCTGACCCCGAAAGAGCCGCCTACGACGCAGAAGAACTCCACGCAAACAACGTTAGCAGCAAATATGACCTGCTAAGAGAGAAACTATCCGAGAAGCCAACAAAAGGCGATTCGCTGGCGGAAATCTTCTCAACCCACCCAAACATAATAAAGCGTCTACGAGCCCTGCAGGAAATCCAAGAAAACACACGCAGCGCCTAAAACAGCAAATCTGGGCTACGGTTGCTAAGGAAGGGGTTAACCCTTTTCTCTTCACCCATAATCGTTGTTTCACCGTGTCCCGGATAAACCAACGTGTTAACTGGTAGCTCTTCGAGTTTTTTGAGCGAGCGATTCATGTCAGCCATGGAGCCCTCGGGGAAATCTGTTCTACCGATGCCGCCTGCAAACAGTGTGTCTCCTGTGAACGCTATGTGATTGCCTATTAGGCATATACTGCCTGCTGAGTGTCCAGGTGTATGCATGACTGTTAGGCTTTCATTTCCGAATTGGATGCGGCTGCCTTCTTCGAGAAGTATGTTGGGTGGGGCGCCTTCGGTTTTTACGCTCTCTATGAAGTAGGCGTCGAGCTTGTGAATGCAGATGGGTACCCTGTATTTGTCTTGGAAAACTATGTCGCCTTTGATGTGGTCGCTGTGCCCATGCGTGTTTATGATGTATTTGATCTTAAGTTGTGCCTGCTCGATGTAGTCGATTATCTGCTGTGCTTCAGACTCGTAATCTATGCCGGGGTCAATGATGATTGCCTCTTTAGTGTCATGATCGCTTGCTACATAGCAGTTAGTTGACAGCATGCCGACGGTAAAAGTTTCAATCAGCAAACAAACCAACCTTCACAAATAGACAAGTGTGATGAGACACATATAGTATTTTGCTTTCTCCAAGGAAATTGCCCGTTTTTAGAAGCTGATCTTTAAAAGAATAAGGGGGTCTGCTGGGTGGGCTGTTTGGGGCTCTCTTTAGCCCAAATTTTTGCTGTCCATCCGTTGCGCTAAGCTACTTTTCCCTTTTGAAAGTGCCGTGTCCGCCAGCACTCGTGATGTTAGCAACGACGTTTTCGCTTACTTTGTCAAGAATATCTTCTGCGCGTTTGTAATTCTCAGCTGTGACTTCAACTCGGTATTTTGGAGCGGCGATAACGGAGAATTCAATTTTTGCGTCTTTAGGCTGTCTTCCTTTTTTGGCGTTGTTGAATGCATCTTTGATACATTTAACGCCGTTAGGCTGCATGCATCGCATTTCTATGATTCCGCGGATTGTCACTGTTTTGATTCGTATACGTTCCTCAGCGACTGCTGCGATTATTTTTGCTAAGTCTTCGCTGAGTCCCATTTCAACAAGGAAGCCAACGCCGTCTTTTATGGTCTTCTCGAATCCCTCGTAGAGGCCGAACTTCTCTTCTAAGGGTGCTCCAACTTTCTGGTAGGCTTCTTCTTTAGTTAAACCTGCCCGCTCGGCTACAGTATACAGTAACGCTTCGCCTTTGCGTTCTTTCTTCCATGATTTGATTTTTTCAATTCTTTCTCTTTTTGTAACGCGTCTTAGCGATAAGTCAACGTGTCCTTTTTCTGTGTCTACTCGGAGAACTTTTAGAACCATCTTTTGGTTTTCACGCACAAAATCACGGATATTTCTAATGCGTGCACTGGATATCTCGGAGATATGCAGGAAACCCCGCCTGTTGTACTCGTCTAGGTTAGCGTATACGCCGTAATCCATAACGGTTTGAATTGTAGCTATCACTAGGTCGCCTGGTTCAGGGTATCCCATTTGTTTTTGTTGTTGAGACATGTTTTTCTTTCCTTAGAATTATTTGTCTATGGCTAACGCGACTTTTAAGTCGTTTTTGAGTAAACCCACTGATCCATCTTCAAAATGAGCTTTGGCGGAGTCAGCGAGTGCTTTTATTCTACAGAGATGCGAGTTATTCTCTGTACATTCAAAGATTGATGATTGGACTTTGCCGCACTTTTTTTGACATTGATTGTTTGCGCAATTAACTATTGCCAGATAAAGTTCTTCAATTTCAAACGGTGGCATGTAATCATCGGAGACCAACTGAATATTCTCTTTAGTCATTTCTTCAACTGCGTGGTCTGTAAATTTTTTGCTGACTAAAATTGTTTTATCATAGTTCTCGCTTTTGACAAATTCTATCAGGTCTTTGATATCGTTGCCTGTGATGTACTCGTTGTCTTGGGGCTCTATAATACGTAGCAAAACCTTGTTATTCATATTATCCAACGCTGTGATGTCTGTGCAGTTTGCCCTTTTTTGTTGCCCCGTTTTTTTGTAGCCCCGCACAGCAATTATAAAGTTAGTCTTGTTTTCCATACTCATTCTAATTCACCTTTATAATTCGCCGAGGTCTTTTTCTTCGAAGACAAAATCCTTGAAGCCGACTTTTCCATCTTTAACTGTTGCCCTAAAGCTTCCATCACAGATTGGGCATGTTACTACTTCGCCGTCAACTATCCGTTCCCTTTGGAACGTATTTCCACACTCGTTACATTTCACAATCGTTTTTTCTTTCCTCACATAGTTAAGTAATTATGGTTTCTAAACCAGCCCATCTACCCTCTGATTACCACATTGCGGTTAGAATTGTCTAAGGAAAAAGCAAGCGATAATCTTGGACTGTCTCTTTCTCTAAAGAATTCCAATACTCATACTAGCTTATTGTGCTATATTAGGGTATTCGCATGAAAAAACTGTTTTTGCCTTAGACATGCGAAAGAGGAAAAAAAGTTTTTCATTGAAAAAA
>JBNIDR010000032.1:0-14976 GCA_050108155.1 Bathyarchaeia archaeon | reverse complement strand
CATAACCCAAAATGTCCCAGACGTTAAAGTATCAACCAGCCAACCATCGATTCGCACAATGCTAACTTGTGTCCAGTCAAAGCCCGACTGTGGACTCCAGTTAGCCGCAAACGCTCCGCCGACGTCAAGCGCAAAAGCGGACGGGTCATTTTCGTTAACGTTGCTGAGAACTTGCCCTGCAGCTCTGTATGAGGTGTCAAAGAGTTCAACGCTGAATCCGTCTGCTCGGATATGTGCATCCCTTAGCAGGGCTAGGTAGAGTTTGGGGTAGGTGTTGAGGTTTTGCGGTGTACTGAAAGTAAGATAGAGTGCACCGTAGTAGTTTGAGCCAGATACAAGTTTTATGCTGCTGGTGGCTTCGCCGTAGGTTTTGGTTGCATCAAGCGTCATAGAAACGCCAGCGTAACGTGTCCAGGTTCCACTTGGGGGCGTGAGGCTTTCAACAGTTTCTGCTTTATCCAAGGGGGAGCTTTTGTCAGCGGCGCCATAGATGGTGATTTTGTTTCTGATTGCGATTATTTCTTTCCAGTACTCGTATGACTCTATCTTGTCGGTTAGGCTGACGGGGCTGGTTTTGGTGCCTCTTGGGAAAAACTCGAATTTGCCATCAGGTGCTGTCCGAAAGTCATAGCCGATAACCCCGTTTTTGTCGCTCTCAGAAGCGATTTTCTGCAGAATATCCCAAACTTGGGTGTCTTGCACTTTAAGGTCGGTGAAGGTTGTGTCGGTGTTCTCGACGAGTTCTGTGCTGCCTCGGACATGACTTAACCCTGAATAGTAGTCTAAGAGGTTTTTGACTATGGCTTCTCCCTTGTAGCCACTGTAGTCTTTAGTTACAGTTTGTCTAAAGAGCTTCTCGCCCCAGCACCGCCCAGCCACAATGGCATAGTGCTCGGTTGGACTTGACTGAAACTTGACGCTCTCTGTCCGAGTCGTGATAAGTTGAGGAACGTTAGCGCCTCGACCAATGCAGATGTAGCCGTCATGTCCAACATTGAGCGGATAAGTTCCACTTGAGCTGTATTTGCCATTCCAATTCTGCAAGCGCAACTCCCAGCTACTGACTTCTTTTGTGGCACCCAAATGAACCAAAGCTTCAACGACGTCGGCTTGCGGTATACCTACCGAACCCAGAGCAATTGTCAAAGCGGGCGGGTTAACACTCACCTATTCAACACCCCTCCGATAGAAAGAAGCATCCGAAGAACCGCCGCTCCCCGACCTAGAAGTGACCACTGCTTCGCCTGCCCTTTGGATACTGCGCGTATGGCTGGAGGTTTCAGCGGTGGCACTGTTGAAGTTCTGCACGCTAGCCGTGGCAGTGTTCATGCTGCTGGCAAAGTAAGCCATGGCAGCGGCAGCCGCAACAATAACCGCAATCCCCACCCCCGTTAGCGCCAAAAATGTTCCGTAACTGATGTTAAGCGCGTTTTGTGCAACCGTCGCCACCCAGCAAGCCGCAGAATAGACCTTCTGAGCAACAGCTAAGCCCGTACTGGTGCGCAAAAACAAGCCCATAACGGTGACAACCATCATGGCAGAGTTGAAAACCTTCATTTCAGAGTCGCTAAGTAACCCAAACTGGTTAGCAACATAGCCGATGGCTGTGCCTGCAGCACCGATTCCCGCCAAGGCAGAACCTAAACTTTTAACCCTAGCCGCTAAGGCTTCAGCGTCGGTTTGTATTCGGCTAAACTCGTTTGAAGCCCGATTCACCGCCCGAACCGTTACAGCTATCTCACGAAAACTCAATGCAACCCCGCCTCCGCCTTAGCTTGCTCAATCGCTGAGACGATGATGGATTCGAGTTGGGGCAGATGTCCTTGGATGGCTGGGTAAAGGTAGGGTTGGGCTTGCATGTACTTGGTGCCAAACTCCACAAACAGGGCATAGGTGGCGTCTGCGCCGATTTCGGCAACCCACTCGCTAATCTTGGCGTATATGGTGCTCTGCAAGTAGCCTGTTCTGACTGGAACCAGCTTTTGAGCGGAGGCTTTTACATTGGCAGCCCAGCTAACCAGTTGGCCATGAACCTGATGCTGTAGGCCTGAATCGAATTTTTGCATAGCTGCTTTGAATTCTTCTACGCCTTGGATGTCGCAGGTTACTTCTAGTGCCGTCTTGCTTCACGCTCTGCTTTTTTCTTTTCTTCCTCGGCTATTTCGTCCATAACGTTTAGGATGTGGCAGAACTCCTGCACTGTTCGGGCTGGCTGCTTGGCAAGTTGGGTTGGAGTCCACCCGAAGCTTTGACATAGCCTAAACTCGACAAGAGCGCTGTGCGGCTTTCCTCGTCTAATTGCTCTAGTAAAAAACGCAAATCCTCCCGTGCCATGCCGTTTAGCTTGTTGACTACCTTAGAGAAAAGCTCCCCAAGCTCAATCGGAATGCCGTCTTCTTCACCCAGCAACTTCTCAAGCGTGATGGGATGGGTTTGGGGTTGCCCATGCATGCTCGCCATAATGGTCTCCGCTTGAATTTCGATAAAGTCGCTGCTCTCCACGTCACCGGACAACTTGTTGTACTTGGTATGTTTCTGAATGATGCGGTTGCGTTTTGCCCAAGTAATCTCTGCAAAGATGTACTTGCCCTGATATTCTTCGCCGAATCGGTTGTCAATTTCTAAGGTTTCTTGCTTCATGCTTGTGCCCTCTCCAAAACTTTTAGACGCGACTCTATCGCCGTCTCCAAATCAGCCAAAAAAACACCCTGTAAATCCACAGGTAGCTGGCTAATGCGTTTGGTAAAACGGTTCATCAGAGCAATTGTTTGCACGTAGATTCGTGTTTCATTTTTTGGCATGTTTTTTACTCCTATGAAATTGTGAGCGGTCCTCTAGCCGTGAAAGGAACCTTGGCGTAGATCAGGTCCTCAGATTTGCCGCGTAACGAAAAATCGTCCCATTTGGTGTGCTCAACGCCAACTTTGTTGGCACCGCCAAGCCCAAATTCTAAGCTGGTTTGCTCGGTGTCAGCTAAGACTTCGTCGGCTTCTTGCTTGCTCTCAAATTCGAAGCTAAGTTCGCCAGTCAGAAATCGTTTGCCCCATGTGATGTATTTGGCTAGGTGCCCGTTTGTTGACCGTATGACTGGGACAGCTTTGCATGAGTTGTCGATTTGCAGTTTCCAAGAAGTAATCCGCTCGCAAGCTACCCCGCCGATTTTCACGTAGCTCTCGGTGCCTGAGACCGCGCCTGCATACTCGGTATAAGATGCACCTGCAATCTTGGCTGTGCCCACTTCGATGTCTTGTGCTAGAAACTCGGCTTCGCATTCCAAAATTCCGTCAATATCGCACGTCAGTGTTGCTTTGTTGAAGCGTGCGCCCTTATAGAGCAAGCTTATGATGTCGGTGGCGAAGGCGAATTGGTCTTTGTAGTAGAGCACCTGCAGAGATAGGCTAGTGTTGAGTTCCTGTTTGACGTACTGTAAGAGGTTGATGGGCGAGTCAGAAGGGATGGGATACTTGAGCTTTAGCAGCGGTTGTCTTAGTCCACGTTTTAGGGAGACATTGTCAACTGAGCCTGTGCCTGCTACTTTGATGTTGTTTGGGTTTATGTCCGGGTCAAGGTTGCTGCAGGAGTGCCCAAGCATCGCTGGACTCGCTGGAACAACGCCAAAAGAGCCTTCGGTGACATAGTAGAATTTTTCTTGGTCTGAATGATAGGTGTCTACCATCTTGTTTCACCTGTAACTATGAGATAGCTATGGACTCAAAGAGCCAAGCCACGATTACGATTTCTTCTTTGTAGAGAAACGGCTTCACGTCAACTACATCTACGTCTCGGTAACTCTGAATATCGCAGAACGTTATGCCCCTAACGTCAACGGTTGCTTGGACAAAATCGCAGTACAAAACGGCAGGCGAAACCCCATCTGACGGATTGGTTGTCTTTGCCATCAGGCAGAGGTAGCCGTCGGCATCGACATAGTTGGTTAGGTTTTCTGTGAGGTTGATGCTTAGGGTTTCGTCTGTGGCTGAACTGCCGCTTTGCGAATTACCCCAAGCACCTGAGGTGTTGTCCCAGACCTTTATGGTGACGCCATTTCCTGATGGAGCAAGCCCAAAACCTTCAAACGCCAATAAAACACGCTTAATACACTGTTTGCGTGGCTCATTATGGCTCTCACCAGTTTTTACGCCGATTTTGAAGCGGAAAAGCATAAACGCAAACTCGCCACTGCCAGTTGCGCTTTTAGAGTGCCGCAGGTCGTCGCTTCCCCAAAGGTTCGCATACTCAGAATTTGACAATTCTGTCCAGACTGGATTAGACGGCACGGGTTCGGTTGTGGCTGCCCCATCGTACGCTTTGTGAGTTGTAGACGTCGAGTCGGTTGGGTAAAAGTTATAGACTGTCCTGTAGGGTAGGTTGCGGTTTTCGGGAATAATCAACAGCAACTGCTCAAGGACTTTGTCACGCATAACTCTGCCAGCGTCTGAGCTTGATAGCTTGTCAACAGTCGTTATGGTTGTTCGGAGGGAGTAGATGCGGCGCCTGAGTTTTCCGTCTAAGGTGTGTTTCTGGGCTTGGCAGGGCTCCGAGGTTTTGGATACGGTGATTTGGGCGTCGTAGTCTTTGAGCAGTTCCCGGTCATAATTCGCTTGAGAGCAAAGGACGCGGGCTAAGCCGCCATCGTCTTTAACTACTCTTATTCGGGATTCGATGAGGCGCAGAACGGTTATGACTGGGTTTTCTACTTCGCTCAACTTGCGATTAGCCTCCTTGCGACGCTTTTGAAGTAGAACCGCTGATTGGCAAAAGTGAAGGGCGTTACGGTTTGTATTTCGTAGTCTTCGCCCTGACGCCTAATCTTATCATGAACCCTAACGGGAAGGAACGTGTAGAAGGCCAAGTAGTCATTCAGGTAGTAACCCGCTTCCAGCATCACTTGCTCAGCTTTGAGTGAGGCAACAACGGCAAGCAAATCCAAAGGTTCCCCATAAGTCACGGTGGCAGCCGCTTCTCGCACAGGATAAAGCGTCACCGCCTCACCTTTGCTCTTCAGAATCTTTGTGAATTGGGTTACTGGCTCCTCGTAATGTAAGAAAAGCTCGGCTAGCCAACAAACGGTAACCATGGCCTGTTTGTTTTCAACATAGCTGTAGTCTGGATGTTTGGCGCCCCAAAACATAAACTCGTTTGCATGTTTGCCGATGACGTCTACGCTTAGCTTTAGGCTTGGCTTATCGTGGTTGCTGCGAATTCTCCAAAGAATGCCGCTTGTGACGGCGTCGTAGTAGTCGCAGGCTGAGAATCGGCTGACAACGTCTATGTAGCCTGCCCAGCAAACTGCAGGGTCATAAGCTGGATACTTTGCGCTAGCCCTGATGTTGTTTAATGAGTTGTAGACTTTTTGGCAGCTAACACTCCAACCCTCAATCGCATACAAACCTAAAAGGGCATAGGCGAATGGGTCATCGTAGACCTCGTTTTCAGTTAAGCCCACTCTGTGCCACTTGCCATCTGCAGGGTCATAGTTTAACCAAAGGTCCTCAAAGCCAGCTCTAAGAAAGCCTATTGCCTTGCTTATGATGCTGTTGTAGACGGCAAAGTTTGGGATGTCGTATTTTTCTGCTAGCAGCTTCAACCCGATCAAGCCATAGAGACATTCGACATCCAGTTGCAAAAGCCACGCATCCCCTATCGTAACGGCTCTTGCAAAGCCGCCGTAGGCCTGCTGGTCCTGCATGGTTTTAAGGAAAGTTCCGCCTGCTAACTTTGCTGCATCCAAATAGGCAATATTGCCGGTTAGCTCGTAAGCCCTCAAAAGAGACGGAATGACTCGGCAGGCGTCTACGCTGTAATAGTACGTGCTTGCTTCTGCACTTTTGAATCCCCCATAAGCCTTTCTCGCTGGGTCAAGGCACTGCTGGGTTAGAACCCAATCGGCTAAACTCACGACTTTAGTATAGATGTCGGCTTTCCTGTTCTCGAATTGTTGGGCAGAGTAGGCTTCACAAAGAAAGTCAATGGCAAAGCTAGCCGCTAAAACCCCCTTACCAAAAGCGGGGTCAGGTGTACTTGGCGGAATAACGTAAACATAGGGCGCGTAGTCCATCACGAATTGATAATAGGATTCAGGAACTGTTCCCATGACTACACGCCTCCCACATATGGCTCTTTGAGGCTAGCGAGAATACGCTCAAATTCTGTCTGCAAAACTGTTAAACTTGGAAGGGCTGAAGTTGAACTGCTAAGGTCGCCAACGCTAAAGTTTAACCCGATTGCTGAACCGCCAGTCAAATAGCAAACAGCATAAATGGCGGCCAAGAGGGTTATGGCTTCTTTTTCAGGTTCGGTGCAGTCAGTATAGTCTATGTTTTCTGAAAGTTCCAGTCCTAAAGTGACTTGGGCACGCTTAATCATTTTTAGCACTTTAGCGTCTGCAATGTCAGCCTCAGAAAGGTGCAAGACATCCCGAACATCCTCAACCGAAACATCAGCCACTTTGTGCACCTCCATTTGTGCCGTTGGTTGCTTTTTGCGGTTGAGCATCCCAGAGTTCCCAGCCAAACTTGACCGCGTTCTTGCGGAACTCTTCAGCCCTAACCAGTCCAAGCTCTGCGGCTTTGATGAGGTCGGCGGGGTTTAGCTCTGGGGTTTCGGGACTGCCAAAACTCAACCGAACCTTCGCCTTAGAAGCGTCAAGCCCTGCCTGTGCAACGGTTACAGCGAAAATTTCTTTTTCAACTTGGCGTTTGATGTAGCGCTGGACTGGTTTTATGAGCATGTCTTGCAGGTCTAAGGCTGCTCTTGCGCTTGCTTCGGTGAATCCTGGAGTGCTAAACAGTCGTGGCAGAGGCGTTTCGCAGCCAAGATAGAACTGGTTGACCATGTGGTCAATGTAGTACTCGAAGCGTGCCCTTGGGTCAATGCTAACGGGATAAACACCCACATTTTTGGCACCGCTAAAAAGCCACTGGCCTTCCTCAGGGCGATTTCTAATCGCAGATTCATACTTTTTGATGGTATCCTCTTTCTGTCCCTCAAGCTGCACAACGACGTCGGGTCCAGCGTACTTGACAAAGATATTTGGCAGAATCTTCTCTATCTTAGCTTTCATCCAAGCATAGGACGGGCGCTTATCGGTGTCAACAGTTAAAGTGTGCAGAAGAACCTGCAGCAAACCAACCCCGAAACCAGACGGTACATCGCCATTGAGGCGCCAGTGGATGACGGCTTCGGGTTTGAGTTCGTTTCCAGCATTACCGCTGTAAGTGCTTGAAAGCTGGTAACCTGTAACTTTGTAGGGGACTTTTAGGTTGGGAACGGTGCTTAACCCGATTTTTTGAACGGCGTCTATGGGTATACGAAGAGTATCGGTTAGGTGTTCGGGTGTGAGTTTGAGCCAGAAGTCGTTGCCGCAGCCAATCAGGGGCTTAGCCATTTCGTTAAGCAAGCCGTCTAAGTTGACGTCTTCGCAGAATTTGTCTACGGCTGCTTTGGCTTGGGTGGCTTTCTCGTATTTTTGGTCAGCGGTGGTGTAGAAGCCCATGCCAACCGTTGAAGCTGCCAATAGGTCTACGCTGCTTTTGCAGGTTGGGTCACGGTCGTAGAGCTTCATCACGTCTGCTAGCGGGATGCATGATGTGTCAAAGAATACTCTGCCTTTTGGGGATGCAACGCCTGAAGCGGGTGCATAAGATAGAACCTCACGGATTTTCCTAACGACTTTGCTCACGACATTCACCTCAAGGATTTTTTGTTGTTAAAAAAGAGGGGGATTTTTGCATGAGCCAGTCAGCGCCTAAGTTAGGGTGGCTTTGATGTTGGTCATTTTGGCAACGGCAGTTGAACGTAAAACGCCAGCGCCGAATCGTGTGGTTGCCCTTACGCCGTATTTGCCGGTCTTGATGTCTTCCCAGTCCTCAACGGTTATGTCTCTGCGTAGAAGCATAACTGAGGCGACGCGAGTGTCTATTGCGTATGCTGTGCCGTTTGGAACAAGAGTGCTGGCTTGTACTTGCATGCCCAAGACGTTTCCGATGCTGCCTTGCTCAATGTCGGTGTCGCTGCTGGGTAAGTACTGTGCATGAACAAACTTGTCGTCGTTGAGGAGCTGGTGTAGTTGGGTTTCGCTTACTGCTAGCACTGTGGGGCGCCAGTTTGCGCTTCTAACGGCATCGTGTAGTTTTAGCAGTCCTGTCCAGTCTAAGGGTTCGTTGTTGCCGTTGATGGGTGCTCCGCCTGCCAAGTCAGCGTCCGCAACTGCGCCGTAGAGGGCAATGATTGCTTGGGTTTCGTTTAGTCCTAAGGCTCTGCCGACTTTCTGCACCATGTTATCCATGACGTTCCAAGTGGCGTCTTCAAGAAACTCCCTTGTCCACTCCTCGGAAGCATCTGCTAGTACGTTTGTGTAGACGTCTACGGTGCTGTTCTTTTTGCCGCTTAGCCTTGTCACAGAGCCTTCGGAATAGCGGTAAGCAACTGCGTCAGTGTCTAGTGGGAAACGCTCCATTGTTTCAGAGGTGGGCGTGACGGTGATGATGTTTCTGCCGATAAGTTCGGGAAATGCTGCCTGTACTAAGGCGTCATGCATCTTGCCCAGTGCGCTTGTCATGTCGCTAAAGAGGCCTTCTTTTATGCCCATGGCGACATAGCGTTTGAGGAAGGGGTGCTCGGTTTTCTGCTTGAGTTTCTCGTAGACTTCCCGCTGATCGCACGGCTTAGCCATTAAAGCTTCAAAGAGTCTAGGCTTCACTTTGGTCACTTCTCCACATCAATGAAAATCAGGTCGCCGTCAGCTGCTGCTGCTTGGAGTGCGGTTCCTAGTTTGCGGTTGTAGTATACAGTGTAGGTTGCTGCTCCGCCCTCGTTTACTGCTTGGTCAACGAATTGGGTAACTTTTCTGCCTGCAGCGCTACAGACTGCTTTGCTTCGTGTTATTGGTCCGTTAGCTGTGACCTTGACTCTGCCCCGCTTAAGCACTCCACACATTGCGCCTGCCACAACGGTTTTGACTGCAATGCCTATGGCGTCGTCTCCGCCTGGGCTTTCTGAAACCTTGCCATCAGAACTCAAGTAGACAGGTGAACCTTTGGTGATTGCTGCCTCAGCTTCATATGATTCTATCTGCGCTTCTGGGTCGTCTGTTTCGCCGATTGCCATCCAGCTTTTGCCAGATCTATCAGTCAATCCAAATCAAATCGATTCTTTTCTTTGAATTTCCCAAAGTTCGTCCTTTGGTACTCTTCCCCACAAAAGTGAGCATAAAAACAGCTAGCCGCCTCCCGCCTTCTGCTCTAGCTGCTGAACTACCCTTCGCAACTGTTGACACATGCGCTGTGGACCAAGACTCCAACTGCGCTGAACCATAGGCGAAGGCAACACAGACTCGATCATTTGGGTTGCTTCTGAAGCAGCTATCATTTTAGGCGGGTTCTTAAGTAAACCGACACCGGGCAACTGCTTGCGCAAATCTTCAAGGGTTCTTTGTGTCTCGGTCAGTTGTGCTTGGAGGTTTTCGCTTTTTCCTTGTAGGTTGCAGACGGCGCTTTCGATTTTTAGTTCTCCAGCTGCCAAGCACAACTTTTCGAGGGCTTGAGCTTTTGCTTCAGCGGAAATTTCTGTCTGGTCTACACGTGATAGGGCGTTTCGGACATGGTCAGCATCCAAGTTGCCCTGAGCATTCTTGTACGGTAGGTGGCGGAGGCTTCGAGGCACGGTTTTGCCCTGCTCATCTTTTTCACCGCCTGACTCGATATATGCAAAGCACTCGTCGGGCAGGTTGTTGATGTACTCGGTGTCCCACTCTGCCTCTTGAATGCCTGCTTTTTTGAGGGCTTCAGTTACTTTATCGTCGATGAGCTTTTCTAAAACTTGAACGTTGGTTTCAGGAATACCCGGCACGGCAACTAAGCTAAGCTCAGCGTTGTGTAGCCCATGGGGAACCTTGCCGTCTACAACATCCACCGCTTCATAATCAGCGGCGACGCTCACATGCTGAACTAAACCTTTGCGGATTTTCTCAGCCGTCATCTCATCGTAAATTTCTGCCTCATACCAAAGGTTATGTCCATCCCAATCCGTCTTTGTTACCTTGCCGACGGCATTAGGAACAGCGACATGCTCGATATAGACAGGCGCATTAGTCAACTTGCTTGAGAAAGCCTGCAGTTCTTCAGAAGTATAGATGTTTAAGTTTCGGCTCATGCCCGTACACATAGCCACGCCCCGAATACGAAGAGGACTATCCGACATAGCCTCAACAACCTTGAAAGGCAAAAGTGAAGCAACATGCTCCCGAACATGCTTACAATCCCTACAGCCAGAGCCATCCTGAGACATACCTAAATCGCCAACAAACAATTCTGCAACTAAGCATTAATGGCTTGAGAGCCTAAACACGATATGTCGCAAACACGACAGCTCATCAGCCTCAAATTTAGAGATAATCTTTAACTTCAATGCGTTGCTTTAATTGTTTTATTATTTCATCTCTCATAGCATCGAATATGTGAGGAAGTTCTTTTTTGTCATTAATAACTGCAGCTTTCATATTGTCAAGAAGCGAGTGTAATTCTGTAACGTCTTGCTGGGTTATCATCCATAGTCTTACCTCAGGACTTGTTATCCAAGAAAAGAATCCGGCTAAAACACTTGGCAACATTTTTCTGATCAATGCTCCCCCTTCAGGGTCACATCGGAAAAGCTCCTTAAGGTCTTTACTTAATCCGATCAAGTCCCTGCTAAATCTAACAAGGGTAGTTTCTGGAGCGTCCATTAATAGCTCAGCAACAAATTGCAAAGGATTGTTATTTGACTGCAGAGCAATTAAGTCAGCTGTTTTACGAATCTCCAAAACAAGTTCCTCATTCGTCAACCGCTCAAAATTCAGACCCTTGGCGGCAAGCACCTCTAATATGTCTGTAATCTTTGGAGAAAATCGGTTATACAGCAGAAGTGTGAAAGCTAGTTCGTTTTCAGCAAAATCTAATCGTTTAACAAGCGATGAAAAGATTTCACTCGTCTGATACTTCTTAAAAACCAAGCAAACAATGAAACCTTTGGCTGTCAGATAATAATCATTTCTTTGTGACCCAGTTGCGCTAGTACTTTGGTTGACTGAGAGCAGTTGCATTTTCTTTAGGTCTCTGAGAGCATTTTCCGCTGAACCACCACCAAGTCGTGGTTCTGCCGTTGGCTTAGTTAATTGGTATTTAGTGATAGAACCCTCTTCTGCAGCCTTAAACAGAACCTTGAGTTTAGTCTGCATTGCTAAACTGGTATTCGCATGTATATCTGTCCGTGAATAGTTTAAGCTTGGGAAAAGAGTCAGAAGAGACGGTTGAACGACTCCCTCATTCTTCTGTCTATGCTGTCCACTTATAGTGCTGTCTAAAGACCGCATATTCTCCATCTATCCTGTCATATTAAAGGCAAGTAGCTAATAGCACTTTGGAAAACGAATTTGCGAGGTGAAATGTATGCCTAAAATGACCCAAGCTGACGCCCAACGAATTCAATCGGCAGTCGACAAGCAAGGAGCAAAAGGAGACCAAGGTTTCAAAAGCAGGGCAATGAGTACAGCATCAAAGAAGTAAAACGGCAATTGATAGCACGAGAAAACGAGCCCTTTGACGTGCGTTTAGTTGCCAATCAAATATTTTTCTTTATCGCTATCCATTTTCGAAAGTTAACTTGCTTGGCTTCTCCGAATAAATTATTGAACCACGCTTGTCACTTGCCAGGATTTTTTTATTAATTCTCTGATTTGATGATTTAGACTTCGGGATTAGCGATACCTCTAATGTTAATTGGGTTCATAAGTGTTTTATCTTAATGTAATAATGCAGTTATTATTGGTTCCACCCTTTGGTACATACCAATAAGTCCGTTTATTGTTGAGACAACCTTTAAGGCATCCCAAGCTCTTTTGACTATGCTTTTATCTGGGTTTGTTTTTACCAGTTGTGCCTTAATAGTTTCAATTTCAGATTGGCACGAAACCTTATCTTCATCGCTCAGTTCATTGCTAAGTCTGATTTGTTTCCCAAGACCGTCTAGAGACTCAAATAAATTAGAATACTCGGCTCTCACATAATTGTTGTTGCCAATTGTTATAATACCTGTGTTAGTTATATTGATGCCTCCGAGAATGTTTTCCCTCTGAAATCTGGAGGGTTTCTCGAAATAATCTATGCCTAGACTGGAAATATAGTAGAATGTCTTTTTGGATGGTACAGTTCTTAACCCAGTATCGTACTGCGATGCTACCTCTTCTTTTTTAAGCCATTCATGTTCAACGAGAAAAATCATATTCCTAATGACTTGAGCCCTTTCTAATCCTTTTATTTTTAAATCGCTTAATACCTTTTTTATCGGAATCTTGTAGCTACTCATGCCGCGAGGATTTCTATAGGAATTGTAAAAATATTCTAAAATCTTTTGTTTTACGTCATCGTCCGTAAAGGAATTTCTTGGCTTAGGCATATTAGTAAGGTTAAGTGTTCTCTTTAAAAGCTCTTCTAAGCGTTTAATTGCTGAGTCTGTTTGTTGTCCAAAAATGTGGATTGGTGGTCATTATTTTCAACGGTTTGGGGATTTATCAGCAAAAGAAATCGCACCAACCGTCTAGCGTTCAATGGTATGGTTTTGTGATCCAAGTATTTCAAAGAACTTTAGGTCCGCTTTCGCACGCTCAATCTTATTTAACGCGTTTTTTCTAGATCGTTTGACATTAGGCATTTCTATGTTCAACTTACGCGCAATCCGATAATCACTCAAGCCCTCAGCATGCAACCGTAGAATCTGACGCTCACGCTCAGTCAACGCCATAAGCTAAATCTCCTCTTCAGTAGCACTGTGTAGGTTCACGCCTTCGGCTTGCAAGTCCTTCTCTGATGCCTTGTAGGCGTCTACACCAAAACTCGTCATAGCCCAGCACCAACCCCGCCGCTCAACAACCACCGAATCCAATTCCTTAGCCAGCCGCTTATTCATGCGAACAATCCGTCGGGTCACTTGATGACGGGCAATCTTGTATTCGACCAGTTTGGCGGCTATGTCTTTGGGCAGTAATCCGGGAGCGCCTGCTTCAAAAAGCAGCTGAAGAATGGCTTTGTCGATCTCATCTTCACAGGCTGCCTCTTCGATAAGCGACTTCTCAAAGTGCAGTGAGTCTTTCAGGCCAGCAAAGATTACTCTGAGCAGCAGCTTGATTTCGGCTACGTCTCGGTCGAGTTTCTTGTCTTTGGCGAGTAGGTACTTGAGTTTTCCAACCTTGTCGGCTTGGCTGCGCTTGGGTTTTGGCGCTTTTTGGGCTGAAATTGGCATGTTTTGAACAGGTTTATCGCTTGTTTCCATGTCAAAATGCACACTCCAAGGTTTTCGCTCCATCAACGCACGTGACTTTTAGCTCTCGGTAATCTACACCAAGCGACCGTAGAAAAGCCGCTTCCAAAAAGCATGGACTTTTACCATGACCTCGGTATAGTGCTGAAATGGCTTTTGAACAGGTTTCCACAGCCAAAAATGACTCAAGAAGCCTAAGAGACATAGCTGTTACCTCCATCAGCTGAAGCCTTAGCTACGCCTTGACTGCATTCAGAATCTGCCAGCTTGCATAGGACCTCAGCAACTTTCGCTATGTCATAGCCCATCTTGTCCAGTTTGGTTAGGCTGCCTGAGATTTTCTCCAAATCATACAGGACATTGCCCATTTGCCCTTCCAACTTCTTAACCCGCTCTGGCATCAGCAAATACTCGACAGCGGCGTCACGGCCAAGATGGTCAAGCTCTCCTTCGTCTTCTCCAGGGCTGTCATCGATAACCCGCTTTGGAGTGCTCACTGTAAAATATCGATTCAGTAAATTGGCGACTGGGTCATCGATGCCTAACTCATGGCGCTTGTTAATCTGCCCTTCACCCAAGACACAACCGTACTTGCTGGATAGACCCTTAGCTACTCGGTCAGCCAAGTTCTTTGCCAAGGTCACAAGCTCTCCCGGACTGCGACCGTACAACGTCTCTACATGAACAATCCAAGACGTTGTCGTATGCCTGATCTTGACGCCTTGTTCCAAACCCAAAAGAGCCGTCCAATTCACCATTTCAATCCGCTTAAAATCACCCATAGGATAAACCCCTTCACGTAAAACTGGGAACTTGAAAAAACATCGGTGCAAACGGAAGACGCCGCTGCTGAACAGAACGCCCTCACATGATATGAGAAAGTTTTGACCTTTCTCGGTTAACTCGTAATCTACAAAGTTGCTGCGCTTAAGTCGGCGGATTAAACCTGCCTTTTCCATCTTTTTTACGTAGTAATCGACATGTTGTTTGCTCCATCCACGGGCTCGCCCTATCTTGGCAGGGTACATTTTGACCTCTATGCCCTTGAGGATGGGGATGACGCGGGAGCGTACGGTAGAGAAGTCAAATTTGACTTTGGACTTTGAAACCTCAAAATTTTGACTTCTATCTGGTTGCTCTGCCAAAAACTTTAGCGCCTCCTGGATTCCTTAAAGTTATCGCAAGCGTCAGAGGAGGCTACGCGGCCTACTGAGCGTCTGCCATGCATGGTTGGTTCAGAGCAGCGCCCGCACCAAAAAATGCAGTCCATACAATAGTGAACTGTCGAACTATGCGTAGAAGAAGTATAGAGCGTACGCTGAGGAAAAAACGAAGCTAAAAAAGAAAAAAGGCTAGTATTATTTCGTACATATGATGGCGGGTCCGACGGTTTTCACGATACACGTAGAGCATTACATACGACCGTTTACAGTACACGTTAGACATTTTGTACTGTCGCCTCTTGGTGAAGCAGCTGTCTTAGCGTCTGGCTGAGAAGTTGGAACTGATAGTTCTGTAGGTCATCTGCGTTTTTAGTGGTGACTGCGCCTTGAGATAGAGCATCTTTGGTGAGTATTTGTTCTGGATTTAAACCCAAAGCTCGCAGCAGTTCTTTAGCGGTCTCTATCTTGTTGAGTGGCGTTTTGCTTCGGATGCATAGGCCTGATGATTGGTAGACGTTTC
>JBNIDR010000031.1:129392-131441 GCA_050108155.1 Bathyarchaeia archaeon | reverse complement strand
CCCCCAAAAAGTTCAGGTACCACAAAGACATCGCCAACGTTATAGTCGCCTTAAACAAGGCAATGCCCTTTGACCTCTGCCTAATCGACTGCAACATAGCCGCTGGCGTGCAACCTCGCAGAATGGGGCTTGTAATGGCAAGCACGGATCCAGTTGCCATCGACACCGCCGCCGCAAAAATCGCAGGGTTAAACCCAAACGATATCTCTTACATCAGAAAAGCGGAGCAGGAAGGTGTTGGTAGCCGAAGGTATGCTGTTAAGGGTGAGCCTCTTGAAGTTTTCAGGGTGCTTTACCCGAAGTATACTTTGAAAATGAAGGCTAAGCGCCGCGTAAAAAAGACGTTGATTACAGTTGGGTTAGGCCGACGTTTAGGGCTTGAATAGCGGAGGCTGGATAGGTTGAAAGTGAAATTAGGTTTAATCGGTTTAGGCGGCATCGGTCAACTGCACCTAAAACATGCGTTTATGCTAAAAGGTGCTGAGGTTTACGCCGCCGCTGACATCTCAAAAAATGCTTTGGAAACAGCACGGGAGCTGGGAGTAAAAAACACATTTACAGATTACTCAGAGATGCTTAAAGATCCCCAGCTTGACGCCGTTGTTGTTGCATTGCCCACTCATTTACACCTCAAATGCGCCGTGGAAGCTGCGGAAGCAAAAAAACATGTTTTCCTCGAGAAACCCATAGCAGCCAACGTTGCAGAAGCCAAAGAAATAATCTCCTCAGCAGAAAGCAATTCAATCAAGCTAATGATCGGCTATCCTCTGCGTTTCAACCGCCACTTCGCCCAGCTAAAGCAGGACATGGAAGACGGTTTAATCGGCGACGTAGAAAACGCCAATGCCACCTATATCTGCGCTGGCCCCTTTGTCCACCGCTCTGATGGGCATTCGCCTGCCCCCGTTCCTGACTGGTGGTTCAACACACAACTCACCGGCGGAGGTGTTCTAGTCGATTTAGGCTGTCACATAATTAATCTGATGCGTTGGCTCCTAGGAGAAGTCGTAGATATCAAAGCGCAGTTCGGCTACCGCTACGGCATGGATTTTGAGGATTCAGCCATATGTCTCACCCGCTTCTCCAGCGGTTCTTTGGCAGCTATTAACGTAGGCTGGTATTCTCAGGATTATCTGCTCCGCTTAGATTTGCTGGGTTCTGTACGTAGCGCTTCGGTTCGACATATGCCGCCCCCCACGATGCGTGCCCTATATCAAATGATGACAAAAGGCGTCTCGGAGTTCAATCAACCCCACTTTGACGAGTTACAATACTTCATTGATTGTCTAAACAATGATACTGCACCCGCCTTGAATGGGTACGATGGGCTGCGTGATTTGGAGGCAATATCAAAGGCGTACCAGAACAAAATAATGCTCTAATCGGGATCTCTACCGTTTTTTCCTGTTACTGCAGCAACTTGGAAAAACGATATAACCAAACACTCCGATAGAGGGAACTGCAGCGTTTGGAGAGATCGAATGAATAAAGCTTTAGAAATGGGCAAATCCTCGGCAACGGGCAGTTTCCATCTGCTTTTGGGCGTAGTGGGCTCCACCGTTATCATGGCCGTCGGCACAATCGTGCTAAACATGCTTTTGCCTGCTTCTGACGTGGGACTCTATGGAATAGCCTTGATTCCAGCACAAATCATCAACTACTTCCGAGATTGGGGCATAAACTCGGCGCTGACCAAAGAAATTGCCAGCCTGCGACTATTAAAC
The DNA here is from genome assembly GCA_050108155.1 of Bathyarchaeia archaeon. Classification (GTDB taxonomy): domain Archaea; phylum Thermoproteota; class Bathyarchaeia; order Bathyarchaeales; family Bathycorpusculaceae; genus Bathycorpusculum. The sequence continues at coordinate 129,717 of JBNIDR010000031.1, read as the reverse complement.
AAAAACGACAAAATCCACGACGTCATCGTTTCCGGCGTCATATTCGAAATTATCAGCGGCGCTTTTCTATCCCTAGTATGCTTTGCAATTGCATATCCCTTAGCGTTAATTGTTAGCCCACAAGGTGCTTCCCCGCAGATTATTTCGGATTTGACTGTATACATATCTATCATGTCGCTATCGGTGTTTGCAGGTGCGGTAGCGGCGGCTGCGGGTGGTATATTCGTTGGTTTCGAGCGCATGAAACTCAACAGCCTCACACAGGTGCTCTCAGCCATCGTGAAAACTGCTCTGGGTCCTTTGCTGGTTGTTTTGGGCTTCGGCG
>JBNIDR010000031.1:111993-129342 GCA_050108155.1 Bathyarchaeia archaeon | reverse complement strand
GCAGTAACAGCGGCTATGGTTTCAATTCTCGCTGGCGGCATCATCAGCATCCTGCTTGTCTACTATGCCCTATTTAGACCACTGCGTGGTTACAAGGTAGGTAGATGTGACATTAAGCAAACACTCAAACCAATGCTGAACTTCGGTTTACCTCTAACAATCTCCACAATCGCAGTGGGGGTTTTGCCGCTGATTTTTTCCCTGTCTATGACAACATTTGCCAACCAAGGCGACTACAACGCTGGATTAAACGTAGGCTGGACAATGGGCAACTACTTCGCAGCCGCCAACTTCTCAGTTCTCTTAACATTTGTTTCCTTCCCCGTTGCCACAGCGTTGTTCCCAGCATTTTCAAAGGTAAACCCAGAAACTGAACCTGAACTACTCAAGACAGTTTTCGTCTCTTCAGTAAAGTATACGGCACTCCTGCTTGTACCCGCCACATTGATGCTGATTGCACTTGGAACCCCGCTTGTTAACACGCTCTACCCTAAAGATGGCATATTTAACTCACTTTTCATAGTGGACGCTGCACCAAAGTTCCCCTACGCACCTACATTCTTAGCATTTTCTGCCGCAGTAAACCTCTTCATACTGGTCGGCAACATTAGCCTCGGAACTTTCCAGTCAGGTATAGGAAAAACTTGGCAAATCATGAAACAAAGCCTCGTAACCTTAGGCATAGGTCTGCCACTTGCCTACGTGATGGTTGCCTTCTTCTACAGCCTCGGCGGCTCAAACCCTGAAGTTTCAGCGATCTACGCAGTAATCGGCGGCTTACTCGGCTCAATAATAGCAAGCGTCCCCGGCATGGTTTGGGGGCTGGTTTGGAGCTGGAAAAAGTACCGCGTGAAAGCAGACTTTGGCGTCTCCGCCAAAATTTTCGCTGCAGCATTAATCGCCTCAGGCGCCGCTTACGCTGTAATTACTCTTTTGAGTTTACCCTACTGGCTGCTGCTCGTAACTGGTTCTATGGTGTTTCTGTTGATATATTTGGTTATGGCTCCCGTTTTGGGCGCTGTTAATCAGATGGACATCGAAAACTTCCGTACTCTCTTCGCTGGTTCAGGAATTGTCTCAAAGATTCTGAATTTTCCTTTGAAATTTATGCAATACTTCTGCAGAAACAGCAATATTGAAAAGAAACCCGCGCAGAACCAGCCGACAGCTTTCTAGAAAACTTAAAACGCAACCGCTCAGTAATGGCTAGTAAGCATTAGCCTTTTCAAGCATTTTTAAATGGAGATTTTTTTATGAAACCTATTCGTAAAAAGAGCAGTGCTGCAATCCAGTTTGCCGGCGCATTTTTAGCTGCTGGAGTATTACTTTTGGCTTTTTCTATGCTAATGGAGCTGCAGGTTGCAGCCTTTGTAGGTTTAGGTTTGACTTTTTGGGGTGCAGTTTTAGCCTTAACACGAAACAGCAGATACGTTGAAAGTAGCCTTCTAGATGGTACAGCACGAGCAAACTACTCAACTATCGACCGCATCCTAAACGATCTAAAATATAATGGACACGGCTACTACCTCTCCGCTTACCCCCAAGATGTTGCCTTGCCCGAGTACCTGAAAAGCCTCAAAGACCCTGTAGTCTACATCTCTGAAAGTTTTGACGGCAAACCACCAATCGACGAGTTGGCCGCTGGCAAATTTATTTCCGCCCAAACACGCGGCATATTCATAACTTCTCCGGGTGCTGGAATCGTAACTCAAGTTGAGCAAGAGCTAAAAATGGATTTAAGCAAAATCAATCTCAACGAACTCGCCGAGTTACTTCCAAAATGCTTGACTGAATCGCTAAATTTAGCAAAAAATGCTACAATATCTTTGACCCCTCCAGAAGTCACCTTCAAAGCCACAGGCATAATATATGACAGCCTCTACAAGCCCGACAAGCCAAAAAGCGTGCGCATATTAGGCTGCCCTGTGGTGAGTGCGGTGGCGTCGGCGCTTGCCAAAACCTCAGGTAAAACCGTAATTGTAAAAGAGCAGGTAACATCGCTTGGAAACAGCGTTAATGTTACGTTAGATTTTGTTTAAGGTGAAAAAATGATTTTTCCCCTTTCAGTAAGCGACATTGGTTTGTGGCTTGCGATTACCGCGCTTATTCTTATTGTCACATCTGAACTGCTTTATTCTTCGCCCAATTTAGCGCCAAGGATTATTTTAAATAGACGCATATTGCGGCTGTTTGCGGTTGGATGCGGCTTCGGCTTTATGCTCACAGTTCTTATGCGTGTCGTAGGTATGGGCTAAAAGCAACTGCTTTTTCTAATCGTAGCTTTGTGTCCGTTAGTTATTCTGCAACCAGAACTTTGGTGCAACTAGCGTTCACCTAAACCGGACGCTGAATCCCAATACCCTTAAAAGAGCCCCAGTTAAAACAGTCTGAGTCTAACAAAAGGAGAATCAGACGTTGTTTGCTGTTGGGCATATGTCACTGGCTTATCTGCTAGGTAAAGGCTCATCGAAGGCGCTGCATACAAAAGTCAACATTCCCCTACTGATGGTTCTCTCTATACTGCCCGACATAGACCTCCTCGCTAACTATATGACGGGCTATAACTTTCATCGCGGACCAACTCACTCGATAATAATGGCCTTGCTGTTTTTCATCCCCTTCTTTATCATCTACAGAAAGAAGGCTATACCATACTTTTTGGCGCTTATCTCCCATGCAGCAATAGGAGATTTCATAGTCGGAGGGCAAATCATGCTTTTCTGGCCGATTTCTTGGCGACTGTTTGGTTTACATGAGTTAGGCGGCCCCTACATAGATATTTTCAGCGGAGTAAACATGGTTTTCGAGCTCAGCCTTTTTGTTGTAGCTGTGGCTGTTATGGTTAAGTCCAAGGACGGGAAGGTTTTCTTCAAAGCCGACAAAACAAGCTTGGTGCTCATCATTCCCATCGGAACCGTTCTGCTGCCCAGCACAATCGGATTCCCATTCAGCACATCCCTAATTTTCACGTCGCCTCTGCTTGCGCTGGCGCACATATTTTTCCTCGTACTGTTCAGCGTGGCAGTTCTAAAAACGGTTGTCATGCTCTGGAAAAGATGGTTCGGAAATCCGCCGTCGCCTCCACCCAAGCAACCCTAAAACTGCAATAGGCGGCAGCATTTCGTAGTCTGCCCGTTTTTAGCAGACGCCTGTTATGCTATTCTGCATCAGGAATCAGCCGCAATCACTCAGTAACACATCTCAAACGCATTCGCCAAACACATTAAATTAGACTTTTTTTGATTGGTGGCCATGACCTATTTTTCAGTAACCGAGTTCACTGCTTAAACTGCTGCTACAGCTATAGAGAATTACCCATTTGTTCACTCGTCGATTATGCCGTTTTCTGTTGGGCAGACGCCAGATATGACGGCAGGCTTTCGATGCACTGGATCTCATGTCTAACGAGCGCCTTTAACTCAAGCCAGAACCTAACGTTCGCCTTGACCTTTAGGCGCTCAAGCTCGCTTTGCAACCTCCTTGTGCCTTCTATTCCACGCCGGTCAAAATCCAGCAGCAAAATAACTTCTCTAACACCGAGTCGCTCAATTTCGCAGGTGGCTTCCAGAAAAGATTTTCCTCCCGTCTTAACCATTAAAAAGGCGCCGTTTATGCCTATTTCCTGTAGGGCTTGAGCATCCTTTTTACCTTCAACAACAACGAGTTTGCCTTTGGCGGATTCCTCAGCGAGTTTATCTATGGTTCGCAGGAGTTTTTCTAAACGATCTTTCTGGTGAGTAGACAAGGCATTTACCTTGTGATTTTTGCTTCTCTCACCTTTTCTAAGCAATCTGCAGCTTCCTTATTGTTAGCGAAGTATCTGCGTACAGGCTCCAAAATCACGCCGAGTTCTGCAGCGACGCCGTTTTTGAGGTCCATCGGGTGCAGTTTACCTTCAGTATAGCAAGCTTCAAGCTCCAGATAGCTCTCAAATTGGATGTTTCCACCGAATTTAGCTGGACGCTCGATTGTGAAAACTGGTTTTTCCCGGAAGATTATGTATTTGCAAATGTCCATGATTGGGTTATGCTTGACGGTTCGCTCGGGGCAGAAGGCTTTTGACATTTTCTGCTTTATCTCCTCGGGCGAGTCGTAGATGAATATGCATGTGTCAGGTTTGCTCTTAGACATCTTGGCTGAGGCGATGGCTTCGCGTTCTTGACCTTCTGGAATGGGCCAAATAGCTGGTTTAGCTAAACCTTGAAGCAAATGATGATGAATACAGACTGGTTTCCAGTAGCCAATTTTCTCGCCAATCTCTCTTGCAACCATGTTGGCTTTTCGTTGATCTAAGCCTAGTTGACACATTTTTACGTTTAACTGAAAGATGTCCGCAACTTGCATCGGAGTGTAGAGGTAGTCGCCGACGTAGTGCGCTTCACCTTCCTTGCGCCCTGCAATTTCGAGGGTGCGGGTGGTGCGGGCGATGGTTAATTCCTTTGATATTTTGACAGTTTTTTCCCAGTAACCGATGTCCTTGTAGAGTTCGTCGCTATAGATGAATTCCACTTTGTCTGCTGGTACACCTAATGCTAGCCAACTGTGGCGGAAAAGATCTGCTGCTTTGCGTATTAACTCGCGGTCGCCGCCTAGCTTGTTGTTTAACCAAGCGTGCCATGTAGCTAGGAATGCCTTGTAGTGTATACCTGCTTCGGCGAAGTCCTTCATTTTGTAAGCGCAAATGACGCCTGTACCGAGGTGCGCTAGCCCTGATGGTTCCCAGCCGTTGTAGGCGATTGGGTGCTCCTCTTGTTCGAGTAGCGCTCTGAGGTCTTCTGTGGTTACGACTTCCTCAGTTGGCGGTCTGCAGATAAGCTCAATCTTGCGTTCAATATCCATTTTTTCCAGCTTCTTTTGATTGTTAGGCTTAAATGTACACTGTTGAACTTAAAAATTTAGGGTTGATTTTCGCGGGCGGTTTGTCTCCCAACGTAACCTAACACTTCACCTCACAGCTAAGCGTCGCTTTAAGCTTGGTGAAGCTCTCTCGGCGCGGGAATTTTTGCCCGGCCCACCGTGTCCCTTGTTTGGGTGAACCCGCCATCACAGCATCAAGTTTACAGACTTGCGAGCATCCGTTGGGTCCGTCGTCAAGGGTGAAATTTGCCAGTGGGATAACATAATAGAATACAATGAAAAATTAAGCATTACTATCCTAGAACCGCCGAAACCGGTGGCGGATTGACAACGACGTTCTGAGCTTGTCCCAAACTGAAGCGTATGATGTTCTCAATGGTCATTTGCGTTAGTCGATCAAGAGACTCTTTGCTGTTAAACGCACAGTGCGGTGTAATAATCACGTTGCTTAACCGCAGCAAAATATGCGCTCTTAACATAGTCGCCAATTGAGCTCGTGGCAAATTATCCAGAAGCAACTGTGCCTCCTCGCGAATCAACGTTTCCTCCTCTAAAACGTCTAAGCCTGCACCCCGCAGCCTATGGTCCACCAGCGCCTCCGTCAACGCTTGAGAATCGATGAGTCCACCCCGAGCGGTGTTTATGACTACAGCAGTCGATTTCATTAGGCGAATTGACTCTTCGTTTATGAAATGTCGGGTTTCATCATTCAGCGGTAGATGAAGCGTTACCACATCGGAGTCACTTAGAAGCGTTTGCCAATCAACATATTTGAAACCTAAGTTTTTTGATAATTCAACGTTGGGATACTTATCGTATGCTATAATTTTCATGCCAAAGCCCTTGGCGATATGGATGACCTTAGCGCCTATGCGCCCAGTGCCTAGGACGCCTAAAGTTTTGCCGTTGAGATCAAAACCCTGCACGCTGTCACAGTTAAAATCACCCCGTCTTGTGCGCTCATAAGAGTCATGAATACCGCGGGAAAGCGACAAAATCAATGCAAAAGTGTGCTCAGCAACGGTTGTTTCGCCGTAAACGGGAACGTTACAGACGATTATGCCCTTTTGCTTGGCAGCTGCACTGTCTATGTGGTCGAAACCTGTGGAGCGTGTAGCTATTAGGCGGGTTTTAGCAAGTTTGTCTATTACGTTTTTGTTAAGGTTTGAGTATATAAAAACAGAAATCACTTCAGCATCAGATGCCGCGGAAACGTTGTCTTCATCAAGCGCTTCCTTGTACAGTTCAACATCGAAACCCGCTAAGCCGTCCCTAAGGAGTTGCTCTTCCCACGCCTGGACCTCAAAAAACGCTGCTTTCACAAACATTCCTCAAAATCGTTATTTCCCAAGTAGTTATCTCAAAAATAAAAATTGTTCGGTTAGACACCAATTCTGAAGGTGGGGCCGGGGCAGGGATTTGAACCCTGGCGAAAGGCTCCACAGGCCTCTATGCTGCCAAGCTACATCACCCCGGCCACTTTTTGGAAGTCTCCGCCTACTGGAGATGCTTGGTTTTGCTATCATTTTCTTTTCCTCAAGAATATTAACGTATCTTTCTGGCAAACGTATTCAAATCCTGCTTCTAGTAGCTCTTTGATTTCTTCAGGTTTCTCAACGATACGAACGGTGAATTGGTCGTTGGCGCCAGCTTCAAAGAGAGCGTGCTCGATGTTGATGTATATCTCGGTTGATTTTAGCGATTTATGGCCAAGTAGGTGCTGAACGTAGTATGGGTCTTTGCATTGGTGATAAGTCATCGTTGCTTTCCAGTGTCTTAAGGTGTGAAAGTGGATTTTTATTAGCCGTGGGTTGCGCAACGTTTCAGCTAGCCGTTTTCTGGTCTTCTGGAATGTTGTTTTCATCGATTTTAGCGAACCAGTAAAGATGTATTCGCTATTCTTTGGCAATGCGTTGAGCATTTCAATCAATGTTGAGCTCACTTTGAACATCCGCGGGTTAGAGTTCTTTTCTGGTTCATTGAGCGTTATTATGCATCTTTCGCAGTCGACGTCTAGCCATTTTAACCGTTTTGCCTCACCTGAACGCATAGCAGTTTCTTTGAGCGTTTGCAGAAAAGCAGCGTTTTTCTTGCCTGACGCAGCGATAAGATCATCGATTTCCTTCTCAGCAGGTATGAAGGGAAACTTGACTGTAACCTGGCATTTTGGCTTAATCCAAGACTTGCCATCGAATTTCAGCAGCAGCGTATAAGCGTTTATCACGTTGCGACGTCGGTTTTGACTCCATTTCTGTTCTTTAGAGAGCACTTCTTTAACGCTTTCTGGGTCGCTTAAATCAGCGCCACGCATCGATAACGCACGCAAGCAGCCGCAGTCACCGCGAATAGTTTCTTTGTCGTAGCCTTCTTTTTGCATTTTCCAAGCGAATTCAACGAGTTTTCCAGCGATGTCTATTCTTCTCTCCGGAATCTGCGCTAACAGTTGTTCCGGACCCAAATTTTTCGTCTCCTGGACGCGTATTTGGCAAGTAAATAGTTTGTCAACTTGGCTTTTTATGAGTTTGCTCTCTCCATTTCGAGGCTGAAGTTTTGCCATCATACTCCTAAACGCCTCAAGTTGAGCAGGGTCAGAGAAGCGGAAACCGCAGTTTTTGCACAGCCAACGTTGAATAACCTCACTGTAGATCGCACGTTGACCGTCTCGCCAAAGTTTTGGGCTACCGCATTTTGGGCATACGAGGATTTGGGAGTTAGCACTAGTCGTGACTTCAACCGAGCAAGTATCGCCAAATACGCGCTCAGAAGCAGAGGCTATGCCAACCTTTCCCTCCTCACAAACCATGCTAAGCAAAAGCCTCCTGCAAAGACGTCTGCTTAACCCGAACAGCACTAAGCCCCTTTGCCTTCTGGTCCTCCAGGATAGCATCGATTAAATCTGCCTTTCGATGGCCAACTTTAGAGCCTCCCTTGGCAGCCAAGATAATATTCAGTTCCTCAGCGTCTAGCTTTCGCAGCTCCAACTCAGAGAACGCCTTATCATGGAAATCTAAAAGCAATTGGGCTGCAGCATCGAAAGAAACGTCCTGTTGGCTCCAAGTGAGGTCAACAATGGCGTCAGGATCATTGAAAGGCGCAGGCAAAACCCTAACGTATTTGTCGAGTTCCTCATCAAGCATGTAACACCACGATTGCCGTGCATCGAAAAAATCCACTGCATTCTTGAGGTACTCCCGCAACTCCTGCACAGAAGAAGCCCCATTACCCATCTCAAAATGAGCACCGTCCTCTGCTTGCTCAGGGAAAACATACCCTTTAGGCTTAAGCTCGATAAGGAACATGCTCTGGTACTTGTCAGTTGGGTCACCGCCACCATGAACGATAACTTGGCAAGCAACGGGAGAACTCATCAGCAAAACACTCCCAGCATTGTTTGACCACCTCGAACCGTCACGGGATCCACCGTCGCCTGAGCTTCAGGAAAATGCCTGCAGAAGTAGTTCCGGTTATAAACCGTCTCAGCAATAGCCTTCATTACAGTCGGATTAACCACTGGACACTGAACGTTTTTGCCATCAAGCGGACCAGGGCAATTCAGAGAATCCCAAGCACAATGAACCTTCAAGACACAACCTCCAAATCGGTGCTCTCGCAACCCTTCCTTGGGCAACGCCGCGGCAACGCTCCACGCCGCTTAATCCAAGCCCTCTTTTGAACCTGCCACAGATGCCCACATTTTTTGCATCTAACAAGAGGACGCTTTTTTCTGCCGGGAAAATCAATCAAAACCGAAACCATTATCGCCTAACCTCCGAATGATCAGGGCAGCCCTCCGACACATACGCAACGTGCCCACAATCTGGCTTCCTCTTTTTGCATGAATCGCAGGACCTGCTCTTAGGCCAGAACTCCCGAAGATCAACACTCCAACCGCACTTCTTGCTATAGCAACGGATGGCTCTAGGTCTCCAGTCTTCTGTGTTGAGAAAAAGCCTTTGACGACCACATTTAGGGCAAACCACTTGATCGATAGAAGTACCCATTAAGCGGACGCCTCCATTGGCAGCATCGCCTCACCGCTACTCACCGCATGCTTATGTCGCATTAGATCACTACGCAACTTTTCTGCTCTATTGACAAGATTCACATTGAACTTGCCGTTAGCGGCGTTCTCGTCGCCTAACAGTTCTACTGTAGCATATACTTCTTGCAGACAAGCAACAAAGCCCTCAACAACACCGGGAGGCAAACCAGCAGCACGAGCAAACCCGTAGAAGCGCTCAATACGTACCTTCAAAGGTGATTCGTCGGCTTCAGCGGCAGCCCAAACATCAGTAAACGGCGCGAATGTAGCGGCCTGCAGTTGAGCATTACTCTTTGTGTTATCAGAAGCCTCAGTGCTCTTTTCACTCTTTTTAGCATCAGTGCCCCCTGTGACATCAGCGACATTCACCGCACCCATCGCAAACCGCTTCTTCTCCAACCTCTTACGCAAATAGCCAACCCGCCACAAACAAGCCGCTAAAGTTCTACCGGGCAACTTGGACAAATGAGGCTCAATAAGGCGGTTCACAGCGAACTTGGCGTCTCCTGCAAATTCAAGCAGCAACTTATCCTCTTCAGGCGTCCACTTCGTAGCCCAACCCTGCTTTTTGGTTTGTTCCTTTTTCTCCAATTCCTTCACCTCCAAATCACCATGAACAACATTACGGCTAACCAAGGCGTTCGATTCTGGCTTGGATGGCGGCACATACACAGTCTTACCTTCTGGAACGGCCTTCTTGAGCTGCACCAAAACCACCGCACGCCTATCCCAATCACTCAACCGACAAACCAAACCCAAAGCGGCTAGCTCAGCACGCCAGCTCTCCTCAAATTGTCCAGATGGGACAATGATGCATTCGCCCCATGGCGCCACAACCACAGGATCCCCAAACCGAGCCTGCAACTCCTCAACTGAAACCATCTGCTAAGACGCCTCCGCTTTTCGCTTCAACTTACGTAAATCAACACTGCAATCTAGGCAGACAATCCCGAAATCAGGCGGCAAACGAATACCCTTAGGCAACGCTTTGCCACAGAAACAGCAACACACATGCAAAGACCCCTTAGGCGTCACTGCTTAGCAAACCTCCGATTCCCACTCTCTCCATGCTTTAAGTAGTTCTCAAAGCGACAATAAACTGCGCAACCACCCAAGCGATCATCATGTGAATGATCACTGCCACACATCCAAGCCTTAGGTTTAGTCTGATCGCGGCGGCTCGGACTCGTACATGCATCCCCATATTTACAGGACACCTTAGCATCAGACGGAACAACAATAGCGCTGGACCCGCCGTCAAACTCTAGTCTGCTATCATCACCAACAGAACCCTCTAACCCCTCACGCTTGGAATCATCAACAGGATAACCGCTCAGTTCAACACTAAACCGATTCCTCACTGCGACGGCACCCCCGCACCGCTACCCTCAGCCTGCTGCAACGCCTCCAACTCTTCATCAGACATAGCCCTCTGGGCAACCTTCACTTTCTGCTCATTCTTATCTAACCAAAACAGCCGCGCATCGAACTCTTGCTTAATCTCTCGCGCCAAATCCTGCAACCGACGAATCTCCGCTTCTAAACCTTGTAAAACCTCTTTTTCTTGCGGCGTCGCAATCGCGTTAAAGTAAGACTGCAATCTAGCGATAGCTCCCTCAATCTGCTTCTCAAGTTCGTTGTAACCCTCGCCGATCTGATGCAAAACAACTTTTTCCTCAATGAGAAAGAGGCCTTGAGATTCGACTTTGACCCGCTTACGCACAGCCGTCAAATCAGCTTTAAGCTCCAGCAACTTGACGGTATTTTGAGCTATAGTTTTATCAGTCCAGCCTCTCTTAACCCCGCAAACCGTACAAATGGCTGTCCCAGTTTCAGAGTGAAAATGCGCCCAATCACCAAACTTTACTTCTTTTCCACAATCTAAACACTTAAGGTCGAGAGTAACCCGCTCAAACTTGATAGGCGAATACTTGAGTTGCTCAGTAACAAACAAGCCCTTAGCCGCAATCCTCTTGGCAATGCACTGACCACAGCAAACATCAGAAGCCGTACTATGCAAAGCACGCGCCCTCTTAGCTTCCACGGCTAGCCGCTTAGCCTCACCTTTACCAGATGTGAGAACGAATTGGGTCTCAGCCAATTGACCGCAATCACAACAAGCACCCTTCCCCATATCAACAGAAAAGAGCTTCGTCACAGGCAACTTACCAGGCATTACTCGCCCTCTCCTCTTTGGGGAACCTTAGAAGTGGGAATAACTAGTTTTTCATAAACCTTGGCCCTCTGCAAAGCCCGATGAGCCCGCTCAACATCATCCATATTAAACTCGCTACGCCCCATCTGCTAGCAGCCTCCCTCGTTTTTTCTTTTAGCTAATGGATGTTCATCTAAAACAAAATTCATAGGGCCATGGTTAGGGCATGTGAAAACAGTTTTGCCATCAACTATTTCTTTGGATATTGTACTCCAGCAAATCGGGCAGAAAATAGCAGCTGCATCTTCTTTCTTCAATCAAAAACACTCCTTAAAGGCAACTGCTCATCGACTTCACCTAGCCAAAAAGAATAGCCCTTGTTTAGGAAGCTTTTGTAGAGGGGAGAAAGGAGGAGATTAATTATTCGTGGCTTAAGCGAATCACGCTTCCCAGAAGCAAAAGGCGAAAGCTTATTCCCCAAGAGCCGTACCTCAGTTGGTTTGTTCGGTGAGTTGCTCAGCTTTTTTCTCTGCACGTTTCAAGGACTTCTCCGCCTTTTCCAGAAGATTCTCAACAGTTTCCGGGATAGTGCGGTTTGTTTTATCAGCTAATCTGCTTAGCTTTTCGTAGACGTTAACGCTGACTGTTATGGATTTGTACCCTTCAACAGGCATTTTTGCATACCTCGTTTTTTACCGTAAAACTACGGTAAGCCTCTACCCCCTAATTAACGCCAGCCAAATATAAGCTTTACCGTAAATTTACGGTATTGGGCTACTGTAGTTTACGGTAAAGTTTAAAAGGAGATGTGAACAAAATATTCCAAAGTTGAACAGTCACGGGAGTGGAAATAAAACGCCGCCAAAAGGCTTTGTCAGCATAACCGTAAAAAAAGACATCTACGACCACCTCAGAAAACAATACAAAAAAACCCCAAAAGAATGGCTACTAAAACATGGAATAACCAACTTCTCAGGGTACGTCACCTATCAATTGAACGAACTCGTAGAAGCTCAGCTGAAAGAAGAGCCTGAACACTCACCCCCCTCACCTTAGCTCTCTTTTCTAAAGCTAAAAACAAACCCGCAGACATACAAATTTCAATCCCACAATCACCAACAAAATCAACCGTTATCTCGCAATTCTTCATGACTGCACCCGCTCATCTTTGTTGCCTTGCTTGTTTTTAAGTTAAATAATTAACCGTTATCAGGGAAATTAATAGAACTTGTTCAACAAAAATACCCTTCCGTTTTGACACAAGTCACATTTAAATTGTCGTACTTACGATACGCACCAATCCAAATATAGCAACTTATCCGCATTACAAACATCAACCGCCGAGTGTGAACAAGCATCAAAGACATAGTCAAACTGCAAAAGCAAGGCAACAGCCTAGTCATAACAGTACCTAAAGAAATGCTAATAGACCTAGGCTGGAAAAAAGGCGACTTCTTGAAACTCGAAACCAAACAAACAGACAATAGAAAAACACTTAGCGTTGATAAGGTAGAATAGCCTATGAAATAAATGCGCAATAGAAGAGATTCAATCAAAACATACAAACTCAGAAGAATATACGACAGAAAAAACAACCGCTTCAATTTTTTAGTAGAATACGAAACACACGCCGACGTCACCGAGCGCACCATCGAAGTGGCAGAAGCCTTTGGCCTTGGCATCGACGACGCCCAAAAATTCCCAGTTCTAAACGCAGAACTCCACATCCGCCCAACCGATGTTGTCTATATCACTGGTGACAGTGGCAGCGGCAAAAGCGTATTACTTCGAGCGATCAAAGCAGACCTAGGCGACGAAGCCCTTGAACTGTCAGAGGTAGCAATTAACACCGAAAAACCAATCATCGAAACCATCGGCGCAACAGTCGAGCAAGCCATAGAGCTACTAAGCAAAGTAGGCCTCAACGACGCATTCCTATTCCTACGCAAATATAGCCAACTAAGCGACGGCCAGCGCTTCAGGTATCGGCTAGCCAAGTTCTTGGAGAGCAATAAGCACTGGCTGATTGTCGATGAATTCGCCGCAACTCTGGACCGGGACACAGCCAAAATAGTAGCATATAACCTCCAAAAACTCGCCCGCCAACAAGGCAAAGCAGTAATCGTAGCCACCACACACGACGACCTAACCGACGATCTCGCACCGTCGGTGCTGGTCCGCAAACGCTTCGGCGAAGAAATCGACATCCAATACATGCCCAACAAGCAAGCTAGCGAATGTAGCCTCCTAAAAGAAATGAAAGTTGAGAACGGCACCATAGAAGACTGGCACAAGCTAGCTGTATTCCACTACCGCAGCCACAACATAAGCGCCCGAAGAGCAATCTACCGCATCCAGCGCCACGACGAATTATGCGCCGTAATCGTTTACTGCTATCCATTCCCACAATGTGCCGGCAGAAACACAGTCCTGCCAAAAATGAACCTAAAGGAACTAAATCAAAAACTCAGTGTCATAAGTAGAATAGTTGTACACCCAAAGTACAGAACTATTGGGCTGGGCGAGAAGTTAATCCGAGACTCTTTGCCTCTTGTTGGAACTCCCCACGTCGAAATGATCGCCGTTATGCCCAAATACAACCCATTCGCAGAAAAAGCAGGCATGCGCAGAATATTTGTTAAAGAACCGCCCAAAGCAGCCGTCAACGTGACAGCTGAGCTAAAGAAATTAGGCTTTGACTTGCGTTTTCTCGGTAGCCGAAGATACGTCTATGGCAAACTCGAAAACTTAAGCACAAGCCAGCTGGCCGAGTTAAGAGCAACCTTCACTCACAACGGCCACCCAATGTTTAGAGAGACAGTTGGCGCTGTACGACATGAAGCCAGAGAAAACGTCAAAAACTATATGGAAGAAATGGAAAAAGCGGACATCGATAAACTGGTCAGGCTGGTCAAGATTGCTGCAGTTCTTCTTCAGACGAAAGCTTATCTCTTCTGGAAAAGCACTCGTAGTAGTGAGACCAAATAAGTTAGCAGGTGGCGAAATACCCGTCAGTCAACCGATTGTTTTCCCTTTAACCGCAGCCTATTTGTTAAAATAATAGTCATTGATTAGGGTATAATTACCGTAAGATTCTTATTTTGAGCAACTGATATGAGGTGATAACGAGTGAAAAATATGTTCATCAACTCACAAGTTAGCGTTCAGCGAGAGATTTTGGTGACCCTGCCTACTAGTTCTCATGGCCCTCCACCCGTTCCGTTTGTTAATGACCTGCCTTCGCGAACAAATTTTCTCAATCTCAATCGCATAAGTATTACTTTTGCGGGTCGTTATGATAGAGTTGAGACAGTTCCAAACCCCATAAAACAATGGCATAAAGCTTCTAAGGGCGCCACTGAGAGGTTTAGCGGTAGTTTGGCTGACGTTTTCCCAGAGCTTAAGGATATCAGCGAAAAAGAGCTTAAAAGGATTCAACGAACGAGGCATGATCTCTGACCACGCGGCCAATCCCTAAAGTTGTTTATATTGATACTATGATTTTTGTTTATCATCTTTTAACTTCCTCTCAAAACATCACTCTTGCTAACAAGGCCCGTCGTTTTCTTAAGGATATAGAAAATGGAAATACATAGGTGTTATTACAACATTTACTGTGACTGAATTTCTTGCTGTAACTAAGGGCGTTTTATGCAATAGAAGAAATGCTCCGATCACAACCAGTGATATGGCAAAAGTAAAAACACAATTAGAGCAGTTTTTAAGCCAAATGGGCATAATCCTTTATGATGGTGATGAAATATCTGCCAAAAATAAACTTTTTAGCGATTGCGAACTGATAATAGAAAACTCTGGTTCATTTAAAGGAAGATATGATCATAAATGGCACCATTTGAAAGGTGCAGACGCCCTTCATGTGGCACTGGCATTATCTGTTAAAGCGGAAGTAATTGCGACGTTTGATGATGACTTTCGCAACACTAATGTTTCGATTAATTCCATGATGCTTTCGGAGATGTATTGAAATGATGAAAAGACCATTATTTGAAGAAGTTGAGTTTGAAGTTGAAAAAGAAGTATGGAATATATATGAATTAGAAGATGGAAATGAGCGCGTTACCTTAAAAATGAGGTGTATTCTGACAAAAATCATCAAACCGCGCATCATGCAGAACGAGATGCCTTTGATAGGCTTACCTCCTGAAACCCAACCACCTAAACGGGTCCAACAACAAGACTTAAACATGTCCTTCCAGAACCTCTTGGTTGTATCAAACTGTCCCCCTAATTTAATGGGAACACCTTCTCCGCCAATGCTACCAAATGAATTACAACAACTACCAACAGAAGAAATACAATTCACTCCATTCTATGAGGATTGGAACGTATATACTCTCCAACCAAGCGGACAGAAGATTAAGATTAAACTTGTTGTATCCTCAGTGGTAAAAGTACCTGGGCAATTTGAACAATTTGGGTACCCGCTCTATTTGGTCCAATCAACAAATGCCGTCGCTCCAGTCCTGCCTTCTCAGAAAAAGAGACAAAGCTAAACTTTACCCGCAAAAGCGGGTTATCTATTAGCTGAAAAATTAATCGCTTTGGAGTTAGGCAACAGCAACTCAAATTCGTAGACAGTAACAACTTCCTCAGGATCCCATGGCTTCTTAGTTATCGCCATCCATTCCTTTTTGAATTCTTCTATGCCATCGAATCCTTCAGCTATCGCTTGCGCTTCCGTCAAATCACCGAGTTTCTGCTCATACCGACGGTTTATTTTGACATAATCCTTCGCTTTCCCAGGCTTATAATTCTCCTGTATAGGCTGAACGCTTCCTTCGCGATACCGTACTTTGCTTATTCGACGGCTCTGAGTTTTGCGGCCTGCTCTGACTTTCGCGGCTAGATGGCTTTTAAACAACATTTTGGAGTCGGAGTCCTTTTGGAAACTCTCTCCTTATATAATTTAGGGTATATCCCCCTCCTGCGGATAATCGTAGAACACAACACCCTGTTCAACATCAATTCTAATTTTAAAATCTCCCCTAAGGAAATCAAGAGCAACCTTTTCAAGAAGTCTACGCTTATCATACTTAACCAAATTACCTCTCTCCTCAAAGAATGGGCAAAAAAATTTAGAAAATAACTCAGATTAAAAAATTTCTGGAAGATTATTATATGATACAGTTATTCACATTCGAAATCAGAACAGAAACACCAAAAGGGTAAATCTTAAGAACAAAACAAAGAAACGAATAAGGGGCCAATGTGGACGATAACACAACAATCATCATACTCAATGTCCTACTATTCGCAGGGCCAATAATACTCCTCGCTGTCGGCGCTCTTATCTATGACCAACTACAAAAAAGAAAAACACACATTGGCGACAACTACCGTTGTAGAAACTGCGACCACATCTTTCCACAAAAAACCGCAACCATAAGCGGCTTCGAAACCCACCCCTACGGCCTACACGTCAACTGTCCAAAATGCGGCGCCACTATCGAGCAATTCATCAAGCCTAAAAAAACCAATAATATGCCAATACAAAAAGAAAGAGGCGTTAAGATTTAAGGAATTCCTGAATTTCCTTGATTCTTGTAGGGTTAAGCGATATCTGCCTATCATAGCTAGTTGGGTGGTACATCACAAAACCCTCTTTTTCAAGTTTTTTAAGGATTTTTTTTGCGTCACCGCGGGCATCCTTAGGAAGGCATTTAATCGCGTTGTCTTCGCTTGTGTGTTTTGCGCCGATTATCTGTTTGTCGAGGAGGCTTTGGAGGATGCGTTTTGCGATGACTGTATTCATTTTATCATTTCCTTACCTTAAGGTAAGGTTCTCCCTTTATTTAAGCTTTACCTTAAAGTAACCTTTACCTTACCTTCACGTAATATTTATATTTTGGTCAACCATAAAATACATACCGAAAAAAGAGGTAGAAAAAATGAAAACCAACCAAAACCACGACCCGGGACAGCTAGAAATGCTATTCGGCAACCGTTCAGCAACCGCGCGAATCTTAGACTTTATGCACGTATTTCGCGACTGGGACTACAACATACAAGACATCGCAGAAAACAGCAACGTAAGCCCCCGACACGCAACCAACGCCATCCAAAAACTCGAAAAACTCGAACTAATCAAAAAAACCCGAACTGTCGGCAACTCACAAATGTACAAATACAACACAGAAAACAAAGCCGCAATACTCCTAGACAAATTCACTCTGGAGCTAGCAGGCCAAGAAGCACAAAAAATCGCAAATCAAGAAATCGCCAAAGAACAACAAACAACTCAACCTATACCCGTCTAAACACCCTTTTTTCAACT
>JBNIDR010000031.1:95305-111943 GCA_050108155.1 Bathyarchaeia archaeon | reverse complement strand
TTATCGACGTCTTGATAGCCTAAACTTAAACTCAGCTAGCCGCCAATTCATAACTCTGACAAGGCGAGGCACAACGGCCAAGTAAGGCTCAGGCGACATCTCACACGTACTATAGACCGCTAGCGCAGTAGCCCAAAAGACATCGTCATGCGTACCCTGCGGATGACTAAACGCCAACCCACCATCAGCACGCAACGCAAACCGCTCCACATTAAACTCGTTGCAGATATCGCCCCGATAGGGCTTCTCCCAACTCAACAACGGAAAATAGAAACGATTATCCTGCATACGCTTCTTGAACACACTAGCCATCTCACTCTTGCGGGGCGAACTGAAAACCACACCCTCAGCGTTATCAATACCAGCGTTCTCCATATCCGCTATAAAGCTGGGCCCTTCACGAGTAATATCCACACGTATCTTCTGAAATCCACCCCAACGGTCCTGCAACGTCTTAATGTAACCGAGCACGTAAGCATCATACGTTGGATGCGGAAAAATCTTCAAATGCCTCAAAAACAGCTTCTGATCAACCCGCTCAATCACACACAGCACATGGTAATCGCGGGTTTGCGCAGGATCCAACCCAGCATAAAACTCGCCTTCATACTCAGCTTCAGGATTAAACGGCTGCAGATCCTCACCACAACTCTTCACCGTACCAATACAGCTAGCGATAAGATTCTGAGAAAGCCAAACATCCTCATCCTCAGCCCACTCCGCCTCCATCTCTCGCCGCCACCGCGCTGGATCGTCACGCAGCTGCTTGCGAATCTTATCTAAGATGCCTTTTTTCAGAGGCCCGTTAGGCTCCATGGCGCGTTCCCAAGTCACATGATGACGAGCAAAATCATCAAAGTCCTTATGATTACAAATTTTCCAAAAGAGACTATCCGTATTCCAAGGTGTGCTTGTGCAGATGAATTTGCCGTTAGTAGTGCCCAAGGTGAAGAGCGCAGCGTCGTATAGATCCTCGGCGTTTGGGATAAAGTTGAATTCGTCTGCATACACAACATGTAACGTAGGGCCCCTGATTGTGTCAGGGTTATTTGGGAAAGCTTCAATGATGCTACCGTTAGTGCAGGTTATTCTCGTTTTCTGCACAATCACTTTTGAGCCGGGCGGCAACCGACGAGCAAAGTCACCAATTCGACGAATCACAAGTTTAGTCTGCCGCCAAGACGGACCAACAACACCGATATAGACATTCGAATTGGCCAGAGCATAATTAAGCAGCATCGCAGAGGTCGTGAAGCTTTTTCCCGATTGCCGACTCCAACGAGCGGCTACAAACTGATTCTTTTGAAATAACTCGATTAGTTCCTTTTGATAGTCGGTAGGCTCAAAGCCAAGAACTTGTCTGAAAAACTCCAGTGGGTCAGTCTTTAACGATTCAACCTTGCTTAACCTAAGCTGCTCAACCGCGAGAGCCTGCTCACGTAAGCGGGCGCGTTCTTCAAACAGCTGACTTGGACGAAACGCCCGCGGTTTTTTCTTTCGAAAGAAGCTCATATTTCTGTCTCCACTCAATCAATTCAGCTTCAAGCCCCCGATAATCCAAATAATCCGCCAAAAGCCCCTGATACGAATTCACACCAGCAATAATGCCGCGCAGTCGCAAAACCTCCGACTTATCCAAACCCGGCGTCTCTAAACTAATAACGGCTGCAACCAGCTTTTTGAGCATCTCTTCAATGCTTGGCAACTCGGCAGGTAGCTTTTGAGAAGTAGTAGAACAAATAATTTTTTTCTGTTCAACTACTTCTAAACCAAGACGTCGAATCTTCTGACGCACCGCCTCCTCAGGTTTACCTAAACTCTTAGCAATCACGGTTAGCGGAGTCTTTGCATTAACAAGTTCTTTTAACCGCTTTTCCTGTTCAGGTTCCCACGGCTTACCCTTCACCATCAACACAACCCCAAGCTAGCCAGACGCGGTCACACTAATGTCAAAACTAAAAGCAGATATCCCCGTAATCGTGCTAGCCACCGACAGAGTGAACACAACAGGCACCACCGCACCTGGACTTAAAGCCGCACCCGAATAATCCCACGTCAATGCCAAATACGCGCTCCCCGCTGCAGGGTTAAAGTTCCCAACCGCCAAACTAGCCGTCACAGGCACATTACTTATGGTACTCTTCATATACAATGTCCGCGTGACTTGTTGCCCTGGCTCCAGCTGCCCCCAATCAATATCCGAGACCTGCTTAGTACACGTAGAATCGCTATAGAAGTTGAACTCAAACGACTTTATGGTACCATGACTGCTGATTGTAACCGTATACTGCATAGCGGCATAAACAAACCCTACAGGAATCAATAGAAGCAAAACCGCAATGGCCAGCCACAACCGCTTAGAATGCCTCGAAACAGGGTGGGGCACCTTAGAGAGATCAACCATGCGCCGCTGCACAAACCCACGCACACCCGTGTGGCCGCGGCCTGCCTCAATCTTAGGGAGACGATCAAGATATTCCAGCGGCTTAAGAAACAGAAAATTCGTCAAAACCGCAAACCCTAAACTGCTCAAAAACACATACCCCGAACCTAAACCACGCAGAACCAAAGGCACCGCGTCAGGCACATTAAGCAGCGGCGAAAAAACAAAATCAACCCCCAAAGACAACAGCAACGCTAGCAAGTCCGCCCAACGAAACTCAGCAGCTGAACCCTCGCGCCGATGTCGCCAAAAAAAGCTGTAACCTGTAAAAGTCAAAGCGCCAAAGATGAACCCTATAAAGACAAAGAAAACAACGTCAATCAAGTTTTCTTCCCCACAAACAACCCAATGATCGCACCCGTCAAACAGGTTATCGAAGCAAAAATCTCACTATTCCAAGACCCCAAAAACGTCATATGCGCAACCTCCAACGCTGAGAGACAAACCGTCATGCCAATCGCAAACTTCACCCCAAGAACCAACCGCTCATCAGGCTCTTCAACGACAACCTGATTCCCACGAGATCGACGCCTACGAGTCAAAGCACGCTTAATCGGGTCCACCATTAACACTCAACTTCCTTTGAATTTTATGATGAAATATACGTGCGCTTCTCAGGCCGCCAGTACTCTTCTGAGCATTATCATTAACAAAACTACGTAGCAAATCATCAACAACATACTGGGGAATATGGTCAGCTTGAATACATAGAATCTCCGTTGCCCAACTAATCGGAATCGCCGTATAATCCAAGTCATAGAGCGCGTTATTGAAACGAAAACTATTTTGAGCTAGGACTATCTGCTTAATCCTTGTGCCCATCAAACCTAAATAGACGCCCCAACTACGCACGGGCACATCGATGTTTCCACCGTTTTGGCTACTTTTACCGCAGGACGCATCGCACCAATCAACACAGATAAGATCCCCGGGCTTACATTCTTCTAACGTTTTTTGGATTTGCTGACTTGTTTTACTCATCTTTTAATCTCCATCAACCTGACTTTTGCTCAACAAACCGCTCATAAAGATCGAGCATCTGAAATGGCAGAATTTTTTTATTGTTGAGTTCTTCTAGCCGCTCAACGATGATTTTTTCTGCTTTAGGGCCAATCTTTATATTTTTAGAGGCTGACTTTCCCCTTTCATTCCAAGAAGTCCTAAACCTGCCGCTTGTGCCAACTTCTATAAGTTCAATTTGATAATCCGCAATTTCAGCCTCAGAAAAACCGATGCTTGATTGCAGTTCTCGGATTACACGTAAAGTTATGATATTGCCTTCACGCGGAAGTATTTCTAACAAATTAACTCGATCTTTTAAAGATAGTTTATAGGTTTTTTCGCTCATTTTTCATGCCCCTATGAATCGGTGTATCCAGTGTACTTTGAATTTGAGAAATGCAGTGTGCGTGTGCCTCCGCCTACTTTGGCAACTGCGACACTAGCCGTGACTCCACCCCTGTTAATAGAATCAGCGCTTACAGTAGTAAGCAGATAATCAACTTGTAGATACTGCGGCCAATTACCATCTCCCTGGGAAGTTAAGACTTTCCCTGAATCGCCACTGCCACCCTGAGGCATATTCGACAAAGCAAGCTCCCCAATTTCCGTCAAGAAATCAGTTGCATGGTGGCCATCTAACAAGTCAGCGTTTATTCCAGTGCATACGAGCGTTGACGAATCCGAAGATAAGGCAGGCGTACCAGTGGGCGGATTAAGCGAAATAGACTTAGCGTTCAAGTAGCCATCCAGCGCCAAACCCAAACCACTAACTACGATAACCTTGTCGCTGTTCAAGGTGCTACGGTAAATATCGCCCCAACCGCTCCCAAAATGGATACCTGCCATGGTCGCATAACCGTATGCATCTAAAACACAAAAGTCACTGGCATGGTGCCCATCGATTAAATCCGCATTAATACCCGTGCATACGAGCGTCGATGAGTCAGAAGCTAGGGCAGGTTTGCCGCTTGGCGGATTCAACGAAATAGATTTAACATTGAGGTAACCGTCTAAACCTAAACCTAAACCGCTGACAACAATAATATCGTCACCGTTAACTGTCGAGCGGTAGATGTCGCCCCAACTATGCGACCCCGAAGAGCCAAAATGAATACCGCTTATGGTCACATACCCGTAAGCATCGGGAATAAGAAAATCAGAGAATGCAGCGCCATTGACTTTTTTGATGCTGTTTACTAGCAGCTCCTCGCACTTGACTTTGGCTAATCCTGGCTTCCCGAACCGCCAAACCTCCAAAGTATCCTTATTACCATAAGCCGCTTCACTATGCGCCAAGATAATCTGGGGCATATCGGTTTCTGCCTGCAGGCCGCTTCCCAAAAAAAGCGCCCCCTGAAAAGAAGTAATCATTCCACCGCAGGCAAAATCCTTCTTAACCGTCAAAGCCTGACTAACCCAAAGCATAGGCCCCAAATCGTCTTGACCAGCAATAATTAACCCCAACTCTAGCCAATTCAGCGACAATTCATCTTTGAGCCGAATAACGCTTGTCCCAAGAGGAAGAGACAAAGCATCAGGCGTCCACGCACCCGACTCATCAAAACCCCAAAGATAAGGCTCAAGAGCCGAAAACAAGTATGATGGGACCTCACAGCGAATCTCAAGAACACCAACCCCGTTATACCCAACTGTGCCCCCGCTCCCGTTACCATGACTCAAACCCACAGTAGCGCCGCCCTTACTGCCACGCTTTGTCCTAGCTAACTTCTCAACATTAACAGTGAAAGTCCGCAGACCATAGAGATAATCGGCGATCTGAGGCGGTTCCTTGCCCAACTCAAGAGTTACCTTAAGCTCTTGACTATCAGCAACATAACGATACTCCGCATATTCCACCCGAAAATCAGCATCCACACCCTCTACAGGTAAAAGAACATGCACTTTATCGCCGCCCTGAATAGGCCAGACCCCATAATCAAGGACCGTACTGTTAACGGTAAGATACTCTGCAGGAGACTTCAAATAAGAAAGCAACGCCTTAGCGCGGAGATCACATTCAGTATCGCTCCAAAGCTCCTCATCAGTCTCAACATATTCACGGAGACCAAAAGAACCTGCGCTTGATGCATCTTCCCGCATCGCACTATAACGGCAGCCGCCAAAGTATAACCCATCAAGCCACCAATCGCCCCAGCCATTAGCAGCAAAACCGTTAGGACCAGCAGGAAAGATGCGGTGAAACAGAATCTTCTTGATTTTAGTCCAATCAAAGCCATCTTGGATAATGTCCCATTCGTCACTATTTGCGGCGCCGCCGCCGATTTTATAAGACTTCCATTTATCATCGGGCGTAATGTTGAAGTTTTTCTTAATATACTTCCCGTTAACATCTGTTACGACAACAGCGCCTTCGCTACTCCAAGTTGACTGAACCTTTTGGTAACAAAATAGGATTGGATATTTGTTGAAATCAACCTCACATCCATCTTTGAAAGTGAAAGAGCAGCCGCCACCCCAAAAGTTCTCAATATGCACCTTCACACTCGATGTCCCCATTCGAGCAACAGTGCTATCCTGCGCTATTTCACCTACACCAGGCGAAGGAACAGGCTGGCCATTCCCTGACTCAAAAGCCCAATCGCCATAAGACGGATGCAATATCTCAGTAAACCCATCCTTATCCAGCGGATAACTCTTTGTAGCTTCGCCAAAAATCTTGATGCGATTCCTAACCCGAGCAACATCCTTTCGGTATTCGCTTACCTCAATTTTCTCAGCCAAACTAATTGAATGCGCTTTACTGTTCTTGGGGAAAAACTCAAACAAACCATCCGGCGCTACTCTAAAATCAAAACCGATCACGCCAGCCTTATCGGAGGTCTCAGCAATGTATTTGACGATGTCCCAAAGCGGCGTATCCACGTACTCTAATTTAGTGTAGGTTGTGTCGGTGTCCACAACCAACTCAGTCCCATTACGCACATGACCCAAATCAGTAAAGCTCTCAATCAAATCCTTAATGATAGCTTCACCCTTCACGTTCTCATAAGTTTTAGTGATTACCCTGCGGAAAAGCCACTCACCCCAACAGCGGCCAGACACCCGCACCAAGGCCTCAGCGGGATCAGTCTCATACTTGACACTCTCCACCTTAAGCGAAATCAAAACCGAATTAGCTGGATTATTGGGTGCCCGACAAAGACCCAGCCCACCAGTAACGCCGACTAAAATCGGATAAGCCCCATTCGGACTGTACTTACCATTCCAATTTTCCAGTAGGACCTCAAAACTGGAAACTTCCTTACTGCAGCCCAAATGCACAAAAGCTTCCTTAATGTCGGCCTGAGGAACCCCAACAGTGCCCAAAGACAACACAGCAACCGGAAGACCCACCTCGCCGCCGCTCACTCAACACCCCTCCGATATAACGCATACTCATCACTCCCTGAGGTCCCACTGCGGACCACTTCGCCAGCACGAGTTATACTATGAACTCTCGAAGGCGTCTCAACAGAGGCATTATTAAAGCTCTTAACACTCGAAGTAGCTGAATCCATGCTCTTAGCAAAAGCAAACATCGCAACCGCAGCCGCTGCGATCACAGCGATCCCCACACCCGTCAACGCCAAAAACGTCGCATAACTAATATTGAGCGCATTCTGCGCAGTTGTCGAAACCCAAACAGCCGCACTATAAACCGCATGCGCAGCTGAAGAGGCCCCCATTCGAACAGCATTAAGAGTCTGCGCAACAATCCCCGTCTGAGTGGCCGTATTCTGAGCCACCTGCGCAGTCATGGCACCCGTAGTAGAAACGGCTAGCGTAGTTTGTGCTCCACTACTTGCAGATGTCGCCACCGTATGAGCCGCCTGCGCTGCCGTAGTCGAGTCAATTATTGCCTTAGCTGAAGTCAAAACACGTATCACAGAAAAAATCTGCATCACACTGCGGCCAACTTGCGAATCCAGGGCACCAAAAGACACGCCTAAATTAACCACGTCTGAGGCGATAGAGCGGAACACTGAAGAGGCACGATTCTCAGCCCGAACCGCAATACTAATGTCTCGCATACTCAAACCAAACCCGCCTCCCGCTTAGCCGCATCAATAGCGGCGAGAATCATCTGTTCTAACTGTGGCAAATAGGCCTGAATAGCAGGATACAGATACGGCCTAGCCGTCATGTACTTTGTGCCAGCTTCAACAAAATAGGCATAAGTCGCATCGGCACCCACATTAACAATCCAATCCTTAACGACGGCGTAAATGGTACTCTGCAAATAACCCGTCTTAACAGGAACAAGCTTGCGAGCTAACGCTTTAACATCGGTAGCCCAACTAATCAAAAAATGGATAACTTCATTCTGCAATGCGGTATCAAGACTAAGCATGGCACCTTGAAACTCTACTATGCCCTCGACGTCACATGCAACTTCTACCGTTTACTTGCCTCCCTCTCAGCTTTTTCTTTCTCTTTTTCTATTTGCAGGTCCAACTCGTTTAGGATCACGATGTACTGGTGGATGACTCTGGCAGGTTGTCTGGCGATTTGATTTGGAGTCCATCCGAACTCTTTGGAGAGCCTGAATTTTGTAAGGGCAGGGTGGGGTTTTTTGCGTCTGATGCATTGGATAAAAAACGAGTCTCAGCCTGAGTTAAGCCACAAACCCGATTAGCATAACCCGCCAGCAACTCACCCAACTCGATTGGCAAGCCTTTGTCTGAATCATCCGAAAGAAGCTTATCAAGCGTGACAGGATGGCTTTCTGGCTGGCAATGCAGGCTAGCCATTATGGTCTCTGCTTGAATGGCGAGAAAATCGCTACTGACCACGTCTCCGGTGACGTTGCTGTATTTGGTGTACTTCTGGATAATGCGATTGCGTTTAGCCCACGTGATTTCTTTAAACACGTATTTACCGGCGAATTCTGCACCGAAACTTTGGTCTAAATCTAACGTTTCTTGCTTCATCCTGTTATGCCTCGCTGTCACTAAAAGACTGAGCCGTAAAACCAAGCTTAAGAGAAATAATGTCGTCAGGGCGACGGGGAGAGCTCACCTTCTCCCACTGGCAGTTCTTGAAGAGAAAATACTTGCCAGCGCTGAGATCAAACTTAAGGCTAAAAGTTCCCTCGGCAGCCGCATAATACTGGTCCTTGTTCTCAAAGGTGCAAGTGAGTTCGCCGTAAAGGTCGCGCTGTCTCGGCTCAAGATACTTGGCTCTTGTGGGAGTCGTCGCTCGAAGTACACCGATGCGTTTTAAGTTATTAGCTATGGTGAATTTGAAGTCGGTGACTACCTCAAAGGGCGCAAGGTTTGAGCCGTCAGCATCACCCTTAAGCACCGCAACATCAGCCCAAGAAACCGCCCCCGACAGCGGAGTATAGGTGGCGCCAGCAATCTTTGTTGAGGCACTGTTAACGTCAACAGCCATTAAGTCGCATTCAGCTTTTAGGACATCTTCTAAGTTGCAGGAGACCGTTGCCTTATCAATCCGTGCGCCCTTATATAGCAGCTCTACCAGCTCATCGGCGCCCTCATCGAGCACGCTAACCGTCATCGAATAACAATCGACGACATGGTGTAGAAAGTTCATGATATCCTCACTTGGCAAAGGAAAAGAAACCTTTACGTCTGGCTTTAACAAGCCACGTTTGAGGGCTACTAAGTCACGGGTGCCGCACCCCCGAATTTTAATCAATGCAGGGTCGATTGCGGGGTCAAAATCGTCAGCAACAATCGTTTTAAAGGCTGGAGTTGCACCTAAAGGTGCCCCTAAATAGTCTTCCAGAATATAGTTGAATCTGGACAACGCCCCCGCGTAAACGGGCATCTATCTTTCCGCTCCTACTATTTCACTCATGTTTTCACCGTTACTTAGAAACCCAAAGCTTCTTTGGGAAATACTGAACCTTCACCTGAACAGTCACACGTGCAAAGTTGCCATCGTCAACTTGGTTGGAAACTCCACACACGGAGACATCTACAATGCCGGGCATCACTCGGCGGTGAAGTATGCCTGTGCCAGGGTCAAAGGATGGCCCTAAACGGCTATAATTGAAGATGATGCGTTCAACCTCTGTTCGTAGCTGGTCACGGGCAAACCCTGCCTTATCTTGCGTAGTGCCAAGCGCCTTGACCAAAATATCTACGGCGACGGTTTCGCTGCGCATCCATCGGCTACCGCTATCACTTAAACGATAGCAACTTATGGCATACTTTTTGGGCATATTCTTGAAGTCAAACTTGGAGGGCTGAATGTCGTAATCTGAAGTAGGTGATGCTTTGCCGTCTAGCCACTCAATCTCCACTCTGGCCGGTGGACCAACCCATTCTGCCTGCAACGTCTCCATAACTGTGCGGCTGTGCTCCTCGATGGCGATTCCAGAGTTTAAGAAGCGATGCAGCCGCGCCAAACTTTCCCGGGGCTTGCCTGTGGTATGCTCAAAAAACCACCAGTACGCCTCAAACTGTAGGATTTCGGCACCGCTATACCAAACAGTAGGCATCCCAATCGCCTCCTGCATGTGGCAAATCATGTAACTAACCGGCATGTTGTTAGGTTCCCACACGTTAGCCTCTGGATAAGCGGATAACCCACGATGGCGGGTTTCCCAATACCAACTCTCTATGGTAGCTCCCCAATGCTCAGGACACGGCGACTCCGCCCGCAACTTATCAACCAAATACTTGAATCCCTGAGCAGGCTCCATATCACCACTATTCGTTTTGAAGCCCACCCAAACGTTATCCTCAAAACCCGCCATTACCTGAAGAATTTTATCGAAAGCCGCAACCTTCCACTCGCACAAGTAAACCTTGATACCATGATCTCTGCAAAACTGTAACATACTAATAACATAGGTATCTGGGAACGGTTGATGAAGCCACTCTTCGTAGTAACTAACCAGTTCAGAGATGCGGATCCACTTGACATTTAAGCCTGCAGTCAACAAAGCTTGTAACCGTTCAGGAGTAACAAACTGCGAAGGATCCCAACCCCCAGCGGCATCGACCATAACAGGAATCCCCATAAAATTCGCTTGTAACCACGTAGCCTCATCCGCCCAACTTACATGAGCATTATACTCAGGCATAAGGACCACGTTTTCAGCAGGAACCTTACCATTGACAGCTTGGAGAATTTTCTGATAAACATCAGCTACATCTGGCATGTGAACCGTAAATTCGGGCGCAGTCTTCTCGCTTACATGATAGGCCAGCGTCTGCAAACCTACCATTCAGGCCATCCCCAAATACGGATCATCATCATGCGCCTTCTCAGCTGCGATATACCCATTCAGGGCTTCCTGTGCGTCATACCAAAAAACCTGCGCCCCTTCAGGATCACGGCGCCGCCGATATTGCCAAGCGGCAAAAAACTTGGTTGCATCCTTCAAAGCTTGCGGGATCTCCGTAGGCACAGGCAAGTCAGCGGCTCTCAATAGATTCAACACTTTATCGCTGCAACTAGTCACACAATCGGCTAGCTCGGCATCCTCACTGGTCTCCGATAAATCAATATGCAAAACAGGTTTCACATCAGCAACAGTGCAGTAATCAACCAATCAAGACACCCAACGGCAAATAATAGTCAATCTTGAAGAAAACACAAAAAAGTGTTCTTATGAAAAAATACCCATGAAAAAATACCTATTAAAAAAACACATGAAAAAACATCTAGTAAAAATCATAAAGTGAATACCCTAAGTTTTAAAAGCACACTATCTTTAGATATACGATATACCGGCTGGTGTTTAAATGAACAAATCGATAATACTAACCGTCGTATTGGTATGCATAATCCTGATAGTCAGTTTCCTAGGAATAATCACCAACTCGAACATAGCCAACGAAAACAAAAGCCTCAAGGAAACAATCGACAAGATAAAAAAGCAACAACCGACCATAGTTTTCCATGTCTCAGAAAAAGGCGAAAACTACCAATACGCACGACTCCCAAACGCTAGCTATACTTACGACCAAATACTTGCTTTAAATAGCACATGCGAAATAGCCCTCTTGCCAGAATACAAAGGAAACCTGAATTGGACAGAGGAACTATCCTGGATAGCCACAAACTTCGAAGGCCCTAAAGGAATTCCAATAATGCTTGAGGTCTTCGGTGGCGGGAGTGAAAGTACACCTACGCCAATGCTATCAACAGAACAAATCTCAGAAGCTAAAGAGATTTCAAACGTCAAGTACATTCGGATTGCAGAAGTTATTAGCTGGCATATAGAAAATAATATAGTTTTTCCCAGAGATTATGTTAAAGAAATTCTAGAATTCTGCAAATCAAACGACATACAAGTGTTCTGGACCGAATGGAAAGACGATTTCCCAGAAAAAAACGTTGAAACCTTCACAGCAATCAAAAATTACATCGCAGGCTACGAAGACATTGTAACAGTGTCTTTCTCAACAAACAGCCAAGAACTTGAACCCGTAGACGGCTACCTCAAACTAAGCCAAAACTTCACACACTGGGGCACATCCATCCAACCCTGGTACTGGAACACCACCCGTAACCAAGACCTCATGACATGTCCACCCTCACTAATACTAGAACACACACTAACAGCAAAAGCATTAGGCGCAAAAATAATACAATATGAACCCTACTGGTACTTCTTCAACTACGCTGGCTCACCAAACGACAACCTAAAACTACTCCTAACATATCTACAAAACTAAAAAAGAAAAATTGAAGTTTATGGAATTACGACTCTAATAATGACCGCCACAGTTTATGCAGTTAACTTTCATATAACTTGTTGAACCAGAGTTGTATGCAATGACCAATACGAATTGGTAGGTTCCACTTGGAGTTCCGCAGTCAATCCATCTATCACCTTGGTTGTACACTAGTTGTTCGCGACTGAGTCTCCAGTTATAGTTGTCGCTTGAAACGTAGACGAGGAATCTACTGAATGGGCTGTTCATCGAGTCGCCGTATACGTAAACTGTGCCTGAGCAGGGTCCGCCAATCCAATAGGACGCGCGAGCTAATGAGCCGGCACTTGAGGCTAAGAATGTTGCATAATTGCTGTCTGGAGTTCTATACTGAGCTTCATAGGGGTTGGTAATCGAAGCTGAGCCATAGGTCTCAGTCCATTGAGTGCTGCATGCAAAATGAATTTCGTCATCGGGAATTAGGAATTTCCAGCTTTCCCAACCGTTATCGCTATGTGATGTTCCAACGTTAAATGAATGTCTATAATAAGAATCTGGTAGATCATCTGTTGCACCGATTTTAACATAACTCACTGGATACCCAGGCGTAACATGGAACCATTCGATTGCAAAAGAGATTCTATAAGTGTGACCGTTCCAAACATGTCCATTAACTGCATCAGTGAAGCTTTGCGTTGACCAATAGTTCGGCCATTGATTATATCCGTATGTTAAACCTGACCATGTCAAGTCATATTGAAAATATAGCGTATTGCCATTCCACTGATCATAAAAGAATGTTTGATCATCAACCCAGATTGCTCCGCCTTGCCTGCCAATCGGTATGTACATAGTTGGGTATGGTCCTTCTGCAGGTATTACGATTTCTAAGCCGTTTGCAACTACCTCACCGTCAATTTCGAGAATTTTATGGAGTCGCGCCTGCACTATCTCACCATCATAGAATTCACCTTGCCAAGCGGGTAATTCCGCAGTTAAGTACGCAACGTCATATTTTTCTTCAGATGGGTAACCATAACATGATTGTTCGTAACTCCAGTCGTAACACCGCAAGAATTGAGAGTCGTCGATCGATAGGCTACCGATTATTGTTTCACCCGTCGCCGCCGCTTTCGGCGTATACATTGCAAACATCGAAATACAAAGTAGACTGATTAAAACTGTTGTCGTCGCTTTTGTTTTTCTTATCATTTCTTTTTTCCTGCGCTTTAAACGCAGTTTTAAATTTGAAATAAGGCTCTTAAATAGACTCTTCACGTTAAAAACCCTCAAAAAATTAACTAATAGCAAAAGGAAGTTAAAAAATAACCCATTAAAAATAATACATAAAAAATATCAATTAAAAAAATCACATTACAAAACAACATTTAAAAACCACGGGAAGGCACCATAAAAATAGAAAAGAACCCTGCCCTCATCAGCAATCTTCCCCTCACCCGTTATTCTGATTACTTTGAGCCGACGGCACCGCATCCCACAACTGCCAACCAAACTTAGTCACATTCTTACGAAATTCCTCCTGACGAATCAACCCCTGCTCAGCAGCCTTAAGCAAATCAGCAACCACAACCGCAGGCGTTTCCGAAGAGCCCCAATTCAAACGAACCTTAGCCTTAACAGGATCCAAACCGCTCTGGCTAAGCACAGGTGCAAATATTTCCCGCTCAACCTGCCGCTTCACATACCGCTGAACAGGCTTAATCAACATGTCCTGCAACTCCAACGCTGCGTTGGCAGATGCCTCTGTAAAGCCAGGCGTGCTGAAAAGTCGCGGCAGAGGTGTTTCACAGCCCAAATAGAACTGATTAATGATGTGGTCAATGTAGTATTCGAAGCGAGCCCTTGGGTCAAGCTGCACAGGATTAATGCTAACATTTGGTCCGCCATTCTTATCTGCGCCTGTATAGAAGAGCCAAGCTCCCTCTTCAGGCCGCGTTTTGATTGTATTTTGAAACTTGGTAAGAGTATCCTCTGAAGCTTTAGGCAAACCAACCAAAACATCAGGCCCTGCATACTTCTCAAACACTTTCGGCATAATCCGCTCAATCTTGGCCTTCATCCAAGCATACGCAGGTCTCTTATCATCGTCTTTAGGTCCAGTCCTTAGAACATGAAGAAGCACCTGCAACAAACCAACCCCGAAACCCGAAAACACATTCTGATGCATGTGCCAATGCAAAACACCCTCCGACTTAAGCAAGCCATCACGAGAGTTACCCCAATACTTAGAGCTTAACATATAGCCCTCGACTTTATGGGGCAGCTTGAACCCCGGAACCATAGTTAACCCAATTTTTTGAATCGAATCATCAGGCATCAGAACACACTCTGAGAGGCGATTAGGCGTCAATTTTAACCAAAAATTATTGCCACAGCCTATCAAGCGAACCGCCATGTCATTTAGCAGACCATCCAGATTGATGCTCTCATTAAACTCGTCAATAACATCTTTTGCCTGCGATGCTTTCTCATAGTTTTCATCCACAGTTGTATAGAAGCCCATACCCACCGTCGATGCAGCTAGCAGGTCAATGCTACTCTTACAGGTAGGATCCCGCTCATAGAGCTGCATAACGTCAGCAAGCGGAATATCTGCGGTTTCATAAATAATAGGCGTCTTCGGTGAAGCGGAAACGCCAACGCCAACATGTGACGAAGTGATGAACTCCTTTATTCTTCGAATAAATTTACTCAAGTTTTAGCCCTCCAAGCCAAAAACGCCTTGCCCTTCTCAGTTAACTTAAACGGCGCTGTCCTCTCTCCAGAAACCTTTACAATGTCACCATCGACGACAAGAAACGCAAACATGTTACTAAAACAAGAATACGTTACATCTCTGCTCTTGAAAACCCGCTTCTCAAGCTCAATACGACGAATAGGGCCACGACTAACTTCCCTCAAAATTATCTCGGCAATCTCTAATCGCATATTCAGATCACTCATGTAGCCCTCAACCGCTGATTTTTAAAGGGACTAAAAAAGGGGAAAAACTAATTTTCAAGCACTATCCGGGGGCGCTAAGTTATGGTTGTCTTAATGTTTGTCATTCGAGCGATGCCTTTGGAATCCAAGACGCCGACGCCGAACCGTGTGGTTGCCCTTACGCCATATTTGCCATTCTTGATGTCTTCCCAATCTTCGACAGTTATATCTCGACGAAGAAGCATCACAGAAGCAATCCGAGTGTCAATCGCATAAGCCACACCATTAGGCACCAATGAACTAACTTGAACTCTCATGCCTAAAACGTTCGCAACGTTACCCTGCTCAATATCTGTCTCACTACTGGGCAAATACTGCGCATTCGTAAACGTAGGATCGTTTAGCAATTGAGCCATCTGCATATCATTGATAGCCAAAACCGTTGCCTTGCGTTTTTCACTCCTTACGGCATGCCAAAGGGAAAGCAGCTTTGTCCAATTCATCACTGTACCGCCGCCAGCAAGCTCCGTACCAGTCGCCAAATCTGTAGCTAGAACTGCAGCATACAAAGCGATAATCTTCTCTGTCTCGTTAACACCTAAAGCATTACCAACGTTCTCAACGGCCTTATCCATGACGTTCCAAGTCGCATCTTCTAAATACTCCTTGGTCCACTCGTCAGAGGACACAGCCAGTTGGTCCGTGTATACGTCGACAAAGGAAGCTTTCTTACCGCTTAGCCGAGTGACTGCGCCTTCAGCGTACTTGTAAGCCACTGCACCAGCATCAATCGAAAAACGCTCCATTTGCTCAGTCGAAGGACGAACATCGATGATCTGCCTGCCAATCATGTTAGGCCAAGCAGCTGGCACCAATGTATCATGCATCCTGCCCAAAGCACCAGCCATATCACTGAAAAAGCCTTCCTTAACACCCATCTCAGTGTAACGCTTCATAAACGGATGTTCGCTCTTCAGTTTCACTTTCTTGTAAATTTCCCGTTGCTCACCTGGCTTAGCCATCAAAGATTCAAAGAGTATAGGCTTCATACTAAACACCTACATCCACGAAGATCAAGTCACCGTCAGCATCAGCCTTGTTAACCGCTTTCCCCAATTTTCGGCTGTAATAGATCGTATAGTTCGCACTGCCGCCTTCAGCAACAGGTTGATCGTTGAGCTCAGTCACTTTGCCGCTACCAGCATTCCTTACCGAAACACCTGCAGCAGTCAATGACCCGTTAGCCGTCACTTTAACTCTGCCTCGTTTCAGAACAGGACAAAGCCCGCCAGCAGCAACAGACTTAATCGCAACGCCAAGGCCATACCAAGTCGTCGGAGATTGCGTAACCTTACCAGCATTTGTCAACTCAACAGGCCAACCTTTAGTGATTGGACCCTCAGCCTCGTAACTTTCAATGACTGCGTTAGGATCGTCAGTTTCACCTATAGCCATCCAAGGTTTACCAGTTTTATCAGCCATCTAAAATCGATCTCCAAAAAAGCTTGAATTTCCCAAAGTTCGTCCTTTGGTACTCTCCCTCATAGAAATGAGCATAAAAATCACGCTTTCTTCAACCGGTCCTCTATGTCCCTGAGCCACTCACCAAGCTGC
>JBNIDR010000031.1:92934-95255 GCA_050108155.1 Bathyarchaeia archaeon | reverse complement strand
TCCAAGGTCTGAGTCTTGCTTAAGTCATAGAAGCTCTTCTCTTTAGCCAAACTATTATCCCCTCCTCTCCAGTTTTTGGATTGCACGGTTAAGTTCCTGGCACATCCGCTGCGGACCCAAACCCCAACTGTGCTGCACCATCGACGACGGCAAAACTTCTTTTATGACTTTAACAGCTTCCTGCACTGGCATCAACACCGGAGGCTCCGCAAGCAACTCCACACCGGGCGCCACCTTACGATACATCTCCAAAAGCTTATCCTGATCCTTTACTTTCTGCAAAACTGCGGCTAGCCGCTCTTCGCTGGATTGCTCTTTGGCGTAGCCTTTGCACTTGGCCTTAAGCTCCTCAGGAAGCGCCTTGTAAACGGAATCGTTAGGCTGATACGTCACCTCGACGCCCGCGGCTAGCGCAGCCGACACGATCTTAGCCATGATCTTGGCTTGCTCCTCAGCTGAGTAGTCGCTTCGATTGTCGGGCTGATTAAAGTAACTAAGCGCAGCCTGAACATGTCCCTTGTCAAGCGGGTAACGGAAGTTCACTGGATCACCAAACTGGTCATCTGGCACATCCGCATACTCCGAGGGCTTTGTGACGCTACTGTTTTTGGCTTTAATACCTATGCCATACTTTTGGCTACGTTCAACCTGCGCCTGCCTATCAGCACTTGCTTGGTCAGCCTCCGCCAACTTGGCCTTTAACGCCTTGTTCTCTTGAGATGTTTTTTCGTTGATTTTAGCAGCGGTCAAATCCGCCAACTTATCGAAGTCTTTCTCTTCCAATTTTTCAACTCCATTCAAATTAATATGAGACTGTGCGTTGTCGCCACAGTTTGTGCAGACACTGACCAAGTACTCACCCGGACCACCACAGAAAACACAATGCAAATCCTGCAGCAACTCCTTAGTCTGCAACTTTATCTTAGAACTGTTCTTGCTAGCCGCGGCTAAATGCTCTAAAACATGAATGGTCGTCTCAGGAACACCAGGCACCGCAACCAAACTCAACTCAGCATTATAGAGACCACGCGGCACCTTCGCATCAACGACATCCATCACCTGATAGTCTGCGCCCACGCTGACATGCTGAATTAGGCCATTGCGAATCTTTTCAGCTATGGCCTCGTCGTAAATCTCCGCCACATACGTGATAGCCCTAAGCACCGGGTCAAACGCTGTCTCAGTCACTTTGCCAACAGCGCGGCTAGCCGAGACATGCTCGATATAGACGGGCGCAGCCTTGAGTTTCTCAGCAAACGCCGCCAACTCATTAGGCGTATAAACGTTAAAATTACGAGATATGCCAGCAACCATGGCCACGCCAGCAATCCGCAGCGGCTTGCCAGAAGCAGCCTCAAGAACACGAATAGGCAAAACAGAATCAACATGCGAAACGCCACCACAGGAGCCAGCCATATCCAAACATCAAATCCTCGATGTCACAAACGAGAAACTATCTCAATAGCAACCCCTAAAAGCCTTGACTGCACAAACAGGCAGTGAAAACACATATCCCAAACAACCATAACTCAATCCAAGGAAGAGAATCAGTGACGTAGCAACGGAAAAGTTCCCCATTGTCTTGCCGACAAGGGATTTCTCACGTTGTTACGCCACTTCAATCAATCTTTTTGCGACTTCACCGGCTTAAGCTTCTCAGCAAACGCCAAATCGGATCTTGCCTTATCCAGCTTTGCAAGAGCCCGTTTCCGCTGCCTAGAAACCGTCCCCGAATTGACCCGTAGCCGCCGAGCAATCCTATAATCAGATGCACCATTGGCGGCTAGCCGCAAGATGTCCTTTTCCCGATCAGTCAACGCCACAGCACTAGGCCTCCCTATACCTGGCCTTCTCACAACCACAGAACCGACAGCCACCAGCAGGCTTCCCATCCACAACCAAATGATTCACCAAAGGATGACCACAAACACAAAGCAACTTACCCGCCAAACTTAAGAACCTCCAGCCACAGGCTTGCGCTTGCTAAAACAATCCGTGCAAGCAAACCTAACATGCTCCCTCACCAACAAATACTCAGGCGAAACCTCCAACCAAACAGCCTGCCCACAATAGACACAAACAACCTTTTTGACAGGATAACGCGGAGGACCAAGCGGCCACTCAGACACCAAATGCAAAACAAAATCTGCAATAGACATTAGCGGGCCTCCTCGTCAAACAACTCAGGCACAACGTCGACGGCTGATGGTTCATCGGCCAAACTGGTGCCGTACACCTCAAACGCAAACCGAGTTAGAGCCCACTTCTTACCAAGCTTCTCAAACAACCGCTCCCCAACCTCATCTTGCAACTTCCTATTA
>JBNIDR010000031.1:85490-92879 GCA_050108155.1 Bathyarchaeia archaeon | reverse complement strand
TGTTAACCTCGGCAGCCACATCTTTAGGCAAAGCCCCATCTACGCCTACTTCGAGAAGCCTCTGCAAAATTTCCTTATCAACGGCGTCGAGGACCGCAAACCGCTCCACATCTTCTTTGGAGTACTCCGCCCCACCAAGCCGATCCAGCTTATTTCGAATCCGACGCTGCTCACTCTTGATATCCTCAATGCCCTCCAAACACCGCTTTAGCAAGTCCTGATTCCAGCGGTTGATACCCTTCTTAGCTATCTGGCTACGCTTCTTTTTCGGTTTTTTAACCCCTTCCGTACTCGATTGAACAATGTTTTCGCTTAAACCCTGTTCAATATGTTCAGTCAAGGTTTCCCACTCCATCAACATTCACCAAATTTAACACTCCATAAGCCTGATAGCGCAACCACAGAAACACCGCTTCTAAAAGCATGGAAAAAGACCATGCATTTTTATGCCAAAAACAGCCGCAAAAACGCATTAAACAAGCAATTACAGCACTTTTAGCAACGGCGGGGCTGGCTGTTACTCGCATCAAAGAACCGCTGGACTGGCTATCTGGCAGCTTATCGCAGAACACAAGACACCTGCAGGTATAGCAAAATTTACGACACATAATCCTTACCTCCCGCATTGTTCTCCTGCGAGCCCTTAGGCTGCTTATTTGTGTCGACATAAAAAAGGTTCGAAAGAATACCTGTTATCTTTTGAAGTGCCTCGCCGTTCTTCAACTCACTTTTCTCCAGCTGCTCAAGCTTATCCAAAGCGCCATCGAGCGTATCACTAAAACTTGCTATAACCTCAACCGAATCAGGGTGCGTCCGATCCCCAACCTTAATCACAATTCCATGACTCTGCTCAAAATCACGAATCACCATATACGGCAACCGCTCACCTGCACTATACGGAAAATGCCCGCTCTTTGGGCGAATCCTCTCTAAAATCGGGTTAAGAACCTTAAAGTCAGTCACCAACCCAGTGTTAACAAATGCATCACAGAACAACTGCTTAGCTTTCCCCAAATTCCCCGGACGCCTAACACTCAAACCCACCAATCCAGTCTCAAACCAAACCGCCCGCCCAAACTTACCCCGCCACATCCAAAAACGGTTCTTTGCCTTCGAAGGCACCCAACCAAAACCCAACCCTCCACGCTCCCAATCCGCCTGCACCACACACCGAAGAGCCACACTCAACTCCTTATCCAACTTACCCTTCGCTTTGAAGCAGTGAAAATTTGAACACTTTGAACCTCGCTCATTTTTGTAGTAATACTTCCACTCCCACTTGGTCTTAGCCACATAGTTGTGGTATTTTTTGTAGCTGATTTCCAATAGTTTGCATATCTGCTTGGGCGTCAACAATGGATTAGACTGGCCCTCACCGTCCAGGAGGTCAAAAATTTGTTTTCTTATATTGTTACTATTACCACTCTTACAGTAAGAGTTCAAATCGCCTGCAGATGGGTTGGGTGACTTGGCCATAAAACATGCAGCTCCTAAGTTTCCTTCCGCTTAGCCCAAACATTAGTCGGGCAACTATTCCAGCAGTAAGATGTAGCCTTGTAGAAGCAGCCCTGGCAGTTAGCATTAGAAAAATAACGAACCCTCGGCGGCTCCATTGTTCGCCGAACTACAGACTGGTGCCTAGGCTTGAACTGATCCAAAACCGTCTCATGCTTCTCCTCGGTCAAGCTTCTACCTCCAAAAGACGCTTCTGATGCGGATGACGCCCCGCCAATTTCATCAACTGCCTGCGCCTAACGGCTAAATCCAACTGCTTTTCCTTTGCATCTTTAGATTCAGTCTCTTCGCTTTCGTCATCGGTATCATCAATCTCAAAAGCATAAGGTTCCTCGCCTAAACGGTCCGCGTAATAGGTCTCATACGGAAACAAGTGCAGCGGTGGACTGGCCCAGCAATCGCGCCCACGCTCACAAGGATGCGTCTCGCATTCACCACAAGGCGGCTTCCACATTTTATCAGAGCACTCAAAACAGCAGTGAACAGACGCCGTTCGCCAATTAGTCCAGCCATGAGATGTAATATCAGCTAATGCTTCCTCTTCAGTTAAAGCCACGAGTTCTTTCTCGCAGTAATTGCAGAAAGGAACACCGCTCTTAATCATGCCGTCCAAGCCTCCCTCAGCGACTTCACAAAAACCCTAACCCCAGCCTTCTCCAGCAGCCCAATCAACTGCTTAGTCTTCTCCAGACTCGGCTCAGGCAACTTGCACTCGTAATTGTCATAGCCCACGGCAACACCGAAAAGACGCCAACGCCGACAAGTCAGTGCATCCACAAAGCAATCCGTGAAATACAGTATCGGCTCAATCGAAAAGAACAGTTTATTCTCAACCACATCCGCAAGCATCGACATAACTTCAAGGCGACTGTAAGGGCTGGGCGCCCAGGAGATCCCAGAATCAAGGTAAATGTTGGTCTCAACAGTGGCGCCAAGGACCGCATTAGCAGGCAGGATCTCAGCGAACTCCAAGTAGCGCCGCGGATTCTTGGTTAGCAGCAGAAACTTGGCTTCAGGCGTGTTCCTAATCACATCGAGAACCGCTAAGATATCCACTTTGCTGACCCATGGGCCAAACAGATCCGTCATGTCCTGCACAAACACAAAATCGCCGGCTTGGAATTCCCTCTCCAACTCGCCGCTACAAAGATGCGCTCCGCCCTGATACTTGACCATCTGGTTCTGCTCAATCAGCCGCCTAGCCCAGCAATACC
Organism: Bathyarchaeia archaeon; assembly: GCA_050108155.1. GTDB lineage: Archaea > Thermoproteota > Bathyarchaeia > Bathyarchaeales > Bathycorpusculaceae > Bathycorpusculum. The sequence goes on along the minus strand of JBNIDR010000031.1, from coordinate 90,150 downwards.
TGCAGTTGTACTGACAAGCGCCGCCCAGTGGATTCCAAGTGCAAGTGATAAAAGGAAACATCTTTGAGTTTGGCATTTAGAAGCCCTCCATATCGTCACCGAAATCGCTATCCTCGTGACCCCAATCCTCGCCATCGACATCTTCATTGATTATTTCCATGGCGGCCTCGGCATCCGCTGCGGAATCCCTAGCTTCATCAATGCAGCCTTCGCACAAAACAGGCCTCTGAGGATCATTGCCGCCTTGCCATGTAAAGAGCCACCCATATTCGTGACATTCAGGGCACTTGCCATAACGCCTGGTACCCTGAGGTTTTTTCATTTTCTCTAAAGCAGGGTAGCCATCACCGGGATTCCAATAGCCTGCATCAGTTGCTTCTTTCAAGCGGAGTTGGTGACGCTTCCACATGCCACCATCAGAAGGATGCATACACCCGCACCAAGGACAACAACGTTTAACCAATCAAAAAACCTCCTGCAGCAGCTTCGCTAATGTCAAAAGAAGATGCTAAAAAGGAAAAAAGGGAAGATCGGAGAGAAGAAATGCAAAATGGAGACATCGCCATCGATGTCGGAGCTACATCACCCCGGCCGCGTTTTCTGCTTTTGGACGGCTTTTTCGTGTAGCGCTATGATTGAGTGGCAAACGCCTTATTTTCGCTTTCGGAAGATTTGCCGCCGCATCCAAATACGAGATCAAAAAAAATGGGTAAGAGCTCCAAAAATGCTGCCTTATAACCAAAATTTTGGGGTGCACCACGACGCGAAATCGTTACAGACAAAATGCCCAAAAACCTCTGTGGTAGAAATTTATTTTAGGGTTTTGGGTAAACCCACAGGCTATTTTTTGATTGGTGTCTACTGCCAATAAAATATGAGGTAAACAATAATGTGAATCTGTAATCCCGACATTTTATATAGCGGCGGCTCTCCTGAACAACAGGCATACCCCAAAGGCAGCTGGCCACGGAGAACATTAAATGAACACCAAAAAAGCGCTCGTTTACACCTTAATTTTCTTCTTATCAAGCTCGTTTATAACAGGCTCGTTTGCGCCTACCAAAGCAGAAACATGGGTAAACATCACATCTCTACCCTTCACTATTACCGAAAGCGGCAACTACTACATAACTGGGCCTTGCAACATTTCAGGCGTAGGTTTGAGCATAAATGCGAGCAACGTAGTCGTCGACGGACAAAACAACCTACTTAGACTCACCCAAACCGAAGGTGAGTACGCCATCCGCATCGCTCCCAATTGCACTAACGTATTGCTGAAGAACATTAACCAGACCGCCTCAGATTATGGTGTTTACGCTGAATCAGGTAACTTTACTGTCGAAAGCTGCATATTTACCAACAACACTTCTGCTGGGGTTTTCACCTACTGCGCAGTTGATTTTGCAGTTCAGGATTCTGATTTTAGCAATAACAGCAACGGCGTGGTCATTGTTGACTCAAGTGGTTTCTCTCTTTCAGGCTGTGATATAATTAACAACACCTACGGTTTGCAGGCAGTTGTAAGCAGTAACATAAAGGTTCAATCCTGCTACTTTTACGATAACACGTATGCTTCTTGGGCTAAAGACTGCACAGATCTGCATGTTACAAACGCCGCCTTCGAAGAAAACGGCCATGGTATATCTGTAACAAACACCACTCTGAACGTAAACAGCATCAGCTTAACCGACAACAACGGTATGGCTATCCGCACCGTTTATTCTAACCTCACAGCCAGCAATTTTGAGGCAAAAAACAACGAAGTGGGACTGTACGTTTTTTCCAGTAACTATAGCGTCTCATACGCCTCCATTAATGGTAACATAGCTGGCGTATTTGCTGCAATGAGCGACGGAAACATGGTGGACTGCACCTTAGAAACCAACCGAATGTATGGCGCTTTGATTATGCAAAGTAACCAAACCACAATCAACGATTGCAGCATAAAGAGCAACGAAATTGGTATATTGACACAATTTACCCAAGAAATGGTGGTTGAAAATTCTAGCATTAAAAATAACACCTACATTGGTTTTGCTGAAAACTTTGGCAGTAATACATCTGTTACAGGAAATATTTTCGATCAAAACGGCTTCTACGTGGATGCGTTAGAGGATGATTACTGCGGCGCCTTAATGGCGGTAGAAACCAACGTTACGGTTACCTCCAACACCTTTAACAGTAACTATAACAGCTTAATCCTTGGCGGCTATCAAGATAACCAGACTGTTAATTCTCAAGCATACTACTCCAACACGTTTAACAATAACAGCTTCACCTTCGAGTTTTATTATCCTCAAGGAGAAAGCCTTTACCAGCAAATCTACTTCTACAACAACTACGTAAACGATACCGAATACGTTAACCCATACAGCTTCTATAACAAGACTCAGAATGCTCCGTTTAACAAAACCCTGTATCTTAACACAACACTTCAGGCAGGTCAGAGAGTAAACCTTGACGGCGGCAGAATGATAGGCGGCAACTATTGGGCGCACCCCAACGGTACCGGCCCCAGTCAAATCGGCATTGATGCTGACCAAGACGGTTTTCTCGATGCGCCAGTTGATTTGTTCGGTAACCAAACGGTCTACGATTATCTGCCGTACAGTTCAAATTTTGTAGAATTCATAGATCACCTGACTATAACCCCCAACGTTACAACCATAACTGCAGGAGAAACAGTGAGCTATACAACTACTGCGCATGACCAATACGGCAACGCTTGGGATGTCACGGCAGAGTATAGCGTTGACGGTCAAGGCTTTATTGGAAACTCACTAACAGGAATGCATCCGGGACAGTACACAATCGTGGCAGCATATGAAGGGGTTTACGCCTCTGCTATTCTCACAGTTATACCCGGTAGTCTTGACCATTTTGTAGTTATGGTTCCAGAATCTGTGCAATCTAGCGAAGCGTTTGATATTCGGGTCTTTGCTTTGGACCCGTTCGGAAACATCGCTACCGGTTACTCTGGAACGGCATCGCTTAACGCAAACGGAACCGCAATCGCTCCTACCTCAACGGGCGAATTTAGATACGGCTGCTGGACGGGGGCAGCTACAATAAACGAGGCGGGTACATTTACAATTACAGTGGCTAGCGGCGGCAAATCAGGTACAAGCCGCGCTTTCATCGTGAACTCAAAAACTGAGGCGCCGACGCCCGCTCCTACAATAGCTCCCTCACCTTCAACATTAGAAGCGACAAAACCAGATAACTCCAAAGTATTCTTCTCTATCTCGGGAAACATAACTAGTAGCCAAATAACAAACGCGCAAGTCGCAACGGATAATGGAGCAACAATCATTTCTTTCATGGTCACTGGACAAAATGGAACTACTGGGTTATGCAACATAACAGTTCCCAAAAGTCAAGTACCCAAAGATTCAACACCAAAAATTTTCATTGACCACCAAGAGGCGCAAAACCAAGGCTACATTGAAGATAGCGAAAACTTCTACGTCTGGTTTACTACTAGCTTTAGCACCCACCAAGTTGTGATCCGATTTAGTGGAGAAGCAAAGGCTTCCGAAGATCAATCTGTGAATATGTGGATTGCATTGGCGGCTATAACTGTGGTTGTGGGTTTAGCCTGCTTGGTTATTAACAAGCGTCGACATAGACGCCCCCGTTATATTGGTTAGGCCCTAAAAATTTAGGGCAGCAACTACTTTTTCCAGTTACTGCCTTGAGTCCACTTATAGAAGTCAGTTGGGGTAATCTTGATGATTGGCAAGTCGCCTTCTTTCCATCCGCCCTCTTCAGTTCTGTACTCAGGGAACTTTTCTTTTAGCAGTTCGTGCGCATACTGATATTCTTTGCCGCTCCATAAGAGTTCTGCTTCGCCCTGTATACGGATGCCTTTCACGTTAGACCAGTTGCTGGGGTCATAATCGTCAATAACTAGGGAAACCTGCGGGTTGGCTTCGATGTGCTCCAGCTTTGGGCTGTCTGGCTCTGAAGCGATGTAGAAGTATACTCCATCAAAGACTGGCCAAACTGGGCGTACCACTGGTTCACAGTCTTCTGTTGCTGTTGCTAATCGTCCAACTGGCAATTCTGCTATGAAGGCTTTATCGGATTTTGACAGTTTAATTCCCATTTTTCGTCCTCAACTCGGGCGCAGGAGACCTGCAAAAGAATATCTTATAAGAGACCTTTTAAAAACTTAATGCTTCTAAAACCGCTCTCTATGCTGTATATGATGCAGGCAATGGATAGTCACTATTTTTGGCAGTTCGGGCAAAAATAAACTTGTCCGCCGCCCAAACTCAGCTTTTCTATGAATTGGCCGCATACACTGCAGATTTTGCCCTTCATGTTCGGACCCATAGCCGGGGTGTATGCGCCTTGCCTCCCATAGAGGTCCTTGAATTGGTCTTTTCCGCCTAGCTTGATTCGCTCTCTAACCACCAATTGAACCGCATCAAAGAGGGCTTGTTGCTGAGCTTTAGTTAGGTCTGAGGCTTTATGTTTGGGGTGTATAGCCGCGCGATAGAGTATGTCTTGGAAGGAAGCGTTGCCTAATCCCGTGGCTGCGGCATCTTTGCCTACTATGGCTGCTTTAATGTTTACGCCTCGGTTCTCGAGTTTTTTTGAGAAATAATTTATGGTAAAATCTGCATCTAAAGGCGATGGAGTGTCTGAGAAGTCC
>JBNIDR010000031.1:68355-85440 GCA_050108155.1 Bathyarchaeia archaeon | reverse complement strand
ACGTAGCTGTTTGCTAAATCTTCGTCGGCGAACGCTTGGATTATGCCCATGCCAGTTAATGTGACCGTTATCGCTGATTTATCGGTGAAGCCTATCTTCATTGTGTATTTTGCCGGCGCTGCGCTTTCTTTTGAGTGGAACAGGGTTACTCCGCCGTATTCTGGTGCTAAAAGCATGTTTTGGTTGCTGTCGAGTTTTAGGCGGATGGTGTTGCCCCTAGAAACTACCGACTCAACTGAGCAGCCGACAAGCCGCTGGAAATCCGAGAGGTACATGTTTATGAAGCCTAAATCCTGGAATTTGCGGCAGTTCTGCAGGTCACATGCTGTAATCTCTTTACCGACGAGTTCCCTGTTCATCTGGCGGGCGAGGATTTGGGCTTCTGGAAACTCGACACTCACGTTTTGCCACCGCTAGATAATTGCTTTTCCAACTATCTTAGCCTTGCGCCCAATAGTCATCAGCGGGTTAGCAAAAATCTAATATGGACTGCTGGCGCTTGGTAATTCATGATTCGACTCGTCAACTTGGGCGACAACAGCGAGGTTATAGTTCAGCCTCAAGAATTAGTAAATTATAGCTTACGTAATGTCTGGCTGGAACTGGTTGACCCCGCTGAAGAGGAGATAAAGGCGGTTTCAGATTTAACTCAGTTACCATCTGACTTTTTGACGCTGCCCCTATCCAATGCCTTAGTCAACTTACGCTTAGAAATGTGTTTCACTGTTCTCTCTTTTTTGGTGATGCAGGATGTGATCGAAACAAGAGATGTTTACCCCGTGATTTTGGCGTTTTCAAAGGATCTTCTTGTTTCGGTGGCTCCGGCGGATATACAACCCATAATTGACGCAGCGAAGAAAAGGTTAGTTAAAGCTAAAATTGACCCGCCGCCGACTGTAGCATACTACATCGTTGACGAGATAATTGCTGATAATTATTTGCAGATTGAAAAACTTGAGCATTTTACCTCTGAATTAGAAGAAGATATCTTAGAGAAGACCCGTCAGGAAACGCTTAAAAAAATTTTTAGCTTGAAATCCAACATGGTTAGTTTTAACAAGATTCTTTGGTATGAGCGGGGAATAATTTTTGATGTTAGCAAAAGCGGCGACACTGTCTGCTTATCATCCAAGGAGCGTTTCCTCTTCGCTGAGACCCATGAGGATTTAACACGTCAAATCGACATTGTAGAGACTTACCGCGAAATCCTTTCTGATGCCATAAATGTGCACTTGTCTGCTGTTTCAAACAAAATTAACCTCTCAATTCAAAGTTTAACAGTTGTCATTTTCTATCTTACGATAGTTACTACGCTGACTTCTTTCCCCAACACGGTTGCTACGTTCTTTGGTATCTCGCAATTTGGCCAAACAGATGTATTGATCATTGCTGTTGCGCTTGCAGTCTCGATTTTCCTGCCGTTTGTTTGGCTATGGCGAAAGAAATGGCTCAAATACGAAGACAAAGACTAACGCCAGCATGACCAATGTAGGCGTTAATCGTCGCCAGCCCCTATTGGGTCTAGGGGCTTAGGCGTCGCCATATTAACTGGGCTGCAGATGCCTTTGGCAGCCGTCGAAATCGGCTACAGCGTAATCTTGATGGCTTATTTGTTGTATGCTATGAAGAAGTTCCATTAAAGGCGTGGCGGTTATTTGCGAGTTCGGCATTTTTTCTATAGTTGTTGTTGCAGGGAATCGCCTATACACAACAACAACCAGCCGACTCTGGGGGCGACTGTATTTTGTCGTCTGCGTCGGCTCTGCGTTGCAGGCTGGTTGTGGAGCAAGATACAAGCAGATAGAGAATTTAAGAGCTTAATTTTTTGCATTTAACTCCATAAGTCAAGGAAACGAAATGTTCAGCGTAGGATTACAAAGTGGTATAATCACGGGAAAAAGGCTGATACAAAGTGTCCACTAAGACAAGATAAAGCAAATAATGTAAAAAGTGGGGACAAGCCCCGCGATCATTTTCTTTTACGCATTACCACTAAAACGACTGCAGCTATCACGATTGCAATAATGGCAGCGGCTACCGCGATTAACCATGTGGGTAAGCCCTCGGATGAACCGTTTGTTGCCTGAGCGCCCAAAGCGTAGATGTTGTGATCCCATGACGTTATGTATACGACTCCATTTGAAACTGCAGGGGATGCGCTGATGCTATTGCCAGTTGTATAGGTCCATAAGCTTGCGCCGTTAGTGGCGTTTAGGCAGTATAGGTTGCCATCCCAGCCGCCAACATAAACGTATCCGCCAACGACAGCCGGAGACGAATAGACGCCATCGTGGGTTTCGTAGCTCCAAACTTTCTCGCCGGTAGCGGCGTTGAGGCAGTAAACGTTTTTGTCTGTTGCGTTGTCAAGTACACCCGAGCCTACGTAAACATATCCGTTGGCTACTGCAGGTGAAGAATCAACTAAGCCTTGTTCTTGGTAGCTCCAGACTTTTTCGCCAGTGGCAGCGTTTAGGCAGTAGACGTTGTAGTCATGCGAGCCGATATAGACATAGCCGTCAACGACTGCTGGAGAAGACTGTATGACATTTCCGGTTGTGTAACTCCATATTTTTTCGCCTGACTCTGCATTAAGACAATACACGTTATGATCTGCTGACCCAACATACACTTTGCCGTCAACAACAGCAGGCGAAGAATCTACAAGGGCGCCTGTTGTGTAATTCCATATCTTATCGCCAGTAGCTGCATCCAAGCAGTATACGTTTCCATCCCAAGAGCCAATATATACGCGACCATTGGTTACTGCGGGCGAGGACTGAACGCTGTCATCGGTTGCATAGTACCATACTTGATCGCCTGTTGCTGCATCAAGACAAAATACTGCTCCATTATAGCAGCCAAAGTAGAGTTTACCATCAGCAACTGCGATTGAGGAGCTTATGGCTGCTCGGTATGACTGGCTAAGGCTTACTTTCCAGATTTGAGAACCGTCTGCTGCGTTAAGGCAGTAAACAGCACCATTGTTTGTTCCAACATAAATTTTACCATCAACTACTGCCACAGAAGAACCTAATGGAACGCCAGCGTCTAATTGCCACAAAACACTGTTTGTCGTTGCAGGCACCGTAGATGAAACACCCGTGTGATTTAGATTAGCGCGGAACATCGCCCAGTCATCAGAGGCAGCCCCGGATGCTGCACCCGCAAACGAGAATGCAGAAACCATTAATACAGCTAATAGGATTGTGCTTGCTAACTTTTGTTTCATCATATCACCTATGCTTTTTGTTTATTTGCGTTTTGTTTGCTGGGAGTTGTGCAGCCGCATTGACAGCCGCAGGAATTGCTGTTTTTAGTTTTAGGGGTTGTTTTCCTTAGGGAATTGTTTGCTTCATCGTTTTTGTTTATCATTTTTGTCACCGTTATCGAGGAAAATTCTGAAGCGCTTGAGCCTTTTTTCTTGGGAAATATTTTCTGGTTCGTAATCCAAGCTTCACCAGCAGAAGCATAAGCGGCACTTCAAAGAGCGGACCAATCACAGTTGCTAACGCTGCACCTGAACCGATACCGTAGAGGGTAACGGCTACTGCGATTGCTACTTCAAAGTGGCTGCTACTCCCAATTATTGTGGTGTCGATTGCGCTTTCGTATTTCCAACCTAAGAAGTAACCCAGCGGATAAGTCCAAGCAATCATTATGGCATAGTGAAACAGATTGGGTAATGCAAGGTAACCCACCAGCAAGGGGTCGTTGAGGATTGTTTGTCCTTCAAATGAGAACAACACAATCAAGGTTAACAGCAGGGCAACTATGGATATTTTACCCACCGCTGGGTTGAATTTGTCTTTGAAGAATTCTTCGCCCTTCTTTTTTATGATTACTCGACGCGATATTGCTCCTGCTGTAACGGGTAACGCTATGAATACTAAGACGCTTATGGCTATGAGGTCCCATGGAACAGGTATGCCGCTGACGCCCAAATAGAACGCAGCCAAGGGTGCGTAGAGCCCCAGCATAATCAGGGCATTAACTGCCGTGTTAATCAAGCCCTGAGCCATGTCGCCCTTTGCGAGGTACATCCACCACATAACCATAGCCGTACAAGGAGACAACCCTAAAAGAATCAAACCGGGAATGTATTGTGGGCTTCCTGCCAAGAAGGTGTTGGCTAGAAAAGTCATCAGGGGCGGCGCTATAACCCAATTGGCGATTATCGTTACGATTAGGGGTTTGGGGTTTCTGGTCGCCTGTTTAACATCACTAAACCGTATTCCCACCACGGTAGGGTACATCATAAAGAAAAGCAGTATGCCAATTGGAATTGAGAGCTGGGCATACTTGAGTGAATCCATGAATTCCCCGAAAGCGGGAAAAAATCTTCCGACCAACAAACCTACGACAATGCAGATGGCTATCCATACGGTGAGGTATTTTTCCCAGAGCCCTAAGGATAACTCTTTTTTGGTATGCTGGTCAGAGTTCTGTATAATTTTGATTTCTCCTACCGGTAAGTTACACTCTCAAAAGCTTCTTTGGCCAGCGTTTTGAGAAGTTCAGCCGTTAAACTGTCCACAACATTGTATATTCGTGGGTCAACGATTGAGTACATTCGTTTGGTTCCGTCTTTGCGGCATCTGACTATGCCGGCGTCTTTGAGGATTTTTAGGTGGCGAGAAACCAGCGGCTGGATGAGGTTGAGATGGGGTACTATTTCGCAGACGCATCGTTCACCTTGGCGGAGGTAGGTTACTATTTCTAGGCGTGTGGGGTCAGCGAGGGCATGGAAAACAGTTGATTTGAATCTGTTCTGTGTGTCTGCTTTTTGGGACATAGTTTATTTTCTAAACCCATAGCAATATTTAAAAGTTGTTATTATTCGAAATAATATATAGCAATATTTATATATATTTAAATTTGATTAATTATCTAACAACACACAAAAGGAAAGTGGCAATATGGCTGAAAAAGAATATGAAGGAATCCCACGCAACAAAATACCTTGGGACCCAAAAATTGACTACGATAAATGCATAACATGCGGTAAATGCGTCGATTTTTGCCATGTAGGCACTTACAAACTTGTCGAGAAAAACGGGGAGAAAAAAACCGTAGTAAACCCCAACAAATGCATTGTCTTCTGTAGAGGCTGCGAAGATATCTGCCCAGTAGGCGCAATATCGCATCCAGATGAAGAAGAAACCCAAAAGCTAATCGACAAACTACACCAAGAAAAGACATACTAATCCCGCTCCCAATAGTTAATATTGGGTTTCAAAAACTCATTTTTCTTTTTTTTTGTCACATCTTAACCAATCAGATAACAGCGTGATACACATGGCAAGTAATACCAAAAAAGTTTTGCAGGAAACAAACATCGAAACAGGACTAGAAACCTCAGAAGTAACAAAACGGCTCGCCGAATATGGGTACAATGAAGTACCTGAGAAAAAAGTAAGCTTCTGGGCAAGACTTGGAAAGCGTTTCTGGGGCATTATACCTTGGATGCTTGAAGCAACCGCCATCATCACTTTTATTCTAGGCAAGTATCCACAGGCGCTTGTTATCGTTTTTCTCCTCTTTTTCAATGCAGGAATGTCTCTTTGGCGTGAAGGCAGAGCAAAAGCGGCAATGGCCAAACTCAAGCAGAGACTAAGAATTCAAAGCCGAGTGAAAAGAGACGGGAAATGGTTGACCATCCAAGCCCGAGAGTTAGTCCCCGGCGATGTTGTCAGAGTCAGAATCGGTGACCTGCTGCCAGCTGACGTAAAAATTGTAGACGGTTCTATTGGTTTAGACCAGTCTGTACTGACCGGTGAATCTGGTATCGTCGAAAAATCCGCTTCAGAAATAGCGTATTCTGGTTCAGCTGTGAAACGTGGTGAAGCTACTGGAGTAGTGGATGCCACGGGGGGAAAAAACTTATTTTGGAAAAACTATCTCTCTCCTCGACCTTGCAAAACCTAAACTGCATATGGAAGAAGTTACAGTAAAAGTAGCACGCCAACTTGCCATAATAGTCCTCGCATCCCTACTAATCGTATTTGTCTACGCTGTATTAACTGGATTCGACCTCGCCGTATTGCTGCCCCTTGCTGGCGTTTTACTCATTGCCTCGGTTCCCGTAGCGATGCCGACAATGTTCACTATAAACATGGCATTAGGCTCAGCAGTGCTAGCAAAACAGGGCGTATTAGTCACAAGGCTCAGTGCAAGCGAAGATGCCGCCACCATGGATGTACTCTGCGCTGACAAAACGGGCACAATAACAATGAATAAACTCTTTGTTGAGGAAGAAATTCCTCTCAACGGATTCAGCAAAAAGGATGTTTTACTCTACGGTGCGCTTGCATCAAATGAAGCCAACTTAGACCCAATCGATATTGCATTTTTAACTGCCATAGACACACCATTTAATTCCTATTCCCAAATAGCGTTCGTGCCTTTTGATCCAAAAACTCGAATGACAGAAGCTACCATCAAAAAAGGCAGCCAAACATTCTTCGTGGGAAAGGGTTCTTTTGATACTATATGCGCTGCCTGCAACGTTTCTGAGGAAGAATCAAAGAAAATGCTGAAGCATGCTGAGGCGCTGTCATCAAAAGGGCTAAGAGTAATTGCCGTTGCCAAAGGTGATAATCGGAGCAAGCTTGAATTTGTTGGTTTGGCAGGAATAGCGGATAGAATAAGGGAGGATTCACCTGGGATACTGCGAGAAATTCGTGAACTAGGTGTGGAGGTAAAGATGCTTACAGGTGATTCGCTTCCGATTGCCAAAAACATCGCTCAACAAATAGGCTTAGGTAAAAACGTGACTACCATGTCAAGGATTCAGGAAGCTGAAACCAAAGCAACACCTATTGACTCGGTGATTGAAGATAGCCATGGTATCGCCCAGATTTATCCTGAAGACAAGTTTAGCATAGTCAAGACTCTACAACGTATGGGACACGTTGTCGGTATGACGGGTGACGGCGTTAACGACGCACCTGCTTTGGGACAGGCAGAGGTGGGAATTGCTGTAAAGAATGCCACCGACATAGCCAAAGATTCTGCAAGCGCCGTCTTAACGGTTGAAGGTCTTGGCGGCATAGTTTCCATGATTAAGACCTCTAGGACGATTTATCAGAGAATTTATAGTTGGGCTTTGATGATGGTTGCCCGAAAGCTGCACATCGCAGGTTTCATCGTTGTAATGTTATTTCTTACGCACTCATTAATGCTGTCAATAACGGGCACTGTGCTGTTGCTTTTCTTAGGTGATTTCGTCTCAATGTCTATATCCACCGATAATGTGCGCTCTTCTCTAAAGCCAGACAAATTTGATATGCGGCGGCTCTTCGGGGTTAGTGGCTCACTGGGCATATTGATGATTATTGAAAGTGCAATCTTTGCTGTACCAGCCTTATCATACTTTGGATTGATTGAGAATGTGGAGAAAATCTACACTTTCGGATTTGCCTATCTAAATCTTTCAGGTGTGTTCACCTTAATGATTGTTCGCGAACGAAATCACTTCTGGGACTCTAAACCTAGCAGGTTCTTGAGCATCACGGTTTTGGTTGAAGTCATCTTCGTTATTGCTATTTCTATATTTGGCATCTTAGAGCTTGCACCACTTGGCTATCTGCCAGTACTTGCAATCCTTGGATATACAGCACTAACTACTTTCCTTATCAACGATCAAATAAAGGTGTACTTGATGAAAAAATTTAAGACATAAAAAGCTCATAACGCAAGCGTTCATTGAAGTGCAATGAAAAGCATTTTCATAGAAAAAAGAGATAGCAGACTATTACGCTGCCTTTTTATATTTTCTTAAATTACCCCTTATTTCCCGCAAAGTGGTTGTAATAGTGGTTGATCTAATTTATCCGCTTTAAGCAATTTTTCCATTCACTGTTAAACCTGCTTTTTCTCGCAAATCTTTTGGTAGAATAACTTGGCCTTTTGAATCTACAGTAACCACTGCTTCAAGCTTAAAATCGGAATTAACGATCACCATCAACATACCTCAACAGTAATAGGATCCATTGCAGGTTTAGCGGTTGTTTGAGTATGTGCATGTTTTATGAATGCCCTAGCAACTAAAGGAACAATTATCCCAGCTATCACGCGGGGAAGAAAAGTCGTAACTGACCCTCCAAGCGTCACAGGCCCAAGTATAGCTGAGTAATTGCTTGTGAAAACAACAATCAAAGAGCCCATAAATCCAGCGACGACGCCGGCAATAAGCAGTTTCTTGAGGCTGATTGAACGCTTGCCCAAAGCTCCAGCAACGTATCCTATCAGCATGGCACTGACTAAGTTTCCAAGCAAGCTTATGTCACCGCTCCCTTGAGAGGTATAGAGTTGATCTGCAAAGTACAATGTGTAAAGTCCACCCATTAGAAAGCCTGTTGCGCCACCTGCCCATTGATTCCATACTAATCCGACTAACATTGGCACAGCAACCACTACGATGGCTTCAAGCAATATGTATTTGATAGCCATCGCCGCAAAAGAGGTTGACATCGCGATGCCAATTATAAGAAAAGCAATAACAGTTGGAATGATAATCCCAAATAATAATTTGCTAACTTTTCCGTCCCTATGTAGCATGCCATTTACTCCTTGTTAACTCTACCTTTATTTAGAACAATATTTAATATTTGCTATAAACTATGTAGTGGCTGTTTATTTAAGCGAAAATTTCTATTATCCATAACTTGTGAGAGATTAAAAAAGTATTAATTGTGAAAAAAGAGGATAAGGCTTAGTCAATTGTTTTTTAAAGTTCTTTCTTATAGAGTAAGTAAACGCCTTTCTCTCTGACTGCCGGCATTGCTTTTTGCGATAAGGCTTCCAGCGATTTAACGACTTGAGGAAGAAGCTTGGCTGGAATTCCTATTAACATATGTTCAGGCGGTATATCAGTAGCTTGGCGGCATCCATAGCAACCAGGAGTCATATTTGCTTTGCCTGTCAAGTAGGGTACGGTAGTTACGTCAACGCATTCAGCTTGGAAAATGGATGAATTAAAATCTAATCTGCCACCTTCTTCGAAGTTTATAGCTAAGCCAAGCCACATTATGTTCTCGGGTGTGCTCTCTATGATTACAAGATCGGGTTCGCCTGAGAAATCACTTAAGGGTCCAGCTACAACGGCTTTTGTTGAGCCTTCTTTTATTCTTGGGATTAGCTTCATTGTTTTGGCGGCTGCCTCTTTGTTTTCGAAGAGTCCAATCATGTGCAGCATTTCTCCGGATGAGATTTTTTCGGCTAGTGGTCCAAGGCCTAATGCGGCTTTTGCGGCTGGGCATGCGATTTTTTCTGGTGTTAGCATTAGGGTTTGTCCTTTTCTGGCGAGCATAAGTAGTTGGCAGTAGCGGCTGTTTTGTGTTGGAAGTTTAATGTTTGGCAGTGGGTCTTCTTTTTTTATGATTTTTACCGCTACTGGTGGGGAGTGCAAGTGTAGGATTTCTTGTAATTTTTGACTAATTGTTTGGTTATCCATTTTTTCCCTTCACCATACCTTAACTCAATAACAATATTTAAATGTACTTACATATTGAAACAGCTTTTATACGCCCATAAACCCGACTTTTTGAACGCTGAAAGGAAAAGCCTACACTTTTATTTACTAAGGAAACTATATCTCAATTGAACCCTATGGCAACAGCCAACAGAAACAAAAACAGTTCTGTCGATTATCCAGATGAAGTCAAAGAAGCTATTGACGACATTGGAGGTTTAGACCGCATACTCAACGTCATCAAAACAGAGGAAATCGACACAGAATTTAGACTACACAAGATTTTATCAGACAAAACAAGGTTAACTATCTTAAAAGCCATCAAACAATGCGATTTATGCCCATGCGTAATCAAAGTACTACTAAAAATTTCCGATTCACGGCTTTCATATCATCTCATGGTTCTAGAAGAAGCAGGACTAATAAGCTCATACAAAAAGAAAAACTGGAAAATATACAAGATAACAGAAAAGGGCCGCTCAGTATAGAGTGCTTACTTCTGTTTCTTGCTTGAAGTATCGAACTTGTTTTTAGTGGTGAGTAACCGTAGCGCATTTCCGATTACGAGCAGGGCACTGATTTCGTTTAGCAATAAGCCAGTGACGAGACCTAAGTAGCCCAATAAGGCTGCTGCAACCATGAAAGCGATGTTTATCAATGAAACAGCAATGTTTTCTTTAATGTTGTTAACGGTTTTTGAGCTTAGGTCACGGACATAGTTTAGTTTTGAGAGGTCATCTGACATTAGAACTATGTCGCCTGCTTCGATTGCAACGTCGGTTCCGGCTGCGCCCATGGCTATGCCCACGTTAGATACCGCCATTGCGGGGGCATCGTTGACTCCATCGCCCACCATAGCCACTGAGCCGTACTTTTCTTTTAGTTCTTTTATGACGCGGACTTTATCTTCTGGAAGTAGCTGGGCATAATATTCATCTACGCCTGCTTGAGCAGCGATTGCTTTTGCAGCTCTTTCGTTATCGCCCGTAAGCATTATGGTCCGGGTTCCTTGTTCCCGAATAATGCTAAGACTCTCCTTGGCACCAGGTCTTAAAGCGTCTGCGATTGCTATGATGCCCAATAGTTTGCCGTTTTGGCCTATGAGTATAGTGGTTTTTCCTTGGTTTTCAAGTTCTGCTATTTTATCTTGGTGTTCTTGGATTGCTATTTTGTTTTCTTGCATGAAGCGGCCATTGCCTGCAAAGCATTGGGCTCCTTCGACTTTGGCTTTAACGCCCTTTCCTGTGATGTCTGCAAAGTCTTCCAAGTTAGCTTCAACTGCAATACTGCTTTCTTTGGCTTTCCTTACGATGGCGTTTGCTAGTGGGTGGCTTGATCTGCATTCGATGCCTGAGGCAAGCTTTAGCAATTCTTTATCTGAGTAATTGCCAAGGCTGACAATATCGGTAACTTCGGGTCTGCCAATGGTTAGTGTACCCGTTTTGTCAAAGGCAATTACTTTGACTTTACTTGTCGCTTCAAAATAGGCGCCGCCTTTGAACACAACTCCCTTTCTTGCAGCGTTTGCCATAGCAGCTACAACCGCTACTGGGACTGACAGGGCTAATCCACATGAGCAAGAAACAACAAAGACCACTAATCCTCTGAGAATAAAGGGCATCCATTCAGCTCCAAACAGCAAAGGTGGGATTACTGCGACTAATGTGCCGAGTACAAACATGGCGGGTGTGTAAGCGTTTGAGAATTTATCGGAGAACCGCTGGAATGAGATTTTCTTTGCTTGCGCTTCCTCGACTGAATAGATGATTTTAGATAACATAGTTTCGCTGGCAGGTTTGTCTACACGAACCTCGATGAAGCTTTTCTGGTTAATCGTTCCAGCAAAAACCATGTCCCCGATCGTCTTGGTTACTGGGAAGGATTCTCCTGTCACGGTTGATTGGTCTACAAATGATGAACCGTTTTGTACTGTCCCATCTACGGGGATTCTTTCGCTTGGTTTTACAATTACTAAATCTCCGGGGTTAATTTCTTCCACGGAAAGCAGTGTTTCTTTGCCGTCCTTTCGAACAAGAGCCTGCTTGGGTGCTAGGTTCATGAGTGAGCGGATTGCGCCTCTTGCTTTGTCGACCGCATAGGACTCAAGGACGTCGCCTAATGAGTAAACAAAGATTAGGATGGCTGCTTCAGCCCACATACCCAGCACTAGGGCGCCTATGGAACCGATGAGCATTAGAAGGTGTATGGTTGCGGTTAGGTTCATCAGGGCAATTAGTGCTTTTCTTGCTGGATAGTAAACGCCGATTAGAACAGCTATGATGTACCCGATGAAGGTGTACTCTTGTGGAACAATCGTTAATCCGAGTAGGAAGGTTGCAAGGGTTGTGATACCGCATAAGAGAAGTGCTAGTTGCTGTTTTTCTCTCCACCATGAGCTTAGTTTGCTCTTGGATCGAACAAGTTGGGCTTTCATGCCTGTTTCTGAGATTGATCGTATGACGTCTTGGAGATTGATTAGTGCTGTGTCGTATGTGAAGCTGATTTGTTGGGTGGCTGTATCTATGTTTAGGTCGCTTATTCCTGGTAGGGCGTTTAGTTTTTGTTCGATTTGTTGTGCTTCTGTTTGGCTTTCCATTCCTTCTATGTGGATTTTGGCGGTTTCCATGTTTTCCCTTGCTCCATAAAATCTATTTCAAATTGTATTGAAATACCTTTAAGGCGAATATAAATATCTTACCGCCTATCGTCTGCAAAACATATTTAAGCAAAGCCAAGTATTTCAAAAAGCATTGAAATAGATTTGGAAGGAAAAAAATGGAAAACGCAAGCAAAGATCAAGAAGTAACCTTCAAACTCGAAGGAATGGGCTGCTCCTGCGAAGCAAAAATCGTAGAAAAACGCCTAAAAGCACTAAAAGGTGTAAAAACCTACAGCGTCAATCCAATATCAAACTGGCTAAAAGTAACTTTCGACTCATCGCTCGTCACAACAGACGCCATCAAAAAAGAAATCAGCAAATGCGGAATCACCGCAGCACCCATCAAAAAATAAGTGGGCGGACACTAAATGTCCTAACCCAAAGTCCCCTTTATTGCATCAGCTTTTAATCTAAGAGCATCTGCTGAGTCTTCAAAATCTAGGCAACTATCGCTGACCTGCTCAGGATTCACAAGACTGCATTTGCCCTCTTTCCAATTAATGCACGTTTTCTTATCACAAGGATTATCCATCAGAGTTCACCAATATATTATTGGTAAAAGCGCCTAAATTAAAGTGGTAAAACCTAAGCGCAGGAATGGCTAATCTTGAGTGACAATGACTTTATGGGATTATTCTTTCCCGAAGAATTAGTCAAAAAGATTGAGATTAGAGAAATTACTCCTTGCGCAATAGAAGCGGATGGAATTAAATTCATAGCTCAAGCTGATAATACCCTTGAAAAAGTCCTACCGATAATTTTCCTTACAATTTCTAACGCAAAATACTCTGAAAAAATCGGTTGCTTAACATACAAAAAAGAACAACGTATATCGACAATTTTCGCCACCGGACGTTTAACCCTGACCCATGTAAAGGATCGACAATTAGCAGACAAGCTAGTAGAGGACCTCAGAGGACTCATAAATCGCTCATATAGCTACTATAAAATGCATGGTGTACCCTCCCAGCATTAGTCGAAGCCAAAAACATCCTCGATGCAAGAAAGCTCTACCAGCATCTTCCAAGAACTGACTGCAAAGAATGCGGTGAACAAGGCTGTTTTGTCTTCGCAACGAAACTCTTTTTGGGCGAGAAACTACCCCAAGATTGTATAGTTCTTGAAGCACCTAAGAATTCATTATTGAAAAAAACCATTCAAGAAATATTGGCACCAATCAAACTATAGAATAATATAGTTACCGAAGTCGCATTTACTTTTTTCTATATAGTCTACTGATAGTATGGATTATAACAATATTAAAAACAGTCAACAAATAATCTGTTAATGAGAGCGAAGTTCGTCTATGTCTAAGCCAGTAATTCTTTTCATATGCACTCATAATTCAGCCCGTTCACAAATGGCAGAAGCCCTACTCCGACATATATACGGCGACAAATATGAAGTCTATAGCGCAGGTACAAATCCGACAAAAGTTAACCCGTTTGCCATCAAAGCGATGGCGGAAATAGGCATAGACATCTCGAAGCAGTACTCCAAAGGCTTAGAAGAATTCAGCGAAGCAGAAATCGACTTGGCAGTCTCGGTTTGCCAGAGCAGCGCAAAAACACTGTGTACACTTTGCTCATCACCGATATCAATGGGCCGACCACTGATAATCAACGCTAAACTGCACAAAGCAAAGAATTATGTGGTCCACGGTTTTAGGGATCCCTCGGAGGTTGAGGGAACCGAAGAGGAAAAATTGGCGGCGTTCCGAGAGGTAAGAGACCAAATAAAAGCGTGGATAACGGAGTACTTTGCTGATTCAAGGGTTGTGAATAACCCTTAAGTTAGCCCAGTGTTCCCTTTATCGCATCCGCTTTTAGCCGTAGAAAATCCATTGCGTCTTCAAAGTCGAGGCAACTGTCGCCCGCCTTCTCAGGGTTGCTCAGGGAACAGCGGCCGTCTTTGTTGTTGATGCAGGTTTTTTTGTCACATAAAATCTGGTTCACGGTGTCCACCATTAAACAGGTTGGTTAGGTAAGATTTGGGTTTTTTGTGTGCCCATGCCGTACCAGAAGAATATTTTTGCTACAACAGCCGTTAGTACCGCCGCGATTATTCGCGCCAGCACGGTCAACGCAAAACCGTCAACACCAGTAACCACGTTTGCAGGCGACATCTGAAATATGGTGAACATCACTATGCCGCCGATGGTTGAAGCAACTGTGGCAGAGATGAGTATTCGTTTGAAGTTATCTGATCGTTTATTCAGGGCTCCTGCCATATAGCCGATCAACATTGGGCTCAAAATGTACCCCAGCAGTATCGTGCCTGAGCCTGAGATGCCGTGGAAGCTGCTAGACCAGTAAAGAGCATAGAATGTGCCCATCAAAAAGCCTGAAGCGCCGCCCGCCCATTGGTTCCAGAGCAAACCGAGAGCTAAGGGAACACCCACAATGACGACGAGTTCAAGTATCTCCATCGTTAACCCGATGACAATACCGGGTTCTCCGCCGATGATTGATTGAAGTTTCGAAATCAAAACGATAACAAAGACTACGACAACGGGGAGAATAACTCCGAAGATTAAATCGTTTTTTGTCCATTTTTTCCAGTTTAAACTCATTTTCATGCACCTGTTTGGTTAGGGTTTTTTGATTGCAGAGACTTTGATGCTAACCACCGAGTTAGCTGTTACCTTTAACTCTTCTTGAGACATGTTAAGTCTATCGATGGCTCCCTTGAATGCATCTTCACTGACAATGTATTCGAGCGGATAGGTTTTTTCGTCCATGACTTTTACGTCTGTAAAGCCCGCTTGCCGTATCAGGTCAAGGTATTTGTCTTTGATTTCTGCGCCCGCAATGCATCCAGCGTAGGCTTCGACGCTTTCCTGCACCGCTTTTGGAAGAGGTTTTAGGAGCACTATGTCGGAGACCATTATTCTGCCGTTAGGAGCGAGAACCCTAAACGCCTCCTCAAAGACGCGTTTCTTGTTTGGGGCGAGGTTGATGACACAGTTGGAAATGATTACATCGACTGAGTTGTCTGCTACGGGCAGGTTTTCGATTTCGCCCAGTCTGAACTCGACGTTTGTGTATTTGCCCTTTGCCGCATTAGCCCGTGCCTTATCCAGCATCTCAGGCGTCATGTCCACACCGATAACTTTGCCTTTTGTCCCGACCTTTTTGGCGGCTAAGAAGCAATCAAAACCTGCGCCCGAGCCCAAATCCAAAACCCGTTCACCCTCTTTCAGAGATGCCAAAGCGGTTGGGTTTCCGCAGCCCAATCCGAGGTTAGCGCCATCTGGCACAGACTTCATTTCTGCTTCGCTGTAACCGACCATTTTGCTTACTTGGGCGCTTTGGGGCGCTGAGCAGCAGCTGAAGCTTGATGCGCAGCATGAGCTGCTGGTTTTGGCGACTTTTGCGTAGCGTTTTCTTACTTCTTTTTTGACTTTTTCTTCTTTCATTCTTGTTTCTCCTGTTTGATTACTGATTTTAGTAGTGGACCGAGTGTTTTGGTGACGGCGCCGGCTAATCGTTCAGCTTTTATGAGCATGATGCAGCAGACTTCGCCTTCTTGTTCGCAGGCGACTACTGCGAGTTTTTCGTTGGGTTTTATGTTGGCTTTTTCCCGGAGGTCTTTGGGCAATAAGATTTGGCCCTTAGCATCTATGGTTATGACTGAGTCGATTCTGCAGGTGTCGTCTCCGCAACATGACATTTCCGATCACAGAGGATTTTTTATCGACAATCGCTCAGATATACTTTTCTGAAAAATCTGAAAATTCTGAAAAATAGTGGATCTTTTTGTTTTGCGCGTAAACAGGACTGCCTGCGTTTTTCTCATCATTTTTGGACTTAAAAAAATGGATCTGACTATCCCAACACAAAAAATGGATGAAGCAAAAAAGAAGTCTATTGTAGCCTTATTAGTTCTGTTTTTGAGATTCGGGCTCTTGCAACTTTGTCGTTGTTGTGGTGTTGTTCGGTGTGAAGTTTCAGGTGTAGTTTAGCGTCTTCTTCCCCAAAGGGTGTTTTAAGAGTAAAGCCGCAAACTGGACAAGTGACTGATACGCTCATAGTCTTACCGCCCTTTAGTCACATTTCCCATTTAATATCGATTGCGCCTAAACTTGGTCAGCCTTGACTTGTCCATCAATTATACGTCAAAAAGGTTGGCTTGCCTGCTGATATGGTTTTTATTCTGCCTCTCCATCAATGTATAGCTTACAAGAGAGGAACATTTGTTGAATGGGAAACCACTCGTCAGCATAATCGGCGCTGGCATGAGCAAATTCGGAAAACACGAAGGACTCCTTGGAAGAGAAATTTTCGGTCAAGCAGCCGCAGAAGCGTTTAGCCGCTGCCCAAAACTTGATCCGAAAGCAGACGTTAAAGCCATGTTCATAGGTCACATGGGCGAATGCTACGAGCATCAGGGCCACACGGGCGCAACTATCGCAGACTGGATTGGCCTGCGGGGCATAGCTGCAACCCGTGTTGAAGCAGCCTGTGGAAGCTCAGGTGCAGCTTTGAGGACTGGTATTTATGCAGTTTTATCGGGCCTCAGCGATGTTGTAATCGTGGGCGGAGTCGAAAAGATGACGCACCGCACAACCGCAGAAGTCACCGAGTACCTCGCCATGGCAGCCGACTACCCCTTTGAGCAGTTCAACGGCATCACGTTCCCGGGCTTATTCGCCATGATGGCGACAGCGCATATGCACGCTTATGGCACCACCGAAGCTCAATTCGGCAAAGTCGCCGTCAAGAACCATCACCACGGTAGCCTAAACCCCAAGGCGCATATGCAAAAAGAAATCACGCTCGAAACCGTCTTGGGCTCCAAGTATGTGGCGTGGCCGCTTAAACTCTACGATTGCAGCCTCATCTCCGACGGAGCAAGCTGCATAATTCTAACTAAACCTGAACTCGCACACAAGTACACTGACCAGGCAGTCAACATCGTCGGCAGCGGGCAAGCAACCGACGCCATCGGACTC
>JBNIDR010000031.1:16076-68283 GCA_050108155.1 Bathyarchaeia archaeon | reverse complement strand
GTAACCCCCGATCAGGTTAACTTGGCTGAAGTCCACGACTGCTTCACTATCGCAGAGCTAATTGCCTATGAGGACCTTGGATTCTGCAAGGTCGGGGAAGGCGGCAAACTCGTCGACAGCGGCGCAACCACATTGGGCGGCAAAATTCCGGTTAACACAAGCGGCGGGTTGAAATCCAAAGGTCACCCAGTCGGCGCAACAGGCACCGCCCAAGCATACGAAATGTACCTACAACTAACCGACCAAGCCGACCGACGCCAAGTTAAAGACGCCCAAATCGGTTTAACCCATAACATCGGCGGCTCAGGAGCAACCGCAGCGGTGCACATCTACAGGAGAGACCAATAATGAGCAATCTACCACCACCCCAACCATTCACGATTGAGCAGTTCTACAAGTTCATCCAGCAGGGCAAACTCATGGCGGGAATCTGCCAGAAATGCCAAAAAGTCCACCTGCCCCCCCGCCCCTTCTGCGACCGATGCGGCTCACAGCAGTTCAGCTGGGTAAACATCTCAGGCAAAGGCAAACTAGTCACCTACACAGTCATCAACGTGGCACCACAGCAGTTCCAAGCAATGGCGCCATACGCAGTGGGCATCGTTGAATTCAAGGGCGGCTTGAGAATCCCCGGCATGATTCAGGGTGTAACTCAGGAGCAACTCAAAATTGGCATGGAGTTGACGCTGGACTTCGGCACCTGCAATCAACCGCAGACGTGGCCATTTTGGCAACGGTACTGCTTCAAACCATAACTTCATTCTTTTCGTCTTTTTCTTGCTTTTAGAAGAGGGGGCTCCCTGCTGGCGGTTGCAGAAAAATCCCCAGTTTTCAGGAAGAGAGGAAAACTCCAGCCGACAGGGGGAACCCACCATCCAAGTTAATGCTTGTACGCTTGATTTAAGCTTTAGGCGGCGAATTCCCACTGTAGTGTATTTTGGGAAAAGCCTAATTTGCGATGGCTACGTAGTTCGTTTTGAGTTGAAACGATGGCAAACGCCGAGAAGCCAAAAGTCTGCATCGTATCCTGCAGCGTCCTAAAACATGAACTCCAAAAACTCAAAACCGAAGGCAAACTCGACGCAGAACTGGTTTTCGTCAGCAAAAACTTCCACGTCGACTATGCACAGCTAGAGAGCAACCTCCGCAAAGTTCTAGAACATACAAAGAAAAGATTCAGCGGCAAAATCGTGCTGGTCTACGGCGATCTTTGCCTGGGTACGGATGGCGAAATGAAGCGGCTAGCCGATGAATATGGCATCGCCAAAGTGGATGCGCTCAACTGCATTGATTGCCAACTAGGCGGAGGCGGCAAATCTCTCGAAGCCGACCCCGAGCATAACCTGATGTTCATGGGCCCCGGAATGATTGAGTTCTTCAAGGATATGCGCATTAATCTAGAAAATCAGGGCGTAGACGAAGCAACTAGGGCTGCGATGTTTAGCGGCATAAAAGGCGCAGTGATTTTGGATACTTTGGGCGAAGGTGAAAAGCTTATAGGCGCTCTCAAAGCGGCAGGTTTGAATTTGACGGTGCTTGAAATCCGCAAAATCGGCTGCGAGAACGTTCTTCGCGTAGTCACGGATGCAATAGGGCATGCCTGAACGCATCAGATGACAAACCATGCCGCCTATACTGCCTTAACTGAGTGCA
Organism: Bathyarchaeia archaeon; assembly: GCA_050108155.1. Classification (GTDB taxonomy): domain Archaea; phylum Thermoproteota; class Bathyarchaeia; order Bathyarchaeales; family Bathycorpusculaceae; genus Bathycorpusculum. The sequence continues at coordinate 66,630 of JBNIDR010000031.1, read as the reverse complement.
CATGCAGCTGTGGAACTACCGCAAGTATTAAAGAATCAAGGTAACAATAAGCATAGCTGTATCTCAGTGGATGTGCCATTAAATGTCTGAATCTATGGAACCCACACCGGCTTCTTCACCCATGAAAAGGGTGGAAGATTGGAAGAGCCGCCTCATCGATTTATCCAGAAAGAACAACCTGCTCTACTTCAAGAAGCAGAAGCACGGAAACCTAACAATTACTCAGCCTGATTCACAGAAAATCTTCGAGCAGTTGGTGGTAAAGAAGAATCGCCTCGAATTCTACATGCCCCAAGATGCCTCAAAGCCGAAGGCAGAAGCAAAAAAAGCTAGAGCAAAGAGGGGCAAAAAGAAAGACGCAGAATCAGAGGCAAAAACCGCTGAAGCCCCAGTCAAAGCCGCCACGTTGCCAGAAGCGCCTAAGGAAGAACCAAAAAAGCCCACAGCAAACCAGCTTGTCTGCGGCAGTCTAAGCCATCAGGAGCTTGAGCGCAGCCTTAAGGGACTAGAACGCCGTTCGCTGCTCGATTATCGGGAGCGGGGCGTCCGTATCCTCTACGCCGCCTTTGGCACGTTGAATTGGGTTGATGCGGAGACAAAGGAGGCGGTGCAGTCGCCGCTTATTCTGGTGCCGCTGGAGCTTGGCAAAGAAACCATCCGTGCACCCTACAGCATCGCATTGCCGCCCGTGGAAGACGAAGCCGTCTTGAACCCCGCCTTACAGGCTAAACTGAAAAACGACTTCAAAATTGACCTCCCGCCGCTGCCGGAGGAATGGGAAGAAACCAACCTCGCAGCATTCTACACCCAAATCGACAAAGCCGTAGCGGAGATGGGCTGGAAAACCGAGCAGTCCACCAACATGGGCTTGTTTAGCTTCCAGAAACTCGTCATCTACAAAGACCTCGAATCCAACGCCGCATTGGTTACCCAGCACCCAATCATTAGAGCTATCTCGGGTATTAAAGAGGAAAACCTCATTGTAGCAGGGTTACCTGATGAGAAAGACGTGGACAAAATCGAGACGCCAGCCAAAACCTACCAAGTGCTGGACGCTGACAGCAGCCAACGCTTAGCCATTGAATATGCCCTACATGGTCAAAGCTTCGTGATGAAGGGTCCGCCAGGCACGGGTAAGAGCCAAACAATCGCTAACATCGTGGCGGAGTGCATCGCCAACGGCAAAAGTGTACTTTTTGTGAGCGAGAAGATGGCGGCGCTTGAAGTTGTCTATAAGCGGCTTAGTCAGGTGGGTTTAGCGCATTTCTGTCTTGAGTTGCACAGTAGCAAAGCTAACAAGCAGCAAGTTGTCGCCGAACTCAAGCGGAGCTTAGACGAGAACCTAATCCCCCGCAAGTTGCCCTCGAATCATGAGTTCGAGCAGCTGACCGAGTACCGAGACGCCCTCAACGGCTACGTTGCAGCGCTGCATGATAAGCGCCCGTACATGCAGAGAAGCGTTTACGAAGTGCTAAGCATCATCTCCAGCCTCGAACGGGTGCCGTTTGTGCCCGTCGGCTTAAACGAAATCAGCACGTTGACGCCGCAGAAGATGCGTGAACTCGAAGATTTAGTTAGCCAACTCAGCAAGGTCTGGCAGGTTATCGAAGAACCCGATTTTCCGTGGGTGGGTTACCGCGCAGACAAGTACAACCTTGAAGTTCGAAGTGAACTGCTCACTACGCTGGAAGCCATCGCCGAAGCCCTGCGCCTGCTCAAATGGGAAGCGGAGGATTTCTCAGCGAAACTCGGAGTTTTCCCACCCGAAACCTACACACGTATAAAATGGCTGCTTGACGTTAGCAATCTGTTGTTTGAAAGCCCAAAGCCCGAACAGCAATGGCTAACCAGCCCAGTGGATAAGCTGCTGGCGGAGGCAAAAGAGTACTGGCAAACTAGCTTCTGGATAAAAGCCAACCGAGAAGACCTCGCGGAACGCTACAACCCCGAATTGTACGAGTTGCCTCTTTCATGCTCACAAGACTTAGAGCAAGCCGTAACGAACCTTGCAAAAGCAACAGGTGTGAACCTCTTTGAGGGCGAAGTTCTACCTAAGCGGTTGGCTCTCCTATCTTTTGCCAAGAACACTGCGTTGATTTCTAAGAAGTGGCGTGAGAACTCGCAGGCACTTGCCTCCACGCTGGGCTTAGACACAGGAGACTACACCATAAGCCAACTGAAGCAGCTTTCACGCATGGCGCAGTTATGCTTCTCAGAGGATAAACCTGAGCCGCAGTGGTTCGACGCCAAGTACCTCCAGCAGGTGCAGGAAACCGTCGCCGAAGCCAAAACACTCTACGAAGAACATGGTTTAATCAAGAGTCGCCTCGCCTTAACCTACAGCGAAGGCATCTACCAGTTAAACCTTGACGAGTTAATCGCCAACTACAGTGGACCCTACCAAAGCAGCATGAAAATCTTCAACAGCAACTACCGCAACGACCAAAAACGCATCGCCCAAATCACTAATGACGGCAAAGTCCCCAAAGAAGTGCTTCAAGACCTCATCGACGCCCGCAAAGTCAACAAGCTTGCAAAGAAAATCGAGGAGTCCGCCGAAACCGTTCAAACCCTGATGGGGCACTATTACCACAAGAGCCGAACAGACTTTAAAGGTGCAGAAAAAGCAATTCAACTTGCAGAGGAAATCCGAAAGCTCTCATGGGCAACCGCTATTCCTGAGCCTCTCATCAAACTACTCACCACAAACGCCGCCCCATCACCAATGATAAAGCATCTGGGCGACGAACTCGGCAACACCATAGGAAAATGGGAAAGCCAAGTTAAAGAAGTGGAAGAACTAATCCCAAAGACGCTTCCCAAATCCGAAAAACCCCTAGCTGAAACCACGCTCCCGCTAATTGAGGAATGGGCAGCTGAAATCGAAAACCAACTAACCCCTCTCTGCAACCTAACCAAAAACACCCTTGAAGTGGCAAAATCGGAGCCCAAAAGCTACAAGCAACTCATCACCGACGTTAAAACCGCAGAGGAAATCCGCAAAAAAGAAGCTCAAATAGTCGGGGAAAAAGCCCAACTTCAAGAAAAATACGGCAGTCGCTTCCAAGAACTACAAACTAACTGGCAAGACATCGTTACGGTGCTTGAGTGGTGCAAGAAGGTTCAGGCTGCATTCGAAGATATTCCCGTGCCAGAAGCCTTCGCTGAAATCGCCGCCATAGGCCCCTCAGCCGCGCCGTCCAGCGTAGAGTTGGTGCAGAGACGTGATGTCTCCTTGCAGGTGCTGGCTGACTTCCAAAAGCGCTTTGAATCAGAACTACGCTACCAAAATCAGAAACTGATCGACCTCGAAATCAAAGTCATAGAAGAACGCATCCAAGCGCTGCGTGACCGCGTTGACGACTTGCAAGTTTGGATTGACTACAAGGACACCAAAAACCGCTTCGCCCTGCGCGGATTAGACCCATTCTTTGGCCGCCTCATAGAGCAGAAACCATCCGCAGCCGACTTGGTTCCGCTATTCCGCAAGAGCGTCTATCAGGAATGGATTAACAACCTCTATAATGAGGACCCGAAGCTCGGCAGATTCCGCAGAGAAAACCATGAGCAACTCATCGCTGACTTCAAAAAGCTGGACCAAGACCTAATCCAGCTAACCTCCGGCATGGTTATCGACGCCGCTAACGGCAGAAAGCCACAGGACATCCTTATCCAAGCCGCAGACGCCGAAGCAGGTATCCTCTCAAAAGAAGCCGCAAAAAAACGTCGTCTAATGCCTATCCGCACTTTATTCCAGAAAATCCCAAATCTACTGGTAAAACTCAAACCCTGCCTGCTGATGAGCCCAATTTCAGTAAGCCAGTTTCTACCGCCTGACATGAAGTTTGACCTTGTCCTCTTTGATGAGGCATCACAACTTGTTCCCGAAGACGCAATCAACGCGATTTATCGGGGCAAAACTGTTGTGGTTGCAGGCGACAACAAACAGCTGCCGCCCACCTCGTTCTTCCAGAAGAATCTTCTTGACGATCTCGACTGGGACGAACTTAGCGACGAAGACGTAGAAGTCTTTGATAGTATCCTAGACGAATGCTTAGGCATCGGCTTGCCAGTTAAGACGCTGAAGTGGCACTACCGAAGCAAACACGAGGCGCTAATAGCATTTAGCAATGACCGCTTCTACGACGGCACCATGATTACGTTCCCATCTGCGAAAGCCGAAACTGACAGTTTAGGCGTCAAACTCGTCTATGTATCCGACGGCGTCTATGACAGAGGCGGCAAACGAGACAACCCCATCGAAGCAGAAAAAGTCGCTGACCTCGTCTTTGAACACTTCAAAAACTACCCAAAGAAAACTTTGGGAGTCGTTACCTTCAGCATCGCTCAAATGGATACTGTTCAAGAGGCAATTGATCGCCGATTGGAGCAGCATCCAGAGTTTGAACAGTTCTTCAAAGAAGACCGTTTAGAAGGCTTCTTCATCAAGAACCTTGAGAACGTGCAGGGAGATGAACGAGATGTCATTTTCTTCAGCGTCGGCTACGGCTACGATCAAAACAAACAGATAACCATGAACTTTGGCCCCCTGAACAAGCCGGGAGGAGAACGCCGCTTAAACGTGGCTGTTACCCGAGCCAGAGAAAAAGTGGTCTTAATAACTTCAATTAAAGCAGTAGATATAGACCCAGAAACCCAAGCACTCGGCGTACAAACACTCCGCACTTACCTTGACTATGCCGAGCACGGCACCGACTGGCTAAAAACTAGCAAAACCAAAACCGACCTTTTTACTTCAGCACTCGACGAGGATGTAGCTGCGGAAATCAAAAAGATGGGTTACCAAGTTGTTCCCGAAGTGGGTTGCAGCGGCTACAAAATCGACTTGGCAGTGGTTGACCCAACCAGCAAGGGCACCTACCTTTTAGGCATTGAATCCGACGGCCCAAACTATCAAGCAAGCAGTAGCGCACGCGATCGAGATCGCCTTCGTGACCAGGTTCTGCGGCAACTGGGCTGGCGCATCCACCACATCTGGGCACCAGCATGGGTTGCACGCCGCGACAGCGAAATCCGCCGTCTAAAGGAAGCTATTGAGCAAGCCAGTGTACAGCAAATTGAAAGCGACACCCGAGCACCAATCACAGCCCCAGCAACAGACGTGCAAAAGAACCAGTACGGCGGAATCGAAAAAATCGGTGTGCCCTACCACATATACCCGCTAAAAGCAACCTATAATCCCTACATCAAAGTTAACAATGGCAGAGCAACCGTGAATTCAAAAATCAAAAATGAGTTCCACTTCCCCGAAAACCGAGAAAACCAAACCAAACTCCTAGCCGACCTAATCGCCAACGAAGGCCCCGTACACTTTGACTATGCAGCCGAGCGGTTGGCTGCGACGTGGGGATTAAAGACGGTTACCCCAAAAATCAGCCACGCAGTCAAGGAAGCACTAAATAACCTCATCCGCGACCAGAAAGTAACAATTAAAGGCAGCTTCCTTTGGCCTGTAGGACTAAAAGAAACTCCAATTCGCGTTCCAATCGCCGGAATCCCTGAATCCAGACGCAAACCCCAATACATAGCGCCCGAGGAAGTAGAAGCTGCCATGATGCAGGTTGCCCAGTACGCTTTAGGCATAAGCGAAGATGCTCTGATTGCTGAAACAGCTAAAGTCTTCGGTTTAAATCACGGCGGCGAAGATGCGAAAAGGGGATTTGCTGAGATACTGAAGCGGCTGATAAGAGAACGGAAACTGGCAGTAAACGAAAACGGCGTAGTTAACGCCGCTTAACCCAACTTTATTTGTTAAGTTTTTTGATCAAGATCGCCAGGTCAGATAGCGAAGTTACTATATAGTTTGCCCCGTGCGCAGTCAACTCCTTGGTGGTCGAGTATCCTGTGGGCAACCCAACCGCGACTGCTTTTAGGGCTTTGGCGCTTTGCATGTCAACAGTGCTGTCGCCGACTATGACTGCGGCATCAGCGTTTACTTTCAATGTTTTAAGTGCCAGCTCGAATTGTTCAGTGTCAGGTTTAACCTGCTTGACCTTGTCGCGTGGGACGACAACTTGGAAGTAATCTTCGATTTTAAAGCGTTTGAGGATATAGTTTGCCGCTTTTTCGCTGCTGGTAGTGCATAAACCCAATTTGAGACCCATTTTTTTGAGGTCCTTGAGGGCATCTAAGGCGCCTGGCAAGAGGTTTGTGGTCTGGGCTGCTTCCATCTCGTACTTTTCTGCGATGCTCAAGCTGTGAGAGCGAGCTCCAAGGAAGGCAGCTTCGGATTTTCCGTTGTTCTTGAAGTACAATTCTGTTTTTTTCATCATTTCAAAAATGCTTTCGTTGACGGCAAGCTGCGACGCTGGAACACCCACCTGCATAAGGTACTCTCTAACGTCTCCGCGTAGGGCTTTGTAGTCAAGGTTAAAACTTGCCAAAGTTCCGTCTAAATCGAATAATACTGCTTTAATCGGCATTGCACGTGGGCTCCGCTTCTTTGTGGTTTTGGGGTTTACACCATGCGATTAGAAATATACTTTGTGGTCAGAGATTGAGTAGAATAACTATCTGGTTATTACCACTTTGAGTGCCTGCTCAGATGAGTCCTCGATGGTTTGGAGTGCCTTCTCGAAGTCGTCAAGCTTAAAGTGATGCGTAATTAGTCCTGCCACGTCAACAAGTTTTCGGCTAATCAAATCAACCGCGGCGGGGTACTCAACTGGAGAAATGTACATTGTGAAGAATTGTGCTTCGTCAGCATCCTCCAAATTCAAGAAGCCCTTTGACTCGCCGATAAGCGCCACCTTGCCCGCTTTGCGAACCAGAAACGGCGTCTGCTCCACTGTAGCTTGGGTTCCAGCAGCTTCGATGACGATGTCACTGCCGAACCGAGTTAGTTTGCGTACGGTTTTGGCTACATCAAGCTTCTTTGCGTTTATGACTTCATCTGCGCCATATTTCTCTGAGAGTTTCAGTCTGTACTCCTCAATGTCAACGGCTATTACGCGGCAGCCTTTCATCTTTGCAATCTGCGTCATAAGCAAGCCTATAGCACCCTGCCCAACTACTGTAACCCAGTCGCCCAAGTTAGGCTGCAAATAGTTAAGCACCCGAAGCGCCAAAGCAACGGGCTCCACCACCGCTGCCTCATCATCAGTCATACCGTCGGGAACTGGAACGAGGCTTCGGGGCAACATGGCTTTTGACTCGGCGAAAAATCCGTCCCGAGTTAACCCATAGAATTTACCTTTGACGCAATATGTCGGTAATCCTCGCAGGCAGAAATGGCAGTGCCCACAGTTAACCAGCGGAACCATTACTACTCGCTCGCCTGTGTCTCGTCGGACTCCAAAGGCGTCATGACCAATTATTCTGCCGCGTTTCATCCAGCGCCAGTCACCTCTGTAAAAGTGCATGTCGGTTCCGCAAATGTTGCCGGCCTTAAAATCCACAAGTACTTGTCCTGCCTTGATTACTGGTTCGGGGACATCCTTGATTTTGATGTTGTGCTGTCCAGTGTAGACTGCGGCTTTCAAAAGTGTCACTCACCATTTAGGCGTCGCCGGCCAGATTTATCTTTAGTGTTTTTATCCTGCTTTGCGCTATTTAGTCAGCGGCTGGTGCAACATTTGAATCTTGACGAATACTCTAAAGAGCGACTGTGGCAGCTGCTTGTTGATGCCGTTCATGCATCGGTTATGTATCCCACGCATAAAGCCTACACTAGAGATACGATTTTGCCGTCAAAAGCTGATGTTCACGCAGTGGAGTTGTCGGAGAGGTTGGGTATGCCGCTTGGCGAGGCTTTAGTCATTCTGGACGAGTTGGCGGAGGAAAAGAAGACTCAGCCGCCATAAAGCGCTTTTTGTTTTCTGTATGTGAAATCCGCCTCAACTGGTCATCAGCAAAAACCATTTGTGAAAGCTAAAAAGTAAACTGTCTTATTAGTTTGAGAAAATGTAATCGGTAGAACCCTTGTTTGATAACAGTAAATTTACTAAATCTTGATTGGTTCGAAAAACGCTTCTTTCAAGCAATATTTATAACGATTACAAGTTATTCAATAACAATATTCCTCTTAACCTCCAAGACTTTATAGTAGCGGTCAATGGACGATTAGGTGAAACATGTGCCGTTTAAGAAAAACAAGACAGATGCGGCAGACGCTTTAGTGCTAGATTGGGCTTTGCAAATCAAAAACTACAAGTTAACCCTTGACCGCAACCGTTGCGTTGGCTGCCAAATCTGCACCTTAGCCTGCCCAAAACAAGCCATAACCACCCAAAAGCAACCCGAAATCGAGGGTAAGGTGCAGAAGGTAAAAGTCGATATAGCCTTGGATAAATGCAACTTTTGCGGCATCTGCGACGCAACCTGCCCATATGGTGCAGTTAAAGTCACCCTAAACGGTAGTCACGACCTGCCTGTTCTAGAAAAAGAAAGTTACCCCCAACTTATCAGGGATATAAAGGTGGATACCCGAAAATGCGACAAAGCATGCACCGATTGCGAAACCGTTTGCCCACTTCGGCTCATTAAAGTTTCAAAGGTTGGATTTGACGGCAAACCAGTAACCGACATTTCAAAGCTCTCAGAAATGGGAAAGAAGCGGGTTCAAGTTATCGTTGACATCGACAAGGAGCACTGCCCGACCTGTCGCGTCTGCGAATTCAAATGCAATCCCGGCGTAATTCGCGTATCAAAAGTTTTTGAGGGCAAAATTAGAATTAATCAAGAAAAATGCCCGCTGGGCTGTCGAAACTGCCTTGATGTATGCCCCATAACTGGGGCGTTAGTTCTCGGCGGAGACGGCAAAGTCTATGTTAACGAGCTGTTCTGCACTTACTGCGGAGCATGCGTTAACGTTTGTCCAGAGCCTGAGGCTCTGAGCTTAACTCGCACAAAAGTAAACCATACGCCAGTTCACTCAGGCGCTTGGAACAAGACACTGGAGCGAATCGCCGGACCCGGTAGCGCAGTTAAAGAGCTTAAAGCTCACGCGGCTCACACTCGACTCCATCTGGTTGAGGAACGTTTTGCAGCTGAGGAGTTGAAAAAGAAAAAATGACTACCCGAAAACAACAAGTTAACAAGGAAGATCTCCGTGTCGGAGTCTTCGTTTGTCATTGTGGATTAAATATTGCTGGTACAGTGGATGTTCATGCAGTTGCTGAATACGCTAAAACCATACCTGATGTCGTATTTGTAAAAGAGAACCGCTATAGCTGCGCTGACCCTGGGCAGGAGGAAATTCGCAAAGCAATCAAAGAGCAGAAGCTGAATCGCGTCGTCATCGCTGCTTGTAGTCCAAGAATGCATGAGCCGACTTTCCGTCGAACCGTATCCGAAGCTGGGCTTAATCCGTTTCTCTATGAGATGGCAAATATTCGCGAGTTTGCTTCATGGTGTCACCAAAGTGACCCCGCAGCGGCAACGGAGCGTGCTAAAGACACTGTGAAAATGGCTGTAGCTAAAGTTCGTCTTGCACAGCCGCTGCAAAGCATTGAGGTTCCAGTTACAAATAAAGCCCTAATTGTTGGTGGCGGAATAGCAGGTATAAACGCGGCGTTGGACTTGGCTGATCAGGGCTACAAAGTTTACATGCTTGAGAACAGCCAGAGCATAGGCGGGCACATGGCTGCGCTGGACAAAACCTTTCCCACCTTGGACTGCAGTATCTGCATTGAAGGCCCAAAAATGGTTGATTGCGCACGGCACCCAAACATCACGATATTCGCCAACAGCGACCTTATCAAATGTGACGGCTATGTTGGTAACTTTAAAGTTAAGATCCGCAAGAACCCTCGCTATGTCATACCAGAGAAATGTACGGGATGCGGCGAATGCAAAGACGCGTGCCCAATAGAGTACCCTAACGAGTGGGACCTAAACCTTGGAACACGTAAAGCCATCAGCGTGCCCTTCGATCAGGCAGTTCCCTTGATCTACAGCATCAACCGTGACTATTGTATTGAATGCTTCAAATGTACTGAAGCCTGTGGGGAGCGGGAAGCCATAGACTTTGATCAGCAACCTGAAGAGATCGAAATTGACGTGGGCGCTATAGTCGTCTCAACAGGATTTGACGTTTATTTGCCCTTTGATATGCCGCTTATGGGCTACGGTAAATATTCTAACGTGTTGACTAGCATGGAATTTGAGCGGCTCATTTTGGCGGCTGGTCCAACAGGTGGCAAAGTTATTCGCCAAAGCGATGGGCAAAAGCCTCATCGTATCGCTTTTATCCAATGTGTCGGTAGCCGTGACAAGCAGCATTATCCTTACTGTAGCAACTTCTGTTGCATGTACACGCTCAAGCATGTGGTGCAGCTTAAGGAGAAGTACAAGGAAGATGTGGAAGTATATGTCTTCTACATTGATATTCGCAGTCCGGGAAAGGGCTATGAGGAATTCTATGACCGCGCCCGAGAAAAAGGTGTGAACTTTATCCGTGGCAGAGTTAGCCGAATCGACGAAGACCCCGTAACGCATAATTTGACGGTGCATAGCGAAGACAGTCTGCTGGGGCAACCAATCGAAATTGAAGCGGACATGGTTGTGCTAGCTACAGCTTCTATCCCCAAGAAGGGCTCAGAGGAAATCGCTCGCATCCTTAACCTAAGCCGAGACGCAGACGGCTTCTTCATGGAGGCTCATCCCAAACTTAAACCGCTTGACGCTCCAACAGACGGCATCTTCTTTGCAGGTGCATGTGCAGGGCTAAAAGACATACCCTATAGTGTCTCTCAGGGAAGTGGTGCAGCATCCAGAGCAGCTACGGTTATCAGCAAGCCGAAATGGAAAATTGAGCCGATTATCAGCGTGGTGGACGAGGAAAAGTGCAAGAAATGTGGTATTTGTGTTGACAAATGCCCCTATGGTGCAATTCGTCAAGAGAAGGGGAAGCCCGCGACTATTGTGACTGCAAGCTGTCATGGCTGCGGAACATGCGCTGCTGAGTGTCCTTCTCATGCGATTACGCAGATGCACTTCACAGATGCACAAGTCATGGCGCAGATAAGAGCCGCCTTAGAAACTAATCCTGAGGATAAAATTCTCGCTTTTCTCTGTAACTGGTGCAGCTACGCAGGCGCAGATCTTGCAGGTATCAGCCGATGTGACTATCCGGCAAGTGTCCGAGCCATCAGAGTTATGTGCAGCGGCAGAGTTGCCCGAGAATTTGTTTTGGAGGCGCTGCGGCTGGGTGCTGGCGCGGTGCTTGTTGGCGCCTGTCACTTGCCCTATGACTGCCACTATATAAGTGGTAATTACAAGATGAAGGAACGTACCGACGCCCTCAAAGCGGTGTTGACAAAGCTTGGGCTGAGTCCTGAGCGCTTCCATGTCGAATATGTTTCTGCAGCGGAAGGCATACACTACGCCGAAGTCATAAAAGAAATCGACAGCCAACGTAAAGCATTGGGAAAAGAGAAAATCCAAGCTGAAAACGCCAAGCTCAAACCTTTCCTTGAAAACATGCTCAAAAGCAAATAGCTATCTTCCGCTTCTTCTTTTCTCACCGCAACGATTACCCGCTCAACCTATTGTTCTGCTGGATCGCTGAGCTGGGTTTATGGGTTGATGTATTCTAGTTTTATGTTGCCGTTGGCTGTCATTACTTCTACTTTCAAGTTTCCTTCGCCGTTGGCTGTTGCGGCTTTGAGTCGTGTGGTGCTTTGTACAGTAGCGTTCATAGGTATGCCTTCATGGGTGATTTCGCCGTTGCCTACGCTTGCCACCACTTGGAACATAGTGCCTTCTGCTAGCTGGATATCTATGTCGCCGTTCATGCAAGTTGCAACTATGCTTGAAGCTGAGTTATCTGTTATGGTTATGTCGCCGTTCAGAGTGGACGCTGCGACTTTTGCGTTGCTAAGTTGGGGTTTTATTATGTCCCCGTTTGAAGTTACCAACGTTAAGTTGTATTGGCAGCTTGTGGGCAACTTGAGTGCAAGATCTGCGATGTAATTTGTGTTTGCTGGGTCAACTTGATTTTCGGAGCTTGTTATAAGCATGGTTTGTTTGTCGGTTTTTGTTTCGTTATTGCTGATTTTTACGTCGTAGAGATGCCCGACTGGTGTTTTGATTGTGTAGGTTACTTCGATTTGGCTGCCAGTTGTTGTTTGGATTTCTATGTTGCCGTTGAAAGTGGTGGCTTGTATTACTACGTTCTGGTTGGGTGTGTACTGGGCTGTGTCTTCTCGCTGTTCCAAGGCAGTTGGGGTAACTGGGATCAGCCCTGATTGAAGAATTAATGTTGCGATGGTGATTAAGACTACAATAACTATTGCTATTTTCGCCGATGTCTTCAACTGCTTTCCGTGTACTCCTCTTGCTGTTTTGTTTCACAGCTTGGAAGGCTTTAAAATTTCCGCTGTATGCCCGTTTCTTGAGACTTCTACTTAAGAAAAGGGAACTTTAGCGAAAAAGGCGCCTTTTTTTCAGTTGCGCTGTGAACTGTAACCATGAAACTATACTGTCCTCTAAAAGTTAGGTACGTAACTATGTTTCGTAGTTGCTTAAATGTAGAATCAACTATAACTGAAAACTAGAAATATTGGAGAATCTAATATGAAAGAGTCAGCAATAACTATCACGAGCCTTACAAAGAGATTTGAGGATAAACTCGCAGTTGACAACCTCAGCCTCGAAGTTGCCAATGGTGAACTATTCGGGCTACTAGGACCCAACGGCGCAGGAAAAACTACAACAATCAGTATTCTTTGTGGGCTCATAAAACCTACAAGTGGCGCAGCCCAAATCCTCGGCTACGACATAGAAAAGGACACACAGAAAATCAAAGAGCAACTCGGCGTTTGTATCCAAGAAACCGCCATCTACCCGTACTTATCTGGTAGAGAGAATCTGGAGCTCTTCGGCAACCTCTACGGTATGGATAAAAAGGATATCCGAGAGAGAAGCATAATGCTGCTCGAAAAAGTAGGCTTAACCGAAGACGCGAAGCGCGTAACTTCAAAGTACAGCGGCGGCATGAAACGTCGACTAAGCCTAGCATTGGCGCTCATCCAAGATCCCAAAATCGCCTTTTTAGATGAACCAACCGTAGCCTTGGATCCTCAGTCCCGCCGCGCAGTATGGGACTTCATCAAAGAGCAGAAAGTCAAGGGTAAAACCGTCATCTTGACCACTCACTACATGGAAGAAGCAGAGGAACTCTGCGACAGAGTAGGCATCATCGACCACGGCAAACTCATCGCACTCGGCACACCTAAAGACTTAGTTGCTAAGGGCGGCGTCAAGAACCTCGAAGAGCTCTTCATACAGCTAACGGGCAGAAACATCAGGGAGGAAGTTTAAATGAAGCTACAAAGAGTCACGGCATTAACAAAGAAAGAGCTAAAGAAAACCATTCGCGAACCTGCAGCGCTATTCATGATTTTCTTGTTTCCAATAGTGTTTGTGCTTGCGTTCGGTTTGTCTTTTGGCGGCGTAGGCGGTGCACAAACGGTGACCTACCAAGTCGGCGTTGTTAACCTAGACAACAGTCAAGGGGCCATGGCATTCACCAGTGCCTTGTCAAATTTAACGATGTTCAACGTTAACTTTTACCCCGACAATCAAACCGTGCAGACCGATCTAAGTGAAGGAAAAATTCAAGCAGCAATAATCGTTCCAGAAACCTTCAGCGAAAGCATAAACGCTTACTATGCTTCTCCGCAGGATTCAAGCCGATGGGTTAACTCTACAGTTGCATTATATCTTGACCAAGGCTCTCTAGTCGCCACACAAGCGATTCCGCCTATCATTCAGCAGGCGCTTACAGGAATATTTAGCCAAAATCAGCAGACACCCCAAAGCCCAGTTCAACTGCAAACTGCTTCCTTGGAAGTTAAGCAGACATCTACGTTTGATTACTTTGCGCCAGGCATGTTTACGTTTGCATCTGTGTTTATGATTATGATTGTTGCCCAATCATTCACTGGAGACAGGGAAACAGGTATGATGAAGCGGCTTCGCATAACGCCGACAACGCCAACTGAGTTCATCACCAGCCAAGTGGCGTCATACCTAGTTATAGCTCTGATTCAGGCGGCAATAATGTTTGCGATGACATATGCATTAGGCTTTAGACCAGAAATCGGCATACCCGTCTATGGCTTCGCGCTCTTGATGGTGCTGGTGTTTTCGGTTTCCAACGTTGGATTTGGCTTAATCACAGCAACTATCGCAAAATCCTCTGGTGCAGCCACAGGTTTAAGTTTCCTCTTCCTGCTGCCGCAGATGTTCCTGGGCACATTTGTGGGTGCATCGCTGTCGGGCGCCGCGCAGGTAGCAGGCAAATTCGTTCCAAGCTACTATGTCACAGATGCCCTCACTTCGTTGTTCCTGCGGGGTGCATCAATTGCGAGCGCTACTGTGCTGCTCGACTTCGCTGTGGTTTGCGCTTCATGCGTTGGCATCTTGGCAGTCGGTATAGTGCTGTATGCGAAGTACTTCAAAGTCTAAGCTCAAGCCCTGCTCTCTCCCTTTTTTTGATTTTTCTACTATCCCTCTATAGGTTTCTGCATAGAACCTCTAATAGGCGCCAAATATGACGGCGGAGATCGCTTAGTTGCTGTCTATAGGCTATATTAGTGTCCAAATGTGATTCAGCAAGCCGCAGACGTTTGGAAGGCTTTTTAAAAGAGTCGAACAGCTATTGCTCTATGAATTTCAGTGCCCTATCAAACATGCTCCATTCGAGGCGTTTTTGGATCTGGCAACTCTGCGGTATCATAATTTATGCAATCCCCGTTACGATTAGGCTGGTAACGGGTAACGTGGTTTTGCCGATTTTGAGCCTGCTGGAGACACCGTGGATTGGTCATGTTGTGCCTGGAAACCTAGTTGAGAAGATTTTGGTTAACGCTTTTTTCCCAGGCGGGGCAGGTGCAATTGCAGGTGAAGTCTATTTCGGTTTCCGCCACTCGGGGGAGCAGGTTAGTCGAAAACGCAGGTATAGTTGGCGTTTGGCGGGGGCCCTGGTTTGGGTTACGGCGTGGTCGCTTTTCCAGCTTGTTGGCTACTTACAGAACATTAACGGAACCTACGGCAGCAATCTCTTCGAATACCCCGGTGTCTACCCGCTGAATTACCTTCTGGCGGCGCTTTCCATCTTCACACCCACCGTCATCTACGGCATCAACCACGCCATCCGTAGATGCCGCTAAACTTAATACTGCCTGTTAACCCATGATTTTCCATGTCATTTCACGTCAGACGTAAAGAAAGGGAAATCACCGACCAAGCCGAGTTACAAAGTATCCTCAAAAACACCAAATACGTAACCATCGCCCTCTGCAAAGACAACGAGCCATACCTCGTGGCGCTCAACCACGGCTACGACCAACAACACAGCTGCCTATACTTTCACTGCGCCAACGAAGGCAAAAAACTCGTCTACGCCCAAGCCAACAGCCGAGTGTGGGGGCAAGCAGTGCTGGATTTCGGTTTAACAGACGAATGCGACTACGCCTACACATGTGTGCACTTTAGCGGCGTATTCTCTTTAGTCACGGATCGAGATGAGAAGTGGCATGGCTTACAGGTTCTCGTTCGCCAAGTAGCGTTAAACCCCGAGTCTAAGTTGGCTAAGATTAAACCTGAAAAAGTCGAGAAATTAACTATAGCCAAAATCGACATTAACTACATGTCGGGTAAGAAGCACCAGATACTGCCCAAAGCATAGCGCTGCCTCTTCATCAAAAACGACTTGTCAATAAAAAATGAAAAAGGGAATATTTGCTTATTCGACTACGTAGCGGTAAGTTACGTGTTCACCCGCAGTTGTGCTTTTTCGGGTGATTTTGAGCACATCGCCTGGCTGTGCACCAATGGCTTTTACTGCTGGATCGCCTGACTTGATTTGAGGCATCTGATAGGGCTGCACTTTGAATTGGGCAAGCAATTCCTTTTTCTCTTTTTCACTTAAAATCTCATGATATGGCACAAGTGCGTGCTCGAATATGTTAAAGACTGGGAAAGATTTTGGAAGCAACTCAACGTTTTTCTTTTTCGCGCCAAGCTTCACGGCGTGAGTGTAGCGTCCTTCAGTGACTACGATGGCGCGTTCAAGCTCTTTTTCCTTCATTATCTTGTAGAGAGTGTTCATTGCAGCTATGCCAACTGTGGCTTCGCCTAGGATACACCAGACTATAGCGCGTTCTTTGTCCTGTGGGATGTCGATTATGTAGGCGTATGCGCCTTCATACTTTTGTTTCTCAACAAGCTTGTACTTTCTTAGTTTAATTAGGACTTCAGCTTTGCGTTCTTCTATTGTTAGTAATTGTTTAGTAGTACTCAAACCACAGACCCTCAAAGAGAGAATACTCGCATGTAAAAGAGTTATTTGCCCTTAAACTTTTCTCTTTACAAGAGAGGCGATTCAAAATAAAAGCTGCTTTTATTGAAAAAACCTATTTTTTAATGTAACCCTACGAAAGAAACTACTCTTCCTGTTCTCCGCTTTGTGACTGTATTATGCCTACATCAAGCGTCTCTATGGGAAACATAGGGGTTAACATTAAAGATAACTATAACCTCGTACCCTTCCATACTCTACTGGGCTGATTCGATGAAGGATGCTTGGCGAGAACCCTACCATGTCGTAATAGAAGTCGAAAACAAAGAATGCCGTATGGTCGGCAAATTGGCGTCACTTGGCTTTCAGCACCTAAAAGTCGTGGATGTACGCAGCTCAAGCACAGGCTCCGTACGGCACCTAATGGATCTTGGCGAGGAACAAGCAAAAAAAGTTCCCAAAGAACTTGCTGAAAAAGGGCGCGCCGAAGGCAAATCAGCTGTGTGGCTGGAGAGCACAGGCTGCGAGGTCTGCAATACCATCCTTGCCCACGATGCCTTTTTAGTGTCAGGCAAAAGCATGCAAAACAGCATAATCTCATACAGTTTTATGGTGCCTACTCCTGAAGCTTACAGGGGTATCATTTCAGATTTAGAAAAGGCTGGACATAAAGTTACAATAGTTAAAGTGGGTAAATTCGAGCAGCAAATTGACGTTTTAACGGAGAATCAGGAGCGGATTTTTTGGTTAGCGCTGAAAAGCGGCTTTTTCGATTACCCAAGGAAGATTGACATGGCTGAGTTAGCCGCTAAGCTGGGTATTAGTTCGGCGACGCTGTCTGAGATTATGCGTAGGGGTACCCGTCGGTTGCTTGAACACTACTTTAAGCGTGAACTCTAACCGGTTAATCTGTGCGTTACTGCGCATTTGAGGCATGTTTGGGATTCGTTGGCGCTTAAGTGGGCAGTTTGGTTTTCTTCTCTCGCATGGTCCAGTAATTAACGCCTATCAGCATTATTGTTGCGCCTGTTGGTAGAGCAAGGAACATTGCTGCGTGTGAGCTTTCATAGCTTATCCACCAGAAACTGCTGAAAATTGGTGATGCGAAGGCATCTACTGATAGTCCGATGCCCCAGAGAAGCAAGATGGTGGCGAAGGTTAGGCATAGAGTTGCAAAGTGAATTTTTTTCATTGTTTCCCTCCTTTCAAAGTTGCTGGTTGCTTGTATCATTATAAGTTGTATTTATGGCTACCGTTTGTCTGCCATACATGTATGCGCCAGCAAAACAAAGCAATTAAAAGATAAAAAAAGCTACGTCTAAAGATACGCTTCTGTAACGTAACGCCGCATCATTCTATTACTATTGAAGTAATAAGCAATTTTACCGATAGAATTCTTCATCAGCGTAATCCATTCATCTTTTCGATCATAGAAGGTAGGAGTAATAACATATTCCAATTTACTATAAAGATCCTCGATTTCACTGGCAAAACAAGCGCTGTCGCTGATCGTTTCGTTGGGACCCGGCCCAATAGCCCAACCGGTTAGCCCCTCAATCCAGCCCTCTATCCACCAACCGTCAAGCACGCTAAAGTTCATGACGCCGTTGTGCGCAGCTTTCATGCCGCTTGTGCCAGAAGCCTCCATTGGCCGCAGCGGAGTGTTTAGCCAAACATCAACTCCACCAATCATCTTCGCTGCGATGTCCATGTCATAATTTTCTAAGTAAGCGATGTTCAAGTCGCCCTCAAGTTGACGCGCGTACTCGTAGATTTTTTCGATAAGACGTTTTCCGCTTTCGTCCCGTGGATGAGCTTTGCCAGCGAAGACAGCTTGGATTTTTTTCTTGCGGCTTATTGTTCTAAGCTGTTCAAGGTCAGAAAATAGGAGTGTCGCCCGTTTGTATTCTGTTGCACGTCTTGCGAAGCCCAAAGTGAACACTTGCGAGTCCAGCTTAATTGCTGAATTTTGGTTAACGTAGTCAATTAGGGTTTGTTTTTGTTGTTGATGCGCTTGCCAGATTTCCTCGTCTGGGATTATGTCTACTTTTGCGAGGATTTCAGGTTCAATGGCCCAGCCGGGCAGATACTTGTCGAAGAGTTTCCGGTAAGCAGGCCCCGTCCAAGTGTATGAATGCACGCCGTTAGTTATAGCATGGATTTCGTAGCCAGTAAACATTTTAGCGGAAATTTCTTGATGCCGCTTTGCAACGCCGTTAACATAGTTGCTTAGGTTCAACGCAAGACACGTCATATTTAGGCGTTCTTCGCCACCGTAATCTTTGAGTAACGCCAAATCTACCGTTTCAAGGACTTGCCTGATTAGGTCATAACTGAACTTGTCATGCCCCGCCTCCACCGGAGTGTGAGTAGTGAAGACACAAAGTTCCTTCACCTTTTCTTCATCCATATCATACTTACGTAGAAGTTCAACTGCCAAAAAGCTGGAGTGACCCTCATTCATGTGGTACTTGCGCACATGAAAACCCAAGGCGTCAAGCATACGCACTCCGCCGAAGCCTAAAATGGCTTCTTGCTTTAGTCGGTAGCGTTCGTCGCCTCCGTAGAGGTAAAATGTGATTTCACGGTCTTGCTGTGCATTGCCGTCAAAATCTGTATCCAAAAACAGAACAGGAACAACGCCGCCTGTAACGCTCTCATACTTGTAGAGCCACGCTTTTACCTTAACCGTACGCCCTTCGATTTGAACGTGCACTTCGTTTGGCAGTAGCGTCATTAGATTCTCAGGTGCCCATTCATTTGGGAACTCTGTTTGTCTACCGTTCGCGTCGAGTTTTTGGCGGAAATAGTTTTTTCTGCTAATTAACGTTACACCGACTAGGGGAATTTTTAAGTCAGCGCTTGAACGGACAGCGTCTCCAGCTAATGTGCCTAACCCGCCTGCGTAGGTGGGAATAGCGCTGGTTAAACCTATTTCCATAGAGAAATACGCGATTTTTTGTCCCTTAAGCAAACCCTGTAACTCGTTAACTTGCAGTTTTCTCCACCATTTTAACCCTGATACATTTGACGCTTGCCCTGCTTTCTTACGTCTAACGTTAATTGATATGTCCACTAAGTTGAGTAATATCTATGTTTCCATCTGAGAATCAATATTTTCTCTAAAGCATTTTAGCGTCCACAAAAAAGCTGGACTCAGGTGGAAGGAGCTGGTCGGGTTCCCAAAGTAACTGTGATGCCAGATATAACTTGGTTGTCTCTAACTACCGTTATGTCTATTTTATCGCCTGGCAATGTATACTCTTCAAGAAAACTTGCTAAATCATCATTATTTCGAATGGTCTGGTTATTCATACCAATTATTATGTCGTTCACGGTTAGCTTGCCATCGCATGGTCCCCCACGAACTATGGTGGCGATTTTCCAGCCATAGGTATAGTTGGAGCCAGTTGACTGCGCTAAACTGTAGCTCATGTCCTTTCCGGTAACGCCTAATAATGAGTGCCCATTGTAAGCTTGCCCCTTGATAAGTGAGGGTAACTCACGCAGAATAGCGTTAGATGGTATGGCGAAGCCTAAGCCCTGCGATTCAGAAACAATCGCTGTAGTTATTCCTACAACGTTTCCAAGAGAGTTAAGCAGAGGACCACCTGAGTTACCTGGGTTAATGGGTGTGCTTGTTTGAATAACATTGGCGATTGCATATCCCCCAGCTGTATCTTCGGTGATACTTCGCCCTGTTGCACTGACCACACCTGTTGTTAATGAACCAACTAATCCATAGGGGTTTCCGATGGCGATTACAGGCTCGCCGACTTGAACAGTTGAGGAACTAACAATTGTTAAGGGCTTAAAGGCATGGTTGCCGCTTACAGAGACAACTGCTAAATCGACATATGGGTCAGTGCCAAGAACCGTTGCTGCGTAACCTTGTCCATCTGAAAAAGTAACGCTTAAGCTGGTTGTTCCCTCAACCACGTGATAATTTGTTAGAATGACGTTTTGACCGTTATATCTATAGGCAAATCCTGAACCCTGAACCGTTCCATCGTTGGTTTCGCCTTGAATTAGCACTATTGAATCCTTAAGGTTAGAGTACAAATCAATCAGGGAAGTGCCGTTTTGTAACACCGTGATGCTCTGATAAGTTATATTTTGCGTACTGCGCAAAACAGATACATTTGTCTGAAGATCCGCAACCTCATTGCGTAACTCAGTTACAGTTCGATAGTTAACGTAGAACATGAGCAAACCGCCAACGAGCAGACCAGCTATAAAAATCAAAGTAATCACGCTAGCGGAGGCTTTGTTAGCTGTCTTAGCGGTTAACATGCACTTGTGCCTCGAAACAGGATTGCGAAATAAGAAAATAAAAGTTACTGTGCCCTGCGGTCGATTAGATCGAGGGCTCCTGGACCAGTTCCAATAAGAGTTACGGGGATGCCTACTCTTTTTTCAACTTCTTTAATGAATTCTTTTGCTTCAGTTGGTAAGTCATCAAATTTCCTTGCACCCTGACACGCTGGGTAGATAACATCCAGCTTAGTCATGGCCGCTTGGGTGGCACCATTGATTTTCGCTGTTTTCTTTGCTAAATCGAAATTGAATGGAGCAGAGCGCCGTTCGCGGCCTGTTCCAGCTGCGACTTCAAACCAGCCTCTTTTAAGGGCTTCTTCTTTGGTGATTTCGCCGGGTAGTGGCCCTCCGCCGACTCGAGTTATGAAGGATTTGTAAACGATGATTACATCATCTACTCTTGTCGGGCCCACTCCTGCTTCTGAGGCGATGGCTGATGCACCAGTATCCCGACCTGTCACGTATGGGTAGCCGCCTCCGAGGAAAAGAGAAAGCATGAAACCCTGTGTGCCTTCTAATAGCACACTTTTGCCCTCATCTAAGCCATCGTTAACTTCAGTGATGCCATCGCATAGAAACGACTTAAGTTCAGGCATGTCTTTGGCAAGTTTAGCAGTGCGTCTAACACGCTCTTCCAACGCTGGTCCAACGCCCCAACCAGTGGTTCCAATTCCTTTATTGAACGCTGAGGCCTTATCCTGGTCACTGTGTTTCTGCTCAATGATGGAAGCGTTTTGGTCGATGCCTACTCTTTTAGGGTCAACTTTGGTCAATTCTAGCTCTTTGAAGAATTGGCCTATGTGAACGTTCGCGCCAGCAGCTATTAGCAGCCTAGTTTTGGGGTTGATGAATGCGGCTGGAATCATATGAAGTGCATATTTTGTGTTTTCATACCAGACGGTATGTGCCGCATTAACGGAACCAGTTCTAACGCAGAAGTCAAGGTTATCTTTTAGAGCTAAATACGAGATGATTTTTCCTTTGCCTTCGTCTCCCCAGAAGGCGCCAACAATTACCGAGCAAGGCATATCTGTTTACCCTTGGGTAAGTCAGTTCAAGAATTATTTAAAGATGTGGGGTTTTCCTTTGAATGTTTATTATTTCTGTTTAGGGTTATTGTCGGTGCTTATCAGCTGGGCCAGTCGATAGGTGACGTAGGCAGAGAAGCTGCGGATCCCCTTTTTGATTGTGTATTCGTCTTTTACTTTTAGCCATTCTTTGAAGAAGTAATCGTAAACTTCAGTCTTAACAGTGATTGTTTTGTAGCCTTTTTTTGGCGTACTATGTTTCCCTCTCTCTTGATAGTACCAAAACGTACGTTTATTTAAGGTTTAACAATACTTCAGGTACTTTGTTTTGATTTGGCTACTCATGAAGTGTTTAGAAAGTTATATATTGTCACAAGTACCGTAAAGTACGTTGACAGATGGCGCAAAGGAGGGAACCAAGCTTTTGCCACGCAAAGGCTTCAAATGTATCACCGTAACCGAAAAAGTTCACAGAGATATCCAAAAAAACGCAAAAGAAAATGGTTACACAATGAAAGAATATGTCCAGCAGCTTCTCTTAAGAGATATGTTGTCTAAAGAAGGAAAGTGATTTTTGCCCATAAAGGTTGTTCAATCCAATAATCGCGTTGCTGAGGTCCAGTTTATTTGTGACTGCTGTGGCAAACTAGTTAGAACAAGTTTGATATCCAAAGAAGAAGCCGAAGCTCAAAGAAACAAAAAAATCATATGCTACCAATGCAAAAAGCGCTAAACCGCCAGAACAGCTTACAGCAAACCTATAAACGCCGTTTTTGCGCCTCAGAATCAATAACTTCTAAAAGCTTCACAACCCGTTTGCCCTTTACGGCTTTTTCCTGCTCCGTTATAGTATTTCTGGCCTCGCAGATTGAATCTAAAACAATCCCTTTTTCCTCATCAACTATAACAGGGTAGACCCTGCATCCAGAAGGCCGATTTGCATATTCGCTGCATCGCCGCTTTGTCTGGTCATAGAAGATGCAGTAGCCATCACGGTTTTTTAGCGTCGCATAACCCAGTTTATCGTAGCGGACGAATTTGCTTTGCTTATACCCTCTTTCTTCTAAGCGTTTGATGTCCTTTTTTGAGAGCAGCATCTCTGTTTCTGTGCAGCAAACCCCGCAGTGTGAACATTGCATGAATGGAGTATAATTTTTGCCGTATTTCTGCGTTTATCCAAAAAAGGGCTTTTTAGGCGAGGTTGCGCATTAAATTGGCGTTAAGCATCTCAGCGTATGCAATGTTTTTTAGCGGTATGCGAGAGCCTTTTCTGTTAGCGAGGTGATATTCTATTTGGTTATTGTTTTTGCCTGCACCCTTATGTAGTTTGGTAAGGTGAACGTTAACGATTACGGCGCCGTCTTTTAAGTGAAGGTTCACGTTTTTCCCCAAGTATGATTTGGCGCTGTTTGCGCTGAAGCTTTCCATTTACCATTCCTCGTCTTCTTCTGCGATTTTACTCCAGCACTGATTGCAGATTGGTAGGGTTTCGCCTTTTACTTGGATGTAGAGTTTGATGTTTTCGCTTTTGCAGGTTCCTTTCCAGGGGTTTCTGCAGTGCTCAACTGTTTTTTCCATTGCTTTTGCCTCGCTGCAGAGGTTTAGTGTTTTTTGCTTTTAAGGCACCTGCCGAAGCGACTGCTGCATACGGGGGAGGGGTAACTGAAACTAAAGGTAACTCATTACGTAAAAAGCCCTGGTTAATAGAGAAGTTAAGAGTTGTGTGTTTGTCTTTTGCTAACTGAACTTGATTATTGATTATGGCGTTATTTTTTATTTAGTGTTAGAGGTCAATTATTTCGGGGGTAATGCTGTCTTTGGTCATTTTGAGTATTCCAACGGAGGTTTTGCCCATAATGGACGCTGGAACTGTTGCGCTGCCGGGGTTAATGAAGAGTGTTTTCCCTTCCCACTTAATATCCGCAACATGCGTATGCCCATAAACGAAAACGTCAAAGCCGTTTTCCTTAACTAAATCGCGCATTCGACTAAACCCAAAGGCTATGTCGGGGTCATGCATAACTCCGATTTTCCACTCAAAAACCTTAAGTGTATTCAGTGAAGGCAGAGCTTCCGAGACGCTGAGGCCATCCATGTTGCCATGGACCGCCAAAACAGGGGCAATCTGCTCTAACTCGTCAACAACCTTTAACTCCACTAAGTCTCCTGCATGAATAATGTAGTCTACTTTGTCGAATACCTCAAAAATCTTCTTTGGTATCTCGTGTGCTTTTTTCGGTACATGTGTGTCGGAGATTACGCCAACTGTTTTTGTAACTTTGAGTGTCGGGGGCTCTTTATTTACTAGTGCGGTTCCGCTAAACATTCAACTATTAGCCTCACATGTAGGCGGTTGCTTAATAGAATAAGCAATACGTCTCATTAAAATAAAAAATGGTATGTATTCAAAAAAACAAACAAAAGAGAAGTTGTGTTCAAGTCATGAATCGTTTAACAACTTCGTAGAATACGCTGACGCCGAAGACCAGATTTTTTATGCTTAACCGTTCATCGATGCCGTGCATGCGTTTTTCGTATTCGTCGTTGGGTTCTTCGGGGATAACTGGGTGGAAACCGTAGCAGATGCTGCCGGCTTTGCGGAAAAACTGTGAGTCTGTGCCACCCGTTGTTAAAGTTGGGCATACTCCGCAGTCAGGTTCATAGTCTTTGAGTACGCTTGTTATGGCTTCGTAGAGGGGCGTTTTGGTTGTTGATTCGTTTCCGTCATGCATCTGGAGGATTTCGTAGCTTAGTTTTCCTCCATCAACTTCTTTGAGCATTGACTTGATGAGCGAGAATGTTTCATCAACACTTTGTCCGGGTAGGACGCGGCAGTCAAATGTTGCTTCACACTCGGAGGGTATAATGTTCTCTTTTACCCCGCCCCGAACGATGGTTGGTGTGATGGTTGTTTTTGTTCTTGGCCAGATTTCCTGGGCTAATGGTTTGTCCTTTTTGGCGATTTCTTCGATGATTTGATCGCTTTGCTGAGGGTTATTTAGTAAACGTTGGATGTCTTCAGCGAGTTCGGGCGAGTTTTCTGCCATTTGCGCCAGAAACTCTTTGAGAGTGGATACATAGAGGGTTGGAGGGTGGTAGTTGTTTAGTATAGTTATTACTTTGTTGATGCGTGTCAAAGCATTGTCAGCCATGTTGGGGGTTGAGCCGTGCCCCGGCGTGCCCTTGGCTTTGACTTTGAACCACAAAATGCCCTTTTCAGCTGTTTGTATTGGGAAAACGTGGCCTTTTTTGGCTGGCAGCGCTGTTCCTGCGCCCTCGTTAAGAACGTATGAGCACCACACTTTATCCATGTGCTTCTGGGTTAGAAATCCTGCGCCTGCTTCGCCGCCTGTTTCTTCACCTGCAGTGGCAGCCAGTACTATGTCACCCTTTAGGGGTACATTGTTTCTCTTTAGCAACTTGAGTGTTATGACTTCGACAGCGGTCATGCCTTTCATGTCTATTGCGCCTCTACCGTAGACGAATCCATCTTTTACGATGCCTGCGAAGGGGTCAACAGTCCATTCGGAGGGGTTTGCGGCTACAACGTCGAGGTGAGAGAGCAGAAGAAGGCTGGGTTTTTCTCCTGTGCCCTTTAGCCTTGTTATTATGCTGCCTCTACCTGGTGCTGACTCATAAATTTCTGATATGAAGCCGTCTTTGGCAAGGTACGCCTCTAAGAATTTGGCTGCTTTGGTTTCGTTTCCAGGCGGATTTGTTGTGTCGATGCGGATTAATTCTTGGAGAAACTGGGTTATTTCCTGTTCAATTTGACTTTGAATTTGTATAGGCATAGTTTTACGTTGCCCCGAAGGGTTTAAGTGCAGTTTTTCACTTAAAAGTATCTGTTACTAACGCCCGTCAGAGAAGGGTGGATTTTTTGGTAATTCAACAATGAAGTTTATATAGTATGGCAAAAAATGCTATGGGATAATCAAATTAAGTGAGATAATAACAATGAAAGAGCTAAAACCAATAGATTACAAGATTCTGTTTGAGCTAATGAAAGACTCACACAGAAGCGATCGTCAATTAGCTAAAGCTTTAGGTGTTTCTCAGCCAACCGTTACTCGAAGACGCGCTATGTTAGAGGAGAATTTCATTGAAGGATACACAGTCATTCCAAAATTTGGTCAAATAGGTTTTGAGATTGCATCTATCACATTTTTGAAGAGCAAACTAAAGAATGAAACAGGCGAAGAAAAAGCTAAAGCCGTTCAAAAGATGAAGGAATGGTACATGAAGCAAACCAACGTTATCATGGTTATGGATGGAAGAGGCATGGGTTGGGATGCAGTTTGTATTTCGCTTCATGAAAACTTTGCCAGTTTCGCCGAATTCATCAGGGCTCATGATTCCGAGTTGTCTGATTGGGTAGTTGAAAGTCAAACTTTCCATGCTGACTTGAAAGGCGGAATTGTTCTCAAACCGTTCCACCTCAAATATCTTGCTTCTCTTAGCAAGCAACAGTAACTTTTTTATTTTTCTAAATTTTATTTCTTTTTCCTGACCCTTGGTTATGCTAAGCGCTAAATATGCTGCGGGCTTTTGGAAGCGTTGTAGGCTTTGTTTGAAATTTGTGTTTTTTGATCTACCTCTATAGGTTTCTGCATAGAGCTTTTAATATGCTCCAAATATGGTCTGTTTTGTTGATGGTTTTGGTTTTTTTTTGTGTGTTTATGTGTTGATGGGGCTTTTTTGGTGTTATTTTGGGGTATGTTTAAATATCGCTTGTGATATCGTGGTTGATATCAAATATGATATCGATAATGATGTCAGAAGTGATATACAATGAACAATGAAGAAAGAGAAAACCTACACGGCTACAGAGAACAAATGCGCGCCGAAAAACACATGATGTTCCACCGCCACAACTGGCTACGCCACAACGCCATGGTCCCCAAAGGCTTCCTCCGCTACCAAGTACTCCAAGCACTCAGCGAAAAACCAATGTCAGGCTCAGAACTAATGGATGAAATAAGCAAAAACACAGGCGGCCACTGGAAACCCAGCCCCGGCTCCATATACCCCCTGCTCGCATGGCTCCAAGACAACCAATACATAACCGAACTCCCACTCGATAACGGCCTCAAACGCTACGAGTTAACCCAAAGCGGCAAAGACCTTTTGGAGGAACAAACCAAAGCACGGGAAAAATGCCGTGAAGAATTCATGGGTTTTCCCTTCTTTGACAGAAGTTACCGCAATGTTCCACCGGAAAAAGCAGTGCAAATCCGGTCAACTATGAGGCGTATGTTCACTGCCTTCGGTCAAGCCAGTAGACTTCTTCGAGAGAACTACTCCGAGAAAAACCTTGACGAGGCACTTAGCATTCTCGATGAAGCCGCAGAAAAACTCGAAGCATTAAACACTAAACTGAAGGGTGATAAGGCATGAGTCAAACCGAAGATGTCATCGTAGTTGAAGGCTTAACCAAAGTTTTCAACAAAAACCTAACAGCAGTCGACCATATCAACTTCAACGTGAAGAAGGGTGAAATCTTTGGCTTCTTAGGTCCTAACGGCGCAGGAAAATCAACCACCATCAAAATGCTCATAACAGTCATTCGGCCGACCAGCGGCTCCGCAACTATTCTCGGCGGCGACATCGCTAAGCAGAGCATGGCTGTCCGTGCATCAATCGGTGTGGTTCCGCAGGAATACACAGCTGACGAAGACCTAACGGGCATGGAGAACATTCTGCTATGCGCTGACCTCTACGGTATCCCAAGGCAGGTATCCAAGAAACGTGCCATGGAACTTCTAAATCTCGTCGAATTAGTCCCCTTTAAAGACAAGCGCGTACAAACCTATTCGGGTGGCATGCGCAGACGCTTAGAATTAGCCTGCGGCTTGATTAACCGCCCCAAAGTGCTGTTCCTCGATGAACCCACATTAGGCTTAGACGTGCAAACACGAGCGGCAACATGGAACTACGTTAAGAAGCTCAAGCAAGAATTCGGCATGACCCTATTCCTAACAACCCACTACCTAGAAGAAGCAGACACCCTATGCGACCGCATCGCCATCATCGACCACGGCAAAATCATCGTCGTCGGCACCCCCACAGAGCTCAAAGACAGCTTAGGCGGAGACATAATCACCCTCTCGATACAGAAAGACCAAGAAGACATTACAGAGTTAATTCGAAAAGTCGAGCATGTCAAGGAAGTTAAAAAGGAAAACGGCGGCTACATAATTAAATCAGCCAACGGCGAATTAACCGCGCCCCTAATCATCGAAGCAATCCGCAAAAACGGGCACGTCGTAACCAAACTTTCGCTGGCAAAACCCTCCCTCAACGAAGTTTACATGCAGTACACTGGCAGGTCTATGCGTGATGCTGAGGAGTCGCGAGAAGGCGTTATGTCGCAGCGGATGGCTATGAGGAGGGCTCACGCATGAGCGATGACATGGAAACTCGCGTTTCAAAGAGTCGTTTCCACGGTTTATGGGCGCTCACTAACCGTGAACTTAAGAAGTGGTACCAGCAACCGTTCGTCTTCATAATGGGCATTATCCAACCTGTCCTTTGGTTGGCACTGTTAGGGAAAGCCATGAACATCGGCGCCGTAATACCCACCAGTATACCTGGAGTAAGCCAAAGCCAAATCATGATGGCGACTTTCGGCACAACCGACTACTTCAGTTTCATGGCAATGGGTATGGTAGCGTTCACCACGGTGTTCACTACAGCCTTCACGGGCATGTCGGTCGTTTGGGATAAACGCTTAGGCTTCATGAACAAAGTGCTCAGTACACCAGTGTCGCGGTCAGCAATCATACTTTCAAAGGTGCTCTCTGCAAGCATACGCGCAATATTCCAAGCTGCAATCGTCGCAGCAGTCGCATTCGCATTGGGACTCGTAACAGGCACAAACTTCGCATGGTGGAGCATATTCGGCGTATTTGCCATAGTGTTCCTCATCAGCGTCGGCCTCTCATCGATGTTCACCGCCCTAACATTGCGAGCAACACGCATGGAAATGCCGCAGGCAATCTTCCAACTCATCACACTACCCCTGATGTTCGCAAGCAGCGCATACTTCCCCATCGACAAAATGCCAGATTGGCTACAGGCAGTCGCAAGCGTAAACCCCATCAGCTACACCATCGACGCAGTCCGCAGACTAATGATATTCAGCGACGGCTTCGGACCCCTAGCAATGGACTTCGCATTCGTCGGCGTCTTCGCAGTCGTGATTACGGCAATCTGCGTAGTGCTCTCATGGAGATACCTAAACAAGTAAGCGCAACCCAACTCTCTTTTCTTTTTAAAAGAATCCCCCAGAAGTAGGCACAGAAAAATGATCTCATTTTTTTGTTTAATACTCTCTAAATTCGAGACTCTAACCCTTAGAGTAACCTCTGATTTTTCTCTCCAAATGTTAGGGCTATTACCTCAAAACACTAATCAATCAAAAGGAACGCTGACTAAAAATGTATGAGAATTTCAGAGCTCTGAATGTAACTAGTCTTTATATTACGGAGCATTTTTCCCTTGTCTCTAAACTGACTGAGGAATGAGCATGTCAAAAAAATCACTCGTAGTTGAAGCAATAAACGTTAAAAAAACTTACATGCTTGGAAAGGTGCCTGTTGAGGCTCTCCGAGGCGTCAACCTCAAAGTTGAGACTGGCGATTTCGTATCCATTCTGGGTCCATCCGGAAGCGGCAAATCCACCATGCTCAACCTCATCGGCGCCTTAGACAAGCCCACCTCAGGCAACCTGCTGATTGATGGAGTGGACATCGGCAAACTCAACGATAACCAACTTGCTCAATTAAGACTTAAAATTGGATTCGTATTCCAATTCTTCAATCTGATTCCCAGATTTACCGCCCGGGACAACGTTGAATTATCAATGCAAATAGCGAACATGAGTAAAAATCAGCGTAGACAACGAGCGGTCCAACTTTTAGAAACTGTAGGGTTGAAAGACAGAATTAACCACAAACCCGCGGAACTCAGCGGCGG
Source organism: Bathyarchaeia archaeon (assembly GCA_050108155.1). Lineage (GTDB taxonomy): Archaea > Thermoproteota > Bathyarchaeia > Bathyarchaeales > Bathycorpusculaceae > Bathycorpusculum. The sequence continues at coordinate 37,041 of JBNIDR010000031.1, read as the reverse complement.
TCAGCAGCAGCGCGTCGCCATCGCACGGGCGCTCGCAAACAGCCCCAAGTTCCTATTGCTCGATGAACCTACAGGCAACGTTGACTCGAAAACTGCGGCTGAAGTCATCACTTTGATCAAGAAGCTCAACACGGAGCAGAACGTCAGCATTATCATGGTTACTCACGATGAGAAACTCGCTCGCCAAGCCAAGCGTATTGTGCAGATGTTTGACGGCGAAATAGTATCGGATGTGGTGAATTAAGATGAAGACTCTGGATATTTTCGGTTACTCGTTTAGCGCAATCAAACTTCGCAAGCTCCGCGCAGCCCTAACAACTTTAGGCATTGTCATCGGTATCGCCGCTATTGTAGCTTTGCTCTCCATCACACAGGGATTACAAGCCACGATAACAACTCAGCTTAGCCAAGGCTTATCCGCTGACACCCTCATAATCACGCCCGCATCCAGCGGCGGCACCTTTGGCGGAGGCAGCTTCGGAGGCGGCGCAGGGGCTTTAGGCGGTGAAAGCAGTAGCAGCTCAGGATTTGTGCTGTACGCGAATTATACGGATGAAATTAACGCGTTGTCGTCGGACATAGTGAACTCCTCGGCGATCATCAGCCGTGGCGGGTACGTGCAGACTGACAACCTTAACCGGTCAGTCACCATCTACGGCGTAGACTACAAAGCGTACAGCCAAATATACAGCAACACCTTTATCGCTCAAGAAGGCTCCATCCCCACAAGCCCCGGCATAAACGACACCATCGTAGGCACCCGTGTTAACCAGCCGGGACAGAACGGCACCGTATACTTCAACGTCGGCGACTCCATCAACGTCACATGGACCAACGCAACCAAGCTGCCCCCCGTAAACGAAACCTACATCGCCAACGTCGACGCTGTGCTGCAGAAGATCGGCGGCTTCGGCTTAGGCGGCCCCTCAGACACAGGCGTCTACATCCCCATAGAGAAAGCCCAGAGCATATTCAACACAACCGAATGCGACATGATCATCGTGAAGTTAAAAGGCAGCGACAACGCAACCATTTCAACCGCAACCAAACTCATAACCGACCACTTCAGCAACCAAGTCTCAGTCATATCCTCAACCGCAGTACTAAGCTTACTCACAAGCATCTTTAGCACCATCCAGCTCTTTCTAGGCGGCATCGCAGCAATTTCGCTACTGGTCGCAGGCATCGGCATCATGAACATAATGATAGTCTCCCTGATCGAGCGCACCCGCGAAATCGGCATCCTCAAAGCTTTAGGCATGAAAAGCCGCACCGTACTGATGATTTTCCTAGGTGAATCCGTAATCATCGGTTTAATGGGCGCAGTTATAGGCATCGGACTCGGCTGGGCAATGGCTGTCACCACAGCTCAGGTGCTGGGTTCAGGCTTCTTCGGCACAGGTGGAGGCTTCCAAATTGTGCCCCTCTTAACTCCCGATGTGCTGATTGGAGCTTTAGGATTCGGCGTCGGTGTAAGCGTCATCTTCGCCCTCTACCCAGCATGGCGCGCTTCAAAACTCAAGCCAGTAGACGCGTTGAGGTACGAATAGGTCGTCCCTCTTTTTTCTTATTTTCACTTTTTATCCATAGAAGCTTTAAGTTAGGATGATACATTAAATCGGCTGGTGTATTCTTGAAGCGCTTCTACCCTGACCAACCCGTCGTCGGCATCGGAGTCGTCATCGTGAAAGACGGCAAAATCGTGCTTATCAAGCGGGGTAACGAGCCCGCACGGGGCAAATGGTCTATTCCAGGCGGATTAGTGGAACTCGCCGAGCCCCTCACAGATGCAGTAATCAGGGAAGCTAAAGAGGAAACGCTTCTTGACGTTGATAATCCCCGTCTGGTCGATGTTGTTGACCAAGTAGAGCGGGATCCTGACGGCAAAATCCGCTACCACTACATCATCATCGATTACCTCGTGCATGTCGTCGGCGGAGAAATCGGAGCAGCGACTGATGCGGCGGAACTGCAGTGGGTGCCTTTTGACGAAGTTGAAAATTACGCGCTTACCGCTTCTTTTAGACGTTTTTTCCGCAGCAACAGAGCCAAGCTGGAAAAGGAAAACTCGTACCTCTAGCCCAGCCGCCCGATACACAAAAAAGGATGCATTCTTACTGTAACGTTATGAGCCGTTTCAGCATAAAACAGCCAGGTGTATATGTCGAAGAAATCCGAGTTGGACCTACGCCCATAGAGGGAGTATACGTTTCAACTGCTGCTTTTCTGGGCGAAACCCAAACGGGCCCCTCAACTCCGACGCTTATCACTAGCTGGAGTCAGTTCCAAAATGTTTTCGGAGGCTTCTTCGGCGAGGACAAATACCTGCCTTATGCGGTGAAGGGCTTTTTCGAAAACGGCGGAAAACGATGCTACGTATGCAACCTAAAAAATGGTGACTATAAAGAGGCTTTAGCTAAGCTTGAAGTTAACGACGAAGTAGCAATTCTATATTCACCTAACAGCCAAGCAATAGCTGGTCTATCTGATTTGCTTATTGATCACTGTGAACGGCTAAAGCGCTTCTGCATATTTGACTCCCAAAAAGGAGAAACCCCCTCCAATGTGTCCAAGCCGCGGCAAACAGCCTATGCAGCTCTTTACTATCCATGGATCTACGTAGAATACAGTGGAGAAAGATGTCTGGTTCCGCCTGGTGGACACATAGCGGGGATTTATGCCCGAGTAGACGCTGAATTGGGTGTTAACCGTGCACCTGCCAACCAAGAAGTCAAAGGCGCCGCCGCCTTGGAAACAACGGTAAACAGCTATCAAATAGACTCGCTCAACTTTGAAGCCATAAACTGCATCCGCAGCTTTGAAGGTCGAGGTATTCGTGTTTGGGGCGCCCGAACGCTCTCAAGTGACCTCGAGTACAAGTATGTTAGCGTGAAGCGGCTGCTAATTTATCTTGAGCGGTCGATTAAACGGGGAACTGCTTGGGTGATGTTTGAGCCGAACACTGAGGCAACATGGGCTAAGGTGAAGCTGCAGGTGGAGGTTTTTCTGATGCAGGCTTGGCAAGCAAGGATGCTACTGGGCGCTAAGCCGCAGGAGGCGTACTTTGTTCACTGTGATCGATCTACCATGACTCAAAATGACATCGACAATGGACGCTTAAACATACTATTTGGTGTAGCGGCTGTTAAACCTGCAGAGTTTTTAATCCTTAGAGTAAATCATGTCTGTGCGAAGCAATAGCGTTCTTATTTTCTGCTTTTTGGGTTTAATCTCAACCAGTCAGAGTCCACCTTGCACATAGCAACTAAATGCCAAACGTAGCTGGAACATCTCTTCTTAAACTACAAATAGGCTCAGTAAAATTTTAAATAACTAACTTGCCAACAGGAGACTATGCAAATCACCGATTTAATCCACTACAACCACAATGTCCGGGAAGCTTACCTTGAGGCGATGGCAAAGCTGCCCTGGGCGGATGTTGTTGCTTTTTGAGGTTTAAGTTGGGATAGCATGCGTAATGTGTTTTTGCATTTGACATTAGTTGAGGACCGCTGGGTTAGCTATGCGGTACCTAGCAGAATTAATGAGTGGGTTGACCCTGACTTCGATAAATTCGTTGATATAGAGTTGCTTAGAAGCTACATGCAGTACACCCATACAAACACTGAAAAGTTCCTCGCGCAACATACCGCTGAAGACTTGAAACGGTTTGTTGAGGTCCCATGGGGTGAAAAACCATACGCTAAACTTCCAATCGAAGCGGTACTAACCCACATGGTCATGGAGGATATGATTCATTACGGCGAGTTGTCCGCTGCAATGTGGCAAATGGGACAGGAGCCACCATACAAGGCGTATTGGCGTTACAAACATCAACATCCTTAGCAGCTTGAATTCAAGAAACGCTTCCGCAGCTCAATCGTGTGCTTGCCCGTTTCGCTTGTCTTCGCAGTCGGCGACGTAGTGACTGTCGGGCGAACCCTCGACGAGCTGAGCAAGAACCCGGAAATCTCCGAGTGCCCCGAAAAGGCAGAGCGTTTTTTCGGCTGCAAACAGTCAGCTAAGGTTTATCTACGTTTTTTCTAGTGTATTTGGTGAGTGCTTTCTGTTTCTTAACTGTAAGTGGAGGTGAAAAGTTATGCCGGATATAGTTGACGCTGCCGTATCCTCAGGCAAGTTTAATACGTTAGTGGAGGCTGTGAAAGCTGCGGGGTTGGTTGATACACTTAAGAGTCCTGGGCCTTTCACTGTTTTCGCTCCTACAGACGAAGCGTTTGCCAAGATACCAAAAGCCGATTTGGACAGTCTGCTTAGTGACACTGACAAGTTGAAGTCTATTTTAACTTTGCATGTTGTAGAGGGCAAGCTTATGGCTGCTGATTTGGCTCAGCATGAATATTTGCAGGCGGTTTCAGGTGGCGAGTTGCGGATAGATGCTAATCGTTGGCACCTGCATAGAAGCATGAGGGTAAACGGTGCAAACATTGTTCAAGCAGACATAATTGTGGATAACGGGGTTTGCCACGCCATTGACAAGGTGCTTATGCCCAAAGTTGAATTCGTTAACAGACCAATGTAGATGTAAACTGAAGCGTTTGTCAACACCCAATTTTTTTGATTTTAAGAAGTCCCCTTAGCAGGCAATTTTAGTTTTAAAGAATTCAAATTGCTGTTGTGTTGTGCTAAACGGCGCTTTGTGCTTTTCGGGGAAACTTGTAAATAGAATGCGGCGTTGAACATTGTAACTGGATGTTTAAGGTTGCTGCAACCCAAAGATGATGCTTCTAAGCAAGACGAAGGCTACCGCAGTTACTACCTAAAATCCGACATAACCCGTGCCAAACTTTCTTTGATGTTTTTTATTTTGCCGATGGTGGGCTTTGTTTTTAATGATTATGCATTTTTTGGGTGGACCCAAGAATTTTTTGGACTTGTAGCTCTCCGCGCTGTTCTAACGCTGATACTTGTTGCGACAGCGTTTTTCATCGATAGGATAAAGACTTACCAAGGCTACGATAGGATGCTTTTCTTAAGTGTTCTAGTTTTAGCTATTGGAGGAGGCGTCATCAATTCACTGCGGCCTCAGGACTTTTTAGTTCAAGCATTACTTACAATAATAGCCGTTTTTATAATCTTTTTAATTGCTCCGTTCCGGTTTTTCTATCAATGCCTAATCGCATTCGGCGCTTCTATAGGCGAGGCAATAATAATCGTGTTTATCACAAAACCGCTCGAGTCGCCAGTTCTCTTCAGTGTGCTTTTCGGTCTTCTAATTACAAATATGATAGCCGCAACAGCCGCTTACCAACTGCACAGTTACCGCAGAAAAGCGTACAGCGAATACCTAACAAGCAAAAAGGTGCAAAAAGAGCTTGAAGACTACTCTAAACATCTGGAAGATATAGTGGAGGCGCGAACGCAGGAATTAAGAGTAGCTGAACGCTTTGCCGCTATCGGCGCTACCGCCGGCATGGTTGGTCATGACCTGCGTAACCCACTAATGGGAATATCAAACGCTGTTTACTATCTGAAAAAGAAGTATGGGGAAAAACTTGACCCGACCGGCGAGGATATGCTGCATATTATTGCGGAAAATGTTGAGTACTCAAATAAAATTGTCAACGACCTCCTCGATTATTCAGGGAACATCGTGCTCGACTTATCATCGATGACGACTCCCAAGGCGCTTGTAACCCAATCACTATCAATGATTGATGTACCAGCAAACATCAAAGTAGACAACCTAACCGAAGATACACCTAAAATCACTGTTGACGAGGCTAAGATGAAGCGGGTTTTTATAAACATCCTCAAAAACGCGGTTGACGCAATGCCTGACGGCGGCGCATTAGTCATCAAAAGTAACGTCAACGCTGGAAAAATCAGAATATCCATCAGCGATACAGGTCCAGGAATATCAGAGGAAAACCAGAAAAAGCTTTTCCAACCCTTATACACAACCAAAGCCAAAGGTATGGGTTTTGGTTTGCCAATTTGCCAAAGAATTGTTGCGGCTCATAAAGGAAAAATCGAGGTTAAAAGCATCCCTGGTCATGGTGCAACTTTTATTGTGGAGTTGTCTCTTTTATCGACTGAATAGCTTGTTTGTCTTTAGGAAAAACGGTGCTGTTTTAAGAATGCTTAAATCTGCGCCATCTTCCATTGCTAAAAAGAGGATAAAATGCCTACTGTTATCGAAACACGTCACCTAACAAAAGCGTACAATTCTTTTAGGGCAGTGGACGACCTAAACATCAGTGTTGATTCAGGCGAAATCTTCGGGTTATTGGGTCCAAACGGCGCAGGCAAAACCACCACCGTGTCAATGCTATGCACAATCCTCAAACCAACTTCCGGAACTGCCCTAATCAACGGCTATGACATCAATAAAGAATCCAATAAAGTCCGCAAATCAATCGGTATTGTCTTCCAAGACCCAAGCATCGATGACCGTTTAACAGGCAGAGAAAACCTCTACGTCCACGCTAACCTGTATGGTGTTCCCCCCTCTGAGCAGAAAGAACGCATAAACCGCATCCTAAAGCTGATAGAGTTAGAAGATAAAGCTGACGATTTGATGCGTACCTACTCGGGCGGTATGAGGCGAAGGCTCGAGTTGGGGCGCGGCTTGATTCATTACCCCAAAGTTCTGTTCCTCGATGAACCAACTGTGGGTCTTGACCCGCAAACCAGAGACCACATATGGAAGTACATTAAAGAGCTCAAGCAGGCACACGACATAACAGTGGTTTTAACTACCCACTACATGGATGAAGCGGACAGGCTCTCCGACAGAATCGGCATAATGGATCACGGAAAAATCGTCATTTTAGATACGCCGCCTAAGCTAAAGGATACGCTTGAAGGGGACGTTGTGGTAGTCAAAACCAACAAGCTTGATGAACTCGCTGAGCTTGTTGCCAAATGGTTAGGATTCAAAGACAGGAAAATTGTTGACGGCGCATTAGAAATAACTGTTCGCAACGGCAAAACCGTGATGCCCAGAATCATGGAGTTAGCGAGCCAAAACAGCATCTACGTTGAATCCCTGCTCCTTCGTGAGCCCAACCTTGAAGATGTCTTTTTACATTACACGGGCAGAAACATCCGTGAGGACACCACGAAAGAACTGCATGGTCAAGCAGCTGCACGCAGGAGGGCTATCAGATAAGCGAAATACGTGGTTTCTACTCGCTTTGGCTAAGAGAAATCAAACGCTTCACACGAGATAGAACGAGACTCATAACAAGTTTTGTTCAGCCCCTGCTATGGCTGGTCATATTCGCTGCAGCATTCGCCAAGCGATTTACATTACCTGGAAACCTAACTTATCAGCAAGTGCTGCTTCCCGGAATAATCGGTCAGACCCTGCTGTTCACAGCGATGTTTATGGGCATAAACGTGATTTGGGACAAAGAATTCGGCTTCATGAAAGAAACCCTGGTTGCCCCCGTTTCTAGATTCACGATTTTCATAGGCAAAATGATAGGCGACAGCACCGACGCTTTGATGCAGGGTATAATAGTCTTCGCAGTAGGCTTAGCATTAGGAATCCCCATTGACCCCATAACATTCCTATATGCTCTACCCCTGATGTTTCTTGTGACCTTTGGCTTAGTAAGCATAGGCTTAACAATCGCCAGCTTCATGAGCAACCTAGAAGGCTTCGGCGCTATCCAAACATTCGTAAATCTCCCCCTGTTCTTCCTAAGTGGCGCGCTTTTCCTCCTCAAAGGCAGCGGCCTCCCAACATGGTTGACTGATATTGCAGTATACAACCCACTGACTTATGGCGTTGATGCGCTTCGTCATGTTATGCTGGGTTCAGCGTGGGCGCCTCTTCAGGTGCAACCATTATGGATAGACATAGGCGTAGTCGCCATTTTCGATGTAGTAATGATTGTAATTGGCACATGGGCATTTAGTAGAATGCGGTGAGAAAAGAAATGAAAGCCCTACTGGTTAGGGGTCAACTTTGTAAAGATAAAGCGAAAAACAAAGCGATTAGACTTTGTTAGTCATTTCGTTTATTTGCTCTTCCATAGCATGCCCGCGGCAGTAAACAACTGCTTTCTCCACGCCGGGAACAGTTTTAGCTGCGTCACGAAGGTCTGCAGCGAGTTTAAACGCTATCGGACAAAATGGACTCGTCGGAACAAACTCAACAGTGACAGTGCCCGGAGCTGTCTCTTTGACGCTTTGGATCATCTGCATCTCCTCGAAGGTTTGCCCTGTTTCTGGGTCCTGAACTTTGCCGACTTCTTTAAGCACTTTATCTTCCAAATCAGTCATACAGGTGAACTCCTGAAATTAACATTCTAAACTAACCGTTGAAAACATATAAAGCATTTTCCAAGACACTGTTTGTGCGTCATTTGCTGTCTGGACGCACGTCAAATTCTGCCCAAAGCGGATAATGGTCAGATATGCGGTAGGACAGCTGATTCTTTGTCAGTTTTAGCGAGGACATTGCATATGGCTTAAAATCAAACGTGCCGGCTCTTAGGAACTTTAAGGTTAACTCCGGGATTCCTTTTTGCTCAACAAACCATGCGATTTGGTCAAAGTAATGGCCTGTGTCGGGTTTTTTCGGGTCACTAAACAGGGTGCGGGGAACAGTTGTTAACTCCTCGGGCACAGTTAAACCCGTGGATGTGAATGCGTTGTAGAGTTCGTCGCCTTTTCGGTCAATGTTGAAGTCGCCTAAAGCGATGAGATCATGTTTCCAGCTATGCATTTCCTTTGCCCAGTCAGAGAGCCACTTCGCTATCATCTTAAGCTCAGGAACCCTCTCAGGCGCTTCACCATACAGCACGTGTAATGTGCAGAGGATGAAGGTTCTGCCTGCCGAGTAGAAGCTAACAGCATAAGGGGTTCTTGCGAATTGTTTTTTCATAGCTTCTGGGCCATTCTCCGATAGATACTCCTGGGGAACTACGATTTCGCAGGCTAAACCCGACATTTTGATTTTGCGTGTATCAAAAATAAACGCTAACCTTTCGACGTTTCCAGCGCTCCCTTTAGTGACATCCGTCATGATGAACATCCAGTTTGGACCCAGCGCTTTGATGGTTTCTCTAAGACATTTCAAGTTGTCTTTAACCTCTTGAATAGCAATAATGTCAAACCGCGAAATAATGTCCACTATGCAGCGCAGAGCATGTAGATTCCGCTTAGGCGAATCTTTTTCGCTTGATTCCCACTTTTCAGTGAGATCTCCAAAATGCCGCAGATTCCAAGTGGCAATTAGCAGGTTGCGGTCAGGCGTTTTCGGCGGAATTTGTTCGTCAAGGGCTTTCCGCAAGCCAACCAGTTCCTTTTGGATGTTCGGCGGTGGATTGTTTAATTCAGAAAAAGCAGGTTCCTCCCTAATGTCTTGTTACTTAATGCTTGATTTATAACTTTTGTAATTCTATGATATAAAGGGGGATAAAGTTAATTCGAAACCTTCACGCACAAGTAAAGAGTAAGGTGTCAACGTGAAATACGACGAGAACTGCATATTCTGCAAGATAGTCCAGAAACAAGCGCCATCAAGCACACTCTATGAAGACGACACCGTCCTAGCGTTTCTCGACATTCGCCCACTCAACATGGGACACACCCTTGTTATCCCAAAAGCCCACTACGTAGACATATTTGATATCCCTGAAAAAGAGTTGGCGGCAGTCCACGTGGTAGCTAAGCAACTTGCTTTAGCGATTAAATCTGCCACAGGCGCCGATGGCATAAGCATCTTCGAGCAGAACGGCAAGGCTGCGGGACAAGACATCTTCCATTTGCATGTGCATGTGGTGCCGCGTTTTCTGGGGCAGCCACTACCGCGTTTTAGCGAGCTAAAAGAGGCTAACCGGGCGGCGCTAAACGAAATGGCTATGAAAATAAACAAGCAGCTTTAACCCATCATTAAATGGGCTGTTTTGATTCGTCGCTTACTTCACGGGTTTGCATGAAGCCGAGGAGGCTTGCCTGATTTCTAGTGGCTATTGAGAGGAGCAGCCACTTTTCCTCCTCCTCAAGCTCATCATACTCCGCTTTTAACTCCAAAAACTCGCCCATAAGCCTCATTCGCTCCGCAAGGATAGCAATGTTCTGGGATTTGTAAGCTTTGAGAGCCTCTTTGTACTGGTTTTTTGCTGCGTTTTCTGCTGCATCTTTGGCTTTTCTATTCAGGGCGCCGCGAATGTTTATGCTTGTTTCTTTGGGAAGAATGTTTAATCTGTCGTTTTCGTTGAGGGTTTTTTGCGCCGCACTTATCGCCTTCATCCGCTGGGAGAGTTCGGTTTTGCGCTGCTGAATCTTCGTGTACCCCTGCCGCTCCTGCGGGGTCGCCCTGCCAAGTATCTCCCTCAGAAGTTTACCGCGGTACTCGTCATTATCCAGCAGCCCATAGTCACCAAGAACAACTAACAGGTGACCTAACCCAAAAAGTTTTGTTTAAACATAATGCGTAAAAAACTGTTTTAACTGCTGATTGTTTGTTTTTTGCTGATGATGTCAACTAACGAAAACAAACACAATAAATATAGCTCAACAAACAGAACCTTACAGCAGTGAAAAACATGCAGCGGTCATACTCACGCCTACTGGGAGTCGTCGGAAAACCCAACACAGGCAAATCCACTTTTTTCTCCGCAGCCACCTTAGCAGCTGTAGACGTAGCAAATTACCCCTTCACAACCATCAAACCAAACCGGGGCGTCGGCTACGTCAGAACCCCTTGTGTACACGAAGAATTCAAGGTTAAAGACAACCCCAAAAACAGCCTTTGCCTCGGCGGCACCAGAATGGTTCCAGTCGAGTTAGTCGACATAGCAGGAATCGTGCCGGGCGCTTGGGAGGGACGCGGCTTAGGTAACCAGTTTTTAGATGAAATTCGCAGGGCCGACGCGTTAGTGCACATTGTTGATGCTTCGGGCGGAACAGACTGCGAAGGAAAGAGTTGCAAGTTAGGCGAGCATGATCCGCTGGAGGATGTTCAGTTTTTAGAGAAAGAAATAACCATGTGGATGGTTACAATTCTCAAAAAGGACTGGGCGCGAATCTCGCGAACTGCAGAGCAAGATAAAAAAGGCATTGCTCACCACCTTGAAGACCGCTTATCAGGATTAAGCATACGACGACAGTACGTTAACGAGGCCATACGCAAGGCAGGCTTAAACGTGGATAAACCCGCTACGTGGAGCGATGACGACTTCTACCGTTTTGTCGATAACCTGCGCCGCCTCTCAAAACCTTTGCTAATTGTTGCTAACAAAATAGATTTGCCTACAGCCCAAGCCAATATTGAGCGCCTAAAAAAACTTGATTACATAGTTATCCCTGCCAGTGCCGAAGCTGAGTTGGCTCTTAGGCGCGCCGCCGAGAAGGGGCTAATTGATTACAAGCCGGGCGATAGCGACTTTAAAATTCTCCAGCCGGAGAAGCTGTCTGCAGGGCAAATTCAGGCTCTTGAACGCATTAGGGAGAAAATTCTCAAAACCAACGGCTCCACAGGCGTACAGGAAGCAATGAACACAGCTTACTTTAAGCTCCTCGACATGATAACCGTTTACCCCGTTGAAGACATAGAACACCTCTCCGACCACAACGGCCGCGTCCTACCCGACACATACCTCGTCCCCAACGGCACAACAGCCCACCAATTCGCCTACATCATCCACACCGAACTCGGAGAAAACTTCCTCTACGCAGTAAATGCAAGAGATAAACGCAGAATCGGCGAAGACGCCATTCTAAAAGACCGCGACGTAATAAGTATAGTAAGCACACAAAAACGAGCATAATTCCCATCTAATAACATCGATTCATAAGACCTAAAAAAAACTTTAATTTTTCCGGTCTTTTTCAAGGATTGCGTGATGAAGTTCATCGTGCCATTTCCCCTTGAAAAAAGCATTCTCTCTGAAATGTCCCTCGTACTTCATCCCAATTTTTTCCATAACGTGAGCGGAAGCAACGTTTGCGGGGTCGCAGAAGGCAAATATTTCGATGTAGGTTAACGTTATTGAAGCCGAATTCTAGAAGCGACCGCGCCGTTTCAGTGGCATACCCTTGACCCCAAAACTGACGATTCAAACAATAGCCAATCCACCCGATGCGGCTGTCGATGCTTGATAAATATAATCCGCAACCACCGACGAGCCTATTTTGTTCCCGAACCACTATAGCAAGCGAATAGCGCATTCGAGGATTCTCCGCCTCATAACCGATAGATTTCTGGATAAAATTGCGGGTTTCTTCTTCTGTATTTGGACCCCAATTCATGAAACGGACAACAAGCGGGTCAGAGCCATACTCATGCACTTCCGCCCAATCAGACTCCCGAAAAGCTCGCAAATCAAGCCGTTTAATTTGAATAATTGGCTTTTGGGAACTTGCGTCGTCTATTACCATATTGTGTTAGATACGGCAATGACTGAATAATATTTTCGAGGTTTTGGTTTGCATAATATTGAGGCAAAAACGGTAACTGTGTAGAAAATGGATGAAGGCGCACTACTCCGAGTTTGACAGCGGCTTTAGGCGCTCAAGCTAATAATTTTAAGTCGCTGCTGATTTTTGCGGTTTAGTTATATCTCAGGTTTGCGTGGGCTGTAAAGGTTGTACGCGTGATAGGGCGCAGGTAGCTTGGGGTTAACATTTACTGTTTCGTTCTGTATGTAGGGGCAGGGTGGGTTGGCGAAGCAGCAGGGGCTCTTTTGCACATGCATTGCGCTGACACTGCGTTTCACAATGAAACTTCAACATGCCCCACACCCACACTGCGGCCGCTTCAACATAACGCTATGTTGTTCTTGTGGTGGAAACCTCTCAGCCCACACCGCGTCAGGCGCCGAAGCACGTTGCTTTTCCAAAAAGCATTGCTGTTTTCAGCCATTCTTGTGGTGTGCCACAAAACACCACACCCACATAAAGACCCACATAAAGAGCGCAGGCGTCTTAGGCGCCGAAGCGGCGTTTTCTATGCTGAAAAACCCTGATGGCTCTAAGTAGGTCGATGCGGCGGAAGTCAGGCCAGTAAACATCCAAGAAGAACAGTTCACTGTACGCTGCTTGCCAAAGCAGAAATCCGCTGAGTCGCTCCTCGCCTGAGGTGCGAATAATCATGTCGGGGTCCTGCTTAGTCATATGCGAAGTGTAGAGGTATTTTTCGAATGTGCTCTCGGTGATATCATCAATTTCTATTTCGTGGTCACGTATTTTTTTGGCGATTCGCTTGGTGGCATCCACGATTTCTGCTCTGCCGCCATAGGCGAAGGCGAAGTTCCAGAAGTAGCAGTCGTAGTCTGCGGTTGCTTTCTCTAACTCTGCAATTACCTCTTGCAGACTGTCTGGTAGCATGTTAACTCTGCCGATTACTTTAACATGGACTCTGTCGCGGTGTACGCGCTCATCTTTTAGGAGCTTGCGGAATCTTTCCTCAGCAAGCCGCATGATCTGAACTACTTCTTCAGATTGCCTGCCAAAATTCTCGGTCGAAAACGTGTATAACGTAACGTTTTTTACGCCTATGGAGTGACACCAGTCCAGAAGCTGCTCAACTGTGTCTGCGCCGTTACTGTGACCCCACTTATCCCTAAGCAGCATTGGATGAGTTTCCTGCTCATTTGCCCAACGGCGGTTGCCATCTAAAATAATTGCGATATGCTCAGGTTGAACACCGTTTTTTACTTGACGCCAAAGCCACGCCTCATATAACTTGTATATTCCAAGAAGTGATAGAACTCTTTTAAGCACTCACAGTATCCTCGCGTAGTAACCTCGTTTTAGCGATATTAGTCAAAACTAATCCTATACAGCTTCAATTAAAGCTTACCCCAATATCCAATAAACCGCCCCGAAAATATCGTTATAGCTGCTCTGGCTGCTGCTCTTCCTCATCAATTTTCTTGTTGAAAAAGTCTCTAGTCGAACGATTAATAATGTAAATCAAAAGCACCGATGCAACACCAATCAGGATGCCCACTATTATGGTGAAAAGGAAGTTCGAAAAAGCAGCATTATCCAAACTTCCCACAGGTGTATTAGCGCTGCCCGGATTATAGATGATATATGCAGTAGCATCAAGAATCCAGCGGAACCAAGCTACAGAAACAATCAATGCAATGTTACGCAGCAAACGGGAATCCCGCTCGAAGTAGAGCCTAACACTTCTACCTAGCAAGACAATGCACATGCCCACAATCATCAAATCTTCGACGCCTTTTATGAATAAAGTTGCGATTTTTGGAATCGCCGCTATCCAACCAGCCCCATCAGTTGGAAACGGCTGAGCGCTTATGCTGACGTTAGCTATACCTAAATAGACGCTAACAGCAATACACAGTATCCCCGCTATGACCGTATAATTTGAAATCTGAATAGGCAACGCAGGCGGCTCATAGTCTCTAGCCCAATGATAAAAGTCTCTTGCGGCGCGGTCAACTCCAAAGCCTTTAAGCAGCAAAAACCCGCCTAAAACAACGATAATTGCAAATCCGTAGAAGTATAAAGCACCATTATAGATGCCTGAGTAATCAATTACCCAAAGAATACCGAAAATAAACAATAAAATCCCCGGGATACCCAAAGCAAAACGAGAATACCTGGGATTATCTATAAGTAACCGCACGTACTTTGTGAAGACGGCTGCAGTTTCCTCAATAGATTCGCTGTGCTTAATGACTATGCGGCGCACTGAAGACACGGGAACTCTTGATTCTACCAGCGGCAAAACTGCCTCGTCAGAATAGCCATCTGAAACTAGAATAACTTCATTAGCATTGAACGTTTCAAGAAGGTTGTTTAATTCGCTGACCAATTTACGGTCAGCGCTAACTCCACCTAAATCTGAGCCGGAGATAGTGGCGACTTCGAAGACTTCTTCAGGCTGCTTCTCCTTATGCAGCCTGTCGTAGAGTCTGACTGCTTCAAACATCGCGTTTGCGTCGGGCTCTTCAGGATCCTTAAGGGCCAAAGCAACAGCGCCATCTACGTTGGCGGTTCTTCCCAGAAGCGGCGTTCTAACCGATGCCTTAACTTCTAGGTCGCCATCTCGGTCAACACAAAGAATTAGGATACGCTTTTGCGTTTGCCCTTGCGTTTCCTTATTAACCATCGAAATCGCTATTGTTTAATACAGATACTTAACTTTAAGCTTGCGATTCCGCCTCGTCATCTTCGCCATTGCCCAGCATCATCGCAAATTCGTCCCAGCTGACTTTTTCGCCCCTGTTGAGTTTTTCACGGGCTTCAGAGCCGATTTTCTCTTTCATCGCTGCCTCTTTAACCGCGCGTTCGGCTTGTTCCTGCTTACGGCGTTCCTCTTCAGCTTTTCTTCGTGCCTCATCCTCTTTTCTGCGTGCATGATACTGTTCGCGAGCTGCGGTTCTGATACCTGTCGATTGGCTGATTAACAAGCGAATCTGTTCGTAGACAAGATTATTCTGTTCTTTAGCTTTAATGAACGACTGGTGAAGGCTATCCGCCTCTGCTCGATCCCTTTTCATTGCCTCTATCTTTTCCATCATAATAGAGTGTATTTCTTGGCTTTTCTTGGCTAATTCAGTTAGCTCTTTATGGTACACGTCTGCTTGAGCGTCAAATGTTTTGCGGTGTTCAATAAGCTCCTTGATTTTTTTCCGCTGAGTATCAATCTTTTTGTAGCCGCTAAGTTGGGTTTCAAGTTCCTTAACGTTCTCGATAAGCCTTTTTTCTTCCTTAAGATCCAACGTTGTAGTGGCAATTTTCCATTCAATTCCGTCAAGTTCCTTTTGAAGTTCCCGTTGGCTTATGCGGGGCAGATTCTTCTTTAACGCATCGATTTTCTCGTTGAGAGCATTCACTTCAGCCATAATAGGGGTAACGTTAACCCTGACGGCATCTCTTAGCTGTTTAAGCTGCTTGACCCTTTCGTTTAAAACGTCGCGTTCAGCCTTTAGCTGGTTAATTTCTTCACGGTTTTTTCGTACTTTCTCGTGGAGTTCATCTCTCTTCTCGATGTACTTTTTAATTTGAGCGTTTGTTTCACGTGTTTGCTCTTTTAGTTTATCGATTTGGAGGTTGATGTTTGAGACTTGGCTTGAGTTTTGTTTCTCGGTCAAATGTCAGCCTTCTGAAGTGATCGTATTTACTTTTGATGTGACATTCAAATTAATATTGATTACTAACAGCGGCTCAATAAACCCCATAGTATCCACGGTTTTAGAGCCTTATAATCTTAAATATCTGCTCTGAGCATCATTTGAGATGAAGTGGAAATATGACATTCAACTACGATGAGCTGCTAAAACGTGCCCGCGAGCAAATGCCCGAAGTTCAAGCTAAACGCGAACGTTTAGAGATGCCGCGCATAATGATTCAAACCGTGGGTATGCGTACAATAATTTCTAACTTTAAGGAAATCTCTGAAGCACTAGACAGGGATCCCCAACATGTCCTCAAGTTTCTAACCCGCGAAATGGCGACAGCAGCCACTTTCCATGACTCCCGAGCAATATTTCAAGGAAAATTCCAGCGGGAAAGCTTTGAGCGTCTACTGCAACGTTACCTCGATGGCTACGTTGTCTGCCCCGTTTGCAAGCGTCCTGATACAAAAATCCTTAAGGAAAAACGTCTCACATTCTTAGTATGCAACGCCTGCGGTGCAAAATCCTCAATTAAGCAGTTGTGAGCGCATTAAAAGTGGAAGTTTATCTTAACGTAAAAAAAATCGGCGAAAACGTCGTCTTAGCGGTATGCGACTGCAACCTTCTCGGTAAGACGCTAAGAGAAGGCAAGATAGTATTCCACATAAAAGAGGAATTTTATAAGGGCAAAAAAACAACCGTCGACGAGGCTGTTGGGTTAATCGGGAACTCCACGATCGTCAACTTGGTGGGAAAAATCTGTGTTGAGCACGCCATAAAGCAGGGCTACGTTCATCCTGAGGCAGTTCTGAATATCGAAGGTATACCGCACGCTCAAATAGTGAAGCTTTAAGCAGCTATTTTTCACTCGGCAATTAAAGCTTCGGCGGTTACGCCCTTATTTATTTGCTTACTCTCTATTATTCCTCCTTTGAGGAGTATCCTTTTTGATTCTGGTCCCATGTTAAAGAGCAGGTCGATGATTGACATATTGGGTTCAAACCCCTCAAAGCGCTGTTTATATAAAGGATGTTGATAACTATGCCACTGAACGCTAATCTTAGCTTGCCTAAAGATTTCCGTGTCAATATAGTTTCTTCCTCCTGACCCACAAAGATAAGTGTCGGCGCCAAGAAACTTGCACATTGAAACAAGTTTTTCGTTTTTTTCTTTTCCTGCGTATGGAAACTCGGAGGAGCGCATCATAGTGACTTTAATGTCTAAAACATCGGCTATTGCTTTGATGAGGTGCAAGTTTAAACCTATTAAGAGTTCATGATCAAATCCTATGGCTTCTTTTAACAGTGGATAATAGTCTTTGAAGTAAGGGGTTTTTTGATATAGACTCGCAATGAAGCTAAGTTGTCTTTTTCTCCACTCGTGTCCAGCGATTTTTACGTCTTTGATTGTTTGAGGATGCCCGTGGCTTATTGGCACCGTTAACCATCCCCATCCCTTTGGAGTGCGTACTCGATTTCGGTTGTGAAATCCGCCGTGTTCGTACTGTGCATCATCATAGATGACATAAACGTCGCATCTTGCTAACTTATCGAAGAAGCCAATCCATGGAATATATTCGGGCTGATGAACAAAAACTATCATTATTACTCCTCAAATGGGAGATGCTGCAGCAAAAATTGGTTCAACCCACAATTTTTAGAGTAAACAGCTAAAAGTATCAAATTAAACTCGTAATAATAAGGACTTGTTACACTCTTATGTAACTACAATGTCATGTTTGCTCCAAACGGTCAGATGTGTTGGCGATCAACCTGTGTACTGAAAAAACGTTGGCGGCGAATGTTCCTGTTTTATTTTTGTCTAAAATGAACTTTTGTTGTAATTTTGGCGTAATATGTGGTAATTTTGGAATTTTTTCTGTGAAAATTATGAAAAAAACATAAATATGTTTAAATCCCGAGAATGACTCTCCACCGAAAGAATACACATGTGCGGCATCGTTGGAATAATAAACATCTCTGAGCCCATCAGTCAAGCAAGAGACAAAGCATTACGAATGGCAGCTATCATACGGCATAGAGGACCCGACTGGAGCGGAATATACAACGATGACAAAGTAATCCTTGCACATGAGCGCCTATCAATAGTTGATGTTGAACACGGAGCACAACCGCTCTTTGACAAAATAAACGGAAACGCATTAGCGGTAAACGGCGAAATCTACAACCACGTGATTCTTCGAAGCGAACTAAAAAAATCCCACGAATGGCAAACCAAGTCTGACTGCGAAATCATACTCTACCTCTACGACGAGTATGGCCCAGAAAAATGCTTAAACCTCCTAAACGGCATGTTCGCGTTTATACTCTACGACAAAGCAAAAGGCATATTTTTCGTCGCCAGAGACCACATCGGAATAATCCCGCTCTACATCGGCTGGGACGACAAAGGCACCTGCTACGTCGCCAGCGAAATGAAAGCTCTAAACGGCGTCTGCACCACCATCAAAGAGTTCCCGCCTGGGCACTACATGATGGGAACGGGCAAGGAAGATTTCGTTAAGTGGTATAAGCCGAAGTGGGCAGAAAAAATTCCCACAAAAAAGCTGGCGCTGGCTGATTTGCGTAAGGCACTTGAGAAGTCGGTTAAGGGGCAGATGATGTCCGACGTTCCGTATGGCGTTTTAATTTCGGGGGGGTTAGACTCATCCCTAATTGCTTCCATCGCCTCAAAATACCGCAAGAAGCGTGTCGAATCGGGCGGCAAAGAGGAAGCATGGTGGCCACGTCTACACTCGTTTGCTGTGGGCTTAGCTGACTCGCCTGATCTCAAGTATGCCCGTAAAGTAGCCGATTACATAGGCACCGTGCACCACGAAATCATCTTCACAATCCAAGAGGGATTCGACGCAATCCGCGACGTGATTTATCACCTTGAAACCTTCGACGTAACCACAGTTCGCGCAGCAACCCCCATGTACCTCATGGCAAGGAAAATCAAGTCCATGGGTATCAAAATGGTCCTCTCAGGTGAAGGCGCAGACGAAGTCTTCGGCGGATACCTCTACTTCCACAAAGCCCCCAACAAACAGGAATTCTACGAAGAAACCGTACGGAAACTCTCGATGCTAAGCAAATACGACTGCCTACGCGCCAACAAAGCCACCGCTGCATGGGGCGTAGAAACCCGCGTGCCATTCCTCGATAAAGAGTTCCTCGACTTTGCCATGGGTTTTGATCCTGAAGAAAAAATGTGCTCGGGCGATAAAATTGAAAAGTACGTCCTCAGAAAAGCCTTTGAAGGCTACATTCCAGATGAGATTTTGTGGCGGCAGAAGGAGCAGTTCAGCGACGGCGTCGGCTACGGCTGGATAGACTACCTCAAAGCTCACGCAGAGGGCGCAGTCACCGACGAAATGATGGCCCGCGCAAAAGAACGATTCCCAATTCAAACCCCATCCTCCAAAGAAGAGTACTATTACCGCCAAATCTTCGACAGCTACTTCACATGCCCCACCGCTGCATTAACCGTGCCCGTTGGCCCAACGATTGCATGCTCAACCCCAACTGCGTTTAGGTGGAGCAAAGAATTCGCCAAACACGCCGACCCCTCAGGGCGCTCAATAAAAACACACGAACACACAATAGACAAGGCAACGTCGAAGTAGCATGTTTTTCTTTGTCGTTTCCTATTTTGCAGATTAATTTTTCTTTAGATGTTGTTGTAGGGAAGCCCCTATACACAACAACTACCAGCCGATTGCGAGGCGACTGCGTTTTGGTTTCTGCGTCTGCTTTGGACTGCAGACTGGTTGTGGAGCAAACTGCAAGCAGAGCACATAAAACAGCTTGATAGGGTGTCGGCTCTTGCTGAAGGGCCGCAGGGGATTGGATGCGACTATAACCCTTGAAAAATTTTATAAACTAATTCTAAAGAAAAAGCGCTATCGTTATCTGAGAAGCGAAAAGTGTGGTGTTCTACGGCAAAAGAAGGCTGCGGCACTATGGATGTAGTGACCTCTCCAAATTTTAAAAAGCTATAGAGATGTGTAATAATCCAACTCCTGCTGAAGCGAAAATGTACGATATTCTTTACGCTGATGTTGTTCCTAAATTTCCAGAACATAAATTCTACAGGTAATCCGTTAAATTTGGTTACATTTGATTTTTATTTGCCCACTCTGTATTTGGGCTTAGAAGTAGATGGAAATGTGCACGACAATCAGAGACTCTACGGCACGCGTCGAGACAATGTTACAGCCTCACACGGCATCCACATCTTTCGATTTAACAACGATAATGTCCTCAATAATTCACAAGTTGTCGCTTCGGCTATTTGCCGACTTGTCGAATTACACGCTCGACATTCACCTAAGCATTTTTTAAGGCTTGTCCGGGAGTCACCGAACAGTTTTCTCCTTTTTGATCAGCATTTCTATGTTTCTATTGCTGTTTCTGAAGCATGAGCGTAGACAGGTCCGAATTTTTTAACGAGATCTTTAGGCGTGTAAATGCTTGAGTGCAAATGGAAAAAGTTGCCCATGCGTTCCGTCTCAACGCCGATGCCGATAACTATGACGTTTTTTCGAACTAGATCATCAACCGTCTCCTTAAGTGATATGGGCATGTTTGCGTAACCATATGGCCACCCATCCGAAATAACAACCAGCACACGCTGCTCCTCAAACCGCTTCGCCAACATTTTACCTGCAATGGTTATGGCGTCTGGAATGTATGTTAACCCCTCAAAGCGTAAGCCGCCGATTCTTGCCCGCACACGCCTAGAATATGCTTCTGTGCTATCTTTAAGTACATAGAGTTGGTCGCTGAAGCCAAAGAATGTCCAGGATGTGGGGTCAGTCATCAACTCACGCGCTGCTTCCCCAACTGAAATCGCCAAAGCTCTACCGAATTCGCCCTTCACTTGCATACTGC
>JBNIDR010000031.1:14072-16026 GCA_050108155.1 Bathyarchaeia archaeon | reverse complement strand
AGCAGTAATGACCAAGCAAAACTTGGCTTTAGGTATTCATCTAAGTTGAATACGTCTGTTGCGGGCTTATTCGACGCTAATGATTGAATAACCGCTGTCAAATCAAGTTGTCCCATTTCTTGACGAGGGTCTTCATCTAAGTAGTTAAAGGCTGAACGCAAAATGTCCAGCAAACGCCTACTGGTACCTTGTACTAAACTGCGTGCACGCAGGTACTGGGTATAGTCTTCTTCGGGGATAGTGATTTTTTTGAATCGCGTCCAACCTAAGTAAGGTGAAAGTTTAGCGAGAATCTTCTCGTTACGCTGCTTCTGGTATATCTCCGAGTTAAAGGCTTGTAGCGATTCTGATTCCTGCTCGGAGCGCCAAAGCTGGTCAATGTTATCCACAGTCGGCACATCTGAACCCAAAGCCATTAGTGATTGAACGAACGAACCTTCAAAATCATCCGCTGAAGCCTCTACTGCGCTGTAAATGCTGCATCGACCTACTGCTTCAGTATGCCGAAGCGAGGGCACATCTAAAAAGGGACCAAACGGTTCAAGTGTATCCTTAATCGCTTTCACCTTTTCGTCAAAGAGTTTGTTCACATCAGTGGTATCCCCCGCAATCACCATCATAAGTGCCTCTTTGAGCGAACTCAACTCTGCCGCGATTCGATCAACGACCTGCTGTTCCTCAGGTTGCAATGCACCCTTTACCGAACCAAGATTAATTTGAGTCAAAACAGCAGACATTATTCTGGTAGATTGAGTAAAAATGTGTTCCGACTTCTTGATTTTCTGATACGCTAATGCGTTAGCATATGCGATGTCAAAAAATCTGTCCGGGTACCATGCTGCAATGTAGGCGTTATTGTAGGTGTCGTTGACCAAGCGTTTAGCGTAGCTTGTTAGAAGGGAATCTTTCTCTGAGGGGATTACTCTATCTTTTGAAAATGGAGCCAAAGTATGCGTGGTTAAGTGTACGACTGAGGCGCGAAACAAGCGACCGACTTTGGTTTTTCCTGCATTGGTCCCAGGAAATTTATGACCTAAAAATGAGATTGTACCATCCTTAAGAATACTGACAGTTGGAAATTTTAGCGTAAAACCATATGGGTCATCGAGTAAAACGGGTTGCTCTAGATTTTCATCTTGCAGAATCTTCACTTTCATGTTGTCTTTTTGCAGTGAAGTAGCCCAAGCGTAATCGATGAAACCCATGATTGAGCCTCTGCGGCCTAGGATTTTACGAATACAGCCTCAAGGATTCTGCGCACATCCGCTTGCACTTCGGGGCTGTCGCTGGTTAAGCCGATTATCGTTTCTTCCGCAGCCTCCATCGGAGTCATTCCATCATATACAAGCGTTGCCCAGTTGATGAGGTCACCAAGTGAAGGCCCATAAGGCAAATCGCCAGCTTTGTATTGCCGACGTAGCTCTGCACCCGCCTGTATGATGCCGTAAGCAACTTCTTGAGAAACTTTGGTTCTTTTACGCAACATCTCCACTTCGTGTGGAGAAATCTTTTCGCCGACACTGAGGAAGTCAAAGTTGATCCACACGGCCATACGTCTGCGCATGGCTGCGTTGAGTGGTTTGGTGCCGCTGAATTCGGCGGTGGCTGGGTTCATGCTGATGATCATGTAGCCATATTTGTGGCGTTCGATAACTTCACTGTCTTTTTCGTTAAGTACCAAGTGACCTCGAGTGTCTAGCACAGGGTTAAGTCGGGTGGCAACGTCCTGCTTCATCATGTTGGCTTCGTCGAGATACATTATGCCGCCTTTACGCAGCCACTGAGTAAGTAAACCGTCCACCCAGTTTTCTTTACCTAAACCGATGAAACGCCCGATTAAGTCGAAGCTGCTGGTGCTAAGTCCACAGTTGACTTCCCAAATGGGAAGCCCTGTTAGTTCAGCGACCAAGTAGACGATGTGGGTTTTTCCTGTTCCTGAGGGACCGATTAGGCT
>JBNIDR010000031.1:7610-14022 GCA_050108155.1 Bathyarchaeia archaeon | reverse complement strand
TAGAGCGCGCGTACGATGCGTTCAACGTAGTTAAATCCGTGGTCAAGGTATTCAGGTGTGCCTTTGGGTATCATGTCGTCGAGGTGCGCGAAGCTGTAGTTGGGGTGCAAATCGAAGCGTTGGATGTTATATTTGTAGTACAATGGCGAGGTGGACATTGGACGTTCTTTGTCCAGGGAGACTGTTACCTTGAATTTGTCCCGTCGTAAGGAGCTGACTTCTTGTATTCGGCTTGCTGCTTCTTTTTCTTTTAATCCCTGATGTCCATAGACCATAAGGTCACCTTCAAAATGTATTGGGGCTGTCACCAGCATTATAAATGTTGTTTAGTAATACTCAATACATTTGCTATTGTCTGTGCCTTGTTGTTTGTGTTTGGATGGCCTCAGGGGATGTGGTGTGGTGGGAAAGTTTTTTGAATGTTGTGTTTGGCTACATAATCCTTTTATACTAAATCGTAAATCTTACGATAACAAGAGGCAAAGCGAAAATGGGAACAATAATGATAGTTGACGACGCTTCGTTCATGCGAGCAGTACTTAAAAAGATTGTCCTGCAAGCAGGCCACGAAGTAATAGCTGAAGCTGGAAACGGTGACGACGCCATTGCACAATTCCAGCAAACGCACCCAGATTTGGTACTAATGGATATAATCATGCCTCCGGGTCCAAAAGCCAAGGACGGCATTGAAGCTCTCAAACAAATCGTTGCAGTTAACCCATCGGCAAAAGTTGTGATGTGCAGCTCCATGGGACAGCAGGCATTGATTGCTGAAGCGTTAAAATCTGGCGCTAAAGATTTCGTCATAAAACCCTTCCAACCACAAAAAGTACTCGAAGTACTATCAAAATACGCTTGAGGTTAAAAGTAGTGCTATCTCTTTCCGCAGGCAACAAAATTGCAAGGGTAACTATGCCAAAACAAGTAGCTGCCTACCAAGAGATGGACTCATACATAACCATAGATACTAACACAAACACACATCCGCAAGTGGAAGAGGTTCGAGTGGACATGGCTGGTATGAAAGTGGAAAGCAGACCTGTTGAGCTGTTAACAAGTGTGGGGTCATGTGTAGGTATATGCCTCTATGACTCAATACATAGATGTGGGGGGTTAGCTCACATTATGCTTCCACACGCCAGTCTTGGACCACAAGAACCTCTTCCCTCAAAATATGCTGACACAGCGGTTCCAGCCCTCATCGATGGCATAAAAGCTCTTGTAGGCTCGGAGTTGCGCTTGTCGGCAAAGATCGCCGGAGGAGCTAACATGTTCGCAAACACGGGCGCCAATGGATTGGACATTGGCTTGAAAAATGTGAAAGCCGTGCGGGAAGCTCTAAGCAAGCATAAAATACGGCTTATTGGCGAAGATGTCGGCGGCACACATGGTAGACGAATAACCTTCAGTCTTGCCTCTGGTATCACGATTGTCAGACTTCACAATGGAGTGACAAAGAGAATATGAACGCAGAAATTCATGTAAAAGCGCAAAAAGACGGCGAAGTCTTCAAAGATTTAGAGAACGGACCATCCGATTTGGATTCAGGTATTCTTCTGGAACTTGGAAGCATAGGTGCAGGTCACGCTGCCACTTCACTATCTGACGTTTTGCAGGAGCCAATATCAATTGATGTACCTAAAATTCACAACATCAAGGCGCATCTGATTCCGCAGTTCTACAATCTGCACGATACACCAACAACTGCTATTTACCTGCAACTTGCAGAGAAATTCGGCTGCGACATACTGCTGATGTTTGAATACACAGAAGCAAAAAAAATCGCTGCTATGATGACTATGACCTCCTCAATTGAGGAACTTGATCCAACACTCGAAACTTCAGCATTACAAGAGCTCGCAAACATACTGATCGGGTCATTCTTGACGTCAATTTCGGACTTCGTCGGTATCGGTTTGCTTCCTACAACACCCGAGACAGTCACAGATACTTTTGATGCTATAATTGATAATTTCCTAATCAAGCAGTCTATGACTCAAGACGGTAACGCTATGATCTTTGAAACACGCTTTAGACGCAACGGTGAAGACGCAAAATCCATCTTGATGATTTTCCCGACTGAGGAGCTCAAGGCTCTTTTGGTTGAGAAATCAAAGTTGATGCTTTAAATTGATGGATGTTTGGAGTGAGTATTGTGTTGGCTCAGCAAAACTCAGATACTCTCCAATCCTTCTTAGAGAACACCTCGTTTCAAAAAGTAAAACGCATGATAAAAGAACATGCAGGACTTGACTGCTCCGGCTATAGAGACGAATACCTTAAAAGACGTTTTGAAATCCGCTTGAGATCAACTGGCGCAACCACTTACTCCAAATACATTCTCTACCTTAACAAGCACCCCGAAGAATTCACGCAGCTACTAAACGACTTAACTATTAACTACACCACATTCTTCAGGGACACCGATGTATACGAATCGTTGGAAAAAAAAATTTTGCCGCGGCTCCTTCTATCGGCGCATCCAGTTAAAATTTGGAGCGCAGGGTGTGCAAGCGGCGAAGAACCATATTCCCTATCAATTTTAGTTCACAAACTTTTAGGTAAACGAATAAAAGTTCACCCTGTAAGCATAATTGCATCTGACATTGACAAAGACGCGTTAGCAAAAGCACAACGGGGTTTCTACCAAGCAAAGCAGTTAAGCACTATGAGCCAGATGATGATTGACCAGTTTTTTGACAAACAAGACGACGGATATGCCGTAAAAGAGTTTCTAAAGGAAATTATTCATTTCGAGCAGTTTGACTTGATGTCCAAACCGCTTCATCAAAACCTCGATTTGATACTGTGCCGAAACGTCATGATTTACTTTAGCAAAGAAGGACAGCAGCACATTCACATGAATTTCTTTCATGCACTTCGCGATGGCGGATACATGATAACGGGTAAATCCGAAATACTCTCAGGCGAACCTGCCACAGCTTTTAACGCTTTGGACTATCAGACAAGAGTATACCAAAAACCGCTAAAAAAAGCCAATCCATAACACCGCCTGTATCTATTTTTTTAAACCTAGACACAGCGTGTATTGTCCAAAGTTCTGCCTCAGCAAACCTGAACATAACCCGCCTCAGATATGGGTAATTTGCGTTTTTTCCATTTTTAAGGTTAAAGACTGCATATCTGAGCCAAAAGAATATATCTCATAATTAATCCTGTTTCCAAACACCAAAACCACTGGCTAGGGGAAACTATGGATTTAAATCAAAAAATCCAGCAACTCAAAAAAGAGAAAAAAGCCATCATAGTTGCACATAACTATCAGCGCTCAGAAGTCCAAGATGTAGCCGACTACGTAGGTGACAGCATCGAATTAAGCCGCAAAGCTATGACTGAAAAGGACGCCGAGTTTATTGTGTTCTGCGCAGTGGATTTCATGGCTGAGTCAGCAGCGGTTCTAAACCCCTCGAAGAAGGTTCTTTTGCCCTGCACTGGCGCACGTTGTCCAATGGCGCAGATGCTAACAGTGGATGAGATAATACGTGCCAAAAAGCAGTATCCTGGCGCACCAGTGGTGCTCTATGTTAACACTTTAGCCTCTTGTAAAGCTGAAGCGGATATTTGCTGTACAAGCGCCAACGCAGTCGAAGTTGTCAAATCGCTTGACGCAGATACTGTTCTGTTTGGTCCTGACAGCAACTTGGCTGGGTATGTTGCGGAGAAAACAGGGAAAAGAGTTGTGCCTATTCCCCAGAATGGTTTCTGTCCAACTCACGTTCTTTTCCAGCCTGAAGAAGTGAAAGTTCTTAAAATGCAGCACCCCGACGCGGTAGTGGTTACTCACCCCGAATGTAGCGCCGAAATGCGTGCTGTCTCCGACTATATTGGTAGTACATCGAAAATGTGCAAGTACGTGAAAGAATCAACAGCTAAAGAATTCATTATCGGCACAGAAGGCGGTATCTTGCACCGTCTGGGCAACGAAAATCCTGATAAGACCTTCTATTTGGCATATGAAGGTGCAATCTGCCCCAACATGAAGCTGACGACGCTTAACCGCGTTTATGATTCGCTTAAAGAGGAAAAGACGCTGGTTAAGGTTCCAGAGTCTGTGGCAAAGAAAGCCCGTGCGTCGCTGGATCGTATGTTTGCAGTGAAAAGCTAAATGCTTACTATCATTGACTTGAGGATTTTTACGCCTCGCCGTGTTGCTAGCTCGTTGCTTAATGCTCTGATTTCTGAGCCTCTGCCTTTAACAGCGATGACTTCTAAGCAGTCGGTTTCGTTTAGGTGAATGTGCAACGTTGAGGTGACTAAACCTTGGTGATGATGCTGATGCTCCGTCAAGTCGCGCTCCAATCCTCGAACCTCATGATCGTAAACCATCAGAATGACGCCTGTTAGGTTTGTGCCTTCTTCTTGAAGCCATTTGCGTTCGCTCACGTAGAGACGGACAGAGTCTTGGATGGCTTTGCTTCTGCTCTCATACCCCATCTTCGTTGTGATTTCGTCGAAGTCCTTTAAGAGGTCAGGCGGAAAAGTTACGCCTACACGAACAATTTTTCCCATTTCAAGTCACCATATGAATGTCTGCTTTCTCCCTAAAAGCTTTTAGATACCCAAAGGTATGTGGTGGTTGATGTCGGGCAAAGAGTTCTTCCAAGATCGCTACAGACAACTGGGTTGGCAACTAAAAGAGGTTAAGCTGCGGCAATCCATCCGCATAAACAATGCAAATGCGAAAGGAAAAAACCTTGTTGGGCGACTCGCGAGTTTGGGCGTGCAACTGAAAAAGATTCTGTTTCTACAGTCAGGCTGCTGGGTAATGGATTCTACGGTATCTGCAGGGGCAACTGCAGAGTACCTTTTAGGTTTATACTCTATTCAGGAAGCCGCAGCGCAAATTCCGGTTTCTGTTTTCGGCGATTTGAAGGGGAAAAGAGTGCTTGACTGCTCAGCAGCGCCAGGAGGCAAAACCGTGCAACTCGCCGACGTCATGGAGAACACAGGCGCGATCGTGGCGTTAGATGTAGATAAACGCCGTTTGAATGCATTAAGTAATCATCTTGAGCGATGTCGCATCTCCAACACGGTTGTTTACCTGCGAGATGCACGGCAAGCGCCAACTTTAAACCTAAAGTTTGACAGGATTCTGGTGGATGCCCCTTGCTCTGGTAATTATGCAGCCGACCGCGACTGGTTCAAAAATCGTACTTTAAAGGATATTGAACGCAACGCTGCCCTCCAACGAGAAATTCTAACTAAGGCGCTGGATTGCCTCTCCGAGCGTGGCGAACTCGTTTATTCAACTTGCTCGCTTGAGCCAGAAGAAGATGAACTCAACATGGATTGGGCAGTCAAACACTTGCCAGTGGAAATTCAGGAAATTAACTGCTATGGCGAGAAGGGACTCACCAGCGTATTTGGGAAGCATTTGGATAGCTCTCTACAACGGTGCAGGCGTCTTTGGCCTGGAGAAACACAGGGCTTTTTTGTGTGCAAATTAAAGCGGGGGCAGACTGCTTGAAAGCCAAGATAGTTTCCAGCTTTGCAGCGACTTTTGATGTTGAAATCGCATTTAACCCAGAGTTGACAGTGGAGAAAAACGGGCGCTTCTACTTGGTTAATCAGGTGCTTAAGCCAATGGTTAAAGAGGACTTTTTCTATGCTGGTACCTATTTGGGTAAAGCTAAAGAAGGAAAATTCTTTCCCAGCTTCAACCTGCTGGCGATTCTTGCTAAACAGGATGCTAACAGGATTGTTGTTGATAAAAAGGCCGCTTGGCTTTTTATCTGCGGAAGAGACATTTTAGGTAAAAGCATTTTGCGCGTTTTTGGTTCTGGTAAGAAACATTCAAACGTTTTAGTACTTAATGAACTCGGCGAATGTTTAGGTTTTGGGCGAATTGTTGAAAAGCTGAGTGAAAGTGTGAAGAGTGATCAAATTGCAGTGCGGAACGTGTCTGATGTTGGAGATTTTTTACGCAGAGAGCGATAAATGAGGTTTTTTTGTTTATTTGACTAGTTGCTTGCTGTTTTTGAGCGTTTTTTCTCGCCCAAAACGCGGATGTCGTGAAGGACATTATTTCAACAACTCGCTGAGTTTTTGGACAAATATCGACGTGATTTAAGCGATAAACTTATATATGTTTACGTTTAATGTGATTTCCATAACATATGGAGAGCAAGCCAAGCAGTTTACAGGAGTAAATTGAAGATGAAGAATTTTAAAAACCCCGCGTGGAAAGAACAAGTAACAAAAGTTATCCAGCAGATTCAAGAACAAGACATAAAATTCGTCAGGCTACAATTCACCGACATCAACGGATTCCTCAAAAACTTAGCCGTCAGTTCCAAGAACATAGAGAGCATCTTCGAGAACGGGCAGTCTTTCGATGGCTCCTCAATCACAGGTTACAGGCCGATCGAAGAGTCAGACATGGTCCTCTACC
>JBNIDR010000031.1:0-7560 GCA_050108155.1 Bathyarchaeia archaeon | reverse complement strand
AGACCAAAAGAGAAATCCAGCGCCAGACTAATCTGCGACGTTTACACGCCACAGAACAAACGATTCGAGGGCGACCCACGATATATCCTTGAACGCGCCATTGAAAAAGCGGCGAAAGCAGGTTACACTTTCATCTGTGCACCTGAACTTGAATTCTTCATAGTTAAAGAAGCAGAAAACGGCGGTTTACCAACGCCGATCGACTTAGCAGGCTACTTTGACGCACACCCCGGCGACGTCACAGATGACTTGCGCCGAGAAATAGCTGATACTGCCGAAGCCTTCGGAATAGACATCGAGATTAGCCACCACGAAGTCGCGTTGGGACAGAACGAAATTGACTTCAAATACGGTGAAGCACTTGAAACCGCTGACCGCGCAATAACCCTGAAGATGTGCGGTAAAGTCGTCGCAGCACGCAACGGCTACATCACCACCTACATGCCTAAACCATTCCAGGGAATAAACGGAAGCGGCATGCACACTCACCAAAGCCTCTGGAACAAAGAAATGACTCAGAACCTCTTCTACGCCGACGACGCCAAAAACGGTTACCTCTCAGACCTCGCCCGCAACTTCATCGGCGGGCAACTCGCACATGGACGCAAAATGGCTGCAGTTCTAAACAGCTGGCCAAACAGCTACAAGCGATTGGTCCCCGGATACGAAGCCCCAGTCTACCTTGCATGGGCACACAAAAACCGCAGCCCACTCATTCGCGTCCCCAACTTCGGCGGAAGAAAGAGCGCTGCAAGATGCGAAATCCGATGCCCAGACGGCGCAGGCAACCCATACCTACAGTTCGCTGTACTACTTGCCACTGGTCTTGACGGCATAAAGAACAAGATTGACCCAGGCGACCCAGTTGAATTAAACGTTTACCACATGAGCTATGACGAACGCAAAGAACGCGGAATCGTTTCGCTGCCCGAGAACCTCAAGGAGTCACTTGACGAGTTGGAAACTAGCGAGTTGATGAAGGAAACTTTGGGTCCAGTGACGTTCGAGAACTTCCTCAAAGAGAAGCGTCACGAATGGGATCTATACCGCACTCAAGTTACTGAGTGGGAAGTTAACCGTTACATAAAACGGCTTTAAAATCCCTCTAGAATGTGAGCCTTTTTTGGGCTTACCACCTTTATTTTTTTAGTTTAAGAAACTCTTTTGTCTTATCCTTTCTTCAAGTTGGCTGAATAATGCGTTTTGTATCTGTAAATGAGGTGTATTTAGCGTTTGTAGCTTTGATTCCGCAAGTAGCTGCTTTTTTAACCCTTGATTTTCCGAGTCAAATCTGCAATGGAAACAGTGCACTGTGTTCTACCGGCCAAATCTTTTAACACAGCTGCGCCTTCTTTGAGCTCTCGTTCGCCAATAATTACGGCGTAGTCAACTTTGCGTTTATCCGCATCCTCCAGCGCTTTTGCCATCTTACGCCCCATAACCTCAAACTCCACTGGGATTCCTGCCTCTCGAAGTTGCTGAGCGATTTTAAGAGCCGCTGGCTTGAGGTTGTCGGTAATAGTGACTACTGCGACGGTTTTTTGGGTTTTAGCGTTGAGTTGGGCTTTTTGTGTTTGTACTGCGATGGCTACGCGGTCGATGCCGTGTGCGCAGCCGACTGCTGGTGTGGCTTCGCCGCCGAAGGTCTCGATTAAGCGGTCGTATCTTCCGCCGCCGCCCAACGCAATCTCCAGTTCAGGAATGTAAACTTCGAAAATCATGCCTGTGTAGTATTCTAAGCCCCTTGCGAAGGCTGGGTCAACGGTGATTTGGAGCGATGCGCCTTCTGCGATGAGGTTTAGAATTTCGTCAAGGTTTTGTGCTGCGGCTTTTGCGTTTTCATAGCCTTCAAGGTATGTTTTCATTTGGTTGACTGTTTCTTTCCAGTCTTTGCCTTTAATCTCTATTAGCCCTTGAAGCGCACTGCGGGTTTTCTCTGATGTAATTAGTGCAAGTGCTTCGGTGTATTCTTTCTTATCCATCTTTTGGAATATGGCGTTCTGGGTCTTCTCGTCCACGCCTTCCTTAGCTAAAATTCCCCGAATTACGCCGATATGACCGATTTTGAAGGCGTAACCCTGCAAGCCCAAAGAGGCCATTAAACTGTTAGTTAGCAAGATGATTTCTGCGTCTGCCTCCGGCTTAGCAGAACCCATTAACTCAAAATTTGACTGCCAAAACTCGCGGTACCTGCCCTTCTGCGGCTCATCATAACGATAAACAGTGCCAATCGACAGCATACGCCACGGCTTAGGCTCATTTCTGAGTACAGTGGTAGCTAAGCGTGCGATTGAAGCGGTAAATTCTGGGCGTAGTGCAACTTGGCGGTCGCCGAGGTCTTTGAAGATGAACATGCGCTGGCGGATTTCTTCGCCTGATTTGGCGCTTAGCAGCTCCAGCGGCTCCACATGCGGGGTTATCACTTCTTTGTAGCCGTAGAGTTCGGCGGTTTGTCGCTCTTTTCCAATAATGGCGGTGAATGTTTGGGCTTCTTCGCCGATAAGGTCACGCATGCCGCGGACAGGCTGGAAACTAGTTGTCATCTGATTGCTCCTATGACTGCATAAAGATGTGATTGCGCTTTTAAAATCTACTCACTACGGCGCCCAAAAGCTGAAGCGATTTGGAAACTGAAGAACCCAAAGAGAGGGGGGGCAGGCTTAGGCGCACTTGCTTTTTCTTTTTTGTTTCTGCTTTGTCGGTTTAGGTTTTGGTTTGCCCATCGCAGAGGCTTTTCTTAAATCAGCGGGGGTAGTAGCTATGAAGAATGACCTATAGTCAGGGTCCAGCTGCTCAATAACCATTGTTGAAAGATAGCGAACTCCCCGAAGCTTCTCCACCATAGAAGCCATACCCAATTGCCCCTCTGACAGCACAGCCCTAGCTGCCTCAATAGCCATCTTTGTGTTGTAAACTGCGTGCAGAGGTTCGCATTGCTGGTCTGGCCATCTGGGCACAACCGCTGATTTCCCAATGCATAACTCAAACAGTAGCGATAGGAGTTCATTGTTTACAAATGGGCTTCCTGCGGGCAAAACGAGGGTGTATTCGCCTTTTGCGGTTTCGAAACCTGTGAGGGCTTCTGTTAGTTTGCCTTCGCAGTTGTCTTGGTTAACCGCGAACTTTATGTCTGGCGCAACGAATTTGGCGTATGCGTCGGCGCATTCTTGGGAATCCACGACTACGATGATTTCGTCTACGAGGTCTCCGATTGCGTCTACCACATAGTTTAGGAGTGGTTTGTCTTCGAGTTCTTGCACTGCCTGCGCGGTGATTCCGCCTGCCAAAATAACAGCTGACCTATCCATACAAACATCCACTGCGCATCTTCTAGCTAAAGAGTAAAGTTTAAGGCTTTTGTAAATGCCGCTTCAAAGGGTTCGTGGAGGGTTTTACTTGTTTTCGGTATTTTCCTTTCTTTTCTTATAGTTCGATGTTCTTTTAACGGGGTCTAAAACCTTGAAACTAAAATTCATTGCTGCTCGAAAGGGGGGCTTGTTGGTTGCGGGTGATGTCTCTGTAAAAGCCTAAAATAGTTGATTACGTCATAGAGGAACGCGATGTAGCATGTCAAGCGCAGAAGCAAAAATCAAGCAGGACCTTCTAGCAGAAATCCAAATTCTTAACGATAATTACAAAATATTAGCCAGTTTTGTTTCTGGCGTAGACTATGACCCTCAAACAGTGGGCAACGGTATGCAAACCTATAAAGACAGCTTAAGCCGTGCCAGCGCATATGTGCTTGCCCTCTACAACCTTAAGGGGCAACGCGTAAGCATCCCTTGGGAGCAGCTGTTCACCAGCCTTGATTATGCCATAGCGACGCTTTCGGCTTCGGCGACAATTAAGCAGCGGGATGCTGTTAGGGCGATTTTGGCTATGTCGATGGAACAGATGAAGCAGGTTATGTCGTACTTCGCTGCACTCAAAGAATCACTTCAATAATCTCTTTTTTACAAGATGGCTTTTTGAGTTTTTTGCTGTTTTTTGGTTTGGCTGCAACAGTTAAGTACCGCCTTAAATACTGCATCAGTGAAGAACTATGGCGTATTTGCGTGACGAAAGCGAAAAGCTTGAAATCGATTATCCAGTTGAGAAGCTTTGGGCTGCTATTCCCGAAGTAGCCAAACTGCTTGAGTGGACGATACTGGATAAAGACGATGAAGCTCACACTTTGAAGCTCAAGACTAAAGGCGGCTTTCTATCTTATGGCAGCGTGATTCTTTTGGATCTAAAGGCTGCGGATGAGAAAACAAGCCGCATGACGCTGAAAGGCGAAACGCCTGTCACGACGATAACGGCGATGGCTGATTTCGGCAGAACCCGCGACCGCATCGACCAGTTCATAAACGTTTTAGCTAAGTTGATGGAGAAGGGCGAAAAGAAAAAGAAGCCCTCCAAGAAGGCTAATCGTGAATCTGCCAGCGTCTAAAGACTAAAAGTGCCACTGCCAAAAAGATTTCGATGTAGAGCAGTGCGAAGACAACTGAGCGTGCTGTTATTAGGGTTATAGGTTCTGTGTAGAGGAGTCTGGGGGGCTCGGTGAGGTTGAAGATGTTTCTGTAGTAGAAGCTCACGTTGGCGTCTGGGTATAGAATGCTTTTTACTATGTTGACGCCTATGCTGTCGGTTCCTGTTGAAACCGAAGAGAGGGTGTTTATGGTTACGTTGGCTATACTCATGTTTTGTCCGCCTGTGATTGTCATTGTTCCTGTTGCCCCGCTTCCCGGGATTAAACTCAACGCGGTGGGTGTATCTGAAAACTGTGCTACCACTCCGCTTCCAATGCTTAACGCCATAAACAAGCCGAACGCTGTGAGAATTGCAATCAGTGAGTTCTTTGTGAGGGCGCCCGCAGCGAGCACAATGCTAACCCAGATAAAAGTGCCCAAGATGTCGCCTATCAGTGTTAGAGGGGCAAGGTAGAGGTCGTTTTGTGGTCCATAAATGAATATGCCTCCAACCACGGTGTATGTGAAGAGTACAACGTAAGTTACAAGTATAACGATGAATATGGCGAAGAGTTTCCCCAAAAAGACCATTGTTCGAGATACGGGTTTGGTTAGCAGGGGTACAAATGTGCCTTTTTCGTGTTCACCTGATAGGCTGTACATGCCCGTGACGATTGCGAATATGATGAAGGCGAAGCTTCCAACGCTGAAAGACACTGCGAAGTATGGGTTTTGCTCGACGCCGAACATCGCTGGTAAAGCTAAGCTTACAGTGGCCAATACGAATGCTATGACTAGGGCGCCGAGGAACATTTTTTTGCGGATGTTCCAGAGCATCTCGTAGCGGACTACTGCCCAAAATCTGCTTATCCAGCTTGGGGCTGCCTGCGTCATTATTGTTTTCCTCCGCTGGGTTTATTGATTAACTGGATAAATACGTCTTCTAAGCTGTGGCTTTTCTGGTTCATGCCCACGATTACGCCGCCTGCGCCTGTGATTGCCAAAGAAACCTGTTTTCTAACATCCTCTCGTGTGTTTACGAAAACGTTTAGGCTGCTGCTGTTTCTGGTTATGTCTTTTACGATGGGTAAGGCTTTGAGTGCTTTTATTACGGGTTCAGCGAGGTTTGCTATTTCTACCTGTATGGTCGCTGGACCTGAAATCATGCCTGAAACCTTCTCTAGCGTGTCTGAGGCGAGGGCTTCGCCGCGGTTGATGATGGTTACGTGGGTGCAGATTTGCTCTACCTCGAAGAGTAAGTGTGAGGAGACAAGCACGGTCATGCCTTCTTTGGATATGGCTTTGACGAGTTCTCTGACTTCAACCATGCCTACGGGGTCTAAGCCGATGCTGGGTTCATCAAGCACCACCAACTCGGGGTTGTTAAGTAGCGCCTGCGCGATGCCTATGCGTTGCTGCATGCCTTTGCTATATTTGCCGATTAAGTCGTTCTCTCTTCCTTTCAAACCGACGAGTTCGACGAGTTTGGAGATTTGGGTTTGGCGGTCCTGCTGGTTCATACCATACATTCTGCCGTATATGTCGAGGAGCTCGGCGCCTTTGAGGTGCTTTGGAAACTTGGGAAGCTCAGGCATGTAGCCGACGTGGAGCCGCTGATTTGCATCGTCAACGCGTACTTCCTGCCCCAGAACCTTAGCTGACCCCTCAGTGGCTTTTAGCAGGCCTACTAAGATTTTTATGGTTGTGGATTTTCCGGCTCCGTTGGGGCCCAGAAAGCCATGTATTGTGCCGCGTTCAACTTTGAGGTTTAATTTGTTGACTGCTGTTAGGGAGCCGTAGCGTTTGGTTAGGTTGGTGGTTTCGATGGCGAAAGTCAAGGTTGAACGCCTTTGTGGATGGTATCGGCGCAGTTTGCATTTAAGCTTTAATCAAATAACTGCGCTTAGCCTATCCCTCTATAGGTTTCTGCATAGAGTTTCTAATAGGCGCCAAATATGCCGGGTGCTGGATTTCTCTGGTTTAGCGTCTAACTGCTGAGCTGAATTTTCTGCAACACGCAGTTCCTTTCTCGAACGGTTTATATGAATCAAATCTTTAACCTAGTATAACTCATAGGAGAAATGGCACGTGAGTACTGAACCTTTTCATGTAACCGACTCAAACTTTGAACAAACCATAAAAAGCAACAAGTTAGTGTTGGTGGACTTCTGGGCTAACTGGTGCGGACCATGCAGAGCGCTAGCGCCAACCATCGTGGAATTAGCAAAAGAGTACAGTGGTAAAGTTTTAATCGGCAAACTGGATGTTGACGAAAACCCCGTGACTGCAGAGAAATTTCAAGTTTTCAGTATCCCCACGATGATCGTTTTCAAAGACGGCCAAGAAATCGACCGTATCGTAGGGTTATGCCCGAAAAACAGAATAATTGATGCTTTAGCGAAGTATCAGTAAGCGCTTATGCGCTTTTCATTTTTTCGTACATTTTCTCGAAAGTCCATCGGATGCTGGATTTTAACTCTTTTAAGCGTTCTTCATCTACGTTTTTGATGATTATTTCTCGGATTAATTCGCCTTCTCTTTGGATGTTGTAGCTAAACATTTTGTCGGGCGTTAACTGCCCAAGGCGGACGAATTCTTTGTCTTTCTCCTGCATCTTCGAAAATACTTTCTCAACTAAAAAGTTGCTAAAAGGCGGCGTGTTGACGCTGAAGTTTTTGCTTTCGTCAGGCATGACGTGGATGGTGTTTTTGTCGAAGTACATCAGCGCCAAGGGTTCATCTGCCATTGTTTTTAGCGGGATGACTGTTTCATGCTCAACCGGCGCAGCTGCAGCGGAGACTGGCGGGGGTGCTGCCTGTTTGGGCGGTTCAAAAGTTGGTTTAGGTAGAACTACTTCTTTAGGCATTGAAGCGGGTGGTTGTTGCGGGATTTCTTTTATGTCGCCTCGTTTGAAGCCTTTTTCAAGTAAGATAGTGTTAACCGTATCCAAAGTTGCCTGTACTTCTGCTACTTCAGCGTTAAGCTTCTCCAAATGGTCCTCTAACCGTTTTTTGAAGGCTATCATTGCTTTCATTTTTTCTGGATCTTGCGCCATCTTCTCCACCGTACGTCAACCTATTTGGTGGCGGCTACTTATCAGTTTTAGCTT
>JBNIDR010000030.1:38936-73086 GCA_050108155.1 Bathyarchaeia archaeon | reverse complement strand
TTGAAGGCGAAAATAAATGGCGAACTCTAATACAGAACGCCACTAAAGCTAAAACCCTATAAGCCTTTTTTCTAATCTTCTTTTCTCGGAATGTCCTGACAAGCCCGACATACTGCTTTTCGTTCAGAACTCCCTAAGCTTGCCCGCTTCCCTCTCGAAATCACTAAATCCGCCCACCCATCCCACGAAAGTTAACACGGAGAAAATCCATCCCACGACTGTTAACAGCATACTCTAAATGATTCTTTTTATGTTGGTTTTAGAGAAGTCTTTGTCGTTTGATACTATCTCTTTGGCACTCAATCTTGCAGCAACTGCCAAGGGTAATGCGTATGATTATGGCTTTTCCTTCTGCTTTTATGTTAACACAGCTTCCTTCGGCTAGTTGGACGGCTTCTCTGATTTTTTTGGGAATTCTGACGCGGTTTTTCTCATCCAGTTTTGCTGTGTTAACCGCCCACCGATTCAAATATTCCCACAAACCAAAATCTGATCCAACACGATAACAAAATTAAAAAGTTACCGCTCCCATTCTTAGAGTACATTGCGGTGCTTGTGTTATGAGTGATAATGTTTCTGTTTCTTATCAGCCATTCAAAGAAATCGTAATTATGGAGAAGACTAAATTTAGCAGTCCTGAGGAGATTGCACGCTTTACTTCAGTTATTGCAGGCGGGAAGCTTGCGGGGTTGTACTGGGTTGAGGGCATTGTGTTTCTCTATTTCCCGCTTACCGCATCTAACACCGCAGTCGCACGTGAACTGCTTGAGAAACGCAAAGTGTACTGGACCTACGTTGGCTACGCCACGATGCCCCGCTATACGCCAACTATCGAAACTAAAGAGAAAATGATTGTTCCTGTTGTGGATATTTCGTCGGATCCTGTTTTAAAGTCGGTTGCGCAGTGGCTTAAAGCGCAGCAGTGAACGGGTTTGCCCAAGCTCAGCTTTGAAGGCACGGTTTATTCGGGCGAGGGCAAGGGCAGATGCTTTATGGAGCTGTCTTGGGTTAAGCGCCAGATAAGTGAGAAACTTGGTTTTGAAGCCTACCCCGGCACCCTAAACATACAATTATCTCGGGAGGGCGTTGAGAAGAAAAAGCTGCTTAAAACCAGCGACGCCATGCTTGTGCTGCCCGAAGCCGGATACTACTCGGGCAGCCTATTCAAAGCAGCCATCGGCGCGGTTGAGTGCGCGGTGGTGGTGCCGTTGGTTCCCAACTACGCCGCTGACCTTCTGGAGGTTATAGCTCCCGTTTATCTGCGGGGTATGTTGGGGTTAAAAGATGGGGATGCCGTAGCTGTTGTGGTTACGGTTTAGTGGTGGATTTCTTTTTTAAAGCTGTTTATGTAGGCTTTGAATGCCCCGTTGCGTTTGAGGTATTCGCCGTACCAGACCAGCGCTTTCATTGCGCGTGCTGCGTCTTCGGGTGAGCTGTAGCTTGGCAAGCCGAGTCTGTCGAACCGGCTGCGGGTGTAGAGCGCCATTTCTGTTTCGCCAATGTCCACTGCAACAATGGGCTTCTTGTAATTCAGCGAGATTTTGCCGATGTCGTCGATGTATTTTTCTTGTAAGCCTGGCATGTGGTGTAAGCCGAGGAAGATGATGCCGTTTGCCTTTGGGTCTTGTAGCATGATTTCGGCTGAGACTGCGAATTGGTCGTCGGTGACTGAACCGGTTAAGTCCACGGGGTTGTGGGTGGCTGCGATTTGGAGGATCTTTCCGTCTTTTTTGAGCTGCTCGAATTTCTCGTCGGTTTCCTTGTCGAAGCGGTTAACGGTTAAACCCTGAGTTTCCAACTCATCAACAGTCATAACTCCGGGTCCACCAGCGTCGGTCAAGATACCGATGTTTCTGCCGTCTGCTGGAGGCTGCATTGCCAATGCTTTGCCGATGTCGAAGAACTCCTGCATACTGTGAGCACGGATAACTCCGCATTGCTCGAAGGCTGCCTCGTAGACTTTGTCTGAACCAGCGATGGCGCCAGTATGAGATGAAGCTGCTCGGGCACCTGCCTCGCTGCGACCAGACTTTATGACAACAACTGGCTTTTTGAGGGTGACTTCTTTAGCGACTTTTATGAAGTCGCGGCCAGCTTTAACATCTTCGAGATAAACCAAGATAACTTTGGTTTCGTCATCATGCATGAGGTAAGCGAGTATGTCGGATTCAGAGACGTCACTCTTGTTACCGAAGCTGACGAATTTAGAGACACCCATCTGGCGACCAGTAAGATAGTCCAGCGCTGCGGAACCGAAAGCGCCGCTCTGAGTAATCATGGCGATGTTGCCGGACATGGGACGAGGAGTTGCAACGACCTCCTTGCCAGTGCTAAGCGTTTTCATTTCGGGTAAAAAGAGTGTGTCGATACCAGTTTTTGCGTAGAAAACGCCAAGGCAGTTGGGGCCTAAAAGTCTGATGTTGCCCTTCTTAGCTATGGCGATAACTTGGTCTTCGAGTTCTTTGTTTCCGACTTCTTTGAAGCCGGCTGTGATTATAACTGCGGTCTTAACTTTTTTAGCGACCGCTTCTTCCATAACGGAGGCAACAGCCTTCGCGGGAACAATTATGACGATTAAGTCAACTTGTCCGGGGCAATCACTGAGGGTCTTGTAGCATTTCAAACCCAACAATGATTCTTCGCCTGGGTTAACTGGGTAGAGTTCACCCTTGAAAACACCCCGCTGCTTGTT
The DNA here is from genome assembly GCA_050108155.1 of Bathyarchaeia archaeon. Classification (GTDB taxonomy): domain Archaea; phylum Thermoproteota; class Bathyarchaeia; order Bathyarchaeales; family Bathycorpusculaceae; genus Bathycorpusculum. The sequence goes on along the minus strand of JBNIDR010000030.1, from coordinate 70,394 downwards.
AGTGGCTAAGTTTTTAAATATAACCTGCCCGGCTTTACCAGGTTTGGTGGTTGCGCCGATGACTGCGACTGATTTTGGATTGAAGAAAGCATCTAATCTTTCCAGTGATTCTTCCATGGTAACCATCTTTCCGCATAAGGCTGACAAGTCTGGTTTTTATGTGTTACTGCTCAAAAAATGCGTTTTCTTTTCATACATCAATCGTTTTCTGTGGCTATAAAGTTTAATTAACATGTTTTCTGACCACAACGATGGGTTTATGTGATACAGAATCAAGCATCTCCCAGCTGACCTCATCTACCGCGACATGAAAACGAGAAGCCATATCCCACACGGTAGCCCCCGAACCCGGACCCCGCGCGCGATCAGCGATGTTAGTAATCGTCAAAGCCTCCTCAGGCGAGAGAAGACACCCGGCAACAGCCAAAGGCGTAGAACTCCGCCGCAACCCCAACACACGCCCTAAAACATATGAAAACACGCCGCCGAAAGACTTTATGCCCCGCAGAGGTTTGGGTCGCGGCGTGAAGTAGAAGTTACGGAATCGATAGGTTTTGTCTGTATCCGCGATTAACACGCAAACGGCTTTTCCAAAGTGCTCGTGAATTCGGATTTGGATGTTCCATGCAAAAGCCTCGGCGTCCTCAAGGGGCAGGCTGACGTAAGAGTAGGCGAGGTTGGAGCCGTCTATGCCGCCCTCAGAGCCAAACATCAACGAATTTAAAAGGCCTGTCCGCTCAAGCGCAACCTGCTTATGCTTACTACCAGACTCTTGGGGGTAGCTTCGCAGGCGCCTAAGAAGCCGCATGCCGAATCCGCATAAAAACCCAAGCGGATAACCCCAGATGTAGCGCATCCAAAAACCCGCTAAGAATTTAGCGTTGCTGCTTGGTACCGCATCTGCTTCGTCCAGTATATTGCCAGTGGCTACTGCAAGCGCCTTCTCCGAAACTACCACAAAATCACCGGTCTCCACTTTGCCATTTAAGGCGTCGAATATTTTTTGGGTGTAGTCGGCGCCGGGTTTCCAGTAACCTGTTACAACGGCTAAGGCGGAGTATCTTGCCATAGAGGGCACTTACGGTAATGCTCTAACAGGTTAGCCTAATAAGAATTCATTTTAAGAGATGCCGAAAAAGAAAGACGAAGAGCAAAATGCGCTAAATTGGAGTGTTTAGCGGTTTGTTTGGGCGTGTTTTGTAGAAAACAGCCAGACTCGCCGAAGCTAAGAGAAGCAAAGCGATGGTTAAAACAGATGTAAATTCCGGTACGGTAGGGGTCGGTGAGGGCGTTGAGGTAGGATTTGAGGTCGGATTGGAGGTTGTGGTGGGATTGGCGGTTGTTGTTGGGTTTGCAGTGGGTGTTGGAGTTGGATCCGTAGCAAAAGAGGCTGAAATAGTTGTTGCCCCTTGGATGTTTTCGATGGTATAAGACGTAACTGCACCAACAGAGGACCCGTTGATTAAAACGTCAGCGATATGATAGCCGCTACTAGGTGTAATACTGTAAGTTTGGGTATCACCAAACGTGAGCTTAGTGATTCCAACCGGAGATATTGAGCCACCCGCTCCCGCTGATGCAATAGCATATGTTGGCGCTTGATTGTTTGGTCCAGTCAACAGGGGTTCTGTGTATACGTTGCCTAAGTTGAAGTCGTTCTTAAAATCATACATTGATTGTTTGACCGCATCGTTGTCGGTTGTGCCCCACCAATTGTAAGTTGCGTTTAAATTGCCAGTTGTTTGCGGCGGACTCAGATATATGTTATAATTTGTATTTTGAATGTTATTGTAAAGAAGGGTTGCGTTTGCGTTTTCAAAGAATTTAAGCCCTATATTATTAAGGACGATAGTGTTATTTTGAATTGTAGCATTTGTACTTAAATAATCAAGTCTTATACCCGCACTATAGGGTTGTGAATTTGTATTGTTGATGATCAGATTTCCGCTAATTAGTGGACTAGAACCATAAACTTCAATGCCCACAGCACAATTAAAGATTGTATTGTTAGCAATAGTGCAATTATTTCCTGAGTGGCTTAAAAATGACGTTACAGTAATCCCAGCAAAGTTAGAGGAAATCAAGTTATCTACGATTATTGGAGCGCCACCATTATCCACAAATATTCCACGTTGATAACCACTGTTAGTTATGGTGCTATTGCAGATTTTTGGCGATGCTGACGAAATAGCAATTGTGTGGGTATCAAGTGAACTAGTAACTATTGCATTGCTTATTATGCAACCAGTTTTTGTTTTTTCATCCCAAGGACTACTTTTATCGGTGAATTGGATACCCGGTTGATCGTTAAAAGGGTCAGAAGCTTCACGGATTAAGGAAATTTTATTTGTGCTTGTGCCTTCAGCTTTTAAGGTACCGTCTACTCGCAAGTAGAAACTGTTGAGTTTTACTGTTACGCCTGGTTCTATGGTTAATGTTACACTTTGTTTTATGAGAACATTACCTGAAAGAGTGTAGGGACTATTTGCTTGGGTCCAAGTAGTATCGCTGCTAATTACCCCCGTGACGCTTGTTTCAGCATGTGCTGTTCCAGAATACAGACAGCTTACAAGACACCCACAAATAATTAGTGAAAGGAAAAATATTGAAGCGAAATGTCTACGTTGCAAGTTAGCCCAACCCTGAATGATGCTATTTAAAAACTTGGTAAATATTTGCAAATATTTAAGTACAGTGTTCAAAAAACGAACATGAAGGAAATGTTAAACAAATCTACCGCCGGCAATATTTGATAAAAAGATGAAACTAAAAGAGAGCATAGGGAAATCGTTGGTTGTTCTGGTATAATTTGCCTTTTATGGGGATGGCTTGTCCGCAGACTGGGCAGTGCATGTCGGCTGTGAGGTTCCACTGGGTAACTTCAAAGCTGCTGCGCCTGATTACTGCGGTGTCGCAGGTGGGGCAGTAGGTGTTTTCGCCGGGGTGACCGGGAACATTGCCCATATAGACGTAGTGTAAGCCTTGATTTCGGGCAGTCAACATAGCCTGCTCCATCTCCTGCACACTCGTAGCTGAGGTAGTAGTCATCTTATAGTCGGGGTGAAAACGCAGCATATGAAGAGGCGTATCAGGCCCCAAGTAATCGTTAATCCACTTAGCCAGCGCCCTGATGCGCTCAGGTGAGTCACCTGATTTTGGGACAACGAGGTTTGTGAGTTCGATGTGGACGCCTTGGAGTTTGAATTCTTTTAGGCACTCGTAGATTGGCGCCACGTTTGGGACGCCCATGACGGATTTGTAGAAGTCAGGGTCAGCGCCGCCCTTAAAATCCACCGTGACCGCGTCAAGTAAGGGCCCGATGGTTTTGACAGCTTCGGGAGTCATGTAGCCGTTGGTCACGAAGGTGTTGAATAATCCCTCCTTCTTAGCGAGTTTGGCGGTGTCGTAGGCGTACTCCATGAATATGGTGGGTTCGGTGTAGGTGTAGCTTACGCCTTGGCAGCCTGCATTTTTGGCGGCTTTAACTACTTCATCGGGCGGGAATAGCCTGCCGGGGGCTTCGTGGTCTTGGCTTATCATCCAGTTGTCGCAGAATTGGCAACGGAAGTTACATCCGGCAGCCGCAACCGACATCACCAGTGCGCCGGGGTTGAAGTGCGAGAGGGGTTTTTTTCCGATGGGGTCGACGCAGGCGGAGACGGCTTTGCCATAGTTGAGGGTGAAGAGTGTGCCGCCTTCGTTTCTTCGGACTAGGCAGAAGCCGGGTGCTCCGTCGTTTATGAGGCAGCGGCGTGCGCAGAGGCAGCATTTGACTTTGCCTTCTTGCTTGCGCTCGTAGAGCATGGCTTCATGAAGAGACATAACAATTCACTTAAAAGAATAAAGAAGGATTTTGTTTAAAAGGGTTAAGGACATTCGCTTGCCTACTGATTTGTAGGGACACGAGAAAATCACCAAAAATCGTTAATAGTTAATCGTTATATAGTTATGTTGTTGTGAAAAAATGAGCAAATACGCCACAATCTCCGTACCAATCGAAGTTAAAAAACGGTTAGAAGAGTTGAAGGGTGAAAAAGATTGGGGCGAATTTCTTCTAGAGGCATGCACCGAAGCCCGGCGACTCAAAGGTAAGAAAGCATTTGAAGAACTCAGAAAACTCCTTACTGAAGAGGATTTGGAGACTATTCGCAAGTCAAGCAAAGAATTCAGGGAGAACTTTAAACTCAGATGAACCTTTTAGATACGGGCGTTGTCATCGATAATATTGCAAGAGATAACTACAGCCCAGCCATAATTTCAGCGATAACGCTTATGGAAGTATTACGAGGCTTTGAAGACAAAAAAAGGCTACAAATTTCAGAGCTTCTATCTGAAAGCTTTTCTATTCTCAATCTTGACAACAACGTAATTGAGGCTTATTGTAGAATTTACCGCAGACTAAAACAAGAGGGTAACTTGCTACCCGATGCTGACCTAATTATTGCTGCAACCGCTATCGCATATAACTTGACGCTTGAAACAAACGATACTCATTTCCAAAGATTAAAAATTCATGGATTGAAGCTAAAATAAAAGAAATTAGAGTAGTTTGTTGAAAAAGCAGCTGTATTCGCCTGTGTGGCATGCGGGGCCTGTTTGCTCAACCACGTAGAGCAGCGAATCAAAATCGCAGTCTGTACTCACGGAGATGATTTTTTGTGTGTGTCCGCTGGTTTCGCCTTTAACCCAGATTTCGTTTCGGCTTCTGCTCCAGTAGGTGGCTTTTTTGGTTTTGATTGTGAGTTCGACTGCTTCTTTGTTGGCGTATGCCTGCATGAGGACGGCTTTGGTTTTGGCGTCTTGGGTTATAACTGGGATAAGCCCATTGCCTTTTGCGAAGTCAAGTTTGGCTAGTAATTCTTGGGGTGTCATTGTCGGATGTTCACCCCCATCTTACGCAAGTAATCTTTAACGACCGGTACTGGGTACTGGTTGTAGTGGAAAATCGAAGCCGCCAAAGCTGCGTCTGCTTTGCCCTCGGTGAACACGTCGAGAAGGTGTTTAGGTTCGCCTGCTCCGCCGCTGGCTATGATGGGCACGTTGACACGCTCAGAGATGGCGCGGGTTAATTCGATGTCGTAGCCATCTTTTGTGCCGTCGCGGTCCATGGAGGTGACGAGGAATTCGCCTGCTCCGAGCTTCTCAGCCTGCATCGCCCATGCTAAGGCGTCGATGCCTGTGGGTTTTCTGCCGCCGTAAGTGACGACTTCGAACCAGAGTTTGCCCTCTTTTGTGTCCACCATAATTTTGCCCTCGCTGGCTGTGCGGTTGCGTTTGGCGTCTATGGCGCAGACTACGCATTGTCTGCCGAATACATCGGCTAATTCGGTGATGAGTTTGGGGTTTTCGACTGCTGCGGTGTTAACTGAGACTTTGTCGGCTCCACTGCACAAAACGTTTCTGGCATCTGCGACGCCGCGGATTCCTCCGCCTACAGTGAAGGGGATGCTTATGGCTTTGGCGACGCCCTCAACGTACTTGCGCATTATGTCGCGTTTTTCGCTTGAGGCGGTGATGTCGAGGAATACGAGTTCGTCGGCTCCGTCGTCGCTGTAGCGCTTCGCCATCTCGACGGGGTCGCCTGCGCATTTTGGATTGATGAAGTTTATGCATTTGACTACTTTTCCGTGGTCAACATCGAGGCAGGGGACGATTCTTTTTGCAAGCGGCATCCTTTTAGGCTCCTATAGTGGCTAAAGCTTCTTTTAACGTAAAGCGTCTCTCATATAGAGCTTTCCCGATGACGGCTCCGCTACAGCCGATGTCTTTAAGGGCGGCTAAGTCGCCGATGGTTCCGATTCCGCCTGCGGCGATAATGTTGGCGTTTGAAGACTGCACGGCGTCGGAGAGCGTAACGAGGTCTGGGCCAGTGAGCATGCCGTCCTGTGCAATCGAGGTGATTAGGAAGGTTTGGGCGCCAAACACAGTATACTTCTCAAGCGCCATATCCACAGTCATAGGTGTCTCTGTTTGCCAACCCTCAACCATAATACGCCCAGCTACATTGTCCAATGCAACTATTGTTGAGTCGTGGCCGAAACGGTTTATGATTTTTCCTATAACTAAAGGGTCAGTGAATGCTAAAGAACCCAAGATTACCTGGGCGACGCCAATTTTGAGAAGTTTCTCGGCGGCTTCAAAGCTGCGTATGCCACCACCCACTTGGATGGGCAGCGAGACTTTTTTGGCGATTTCGGCGATGACAGCGCGGTTGTCGCCTATGCCAAACGCTGCGTCTAAGTCGATTATGTGGAGTTTACCTGCGCCCTCATCCCGCCACCTCTCTGCGGCTTCAATGGGGGTGCCGAATTCTTTTTCGTAGCATTTGGCGGTTTCTGCTTGACCACGAGTTAAACGCACGATTTTGCCGCCCATTAAGTCAATTGCTGGAATAAGCTGCATCAGAAATCACCTAACAACTGCCCGTGCGAAGTTTTTAAGCATTTTTAAGCCTACGTCGCCGGATTTTTCGGGGTGGAATTGGGTTCCATAGATGTTTTTCTGGTTGACTGCTGAGGTGAAGGTGGCGCCGTACTCGGTTTTCGCTGTTATGATGCTTGGGTCTTTTGGCTGGGGGTAAAGGGAATGTACGAAGTAGACGTATGTACCCTCTGCGATACCGTCGAAGAGCGATGTGGACTTGACGATGTTTAGTGTGTTCCAGCCCATGTGGGGAACCTTGACTGTGTTTGGTAACTGTTTGACTGTGCCCTTGAAGAATCCGAGTCCGCTGCCGGGTCCTTCTTCGCTGCTTTCAAAGAACAACTGCAGACCCAAGCAGATTCCCAGAAGCGGCGTGCCCTCAGTGACTTTGGCTTGGAGTGTTTCTTTGACTTTTTCGAGGCGTTCCAATGCGGCTGTGAAGCTTCCCACGCCGGGCAGGGCGATGGCGTCGGCGTCTTTTAGGTCTGCTGAGGTGGCGCCGATGGTGGCGGTTAAGCCTGCTTTTTCCAGTGCTGTTTTGAGGCTGAGGAGGTTGCCGACTCCGTAGTCGAAGATAACTGCGTTTGCCATTAGATAGCGCCCTTGCTGCTGGGTATGCCTTTGCGTCTCGGGTCTACGGTGGCTGCTTGCCGAAGCGAGAGCGCTAGGGCTTTGGTGGCGGCTTCTGCTTTGTGGTGGTCGTTGCTGCCGTACTCGACGAAGATGTGCACGTTGGCTTGGAGTGTTTGGGTTAGGGATTCGTAGAAGTGGACTATGTCTTCGGTTGGCATGTCTTCTACTTTTTTGCCTCTAAGTTTGAGGTCAATTTTGAAGTAGGGACGTTTAACCAGATCCACTGCGGCAAAGGCTAGGGAGCAGTCCATTGGTGCGGCGGCGTTGCCGAAGCGATTGATGCCTTCGCGGGTGCCCAAGGCTTTGTTTAGGGCTTCGCCTAATCCCAAAGCAAGGTCTTCAACCATATGGTGTACCAAATCGCCTTTGACGGAGGCTTCGATGTCGATTAGGCTGTGCGTGGCGAGTGAAGTTAGCATGTGGCTTAGGAACGGAACTGGCGTGTCGATGACGGCTTTGCCTTCGCCGTCTAGGTTGACTTTGACTTTTACTTCGGTTTCTTTGGTTTTACGGAATACCCCTTCACATCTCATCTTAAGTCACTCTGAATTTGCTTTAATGCCTCGATTAGTTTAGCGTTCATCTCGGGTAACCCGACGGTTACGCGGAAGCAGTTGTCGTACTGGAGCAGCTTGCCCCACTTCTTCAGCATTATACCTTTGCCGAGGAGCTTCTGGTAGACCTCATCTGCGGGCGCCTCTGTGTTTATGAGTACGAAGTCCGCCTGCGAGGGAAACGCTTGTACGCCTTCTATCTGGTTGAGTTGCTTTATGAGGTTTCCCCGCTCCGCCACCAAAGCCGCCACCGCCTTCCGCTCGATTTCGATGTTGTCGAGCATTTTGATGCCCATGCGAATCGTGAAACCGCTCACGGGGTAGGGCAGGGGAGCTTTTTCTCGGACAACCTTGGCTAGCTCGGGGTTAGCGACGGCGTAGCCCAATCTCAGCATGGCTAATCCGAAGGCTTTGGAGAAAGTCCGCAGAATAATCATGTTCGGAAACTCTCGAATACGCGGTACAAAGCTGTAGTCTGCGAATTCGCCGTACGCCTCGTCAAGGATAACGACCCCCGGAAACGCCTTCACCAGCTTTTCGATGTCTTCGGGTTTCATCTGGTTAGCGGTCGGGTTGTTCGGCGAGCAGAGGTAGAGCAGGCGGGTTTTGTCGGAGAACTTGGCGAGCATACCCTCGACGTCGAGTTGGAAGTCCTCTTTGAGGGGTACTGTGATGTATTCGCCCTCTTGCCGCTTCACACAGAGCCGCGGAATAGCAAATGAAGGCGTAAATGAAACTGCAGCGTCGCCTTTTTCGATGAAGAGACGGACCATGCGGTCCAGCAGTTCATCGCCTGCGTTACCAATTACGAGGTAATCTGCAGGTGCCCCGATGTAGCCCGTAAGTTTTTCACGGAGCTTAGGCTCTTCGTCTTCGGGGTACATGCGCAAATCGATTTCTTCGGCAAGCTCCTTCATCAGCGCCGTCTGCTTTTGGCGATCAACGAAGAGGTTCTCGTTAAAGTTGAGCTTAACAATTTTTGATTGGTCAACGCCAATTTGCTTAGCTAAACCCTCCGGTGTTGCGCCTGCACTGTAGCAGTCGATGGCTTCCAGCTTGGCAAGCTTCTGCTTCATCCATGCACGGTAAGACGCACTCATGGCTCGAACCTCGCCGCTATAGCTTTGTAGTGGTTAGGAAGGTTCTCGGTGTCAGTTAAAACTTTGACCTGCGCCTTCACCTTTTCTAAGCCTTCTCGGGAGCATTCTGCGATGCTGACTCGGCGCATGAAGTCTATTACTGATAGGCCAGAGAATGCCGCTGCGAAGCCGCCTGTGGGTAGAACATGGTTGGTTCCGCTTGCATAGTCGCTGAGCGGCACGGGGCTGTAGGGTCCGATTAGGATTAAGCCTGCAACCAGCTTCTCGGCGAGGGCTTTGGCGTCTTTGGTCATGACTTCAAGGTGTTCGGTGGCGAATTGGTTGGTTAATTTGACTGCTTCCTCTATGCCGTCGCAGACGATTATGAAGCCGTATTTGTTTAGGGATTCAGAGATTTTTTCTGAACGGGGCGCCACCGCTACGAATTTGCTGAGGTTTTTCTGCACCTGATCTGCAAGTTTCTGCGAGGTCGTGATTAGTGCGGCGACGCTGTCTGTGCCGTGCTCCGCCTGCGAAATCAGGTCGTAGGCGATGAAGCGTGCATCCGCAGTTTCATCTGCCAAAACCAAGACTTCGCTTGGGCCAGCGGGCATGTCGATGGCGACATCCTGCGAAACCAGAACCTTTGCGGCGGTTACGTATTTGCTGCCTGGTCCAACGATTTTGCGGACGGGCGCTATGGTTTCTGTGCCGTATGCGAGTGCGGCTATGGCTTGGGCTCCGCCGACTTTGTAGATTTCGGTCACTCCGCAGATGTCAGAGGCAACAAGAACCAGCGGGTTAACTTTGCCCTCTGCATTCGAGGGAGAACATACCACAATCCTTGAGACACCTGCTATTTTGGCTACCAGCGCAGTCATGACTACGGTGCTGGGGTAAGCCGCTTGCCCACCGGGCACGTAGCAGCCGACGCTTTCGATGGGGCGAAGCAAGGTCTGCACCATTATGCCCTCGTTGAACGCTCTAACATCAGTGTTAGCCAGTAGCTGTTTTTGGAAGACGCTGACGCGTTGCTTCATGAATTCGATGGCGGCAACCTGCTCTTTGGTGACTTGACTGTAGGCTTCCTTGATTTCCTCAGCAGAAATCTTCATGGTTGAGGGGGTGAGTTTGGCTTTGTCAAATCGGAGTGCAAAGTCAAGGAGCGCACGGTCTCCTTCGGCTCTGACTTGGCTTATGATTGCTTTTACGTTGGCTTCAAGTTCGGCAGTGGCTTTCTGTTCAGCCTGCTGCCTACGAAACCAATCCTTTGGTAGCTGCTTTGAACTCCAAACTTTCAATGCTAGTCCTTTTTGCATCTGCTTTCGTTTCTCCGTGCAATCTCATCCAGCGCCAGCACCTGCCGCGGCTCATAAACGACTAAGCCCTGGGCGATCTTGCGGATTTTCGGCAGCAACCCGATGAAGCAGTCCTTTTCGATGACTGTGTTCACGCCTACCCAAGCCTCGTCTGCCAACGGCGAAATAGTGGGGTTTTTGAGCGCTGGCAACTCGGTTAGCAGTTTTTGGAGGTTCTCTTTTTTGACGTTGACGAATATGTGAATTCTCTTGGAGCCATCAACAACGCCCTTTAGGAGAGCGACTATGTCGAAGATTTTTTCGCGTTTCTCTGGGTCTTCGAGCGTTTTTTTGTTGGCGATTAGGATGGCTGCTGACTTCATGACGGTTTCTATTATTCGGAGGTTGTTGGCTTCGATGGTTGTGCCCGTCTCGGTTACATCCATGATGCAGTCGCTGTTTTCCGGTGGTTTGGCTTCGGTTGCGCCGAAGGAGAGGAAGATTTTGGCTCGTGGGTTGTCGCCTTTTTTCCACCAAGGCGTAACCAGCATCGGGTCGCTGTCACCGAAGCGCTTCTTGTATTCAGGGGTGCTTTTGAGGAAATCAGAGGCGATGTTTAGGTATTCTGTGCTGACACGGAAGTTTCTGCCCTGCGCCCAAACGGACTCCATGAATTGACCCAGCGTGGTGCCTTCGGGAACGCTTTTTGGAACGGCGATGACTAGGCGGATTTTGCCGTACTCGAGATTCTGAAGAACCTCCACGTCGGCGCGGTTTTCTCTCACCCAATCTTCGCCTGTGATGCCTATGTCCTGTAGGCCTTCGCTGACGAACACGGGGATTTCCTGTGGACGCAGAACCTTCATTTCGATGTCTGGGTCGTTTATGCTGGGGCGGTATGTTCGGTCTGAAGCGCCGATTTTGAAGCCTGATTTAGAGAAGAATTCAGCTGTTGCTTTTTCTAGGGAACCTTTCGGTATTGCAAATTTAATTTTATCCATAAATTTTCACCTTAACATTTAGAGAGTATTCTAATGGGTTTGTTTTTGCAGAAACGTTTTGCTTGGGGGTTGCGCCTAATTTACAATAAGTTTTCGTTAAGCTTTCAATGAAGGCAATCGCCTTGTATGAACGCAATCCCTCATCATACGTCACTAAACGACACCACAACAACTGTCTCCCATATAAACCCTTTCTAATATTTAACTGTCAAACAAGGGCAAACAGCTAAACCGTGGCTGACTTAGGCTTTTTTATCTCAAAAACCATCGGGGGAACCGAGTTACGGGTCTCCAACTCCAAGCCAAACAGTCCCTGCAGGATGCCGCGCCAAATTTCGCAGTCGTTGATGAACGGGTTTTTTAGAAGCAGAAATTTGTCTTTGAGGTAGAGATCTCCGAAGCCCTGCACTTTGAGGCGGCGGAAGACAGCTTCCCAGTTCTCCTGTTTGCTGGCGTCTACGCCCAGCGTGGATTGGATGGAGACTTTGAGGGCGCCGCCCATGCGTGTGCCGACTTCAACCCATCTTTCCTTGGGAATCTGCTGCGTCAAAATGTTAACGAGTTCAACGTTGACAAACGCGATTCTGCTGATGCCGCAATAGTATTCGCCTGGGAANTGCCAATCTTCGACGTTTAGGCTCTTATAGATGTCAAGCATCTTGCTGATGAGGGGTTTTATGCCGGGTTCTTTGCCCTCTGCGATTAGGGACTCGATGAATTCGCGTTCGCTCCGCTCCAAAATGATGGTTGTGCGTTTGATGTCTTCGCCCCTTGTGAGGGCTTCTGGGAGCCGGGGCTTATCTGGCATGGCAAGTTCCTATTTCTCCATGAATATCTAATATGCCTTATGTATTCTGGAAGCATATTGAAACTAAACTTTTCTGAACTTTCTCTTTCGTTTGCTGTAAAAGTAGATTAAGCATCCAATTACGGCTATAACCACAACAACCGCTATTATCAGGTTATAATTTGCTTGCTCCACCGTCGAGGCTGTGGGGGTGGGTGTAGATTGTGGAATAGCAGGAGAAACAGTCAACCCCGCCGCATCGTATCCGAAGGGTGTGTACTGCTCAACAGTATCAAAAACAGCAGAGTAGGGACCGTGTAGTAGGTCGTTGAAGTCTCGGTAGGTTTGGGTGTTACCGCCAATGGCATATAACCTGTCGTTTAGGAGGGCTAAGCCGAAACCAAAGCGGGTCGTGGGCAAAGAGGCACCAGTTGTCCAAGAGTCGGTTTGGGGGTCATAAATTTGGTTAGTAATTGTGGCAGAACTCAACTGCTCGCTTGAGTTATCACTTAACACGTAAATTCTCAGCGGAGCATTCACCCCAGACGTAGCTGCCGCACGACCGAAAAAGACGGGGAAAGTTGGCGAAGCCCCAACCGACCAAGAATCGGTCGTAACATCGTAGATTTGTGTTACGTTAGAATAGAAAACGTAGATGTTATTGTTAACGACCGCTGAAGCATACGCTGTTGCCAATTCGGGTATGGAAGTTTTTGTTGCCCAAGCATCCGCCAAGGGGTCGTAGACTTCTGTTTGGTAAATACATGATGTCGCATTGCATCCGCCTATCACGTAGATTTTTCCATCTATAACATTTGCATCAAGCCATCCTCGGGCGGTGGGCATCGGGGAGCCTCTTGTCCAGTTATCAGCTGTTATGTCATAGATCAAGGTGATGTTTGTGGGGCTTGCACCGTTGATGTATCCGCCAATACAGTAGATTTTGTTCTGGTAAGCTGCAATGCCAAACTCCTCAAGGGGAATAGGCATCTTGGTCTTGATGGTCCACGAGTTGAACGCTGAATCATAGATTTGGGTTGACTCGCCACTAATAGCGAAAATCGCCCCGTTTATTGTTATAGCGTTAAGTGTGCTCACTGGTTGACGTAGTGCAGTCTTTGTAACCCAAGAATCGTCTGCGTTGTGTGCAGTTGCTAAAACAAGTGTAGCGAACGCCAAATAGAGTATTGTTAGAATAAAAATTGCAAAAGACAGCAATAATAATCTTTTAGACATGAATATCCCAACGGCAGTTTACTGAATTTAGATTATTAATTTTTTCGTTCAAATCTCTTAATCAAGCCTATTTTTCGATTTTTTGTCAAATGATAGCGATTCAAAAAAGGTTGACCTCCGATAACCAATTATCCTAAGTAATTGTAATAGCAAGCTGTTATTGTCTTGGGTGCAGTGATCGTCAGAGACAGAGGATTGCTTCCGTCATAATATCCATCATGGTAGTAGCAATTGAAGATAAGAATACCATAAAGGTTGTTTTCAACGGCGACCTGATGATAGCCAGCTGAGACAGGATAGGTACTGCCAGTATTACCAACATATTGATTGTCTATATAGAGTGGAACAGCGAAATAATTGTTATGCTGGTCAACAGCATACACAGTTAACGCTGAACCTATTGCTATACTAATCGGAGAGGACCAACTGCTATATTGACCATTACTGCATTGGGCTCTAACGGAAACGCTATATATCCCTCCTGAAGTCCATGAATGCGCCACACTAGCGGATTGATAATTAGACACCCAGCCGGTCTGCGTTTGAGTGCCGTCTCCCCAATCAAATGTGTATTGTATGTTGTGGTCTTTGGAATCGCAAGCGGACGCAGAACAATAAAAGCCCAATACCCCTAAGCCCGCTGGTTGTTGTTGTGTATAGGCGGTTCCCTGCAACAACAACTACTAGAAAAACAGCGGAGCAGCCATGAATAGTTTAATTAAACTGGCTTTGTCCTATTGGGGTGCCGATGAAGAATCTAAAAAGCTGACTAGATGATGCACTCTAGGGTATCTGAGGCAAAAAATTTGGATTTTAAGTTATGACTTTTTTGCGGATCAAGTAGACCAGCATTACCAAGCCGACTATAAAGAGCAATGCGCCGACTCCGATTGAGGCGAAGTAATCGATTTTCGCCACGTCACTCATCAGATACGGAATATATGTTGGACCGACAAATAGCAGCAGCACGGCGACAATGGTTAAGGCTACTTTGGTGAATTTGGATTCTATACCGCTTACTTCCATGTTTTCTACTTCAGTATTTTTGTTCATGCAACGCCCAACTTATGACTCTTCAGGTTGATTGTTTTCTATTAAACCTTCTTTTATCTCTTTTCCCAAAGCCTTCATCAGAAACTTAAAAACCAGAAAACCGGCGCCCTTATCCGCCTTGAAACCCATGGTAGTGCCCAATAAGCTGACGCCGTCGATTTTGCGTTCCTTCGCCAACGCCAAAGTCAAGCCAGTACCACCCACGATTCTGCCTTTACTATAAATCACAGCGCCCTTCTCCATAAACTCCGTTGCCAAACGAGGCGAAGTAGCCGCGACGAAAACCTGTGTTTTATCCTCAGTTATAGGAACACCACCCATTGTCACCAAAAAGTGGCAACCCATTTCCTCAACAAAGTCAAGCACAGAATCACAGACAGTATAGTGGGCAACAACGTCATCAAAGGAAGGCTGGATTTCGCCAGTCATAATCACAAGATTGTTCTTCTCCATCGGCGCATAGAAGAATTCGTAGCGGGGCAAGTGACATATGCCCTTTGCGGTTATGCCCACGTAATCCGGAAATGTTGGCGAGTAGAGTTCCGCAAACGGCTTAGCGTCACAGAACTTTATGAGCAGATGAGCCGCTATGCGCCCAACGTTGCCGAAGCCTGGCAATCCCTGAACAAAGATTGGATTGTCAAGGGTCGGGGTTGAGAGTTTACGTAAGTACGGCTTGTCCAAAGTGAACATCCAGCCATAGGGAAATAGACTCGACACTAAAATGCTTTTGCCGAAATATGAAAGTGAAACTATTAATAATCGAGCAGTAAATAATACGGTGCACTGGCCGCAGTTTATAAAGAAACGTAGCGGGGTGGGGTAGCCAGGATCAACCCGCTGGGCTCATAACCCAGAGATCAGTAGTTCAAATCTACTCCCCGCTACCAACGTATTGCTCTAACAAAAAATCAAACACAGACTTTTTGTAGTGAAGCCCTGAATGTCTTGGGGAAGATTGCGGTAAAAGTAAATAAACAGGGTGCCCCAAAGAAACACCTAATCTGGTGAACCTCGTGAAGCGAACCTCTGCATCAATCTTTATAGCGGCATTCGCATTACTGACCATTTTATCTTTCGCTTTACCAGAAACTACTGTTTCTGCACAGACCACCCCAAGCATTAAGACCGTAGATCACCAAGTCCAAGTTATGTACTCAGGCAATGTTGCCGTAATAGATACTATCCACCTCAGCGGCCCAGCCTCTGATAGCTTCACTATTGCAGTGCCTCTCCAGTACAGCGCAGATGTGCTAAAAGCCATAGCATACGACGACACCCGCGTTTACCAAGTGAACTTGGGTGTTCCACTTGGGGACCAATCAGCGTTTTATGGTGCACAGGTAGACTTCAATGGATACACACCCACCACATTCACTGTAGCATTCATCTTATCGAATAATATAGTAACCGATAACGGAAACGGCAATTATACCCTTAACTATCCAGCTTACCCCTGCCTCGCTCAAGAAGTGGAATCCTGCAGCACAACAGTTACGTTCCCCAGCGAACACTCATCTATTGCCATAACCAAAGAGGACGGAGACACTGACCAAGCGACCTACGCCAAATCGAACCTACCAGCCTACACTTACATCATAGGTAGCGCAAACGTGAAACTCTCAGCAGGAGCAATTCAGTTAACCACAATTAGCAACTTAAACCGCCAGATAACCATAGACCCAACTGGCACAGTAACAGTAGTGGATAGTTACCGCATAACTGGCAACACAGGGGCATCTGTCAGTTCGTTTGTACTAAGTTTGCCGCCTCAATCTTCAAACGTGGTTGTTCGTGACTCATTTGGGGCAGCACTCACCTACTATCAATCAAGCCGCTCAGACGTACTTCTCGTTAACGCCACATTATCATCCTTCATAAACAAGGGTCAATCCACCTCACTGACTGCCCAGTACAATCTGCCCGGCGCCACACTCCAAGGCGACCAGTACGTGCTGTCTGATTTCCAGCTTTTCCCAGACTTCCAATACCTCGTACAGCAAGCAACAATGATTTTTAACCCACCAGAAGGAGCAACAATCGTAACTCCCCAAGTAAGCACGCTTGATTCCGCATCAACCCTAACCCGAACAACTTATCAAGATACGCTGACCATAACCGAGAACAGCATAAGTTACGTTGATTACCTTACGCCCCAACAGAACACCATTCAACTCACATACCACTATAATCCCGTTTGGGTATCCTTCAGACCCACTTTCTGGGCTGCATTTGCCGCCGCAATAGGCTGCGTCGGCGCAGTTATTTACCAGAAACGCCGCCCCAGAGAGGAAACCTACAAGACCCGAGCAGAAAAACTAACTCTAAGACCACCAACACTCTCACCAAAGCATGAGAAACACCTTCAAGAAATTAAGACGGGACAACCCATAACTGCTGACATAATCAGAGACTTCTTAAATATCTACGAGGACCGCAAGGAACTCAAAGCAGAACTAATTGCTCTTGAGGTAAGAGCACATAAAGGAAAGGTTCCCAGACGCCAATACAAGGTTCAACGGAAAGCCATAGAAGTCCGAATTGAAAGCTTAACCCGAAGCATAGAACGCACCAAGGCAGTTTTCCGCGGTTCATCAGGCAACTACCCAGACCTGATCCGGCAGCTCGACTTAGCCGAAGAGGATCTAGCCGAGACGGAAGAAAACATGCGAAACATAGCTGCACGCCAAAGCAGGGGCGAAATAAGCTTGGAAGCCTACAAGAAAGAAATCGCTAGCCACCAGAAACTCCACGACAAAGCAGACGCAGCGATAAACGGAATTTTGCTGAGGCTACGTGAAAAAATCCGATGAATCACCTAAAACCTTTTATTTTACACAGAAGCTTTTGACGTAAATATCCCAGAGGTAAGACAAAAATGGTAAAAATTGTTGTCGATGCCAAATGCACTGGATGCGAAACTTGTGTCAACACTTGCCCAGTCGGCGTTTACGAAATCAAAGACGGCAAGTCAGTTCCAACCAAGGAAAGCGAATGCTTGGTTTGCAGAGCTTGCGAGGCACAATGTCCTGAAGGTGCAATTCAGGTAATCGAGTAAAAACCAAAAGTTGTCTCTCACTCGCTGAGAGAGTTTCCTCTTTTATTAAAAAATTTTTTGTAACATAACTTTCGGATGCAGGTTTTTCCGTTTCTGTATTCGTTAGTTATTTGCCATGAACACTTTTTGGGCGCAGCCATTGGACAGGGCGGCATTTTTGGATTCTGAATCGAGCTTTGGTCTGCTGCCTGATTGAGACTGATTCCACAAGCAGAAAGCAAACGAACAGCAGAAAATTGTGAAAAATCTTAGTCTTCTAGATTAAGTAGAAACTCAACGATTTTGGCTAGCTGCTCTGCTGTGACTTGGTCGAGGTTTTCTTCTTCGTCGATGTTTACGAGGGCGCTATCGGTTTTCATGGTTACAGCTATGGGTTGCTTGTCCTTTAACAGTATCTGCAGCAGGTACTTCGAAGTTCGAAGTAACCATTGTTTGCGGGGCAAACATTTTAACAGTATCATGTAAAAACAAGGCGAAACAAACGCAAGCAGTTTGTTGAAGATTTAGACTAAACATTAAAAAAATACGTTTTCCCATAAAAATCAAGCTGCCGCCCAAGTAAGAGTTATATCCCAAAAACACCCTAAAATGTATCATGTCAACCAAAGTCCACTGTGCTCACATACTTGTCAAAACCCTAACCGAAGCAAACAACGTAAAAGCCCGCCTCGACAAGGGCGAAAAATTCAGTGAAGTAGCCAAACAAGTCTCG
The DNA here is from genome assembly GCA_050108155.1 of Bathyarchaeia archaeon. GTDB lineage: Archaea > Thermoproteota > Bathyarchaeia > Bathyarchaeales > Bathycorpusculaceae > Bathycorpusculum. Next base: position 52,560 of record JBNIDR010000030.1, on the reverse strand, counting down.
CTCTGTTCCTCCGGCAAGAAGGGCGGAGATTTGGGGACCTTTTCGCGCGGCAAGATGGTGAAGGAGTTTGAAAAGTGCGCGTTTGAATTACAGAAGGGACAGGTTTCTGGCCCGGTTAAGACACAGTTTGGGTACCACATCATTAAGCGTATTGAGTGATTTGGGCGTTTTTTGTCGCCTTTGTTTTCTTTTGTTGGTTGGGTGTTTTGGTTTTATTAATCATAAATATCACGAAGATATATCTTTAAAAGAAATACTTATATCGCCGCCACAACCATAAAACAATAACAGAAGCAAGGAGGCAAAACGTTGAGCCAACCCCAAACAAAAAAACTTGTACTAAACATCGGCGGCATGAGCTGCATAAACTGCGCACGCGCCATAGAGAAAGCTCTAAAGAAACTCAACGGAGTCACCCAAGCAACCGTCAACTTGGCCGCAGAAAAAGCCCTAATCGACTACAACCCCGCCATTGTAGACCAAAAAACCATAGAAGCAACCATTGTAGACACAGGCTACCAAGTCATCCACGACAAAATCAGCATCCAAGTCGGCGGAATGACCTGCATCAACTGCGCCAAAACAATCGAAAAAGTCCTCCAGCCCAAAGAAGGCATCTACAGCGCAGTCGTAAACTTCGCAGCCGAACGCGTCATAGTAGAGTACAACCCAAACCAGATCAGCCTCCCTGCCATCAAAAAAGCCATAACCGACACAGGCTACGAAGTCGTCGAGCAGCAAGGCGCAAGCGTTGAGGATGCAGAGGATAAAGCCCGAAAACGCCACATCCGGCGCCTAAAAATTCTCTTAACCTCAAGTGCAATCATAACAGTACCCATCATGCTTTTGATGTGGCTCCCCGTTTTACCCATGGAACAAACCAAAATCGTTCTGTTCCTTTTAGCCACTCCTGTGCAGTTCATTGTGGGCTGGACCTTCTACGTTGGCGCATACAAGGGGCTTCGCAACAAAACCGCCAACATGGACACCCTAATCGCCATGGGCACCTCAACAGCCTGGATTTACAGCACAGTAATCACGTTTTTCCCAGAGATTTTCCCAGACTCAGCAGTTTTCTTTGACACATCAGTCATGATTATGACGTTCATCTTAGCTGGGAAGCTACTTGACGCAGTAGCTAAAGGCAGAACCTCAGAAGCCATCCGAAAAATCATGGGGCTCCAAGCTAAAACCGCCCGTGTCATCCGAGACGGCGTCGAAATTGAGCTCCCAGTCGAGGAGGTTCAGGTCGGCGACATCGTGGTTGTGCGTCCAGGAGAGAAAATCCCAGTTGACGGCACAGTAATAGAGGGTTATTCGGCTGTTGACGAGAAAGTCATCACTGGCGAATCCATACCAGTTGAGAAACGCAAAGGCGACCAAGTCATAGGCGCCACAATGAACAAGACAGGCACATTTAAGTTCGAAGCAACGAAGGTTGGAAAAGACACCGCACTCGCCCAAATAATCAACCTTGTCGAGGACGCATTGACTTCAAAGGCGCCTGTACAGCGTTTAGCCGACATAGCTGCAGGATACTTCGTGCCAGCCATCATCTTAACCGCGACGCTGTCGGCGTTTGCATGGTACTTCCTGTTCGGCGCAACATACATCTTCTCACTAACCGTATTCATCGCCGTCTTAATTGTCGCTTGCCCATGCGCATTGGGGCTTGCCACTCCGACAGCCATCATGGTTGGTGTCGGAAAAGGCGCAGAAAACGGCATCCTAATCAAAAGCGGCGAAGCCCTCGAAACGGCACATAAGCTTCGAGCTGTCGTATTCGACAAAACAGGCACCCTTACCAAAGGAGAACCAGAAGTAACCGACATAGAAAGCGGCGCCCAATTCACCCAAGATCAACTACTACAATACGCAGCCGTTGCAGAAAAGAACTCAGAGCACCCATTAGGCGAAGCTATCGTCAAGTTGGCAACAACAAGAGGGCTCAATTTAGAAGACCCAGACGATTTCAACGCAATCCCCGGCCAGGGCGTTGAAGTCCAGTACAAAGGCTCCAAAGTGCTACTTGGCAACCGTAAACTCATGGAAACCAATAACGTATTAATCGGCGAGTTGGAGACGAAAATGTCGGCATTTGAAGAGCAGGGTAAAACAGCGATGCTTATGGCAGTTGACGGCAAAGCTGCAGGGCTGATAGCCGTTGCTGATACATTGAAGGAGCACTCCAAGGAGGCAGTGTCAGCGATTAAAGGCATGGGACTGGAAGTCATCATGCTGACGGGGGACAACAAACGCACTGCCCAAGCCATTGCAGCTCAAGTCGGCGTTGACCGTGTAGTTTCAGAGGTGCTACCAAGCGACAAGGCATCAGAGATTAAGCGTTTGCAGTCAGAAGGCAAAGTCGTGGCAATGGTCGGCGACGGCATAAACGATGCCCCAGCGCTGGCGCAATCAAACATCGGCATAGCAGTCGGCACAGGAACAGACGTTGCAGTTGAGACAGGCGATATTGTGCTAATCAAGAACGACCTGCGCGATGTTGTGACCGCTATCCAGCTAAGCAGAGCAACCATGCGTAAAATACGCCAGAACCTATTCTGGGCGTTCTTCTACAATATAATCTTAGTTCCGCTGGCTGCAGGAGCCTTCTACCCCATACTGCATGTGCTATTTGACCCTGTCTACGCGTCGATCGCGATGGCTAGCAGTTCAGTCACCGTTGTAACCAACGCGTCGCTGCTGAGGCGGTTTAAACCAAAACTCTAAGTAATCCAAGACGAATGGTTATGGAGGTGAATTATGTATGGCTAAAGACTTAGTATGCAACATGGATGTTGACGAGAAAACTGCAAAGTGGAAAACTGTTTACAAGGGCAAAACTTACTACTTCTGTGCGCCAGGCTGCAAGAAAAGCTTTGAAGAAGAACCAGAACTCTACATTAACGCCGAAGTCTCAGAGGATCAGCATCATCAGCATCATCACCACCACGAAGGCGGAGAAATGGGTGAAGGCGACAGCTGTGGTTGCGGCTGCGGATGTGGACATCACCACTAAACCATCAGCCTCACCTTTTTCAATTTTTTAACTTACCTTTTTAGAATGCACCCAACAGAATTTGCTCAGCAAACAAGTCCTCGCTGAGTTCTCCGACGAAGTCTACTTTGTCGTTGATTACGACTTTTGGCACACCGATAACGTTGTATTTCATGTTTAAGCTGGGAAATTCATTGGCTTCTATTACGTCTGCGCTGATGGTATCGAATTCGACTGCAAATTTATGTGCCAGGATTGCGGCACCTGGACAGTGGGGGCAAGTCAAAGTAACGAACACTTTTATTTTGATAGGTGTTTTAACATCTTTTAGGACGTCTTTGGCTTTTTCAGAGAGGTCAGTTTTGCCCTTTGAAACGCTGATTATTGCTTCGATGAATGTTGACAGCTCGTAGCCGTACGGTATACCGTAGATGCGGACTCCATAGTCTTTTTTGCCGATGATGGCTAAAGCAGGGATTTTGTCTATGCCGTATTCTTTAGCTTTTTCAGCGTCTTTCACGAAGTCGTAGACTTCCACGGATAATTTTTCGCTTAAGCTGCTGATTTCTTGGGCTAAGCTGCGGGTTTGGTTGCAGTATTGACACTCGAACTCTTGCGTAAACATAACTATGCGAACCGGGTCAACCATTTCCTTTTGGAATTCACTACGTAAAAGCGCTTTTCTGTCCTCTGGAAATAAACTCAAATAGTTCTCCTCCAAAAATCTTCATAATACATTTCTGTATTATCCTGAATATAACCCTTGAAAGTAACCAAGCGCCTACAAGCGAAACAATTATTAATGTACAAAGCCGTTTTTTATGTGCTTAATTTTGGAGCAGATTAAATATGGTAAGAGTCACTCTTAAAGACGGAATCTACTGGGTGGGCGTTGTTGACTGGAACATACGGGACTTCCACGATTATGTAACTTCCCGCGGCTCAAGCTACAATGCCTACTTGGTTCAGGACGAAAAAACAGCGTTAGTAGACACTGTGAAAGCCGCGTTCTGCAACGAATTGATTACACACATTTCTGAACTAACCAGCTTCGACAAAATTGACTACATTATCGTCAACCATGTCGAAATGGATCATTCAAGCAGCCTGCCAATCATCGCCAAACTGGCTAAGAATGCTAGAATCTTCGCCACCGCAAGAGGCAAAGACGAATTAATCAAACACTACGGCGCAGAGTTTGAGCGGGTTGAAACAGTCAAAAGCGGCGATAAAATCAGCTTAGGCAAAAAAACCCTAACCTTCCTAGAAGCGCCTATGTTGCATTGGCCAGACAGCATGTTCACCTACATAATCGAAGACAAAGTTTTGATGCCCAACGACGCATTCGGTCAGCACCTCGCCAGTTCTGGACGCTTCGACGACGAAGTTGACCAAGAAGTCCTAATGGAAGAAGCAGTTACCTACTACTCCAACATTCTTACCCCCTTCGCGCCGTTGATTGTTAAGAAAATCCAAGAAGTCGTCGCCATGCAATTGCCCCTCGACATGATTGCGCCAAGCCACGGCATCATCTGGCGCAAGGACCCGATGAAAATCGTGAACGCTTACATGGACTGGTGTACGGGCAAAGCTGAACAGAAGAAAGTAATCATAGTTTTTGACACAATGTGGGAAAGCACCAACAAGATGGCAAGGGCAATCGGAGACGGCATCGCCAGCCAAGGCATCGAAGTTAAACTACTTAAGCTAAGAGCCACCACGGAAACAGACATCGTAACCGAAATTACAACTTCCAAAGTTGTCTTGGTCGGGTCGCCAACCCTCAACAACGGCATGTTCCCAACCGTAGGCATGTTCCTCACCTACATAACAGGACTCAAGCCTAAAGGCAAAAAGTGGGGCTTCTTCGGCAGCTACGGCTGGGGAGGAGGAGCAGTCCGAGGCATGGTAAGGATGGCAAAAGAAGCAGGGTTTGAAGTTATGGAGCCCAGTCTTGAGTTAAAGTGGGTTCCCACAGAGGAAGAACTCAAACAATGCTTTGACTACGGGGTGCAAATCGCCCAAAAACTCAAAGACTAAACCCTTCTTTCCTTTTTAGTTGCTTGAAATAAGAAAAAGAAATAGCTTATGCTATTTTTGTGAATCTTGCTTTTGGCAGCCCACAGACAGGACATTTGTCTGGTGCATCGCCAATGAACGTGTCGCCGCAGATTGGACACACATAGATTTCAGCTACTGGCAAGTCCTTTTTGGCTTTAGCTGCTTCGAGAGCTTTCTTATAGAGGTCAGCGTGCACCTGTTCAACTTTGTTTGCGTAATCAAAGGTGCGCACAGCGTTTTTGTTATCTTCGGCTTTTGCATCCTCAATCATTTTGGGGTACATATTTTGGAACTCGTAGGTTTCACCTGAAACCGCTGCTTCCAAGTTTTCTGCGGTGGATTTGACTTTGCCCAGCACATTTAGGTGGTTATGGGCATGTATCGTTTCGGCTTCTGCAGCGGCTCGGAAAAGCTTTGCAATCTGGGGTAAGCCCTCTTTGTCGGCGGCTTTAGCAAACGCCAAGTAAGTGCGGTTAGCTTGTGATTCGCCTGCAAACGCAGCTTTTAGATTTTCTTCAGATTTAGTCATGATAAAACACCAATAAACTACAGTGCAAATCGGAGTTATAAGGAATTACCCAACGCTGCCCCGCCTGAAGCTAAAGCCAGCTTGAGCAGTAAAGCAGCTATCGTTTGGCATCTAAAAGCAAAGTATATTAAACATTAGACGTTTTGGAATTCTAGATTTTTGGTGATAATAATGGAGAAAGTAAAAACTTTTACCCTACCCCCACTCCCATACGCCTACAACGCCTTGGCACCTTACATCTCTGAGGAACAGCTCAAAATCCACCATGATAAACACCACCAAGGCTATGTGAATGGAGCCAACGCAATTTTTAAGAAACTAGAAGAAGCAAAAGAAGCTAAAGCCATGCTTGATATAAAGGCAGTTTCAAAAGAACTCTCTTTCAACATCGGCGGCCACATGCTGCATTCTACCTTCTGGGAAAACATGGCTCCAGCAGGTAAAGGCGGCGGAGAACCTGGAGGAGCAATCGCAGATCTCATAGACAAAGAGTACGGCAGCTTCGACATGTTCAAGAAAGTATTCTCTGCAGCGGCAACAAGCACCGAAGGCTCAGGCTGGGCAGCACTAGCAGTTCACCCATGCGTAGACCGCGCATTAATCATGCAAATCGAGAAGCACAACGTCAACGTTTTCCCCAACTTCCAAATAATCATGACAGTTGACGTTTGGGAGCACGCCTACTACATTGACTACAAGAATGACCGCGCCAAATTCGTCGAGAACTTCTGGAACCTCATCAACTGGGACAGAGTCAACAAGAATCTAGCTCTTGTAAAATAAACCCAAATTTTCTTTTTCCTTTTTAGGTTCCCGTTTCCAGTTTCTTTAGAACTTCAGTCTGCCTTTTAGTGTACCTTGCCGATACGCCTTTCTGGAGGTAAATCGACACGGCAGCGATGCTTTTTGTTGGGTCATTACGCATGATGATGGAGTAGAGGTGAAACATTTTGATGCCGACTTGGTCTTTTGAGATTTGTCCGCCAGTTAATTTTAATGCGAGCGCTATGGCATCGTTAATTGAGCCTCCAGCGGCAACCACTTTGACCTCGTCAAACTTTGCCAAGCGCAACAGCGTGATTGTGACGAGGCGCTCCATAGTTGAGGCTCTGCTAACGCTGATTGTTTGCTCTCCAGCATCGGCCAGTTTCTTTTCTTCTTGCTCTGCAAGTGCAGAGTAGTCTCCAGCCTGCTTCTGGGAAAGGTGCGCGGAGATAACCGAGACTTTTCCAAGCGCGGGCACTTGAACAGGGGCTATGTCGATGTCGTCAACGTAGACTTTGGCAATTTCAGTTGCCATGTTTATGGCGCTGCAGGCAAGAAACATCGAATCGTTAATGCCTACAACGTTGACTTCGCCTGCTTCCATTATGCTTGAGATTATGGCTTCGACTACATCGGTGATTTTTGCTTGGGCGTCTGCTGGCTGGAGAATTATAGTTTTGCCTGTTGGTTGCTGACTCATAGCTGTTTACTGGGGCATCTGCGAATATAACACTTGCCGATTACTGGGGCGGAGTTATCTTTATAGCTCCAGCTGGGCACTGTAACTCACAGGCCAAGCATTGTATACACTCTTTTTCTCTCACGGGGTCAGCTTTTCGGTTGGAATTGGGGTGCCCAGGCGTGTCAACCATCTCGTAGAGCGAGACCGGACAGACATCGGCGCATACGCCGTCTCCGACGCAGACATCCCAATCCACCGCAGAGGTGGTTCCATGAATTCCTAAAACTGTCGGAGGTTCAACGGGACCCCAAACCTTGTGTCCGTTATGTTCACCGACGACTTAGCGTTTTTCTTGAAAATTATGGTCAATAGGCAAAAACAATTCACCACAATATTTTCAGAAGGGGCAGGTAGTTAAGGCTTACTGAAGTAGCACCGAAAAGGGTTTGCTGGAGCTTCTGGTACCCAAATTTAAGGAGAAAGAAAAATGCAATTACGATCGCAACATCGTAACTTTAAACTCAGAAGCCCACTCAGCCCCATTTTCGAGCCGAAAAAACTAAAAAAAGGGAGGGAAAAATTGGTTTTCGTTTGTCTTCACCTTTATGGTTTTTTCTTGAGCAGCAAAAGTGCAAGTAACATTCCGACTACGACAATTGCAACGATGATGCCGACTACTGCGGGGACAAAGTATGTGTCAGCTAAGCCTGGCGCCTGTGTTGGTTGTGGTGTTGGGGTTGCTGCTGCTTCGTCAACTGCGAATGCTGCCTCTGCATAGGAACCGTAGTAGCCATTGTTGCCTTCGAAGGTAGCTATAACTTTGTATGCGCCAGTGATATCGGGGGTCCAGTTGAAGCTGTAAAATCCAGATGCATCGGTAGTTGCTGTTCCAATTGGGCGGTAGTTGTTGTTAGCATCGATAACCGAGATTTGAACGACGACACCAGTGAAGTTTGTTGGCATTTCTTGATCCATGTAGACGTATTCCATCCAATCAGATGTGCTCTCGTCAGAAGCCACTGGGACTCCGTTCGGGAAGCGCGCTGCCTGTTCGGTTTGGGTTGTGCCTGTTGATATGTCTGTAACTGTTCCGCTGATAGTTACGCTTTGACCTGATGTTGCTGCTAGACTGGGAGCTGACACGGTTGTTTTTGTTGCACCTTTGCCTATACAGTAAAGTTGGTTGTCGTAGTAGTTGTAGTAGACCAGTGATCCGTCTGCTAGGACTGCTGTAGATGTACCGGTTCCACCGCTTTGTCCTTCCCAGCTGAGCATCTTGTAGATTTCTTCGCCAGTGGTAGCGTTTAGACAGTATATGCAGTATCCGTTGTATAGTGGCGAGTTAGGCGAGTGTTCGTTGTTGAATGCATAGACTTTACCGTCAGCGATTGCCGAGATAAAGATAGGCATAAGACCCCAAGCTGTGTCGACACCGCTGTCTGTGTTGTTATATTTCCAGACTAAGCTTCCATCAGAAGTGTCGTAGCAGAAGAGTTCACCGCCGTAGCCTTGAACATAGATATTTCCGTAGGCAGTGACTGCTCTTTGACCTGCACCAGATCCGCTGCTAAAGTATTGCATTGCACGCATTTCCGTGTCAGTTGGACCCCAAAGTAGGTCGCCAGTATCTAGAGAGTAACCAAGCCACTGCATTGTTTCAGAATCAGTCATAGTCCAAACGCGATTAACTGGGTCTAATGGGCCGAGTGTACGTGTTTCGTTGCCGTCAGGTGCGTCGTATGATTCTTTCCATATTAGTTCGCCCTCGTTGCCTTCAGTTAAGTCTAGTGCCCATACTGTGTACGGATCAGCGGTACCTCGGGTTCTCGAAATGCCTGCTGTTACAGATGAACTTGTGCCAAGTATCGTGTCGCCGGGGATAACGTATGCAATTGATGGTGATGACAGCCCTGTTAAGTCAGCGTCGATGGTAACGTTCCAAGAATATGCTGCACTGCAATCTATGACTTTACCGACTGGACGCCATTGTAGAGCGCTAGAGCCAGTTCCAGGTAGTCCAGCGGCTGTGTTGTTGGCGCATGTCCAGTTCCACAGACCTAACCAGCCTGTTTGTGTGGTTGTGTTGTAGTTAAGTACGTATTTGACAATTTCGCCGTTTTCAGTGTATGCAGTTGTACCAGTAGATGGAACATTAGTCAAATTGAATAACCAATTACCGGTTTCTGCGTCATAAGCAATCCATGTTTGTGTTGTTGATGATGTGGTGACAGCTTGGAACAGGTAACCGTTTGCAATTGTACCATGCTGGTTGGGTGATTCGTATGTGTAAAGTTCACCGAATGTTGGGTAGATGCCGGCATTTGTCCACAATACTTCGCCAGTGCGAAGGTCCAGACACGTATATGAGCCATCGGTAGCGCTGTCGCTCAAGGGTTCTTTGAAGTAAAGTTTGCCATCCATGATGATTGCGTTTTGGAATCTGCCTTCATATGAACCGCCTGAATAGTAGGTTGCACCTTCAGTGTAAGTGTTTACCCCACCTACAACGCCGCCTGATTCGAGTTCATAAGTCCACAGAATGTGAGAACTGTCTGGTGCTGAACCTCCGGTCTGCCAAAGGTTGTAGCCGCTTTGTTGGAAAGTGCCGAAGTAGTTGCCACCTAACCAGTTTGATGCGATTGTGTACCAGTTATCGTTGGTTCCGTATATTGGGCGTGACCAGTATTCAGTTGGAAGCGGTGAATTTGATGAGTAGCTTACTGCGTCTTCTTGGACAGTCAAGGTTGCAGTTGCATTTGAATAGAGGAATGTAACCCCCGTGTAAGAGTCATCGCCGCCGTCTGTTGATGACCAAGTGTATTCTTGATCTGGATACTCAAACAAGAAAGTGTAGTTTCCGACTTGGTCAGGTGTGAAAGAAGTGGATTGAACGCCTGTGGTATCCCAAACAACATCCCAAGTTTTTGTTTCTGTGTTACCGTCGGGATCTGTTATGGTTAGGGTGTAGTCATGTCGTCTAATTTCGTTGGCTTCTGTCGCGCCAGGCATTGGAAAGTCAACCCACATAGCGACATAGGTAGTTTGACCTACACCAACTAAGTGGGGTTCAACTGAGACGTACGCATAGGATTCCATTTCTCCAGAAGTAGCTGCGTTGCTAGTTTGAAGAGAAGCAAATGTTGATACTATAGATACAAGTAGAATTGATGCTATCAAAATAGTTGCTGCTTTTTTATTGTTCACTTTTATTATCTCCATATTTTTGTGAGAAGCGAGTAACGGAAAAACAGGTTTAAACATTGGTAACAAGTGCCACTTCTGACAAAGCACCCAAAAGATCAGCGCAACCATGCAGGTCTGCCGATACGACTCCCTAAATTAGGTCTCAATTACGCAATAATTCGGGTAAATATTTAAAAAAATATGCGCTGGTTTTTCCGAAATGGAGGTTGGTGACCTTGCAAAACGTTGAAGCAGTCGATGTGCTAGTTAAGTTAGGGCTTACAGAGTTGCAAGCCAAAACCTATCTAACACTAACGCAGCTCAAAACCGCGGAAGTAAAAAAGATCGCTGCGCAATCGAACATCGCCCGGCAGGATATTTACCGAATTATGCCTGTGCTTGAAGAACTTGGGCTTGTGGAAAAAATCATAGCGACGCCCATCCTTTACAAAGCCATCCCGTTGAGCGAAGGCACTTTGATGCTTTTTCAGAGAAGAAAAGAAGAAGAGGCAAAGTTGAAAAGCAGTTTAAAACTTTTAGTTGATAACCGAGAAGAAAACAGCAAAATGGCACCTCAAGAAGAGAATTTAGAGTTTGTCATAACTTCTGAAAGAAAACGTTTTGTACGCAGACTCGAAAAATCAATCTCTAAAGCAGCCAGATGTGAAATGATTTGTCCGGGTGAAGCTTTTGGATTTGTAATTTTTAATTTTTATGAAAGTTTGATATCAGCTCTTTCGGAAGGGAGAAAGGTTCGGGTTATAACTCAAAAAACAAACATGAATCTGGACATAACGCGTAAACTTGGAAATTTATGTGATAGCCTAAATTTTGAGATAAAATTTGTCACTTCACCGATCGATTTAGGCATGATTATTCTTGACAAAGAGGTTAACATTTGTATTTCTGATTGGAAAGAAGTCCCCAGTTTGTGGACCAACAACCGTCAGATTCTAAAACTGGCGCAATCGGTTTTTGAAAAAGAATGGAGTGCCCATAATGGGTTCCAACAACAAATCGTTGAAAAACAAGTTAACATCGTAGAAACAAATACAGAGTAGATGAAAGCAGTTTTGTGAGAGCAACACGTCTTTTGTTTTCCATAAAACATTTTGGCAACAGCGCCTAGGTGATTTTTATGGGTCAATACTACTTGCCCGCTGGCATGCGCTTTTCAACCTTAGGGGAACGTAAAGAATTCTACACCGAAGAATTCGACATCAACAAAGTCGCTGATTGGTTCGGCGGCAAATTAGGATACACTAGATTCGCTGTTATCATGGGCAGACACACCAAAATCATTCTACCCCAATACAAAGAAGACGCCGAAACCACCATCATCATCGACGAATACAAGGATTTGGCCGATGTGAAAGCGCAGGTTGTGGATTTTCTACCTGAAGCCGTCTACTACGACCGCAACGTCTACGATGAAGACGGAAAAGTGGTGGGACAGGAACTTGCCTTTGATTTGGACCCAGAAAACGTTACATGCCCAATACACGGCACACTCGCCGATAAAATGGCGAGAAATCAGGGTTTGAGTTTCTGCGAAATCGAATTAAAGATTGTACAAAAAGAAGCAAGGGACCTATACGAGTATCTCGCCAAGCGTTTCTCCGATTTGAGGGTAACTTATTCGGGCAGAGGTTTTCACATTCATGTCATGGATAAGGACACGTACCAGTTGACTACTCAGCAGCGTCTAGAACTGGCAAAGGAAGTAAAAAAAGGTGGTTTCGAAATCGACGAATGGGTCACCACAGGCGAATACCGCTTAATCCGATTGCCCTACAGCCTAAACGGGCTTGTTTCTAGAATCGTGTTACCACTAAAAAAGGAAGAAACGGAAAGTTTCGACGCCATCCACGACAGGCGCTGCCTACCACAGTTTCTATCTAAAGCTACTTTTTAACTGCTTTAGCTTTCTTTTCGCCTTTGCCGTAGTAAGCTTTCTTCTTTTTTTGTTCTTCTGCTGAATTTTTCTTTGACAACCAAAATCCCTACTAGAAGCTATGCTGCTTGCTGCTTAAAGATTTTTTTAAAACAAGCCCTTGCAATTGAAAGGTTTATTTGCAGAGGATTCCTCACCTTAATGTATAAAATTCAAAGGGTTGTTTTATGGAAGAATTTGATGTGTTGGTTATTGGCTCTGGTTCAGGTATGCTTGTTGCTTCAGCAGCAGTAGAATCAGGCTTCAAAGTGGCATTAGTCGAGAACGGCAAAATGGGCGGCACATGCATAAACGTGGGTTGTGTGCCTTCGAAAATGCTGATTTACCCAGCTGATGTGACACAAACTTTAGCTGAGGCAGAGAAAATCGGCGTCAAAGCAACCCTCAACAGCGTTGACTTCCAAAAAATCATGAACCGCATGCATAGCCTTGTCTCCCATGACACAGAACAGCAGGCAGCCGCGGTTGAAGCAAGCCCCGAAATGAAGTGGTTCAAAGAAAGCGGCGAATTTATCTCCGACTACACCATGAAAATCGGCGGCCAAACCATAAAAGCCAAAGCCATTTTCATTGCTTCAGGTGCACGACCTTTAGTTCCACCCATTAAAGGCATAGAAAAAGTCAGCTACCTCACAAGCGACACGGTTCTGCAGCTTCAAACCCAACCTAGAAGCATCATAATCGTAGGCGGAGGATACATCGGGATGGAATATGGACATTTCTTCGCGGGTATAGGAACAAAAACAATTATCGTTCAGCGGGAAGAGCGCTTGTTACAGGAAGAGGAGCCTGAAATTTCTGATTTACTGAAATCAGAAGCGGAGAAGCGGATGGACATTTTCCTGAACTTTGAAGCTGTCGAAGTTAGAGAGGAAGGCAACCAAAAGATTCTTGTCGCCAAAAACAGGAAAGACGGAACAGAGAAAACCTTCACGGCGGATGCAATTATGATTGCAGTGGGCAGAACCCCCAATGCAGCCAGTTTCCACCCTGAGAAAACAGGTGTTCAACTTGACCCGCGAGGTTTTGTGGTCGTAAACGAGTATTTAGAAACTGCTAAGAAGCACATTTACGCTTTTGGCGACGCCATCGGCAAACAAATGTTTAAGCACGCGGCAAACTACGAAGCGGGTTTGGTATGGCATAATTTCTTAAACGAAAAAAACAAAGTCAAAATGAACTTCTGGGCTACTCCACATGGAGTATTTACGCACCCTCAAATCGCTTCGGTGGGACTAAAAGAGGAAGAGGCAAGAAAGCACTATAACATTTTAGTTGGACGCGCCGAATACAAAGAAACCGCGATGGGCGCGGCTATGGGTGAGCCAGAGGGATTCGTAAAGGTTATCGTTGAGAAAGAAACCAACAAAATTCTGGGTGCACACATTATCGGACCTGAAGCGGCAGTGCTCATACAGGAAATCACCAATGCCATGGTAACAGGCAACGGCG